>DHQI01000120.1:0-483 GCA_002408065.1 Bacteroidales bacterium UBA5342
GCAGAGATTCGCAGAGATATTTTTCTTTGAAATACTGCTCCTCTTTTTATTCACTTATAAAAACTAAAATTATGTATACAGAAAATGAACTCACTGATATTGTTATTGGTAAAGCTATTGAAGTACACCGTCGTTTGGGGCCAGGCTTACTAGAGTCTGTGTACCAAGAGTGCTTATATTATGAACTGCTTGAAGAAGGACTCGATGTAGAAAAAGAAGTAGCGATGCCTATCGTTTATAAAGAAGTAAAACTAGATCACGGCTACCGTTTAGACCTACTGGTTGAAAATAAGGTAATCATTGAAACTAAAGCTGTGGAAGACTTAACAGATGTGCATAAGGCACAGCTTCTCACTTATCTAAAACTTGGTGATTACCGGGTCGGCCTTTTAATAAACTTTCACGTTAAAGTATTAAAAAATGGTATCAGAAGAATAGTCAACCGTTATCAATACTGTTAGAAGTAAAAAGTATCGCAGAGAT
>DHQI01000120.1:710-22001 GCA_002408065.1 Bacteroidales bacterium UBA5342
GTATCGCAGAGATTCGCAGAGGAGCAGAGATTCGCAGAGAAAAATTGTAGTTTACCATAAAAAACAAAGGAGCAGAGATAAGCTAAAACTCAGCGTATCTCTGCTCCTCAGCGTATCTCCGCGATACATCTTACTCCACAAAAACGAAAAACTCCCCCTTTTCCTCCAAGCTCCCAAAGCTCTCAAGCTCCAGTCCGTGCGCAGCACACACCTCAAAGAATTCCGCTTTCTCCTCCGGCTCTACAGCAACCAAGAGGCCACCGCTCGTTTGAGGATCGCAGAGGATTTGTTTCTGTGCTTCAGTTATCGGTGAGATTTTATGCCCGTAGCTTTCATAATTACGGAAAGTTCCGCCCGGGAAGCATTTGTTTTCAATATAAGGCTCTAGTCCCTCGATCAATGGCACTTTATCAGCTTGTATTCGAGCCGACAGTCCACTACCCTCTGCCAATTCTGCCAAGTGCCCTAAGAGCCCAAAACCCGTCACATCCGTCAGGCCTTTAACGCCTTTCAGTTGGCCTAACTCCTGCCCAATCTTATTTAGCGTCAACATAGAGTTGCGTGCCTTGTTAAGATCAGCATCTTTTAACAAACCTTTTTTCTGAGCTGTAGACAAGATGCCCACACCAAGAGGTTTAGTCAGGAAGAGCTCGCAGCCGGCTGTAGCCGACGAGTTTTTCTTCACCTGATCTTTATGGGCTATGCCCGTAACCGCCAGACCAAAGACCGGTTCCGGTCCGTCGATGCTATGCCCGCCGGCAATGGCAATGTCTGCCTCGGCACAGGCCCGTTTAGCACCTTCCAACACTTGTCCGGCTATCTCGTCGCTCAGTTTATCCACCGGCCACATCAGGATAGCAATAGCCATCAAGGGTTTACCGCCCATAGCATACACATCACTAATGGCATTGACCGACGCAATGCCCCCAAAATCCATCGGGTTATCCACAATCGGCATAAAAAAATCGGTGGTGGAAATCAGCACCTGATCATTACCAATATCATACACAGCCGCATCATCCAGTGTACTGTTGCCAACTAAAAGTTGCTTGTCCAGGACTTCTGTTTGGGTGTGTGATAAAATACTACGCAGTTGTTTTGGTGATATCTTGCAGCCGCAGCCTGCTCCATGAGAGTATTGGGTAAGGCAGACGTTTTCGGGGGTTATTTGTTCCATAACTTATGAGATGTTAAATGTATCGCGGAGATACGCTGAGGAGCAGAGTCTCGCAGAGATTAATAATTATGAGTTTTGCTTTGGCTTTCTTAAGCTTAAAGTTTATGTTATATTCTACATTGCATCAATAAATGTACTTTTTCTTTGGTTTTCTCTCATTATAAATAGAATACAAGCCTTCTAATGCAGAGTGATGTACTTCTTCTGTCCATCTGTTTGAGGCATTTTCTTCACTGGCATTTAGCCAATCAATGGCTTCTTCAAACCCAATTTCTTTAATTTTATAATAATGAGTCACTTCACGACTAACAAGGTGGGCATTATAATAATTCATCAGAACCAGGCTCATCTCAGAATACATTCCTTTTTTTAGTCCGGAAATATTCTTTAACTGCCGGTTTTGCTCAAAAAAGTCAAGCTGAGTATATTCAGAACTATCAATTCTATACATCAGGAAGCTTTGTTCTTTATCTGTCCATCTTATAGTTGCAGAATCCAACAGTTCTAACTTTGCTTTCCAAGTTATTTTACCTGAATCAGGGTTTCCATCGTATCCATAATAAAAAAGTGAATCACCATTTATTTCATATCTGAATGAAGGTATTCCTCCAAAATTTCTTGTATGAGGATAAACAAAATCGCCATCGTAGTAGATTTCCACATACTCATAGGTACTATCCTCCGGATGATAGTCAGCATAAGCCCACTCGCCAATTAGCTCATCATCTTCTATTGCAAAGCAATTGATAATAGAAAAACTCAACAATATGTAGATTATATATTTCATTATTTTCTCAGCGCATCTCAGCTCCTCCGCGTATCTCAGCGATACAATTAAAAATCCTTAGCAAAAGCCGCCAGGCGCTCTGCCATCACCGGGAATTGCTCCTCCGTCACAAAGGCCATACAAGCACGGATGCCTTGTTGCTCACTGCCGGTACTGTCCAGCGAAATAGCACTGATGCCATAATGGATAAGATTAGCTGCCAGTTCGATACCGCTCATCGCTTTATAACCAACCGTGAAGTAAAAGCCATCGGCCAATTCCTGATCCAGGTCTTTTTCGTAAACCAAGTGGAAACCGTTATTAATAAAAAGTTCTTTCATCACTTTGGCACGGTCACCATAAATTTTTACATCATTCAGGAATTTGAATTGCCCATCGTTAGCCGCTTTTAACATTGCTGCCAAAGCATATTGCGCCGAATGACTGGCTCCTGACGAAAGCGCATAAATCACACGTCCTACAAACACACCACCAAAGCTTGGAATACCATAGCGCTCTTGCAATGCCGGGTGCTGACGCTCAAAGACTTTATCGGAAATCACAGTGATACCAATGCGCTGTCCCGCATAAGAAAAGGCCTTGGAGCTGGAAATAGAAAGGATGTAATTGTCGGTATATTTAGCTACAGAGGCTTGATAAGGCGCTTCAAAAGGTGTTCCCAAATCCTTACGAAAATCCATTCCGAAATAAGCCAAATCTTCCAAAACAACGACATCATATTGATCTGCCTTAGCAGCAATAATCTTTAACTCATCATCATTAAAGCAAATCCACGATGGATTATTCGGATTGGAATAAACGATGCAGCACACATCACCATCCGCCAACATCTCATCCAGCTTATCGGCTAAGTTTTCACCGCGGTAATCGTATACATCAAAGGTTTTTACTTTTCCGCCCAACACATCCAGTTGCTGCTTTTGCACCGGAAAACCCGGATCGATAAAAAGGATATTATCTTTCTTAGGGTCAGACTGCAAACAGGTCAGGAAAGATGCATAGGTGCCCTGCATAGAACCCACGGTAGGAATCACGTACGCCGGATTGGCTTTTACGCCCAAAAAGGCGTCTACAAAACGGGCGCCTTCCTGCTTTAGAGCAGGCAAACCATCCAACATCGGATATTTAGACGCCACGCCGGCATCCAAAGCGGCTTTCTCAGCCTCTATACCAATACTTGGCGGATCCAGACTGGGCACGCCCATCTCCATACGTATGAACTTATCGTCGTTGGCTGCTTCGTAGCCATTGACCACGGTCACCACTTCACGAATGGTGGCATTACCAATGTTTTTGATGTTTAGATCCTGGATTATTTTTGCAAGAGAAACGGTATTGATAGGTGAGTTTTCAAACATAACTGAAATCTTTTGGTTTTTATAAGTGAGATTATTACACAAAGAAACACCAAGAAGCACAAAGAGCCACAAAGCATTCTCTGTGTAACTCTGTGACTCTTCGTGTAACTCTGTGTTATAGCTATAATTTCATTGAACAGCTAGGTATATTCATTTTATGCTTTTGCAATAAAATCAGCCACCCAGTCCCCTACTTCAGAGGTTTTGGCTGCTTTACCATCTTCGGCGATATCTTCGGTAACTACGCCGGCATCCAACGAAGCATTTACGGCGTCGCGAATCATCTGACCTTCTTCTTTCAGGTCAAACGCGTATTCGAACATCATAGCGGCCGAAAGGATAGTGGCCAATGGGTTAGCAATATCTTTACCTGCTGCCTGTGGATAAGAACCGTGGATAGGCTCAAATACAGAAGTATGGACACCTACAGAAGCCGATGGCAACATTCCCAATGAACCACCGATAACAGAAGCTTCGTCGGTCAGAATATCACCAAACATATTCTCTGTTACCATCACATCGAAGTTACCCGGACGCTGGATCAACTGCATAGCAGCGTTATCCACAAACATAAATTCTGTTTCTACCGTTGGGTAGTTAGGTGCCATCTCCTGCGCCACCTCGCGCCACAAACGTGAAGTCTCTACCACGTTGGCTTTATCGACTACGGTGAGTTTTTTACGTTCTGTTTTAGTGGCAAATTCGAAAGCCAGTTTAAGGATACGCTCTACCTCTACACGAGTATACACGCAAGTATCAAAAGCGGTGTCGCCACCATCTTTACGGCCTTTTTCGCCAAAATAGATACCACCGGTCAGCTCACGCACACACATAAACTCAACACCTTCGACCAAGTCACGACGCAAAGGTGATTTATGTAGCAATGAGGGAAAGTTAATCACCGGACGCAAGTTAGCATAGAGACCAAGGTCTTTACGCATTTTCAAAAGACCCTGCTCAGGACGTACCTTAGCTTTCGGGTTATTATCAAATTTAGGATCGCCAATAGCTCCGAAAAGTACGGCATCCGATTTCATACAAAGGTCGTGAGTTGCCTGAGGGTAAGGCTCGCCTACCTCGTCGATAGCACAGGCACCCGTAATAGCATATTCATAAGTCAATTCGTGGCCTTTTTTAGCACAAACGGCTTTTACAGCTTTCATAGCCTGTTCTACAATCTCCGGTCCGATGCCGTCACCTGGCAATACAGCAATGTTCATTTTCATAGTGTGATGAGTTATATTTAATATTGTTTTTGGCTTGCTTTATTACATAATGAAAGAAGAACTGCGCCTTTCTTTTCATTTTGTCGCGCGAAGATACGAATTTTGGAGGATTTTTGAAAATAATATGACACCCACACCAAACGTTATAGAACCCAAATATGACCGGTCTTAAATATTTATGTCTTTAAGTTGTATATAGTAATAGAAAAATCAACAGTACACCATTATGAAAAGAACAATAACACTTATAATAACGGCTTTAATTACACAATTAGGCTTTACACAAATTATATTAGAAAATAACAAGCAATACACTGCGGAAGATTCCATAACAATAGCCAAGCGTCCACAACCACAAACTCTTTTTAATAATCAGAAAGGTTTTGGTGGTTATTTCGCTGTCAATTTTGGATACTCTGATTTTAAAGGAAAAGCCTCTTTTATCAGTGGCGAACGCATTATGTTTGTTGCCAATCACTATCTGGGCATTGGTTTTGGAGGTAAGGGTTTTATCACCAATCCTAAAGAATCGGCACCTCCGGTCGGTGCCGATCCATCCATTACTACTATCTATAACAACACCACCGGTGCTTATGGCGGCCTGTACCTCGAGCCCGTAATATGGAGTATAAAATCGGTACATATAGCCTTTCCTGTTATGTTGGGGGCAGGTGCTATGGTAGAGGCTCAATGGGACAATACCTATTGGGATTCTGGCTATTACAACAACGGCTATACCAATTCGAATGTCAGTTCTATATTTTTTGTGGCTGAGCCGGGAATAGATGTGGAACTTAATATAGCCAAGTGGTTCCGTATTGGTCTGGGCGCCTCATACCGTATCACCAGTAAGGTAGAAGGTTTACTTAATACTTACAATGAACCAATGAATGGTTTCAATTATAATTTGACCTTTAAAATGGGAATATTCTAAACCTGAGTTAAATATAAATCTTAAAACCCTGTATTAAGGAATAAGCTTAATACGACCAAAACATTCCGGTTTGTGAAAATCAGGCGATTCAGTATTTATAGGATTCCAAGACAGAAAGTGAGGTACTTGATGTTTATCGCCACATTTGTAGAAGTTGGCGTGGTATTCTTTGTTAGGCGGGGTGCCAATAATGGAAAAAGGAATGGCAAGAATAATACTCCAAGTGACGACATTGGGGTGGTTTTGGACTGTTTCTTGAGGAAACCTGAGAATCTGATTCATCTGATCATCAGACAGAAAAATTCGAAAGGCTCTTTCTTTTCCAAAAGCAGCCAGACAAGTCCCTTTAGCGTTAAATTCAAAATTGAAGTAGCCATTATCATCTGCGGAAACAAAAAACTCCACACAACTGTCCTCACATACTCTGGACTGATCTATGTGGTTTACTAGCCGTAGCTCCTGCTCCTCTACATAATACTTAACAAGTAAATAATCATCATTGTATAATAATGAAGCAGTGACTTGTGGTTGATAAGGAAAGTCGGCCCAATTGAGCTGATCAAGTTCCAGTTTTGGAGTTTTATTCAGAACTAACGATAAGGCCGTTATATCAGATACAGCTAAGTGTGTTTTTGCTACTTTATGAATCATAAACCAACGATTTCAGTCAGCTATTCACTAAAACTGCTATAATACTTATAGTTGTATTTAGTTACAATGTCAAGCTGTATTAGTATCTCTGATTCAACATCTCTTTTCAAAACCAAGTGTTCAAAAAGCTTTCGAATGGCATCGTAGCCTTGGCGTTCGGGTTTCTGACAAATCAGAAAGTCAATCGTGCCATTGTCCACCCATTTATAATCCTCTTGTAGTAAATCATAACCTATAAGAATAAGGTCTTTACGATTGATCTCTGTAACACATTCTGCCACAGGAGCAATTTTCGAATTGACCACAAATATACCTTTGATACCGGGGTTTTGCTGAAGAGTTTGCTGCAAAGATTCTTTTATTTTATGCTTTGAAAAATCTCTCAATATCAATTGCTTATTTTTCACAGGAGTATTGTGTTCTGTATAATAATCCTCCAGGCCTTTCTCCTTGAGTGTAGCAATGCCAGAGGTGTCCATCGCATTGCGCAAATGTAGCGTTAGTAGTTCGCCTTCTTTAATGCTATAATTAAAAAGCTGAGCAGCTAATTGTGCGCTTTCGTAAATGGGTTGGTGAATGCTACAGAGGCAGTCTAATTTATTAATATTAGAGTCGATAAAAATAAAGGGGCGTTTTTTTTGATTACAATCCTGAATAAGGATATCCATTTCATTTACAAACTTGGTGGTCAGAATCAGCCCGTCTATCGAGCTATTAATCACTTTCAAAATCTGCTTTCTAATATCTCTTTCATTCTCACTATCAAAACGAAACATCTCTAACGTGATAGAGTACTGGCTCAGGTCTTTTTGTGCTTGATAGATGCCCTTGACAGGCAAATCCCAATAGCTGGTAGTGGATTGTGACACTTTAGGCAACAGTACACCAAACACAAAATTTTTCTTACGTGACAGGTTACTAGCCATCAAGTTAGGTTGATAATTCAATTCCTTAATAACCTTAAGCACTTTATCTTTCGTCTTTTGACTTACGCCATTGCGCCCATGAATCACCCTGTCTACAGTAGCTACAGCCACATTAGCAGCTTTAGCCACATCCTTTATCCCCAGCTGGTTTCTATTTTGCATTTCCATAAGCACAAAAATAACAACAAACGCCTTAATTGGAATCTCTTTCGTAAACTTTTTTACCCCTTTTATAGACCTTTAGTACAACAATCTTCGATTTTTCTACTATAAACACCACTTTATCACCTTCGTAAGCTTCTGATGACACTAACCTTTCAGGGTAAACAGAAGCCAAAGACCACGCATCCTTTAGCGGAGCAATCTCTTTAGACATCAAAAAATTTACACCATCTACAATGCCCAGAGCAGCGCCTGCCAGCAGCTTAGAATTACTAGCTAAGGACAAGCGTCCCTCGGCAGATAAGTCGACCTCACCACCTATATGCGAATGATACCTGCCACTTTCCATACCGGCAAACATTGTACTATCACTAACGATAAAAGCATTTGATTCTTTCGTTTTTAGAGCCACACTCAGAAAACTATCCGGCAGGTGAAACCCATCAGCTATTAGTCCAGACGATACACTGCTTAAGGACAATTGTTCGATCACCAAATTTTTGTTGCGTGGAAGCTCTAACGAAACGCCATTGCCCAAGTGTGTAGACATAGAAGCGCCGGCCTCTACGGCCGATCTGATTTGCTCAGGAGTAGCGGCTGAATGCCCGATAGATACAACTACACCACTAGCCACACATTGCTTAATGAAAGCATCCGAATTTTCCCATTCAGGACTCAAAGTCAATATCTTGATTCTATTGCCGGAAGCCTCCTGAAATTGGCAAAAAAGAGACCAATCAGGTGCCGTCACATACTCTTGTGCATGAGCACCACGGGGGCCATCTAAAGGCGAAATAAAAGGCCCCTCCAGATGTATACCTCCCACAAAACTATCAATCAATGGATTGACCACACACAGCTCATCTATATTCTTTAGCAAAGCTAGGGTAGCCGGTGTAGAGTTGGTAATCACCGTAGGCAAAAAGGAAGTCACACCACCGGACAATAAAGCCTTTGTAGCCTTAACAAAATCATTCTCCGCAATGGGAAAAGTATTAAAATCGACGCCTATAAAGCCATTGACTTGCAGGTCTACCAATCCAGGGCCTACATAAGTATTACCAGAAGGTGTTTCATCCGTCATTTGACTCGATAGAATCGTCCCGTTTTCTGAGATTATTTCTACCATTTTATTGGTCAAACAGTCGATGTATTTATTTGTCTTCTTCATATGTAAACTATTAGAAACAGTTATAGAAAGGTGCTACAAATCGCAAGAATCTTGATCAAAATAAAAATGACAAGCTGCATGCTGACGCAGTATGGTTGATGGCCATTGGGTACTGATTTCCGCATCGTTGAGCGTGTGCATCACCGCTTCGCGCTTAGTTGCGCCAGGCACTACACAAAAGAGCGCCTCGCCACCCATCAAGGCCGGTATGGTTAGGCTGAAAGCATACTGCGGCACAGCATCTATTTCCGGGAAACATCCGTCATTCACCTGCTGCTGACGGCAAGCCTCATCCAATTTCACTTTTTTTACCAATACAGGATCGTTAAAATCAGCCACCGGCGGATCGTTGAAGGCAATATGGCCATTTTCACCTATACCCAAGCACACGATATCGATAGGTGCTTCGGCCAGCAGTTTGGCATAACGCTCACACTCATCGTCTCCATTAGCACTATTTACCAAATGAACTTTTTTGAATGGCACCTGATCAAAAATGGCCGCTTTCAAGAATTCTGAAAACAACTGTGGTGCACCGGCCGTTAAGCCGATGTATTCGTCCATATGAAAAGCCGTTATTCGCCCCCATTCCACATCGTCAGAGGTTACCAAATGCTTAAGCACTTCATTCTGAGAAGGCGCCGCAGCAAAAACCATTCTGATCTCTGCTTTTTTGCTTAAGGCCTTTTTAATCTGCTTTATTATATCTTGGGCAGCTTCATACCCCATTTCTTCTCTGGTGTTATATACGTTTACTTTATCTAAATTTTTCATCTGTAATTTTTTTATTTGAAATCCGAAAATTGAAATTTGAGCGCGCCCAAGTACTAATTTCCAATTTTAAC
The DNA here is from genome assembly GCA_002408065.1 of Bacteroidales bacterium UBA5342. Lineage (GTDB taxonomy): Bacteria > Bacteroidota > Bacteroidia > Bacteroidales > UBA5342 > UBA5342. The sequence continues at coordinate 9,948 of DHQI01000120.1, forward strand.
TTTCCAATTTCACTTTTCTAATTTCTAATTTACAACTCCCTATCACTAAGAAATAGTTCTATCATGGCTTCTACTTCGGGTTTCACCGCTTTCTTTCGTCCGGCAAAGCCAAAAACGACATACACGCACAATGAAATGATGACCGGAAGACTAATCTCAAGAGCATAAGCACAGCCAGGGAATACTTTCGTAGCGATAAAGGCCAACAATCCGGCTATAATGGAAAAAATAGCTGCACGTTCGTCACAGTTTTTAAATTGCGGTAGCATACCGAGCAACATAGGTATAGAGATAGGCCCTACCAGTGCAGCAAACCAAGAGACGATAAGCCCCAGTACGCCACCAAAGGATTCGTATTGCAAAGCAATAATGATGGTGCTCAGCGTGAATGCGAAGGTTACCACCTTGGCTACACGCAGCATTTTGCTTTGGCTAAGTTTTTCCATCTTCTTAGACAATGACGGAAGGATGTCGCGCGTAATCACAGCGGAGATGGTATTGATATCGCCGGCGGTCATCGACATAGTAGCTGAGAACATAGATGCCAGCACCAAACCCACCAAGCCGGATGGCAACAGCTCCAAGGTCAACAGACCGTAAGATTCCGTAGGATCCTCCATACCGGGCAGCAAAAGAGGTGCCGCCCACATAGGAAAAAACAGGATAAGTGGCCATATCAAGTACAAAGCACCGGATAATATAGCCGCACGTTTGGTCTTGGTCTCATCCGGAGACGAGATATACTTAGTAGCCAGACTCCAAGTACCACCATTATAGCTCAACACATTTATGAGTAGGAAGGCTAAAGCAAACCATACGGTGTAGGGATCTGCGAATGGATCGCTGTGATGAGCCGGCAATTGCTCCCACATTCCAAAAATGGAACCCCAACCGCCAAGTTTGGTCATCACCGCTATAAACATAGCCACACCGGCGCCTATCTGCACTACGAACTGAATAAAATCGGTCATAATAACCGCCCACAAACCACCTATGGTAATGTAAACAATAGAAATAATGCCCGAAAAAAGGATGCCGTAAGCAATAGGAATACCTGTAAATACTTTCAACAGAATAGCAATAGCTGCCCATTTAGCTCCTAAATCGAAAAGTTTGAGCAAGACACCACTCCAGGCCATAATTTGTTGGGTAGGTCGGTTGTAACGCGTAGATAAATACTCTAGTGGCGACTGTATGTTAAACTTTTGACGCAAACGCACCCAGCGTACAGGGAATATTTTCACCGTACTAAGCACCGCAATAGCTACAGTTAGCGCCCACCAAAAATAGATGGAAATACCATGTGTATAAGCCAATGCCGCATAGGCTACAAACACCGCCCCGCTATAGCCAGCGACATGGTGCGATATGCCCGAGAGCCACCAGGGCACTTTGCCGCCGCCGGTATAATAATCTTCTGAATTCTTATTTTTGAAATGAGCCCATATCCCTATGCCTACCATTAACACAAAGAAGGCAGAGATGACAATAAAATCTAATTGATCAAGTTTCATAGTTGCTATTGTTTATTATTTTCTTTCTTTTTCTAATTGCCTTTTAAGTAAAAGCACGCGTTTGGTGCGTAAAGTATTCTCCACCTCAATGTCTGACTTGTACAACAAGTCTTTATTTAGGCGACAAAATTGTTTCGAAATCTTTCGGTCTTTGGCCAATATGGTTTCAATGTCTTCCAATACTTCTTCTCTTTCGGCTAAAGTAAAGCCTGGATGGTTAACTCTGGCTTCTACCACTTTAAAGGCCAAATAGTTTTCGCGGATATCGTTCATTAGCACAAAGTGAGCAAATTCTTCTTTATTAGTCTTTGGCTTAAGGGTGTGCATTGTTGTCTGGTTCTGCTGTGCACCTTCCCACATATGTTCTACAGTAAGGTCTTTTTGCTTGTCCACACGGGCATCTATCACCTCATAAGGCGCGCCTTGCAGCGCTATCCAGAATTCGGCACTCTGACTTTCGGTAAAGCCAAAACGCTCGTCACAATAACCAGCAATGAATTTTTCAATGTCTAAAGCCACGCTACTATTCATACTCTGTGCATAAGCTGCAAGCAATATTCTAAAACCAGAAATAGGATACACATTGCGCAAAGCAATAAGGTCTATGATGGTTTGTTTATCCTCAAAAATTGCAGAATAAATACCTGAAGTAGACCACGATGTCATTAATATACCATTATAGCCACTCTCACGACACAGAGGTATAAAGTCGCGGTTATTCTCGAGATGGTAATTCCACCGCGTCAGGTAATAGTTGTCCGGATTACTACGCAAAGAAGGAGCGCCCCACACCTCGAAACCCAAGTCGACCAACTTAGCAGGATCGCCAAAGCGGTCCAATGCCCAGCCGTAATTCCACACCACAAACACGGTCTCTTTGGGCAATTGGTGCAACTCCTCAGGGTATTTATTAGCCACATCGGCCCATAGTACCGGCACTTTGCCCAAGGATACTACGATGTCACACACCATTTTCAAGTGCTCGGCCAGCAGTTTGGCTTTGCCATGTTCCTCTACCTTAGCACTACAGTGCTTGCAATGGCCAAATAAATAAGCCTCATCGCCACCTATATGGAAGTATTTAGACGGATGCAGCTCTGCCATTTCTGTAATCAGATCGGTCAAAAGTGCCTTGTTGAGCTTAGGCTGAGACGGACATATTTGTGATACATCTTTGCGGTCTTCGCGCTGCTTGGCATATCGAGCATAGCGCAATACGTACTCCATGTGCCCCAGGGTTTGCTGCAGTGGTATCACATCTATTCCTAAGCTTTCGCAATAACTCACAAAGTCCCTAATTTCCGCCTTGGTATAGCTGTTTTTGTTAGCAATAAGCGGATGTGATTCGAAAGGGAAGCTTCCCTCCCATTCCATCACCAAGGTATTAACGCCAAAGTCCGAAAGCTCCTTTGCAAAGGCTTTCAGAGCCTCCGGCTTCATCACTTGAATACGCAAGTCAAGGTGAAAGCCTTTAACTTCAAAGTCTTTTTTATCCGCCTGAGCCAAAACTCCCAAGCACCACGCCGAAAGCACAAGTGCTAGTATAAACTGTTTCATTTTCATCCTTATGATTTTATATTTTTATGTAAATTCTATTTTTATTCATCAAGTAAGCTACGCCCCACCAAAACAACACAACCAGCAGTGCATAAACCAAAGAAGCATTGTAGCCACCCAACACCGGCGATAACACTTCGCCAAACGCCCAGTTGCGGAAAGACATCATTTCGCCGTTGACTGATACCTTGATGACCTTGGACAATAAACCGCCCATAAATTCCGATAAGAAATAAATAGCCAGCGGATTGAGGCCAAAATCAAGAAAGGGTGAGGCCCATTTTTTTTTCTTTTTCACATCCACCAGCCATATCATCAATCCTAAAAAGACCAAGGCAATACCATTGGTGTATAGCACATAAGAGCTGGACCATAGGCTTTTGTTAAACGGCAAAATTAAATTCCACAATAATGCTACTGTCATAGCTACCAATCCGATAAGTCCGATTTTTTTTACCAAAACGATGCGATCAGGCGTCTGTGCTATCAGTCGCCCACAGAGGTAGCCCCAAAGGAGGTGCACCGTAGCCGGAATGGAGGCAAAGAAACTGGACGAATCCACCGGATAACCTGATCGTAAATGATTAGCTCCCAAAAGTGCTCGGTCTATCTTTCCTACAATGCCTGATTCGGGTGTAAAAGGATCAGCACCGCCGAAGCCCCAGCTCAAACCCCAATAAGCAAGCAGAATACCGCCTGAAATCCACATCAGCGTTTTAGGCTGAAAAAAGACACACAAGACAGCTCCTATGAGATAGCAAATAGCAATGCGTTGTAGCACGCCAGTGATCCTAAGCTTAGCCCAAACGACCTCGCCCAAAGACATATACTGCGAAGCAATATTGAGCGTTAACCCCAAAAGGAATATGACTACAGAACGGCGCAATATTTTGATGAAACGATCGGGATAAGGCAGTTCTTTCGTTTTCTGAAAAGAAAACCACATCGAAGCGCCTATGATAAACAGGAAAAATGGAAAAATCAGATCAGTAAGGGTACAGCCATCCCATGCCGCATGTTTTAGTTGGGCGTATTTGTATTTCCAGCTTCCAGGTTGATTCACCAATATCATACCAGCCACTGTGAGGCCACGGAGGATATCAATCGCTTGTATTCGTTCTGTTTTTTTCATACTGACAGAGCCTTATTGATAAATAAAATCTCTCTTATGCACACCTGCCCCTCCGGTAATTACTCTTTCCGGGTAGCCCTTTGCATCTTTATTGCAAGTGGTATAGCCTATAGCTTCGGTGTATTTGCGTTTTTCATCGTCATAACTATAGCGAACAATCACCTCGGGTACTTGTTGCGCCATAGTCACAGGGTAATGCGCCGTGGTATAGCGCTCAACATTAATAACATCATTGTATGACTGGTACACGTTTTCTTGTTCCAAATAGTAAGGTTCTCCCTCAGCTTTCAATATCAGGTTGTAGAAATCGGCCACTTGTTCCAAAGTCTTTTCCATTTCGGCAGGAAAATCCTGAAATTTGTCGAATGAGGTGGTGAAATCGATTTTATTGTATCGGCTTGTTGTCACAAGGTTTTCGCCCGACCATTCATATTCTGTCAAGGTTTCGCCTGTTACCACATTGTTCTTTATGGTAAAAGCCTGACACGAAACAGCCTTATCGCCACTGAGCGCCCATACGAGGCTATCTCTGCTACCGGCCGTAGTATATTGCGCAAGCACCAGAACTTGCCCTAAGCCGTAGGCGTACGCCCTCTTTTCCATCCAATTAGATACCCCCAAAGCACGCTGCTCTACCCCTTCCAAGCTATGATCGCCGTTGTAGGTATAAATCCATTCGTAATTGTTCCGCGAAGAGACAGATTTCACCACGCGACCGTCAGCATCGTAACTATAAGTGAGCGTATCGGGGTTAGAAATAGCCGTAAAATCTACCGATTGGTGCAAAACCTTGACTAAGTCTTCATAAGTAGCCGGATAATCAATCTTCATTTTGTCATCGTCCGAACCTTCGCAACTCATTGTTAGCATGGCCAAGCCCAGAAGCAGTGCAAGCAAATATATATTCTTCATTTTCATTATTTTATTAATCAAGCGTAAACAAGGTATTTATCTCACTTTCGGTCAACTCGCGATTATAGATACACAGATCGTCGATAGCGCCTTCGAAATAGCTTTTGAAATCACGCGTACCTATACGCATTGGCGCCAGGCCATTTTCGGGTATAACCTCATAGTCAGTAAACATGTCCTCATCCTTAAGTACCGCATTTTTATAAATCTTGATGGCATTAGCTGGGTAGTCATACACGAGTACCAAATGAATCCAGTCGCCGGTTACTATAATTTCCTCGGTATAACTGCCGGAACCTAAACCGCCCGAAAGATTAAAAACATAGCCGGATATACGATTGGGACGTTCAGAACTTAGGTTATACATACGCATCAGCCATTCGTGTGCATTATTCTCACCTTTTCCTAACCAATGCACATAGCCATTGCCTTCGGTATTCGGGAAGTTGTAAACATCGGGACGTATCCACACCGAGATGCTCATTTGGCCTGTAGTGGCTATGCTGAGAGCATCTGCATCGGCCACTTCTATGTATTGGTCTGTGCCGTTAAACATATAACAGCCCTCCTCTGCTCCATGACGGTCTACTTCCGGCACGGCGTTGCAAAAGTCAGCATCCAAGCCATTGTCTGACAAATCAATGGTGTTGCCATCCAGCGGATAATACGCCACCAAACCTTCAGTAGGTAAAGTCTCCGGTAGTACGGGTATTTCCACCTCTGGCTTATCATCTTCGCAGCTGACGAATAAAATTAATAGTGGTAAAAATTTCAGTAATCGCATCATTGTCTTTCTTTTAGAATTGAAACAATTGAGTATTAATATCTATTTAGCTGAGAAATTTGAAATTGAAAACTGGTATATTGACACACTCAAATTTCTATTTTCAAATTTCAATTTTCTTTCAAAAAGCTATAATCATTCTTTAGCCACCACCTAATTAAGCATATACACACCCGACATCTCACGATCAGTAATCATCAAGCGGTCCATAAAACCTTCGCAATCGGGCGTTTCTTCGGTAAATTTGAGCCAAGCAAAGCGAATAGCTCGCATACCTGCCAAGCCACCATCTTTCATGTCTACTTTTGACAGATCAAGACCACACAGTAGCCAACCGTCCTTTTTAGGATAATCCGAAATGTCCTCGGTAGAAAAATCATTGATAGAAATCGACGGCACACCGTTGTTAGCGCCATTATTATATAGTGTCAGATACAAGCGTGGCGGTGCAGCTTGGCCTGTTTTGTAGTAGAAATACAGGTATTTTTGATCGTTTGAGAACCCCAAAGGGTCATCTGCTGTAGAATGGCGAAAACGCGCATAAAACATATACGATTTAATTGCAGTCCCCTGAATGCCACCTGTAGGGTTCCATCTGAAACCCATATAAAGTCCACCGGAAGGTGCAGGATTACCGGCCTCAGCACCGGGGTTGAAAACCATAGGTATAGGATTGCCAGCAGCGTCATAATAACCGGTAGCACCATCGTTGGTGTCTTTCCACACGGTTTTGTGTTCATCGCCTTCGTCAAAAAAGATGAAAGAAAGCGGATTACCTACCACCTTCACCTTGGCATTCACCACATAATCGTAAGCCACACCCGAGGCATCTTTGTACACCATTCGGCTCTTGACAAAATTGCCGGTATTGACCACAAAAGGCATTTGCAACACTAAATTGGAAGCCGTAGACGATGCATCTACCAAAGCTTGCATCTCGTTACCATATTCATCAATCAGATAACACTCTTTCACATTGCCCATATTGCTACCGCTATAATGGAACCAACTCCCGGCCGAAAAGCTGAGTAGGTCGTCGTCTTTACCATTGCTATAATCATTTATCGTAGTCACAGCAGGCAATTCGTCCGGCACTATAATGTTGATAGTAGCATCAGCGTGCAATGCCGATTCGTAATATTTCAGACGCACGACCGTAGTTGTAGAAGTCATCAACTCCTGCGGCACCACCACAAAGAGGCTTTTTTCTTCTTGCTTAATGATTTCGCTGCTGTACTCTACACCGTTTTCCAGGAAACTTACTTCGTCCACCAAGTCAAGATTCTGAGCACCGCCATTCTCTATCCGCAATACACTGCGCGGCGAAAATAATAAACCGTCCAAGCTATTACCTATCAGCACGCCTTCTTTTATCACACGAATGCTCTCGGCAAATAAGACCTCTTGCTCCTGCCCTTGCTGGTCGTAATAGTAGTATTTCACACTTGAAAAATTACCATAAAATGGGGGAAAGGGAAAAGAGAGTGCTTTGTTAGTTTTAGTAAAATCGCTGATTTCGCGCTGCACATTGTTTTCGATGTCAGTCACTAATACTTTAGTGATGCCAAGAATGTCTTTCCCAGCTATTTCGAACTCACTTTTCACATTAATGGTGTCAATGATGTTGCTGTAAGGCTCTGGCGTTAGGTGAAAGAAACTGATGGCATCTTTAATCTTAAATGTATCGGCCGCATCGCTTTGTCTCAAACCCAGCATCAAGCTATACGTTTGGTCGTATTGCACCATCCCCAAAGAATCCACCGGCACCATCAACTCAGCTTCCTGATCGGATAAGATGGCGGAGATGTGCAGGGCCAAATACTCCCCCGACTGTCCCACAAGAGTAGCTGTGTGCAGCAAGGACAAAGATTCGCCATTGAGCTGCATCTTTTGCGATGGCATTTGCTTGTTAGCCTCCAATGCCGCACTAAAGCTATCGAAAGATTTTTCACTGACCAGCGTGTAAGACAGCTCATCGTTACAAGCCGTTACTACCATTAAAATCAAAACTATATTCGCTATTATCTTTTTCATATTATCCAGATATATAAGAACTCAACTGTTGAATTTCTAAGAGTCACTACTTGTAGATGTTTTGCGTCATATTAGGATTCGCCTTTATCTCCCTTTCAGGAATGAGCAGCAAAAGACGATCAGTACCCAATGGCAAAAAGTTTTGCACTTGCGCTTTACCATCCACCTCTGTTGGGTCTAAGTACTCGGCATCTGTAGCCGAGTTGCCAAAGTGAGCCGACATAATCTCTTCCGCCTTTCCGAAACGTATCATATCAAACCAACGCAGGTTTTCGAAAGAAAATTCCAAGCGACGCTCTAGTAGTAAGGTATCTTTAAAAGCCGAACGCGTAGTCACATCCAAATAAGGATTTACTCCGGCACGGGCTCTTACCTCATTCAGATAAGGCGCTGCTGCAGCCGGACCTTCCAACTCATTCTTTACCTCCGCTAACATTAGTATCACATCAGCAAAGCGTAAGACCGGAAAATCATTTTCAGCATCGAAAACCAACTCCGGCTGTGACAAATACTTCAGACAATAAGCCCCACCGGAAAGGTGGTCAATCTCAGCGCCAGATTCATTAAGAAAAGAGGTTTTGAAACTCACACTGTCCCCTCGCGGATCTTGACGTTCCTGAAAGGTATAAATCAAATCGTCGGTAGGATAATTGTATCCCTTACCATCGCCCTGCACTACAGCATTCACACTCTTGATAGGCGCAAAATAGTTTGCAAAAGGCGAACCGATATTGCCCATATTAGCGGCATAGCGTACGTAAAACAGTAGTTCTTTGCTCTCCTCTTCCGTGAAAACATTGCTATAATCAGCCTCCAACTCGTGACCTGATTTGGTGTAGACATCAGACAAATAGAGTTCGGCTTCGGTGTATTTTTCTTCGGTAAGGTACACACGTCCTAAAAGCGCCTTGGCAGCCCAAGAGGTTACGCGTCCGGCTTCTTTATTGTGTGGCTCATCCGCAAGGTTGGCAGCAGCATATTTCAGATCGCTCTCGATCAAGACATACACCTCATCTACAGAGCTGCGTGTTTTGATAAAATAGTCATCCAACTCACTGACCTTGGTAGGCGATTCATAAATAGGCAATGGCCCGAAAAGTCTTACCAAATTAAAGTAATGATAAGCACGTAGCATCATCAATTCGCCTTTGAAATGTCTTTTCAGCTCATCGTCCGTCACCACGTCTATTTGGTCTATCACGGTATTGATGTTTTGGATGTTGGCGTAAGTATCGCTCCAATAATCCTCGATGTAATTATTGCTCGATTGAGGAAAGAAACCGTCCAGGTGACAGATCATCTGTACCGACTCGTAACTGGCCGATGGCGTGGCTTTAGCATTGTCTGAACGCACTTCTGTCAGGAAAAATTCAGTATTCAAAGGCGCTTGCAAGCCGTTATAACAGCCCACTATGCCAAGGTTAATTTCATCAGCATTATTGTAAAAGGCTTCGCCCGGGGTAAAACACTCTGGCATAGAAGCTTTTTCGAAAAGGCTTTCGCACGAACTCAACAGAACGGCAGCCAATGCTAAAATAAGTATCCGTATGTTATTCTTTATCATCATAGTCTTAGTTCTCATCAATTAGAATTTCAGGTCTAAACCAAAGGTGAATGTACGCTCGAGTGGTAATGTGTACGACTGCTCACCGCCTTTCAACACGCTATTGTGATAAGCATCCTTAAATTCAGGATTGATACCGCAATAGTCGCCATAGATATAATGGTACAAATTGGCCGCTGAGAAATAAACGCGCACTCGGGTAAAAGGCAAACGATCAAGCGTTTTCTTATTCAAGGTATAACCCAAAGACAGGTTACGTAAAGCAATGTAGGAGCCATCGTAAAGGATGTGATCGGTGTATTCCCATTTCACACCGCCCCAGGCTGTGGGCTTACTGCCGTGAAATTCGTCCACATAAGCATCTTTGTACAATTCGCCTATGTTGTCGCGCATAGCTGCGTTGTAATAGTCCAAGTTGTAAATGTCAAAATCATGCAAACCTTCGAACAACAAGGACACATCGAAGCCTTTGTACTTAAATTCGTGACCAAAGCCCCAGTTGAGTTTCGGCACCGGATTACCAATAATAGTTTTGTCGGCTTCGGTTATTTTGCCATCGCCATCCAGATCTACACGGCGCAATGAGCCTACTATATCGTCGTCACTATGAGGTGAATTATTGAGTTCTTCCAAACTGTTGAATATACCGTCGGTTTTCCACCCATAAATGTTGGACACCGGCAGCCCCACTTGCATCAGGTACTCATTGGCACGCTTACCGTAGGAGAACATCTGGTACTGTCCGCCAAAGTCGATGACTTTATTCTGATTTTGCGAGAAGTTGAAATTCATTCCCCAATAGAGGTCTTTTTTGTCAATGTTAACAATGTTGACCAGCATTTCCACACCTTGATTTTTGATGCGCCCTACATTTTGCCACACACTTTGAAAACCCGTGCTCACAGGCATAGTCTGCTGTAGCAATAAATCATCCGTAAGGGTATAGTAACAATCCAGGTTAAGTGTCACTCTATTTTTCAGAATACCAATGTCGAGACCTGCATTCACCTGATTCGTCTTTTCCCAAGTGATATCGGGGTTGCTTTTCGACAGGTTTTGAGAGCCTAAACCAGCAATCACTTGTCCCTCGGCATCGGAATAATTCCGCGCCACCAATCGATCGAGGTAAGAATATTTAGCAATGCTATTGTTACCCGAAAGACCATAGCTGGTGCGTAGCTTCAGATTCGACAACCATTCTACATCGTCCATCAGTGGCTCTTCACTCAGACGCCATCCGGCCGACAAAGAAGGAAAATACCCCCAGCGTTTTCCCTCTGCAAAAATAGAGCTGCCATCGGCACGCACACTACCTGAGAAGAGGTAACGGCCCTTGTAGTCATACATCACACGGAACAAGGCCGAAAGCAGCACTTCCATTTCAGGATAAGCAAAGGTCTCGTCGCCATCCTGCGATATCAGTGTGGCATTATTTAGCGTGAGCGGCATACCTTTAGGGATGTTTGAGCCCACTATACGGTGGTAATTGTAATTGGTGATTTCCTCAGTAAAACCAGCCAATGCCGTGATGCCGTGGTCACCTATTTTATCTTTAAAATTCAACGTATTCTCATTGGTAAACAAGCTAATGCTGCGGATATAGTTGCTAGCCTTGCGGTTTTCGTAGCGGTTGTAGTATTCAGTTTCGGTAATGTTATTCTCTACCGTTTTGTAATAACTGTTAGCTGTAGTATTAAAATACAATTTCTTAGTGATGTCCCACTTCAAAGACATAAAAGCTGAAATGCGAAATTCATCGTAAGTATTGCTTCTCTCCTGCTGTTTAGAAATAGGGTTGGTACTAGAACTGTTAGATAAACGCGCTGTAGGATTACCATCAGGAATGGCGTCGAGTTTACCCTCTTTCCAGGCTTCGTACTGCTCCCACGTCAAAGTAGGTGTACCGGTATCAAAGTGCAAAGAGCGGGTATAATCCCCAATATTGTAGGTGCTACGTGTTAAAAAACGGGTAAATTCGTTGTGATAAATCGGCATAAAATTGTCGTAAGGGAGTCCCAATTGAAAATTGGCTGTCGATTTTTCTTGCGTAATGTATTGCGGTGTTACATTGATGCCTAGCTCCACGTTTTCTGACAGTTTTGCGTTAAGCTTAGCTCTGAGATACAAACGCTCGTAGCTGTTATCCTTCATTACGCCTTCGTTGTTCTGATAGTTACCCGAGATGTAGAATCCTACACGCTTACTACCGCCCTGAGCCGTCAGGCTGTATTGTCTGAAATGAGGATTATCCCGGGCCATATCGTCCAACCAATTGTGCGTGCCCGATTCCATAGCCACCATCGTTTTTGTACGTTCTGTAGCATTGCCCAGCAAGTAACTGTCCATAGTAGGATACAACACACCATCAGGATTTGGCAGCGGCTTACCATCCGCATCAAAATGACTCCCGGGCGTGATGCCTAGCTCCAAAAACGGTGTTTCCCAAGCCATTTGTAATTTACTCAACTTGGCCACGTTAAAATCAAATTGGTTATAAACGTCGTATTCATATATTTGCTGCTTAAAGCCCTCTTGCATACGAAAGCTGTAGTTGGTC
>DHQI01000120.1:22198-63585 GCA_002408065.1 Bacteroidales bacterium UBA5342
ATACGAAAGCTGTAGTTGGTCTTTATCTTATCGCCGCCCGATTTGGTGGTAATAAGGATCACACCAGAGGCTCCACGCGAACCGTAAATAGCCGTAGAAGCAGCATCCTTGAGCACCTCTATCGAAGCAATATCTTCAGCAGCCACGGCCGAAAGTTCCATATCGGGCATAGGCACGCCGTCGATCACCACCAGTGGTGAGTTGCTGGCATTCACCGAGGCAATACCACGTATCACCACCTCTTGTGCATCTCCCACCTGACCGGTAGTATTACGCACCTGCATACCGGCCACACGTCCGCGCAAGGCTTCATCTATATTGGCCACAGGCGCTTCGGCTATCTTCTCGCCTTCTATCTTAGCAATGGCTCCGGTAAGGTGGCTCTTTTTCTGTATACCATAGCCCACAGCCACCACTTCGTCCAAACCAATAGCGCCTTCTTGCATTACTATACTAAGCGTTGTCTGACCTTCGTAAGTGACTTCCTGCGTTTCCATACCTATCAGCGAAAATACCAGTACAGCACCGGGTGCCACCTCTACACTGTACTTGCCCTCCATATCACTAATGGTACCATTAGAGGTGCCGCGCTGTATCACATTTACCCCAAACAACGGCTCTTCATTAGCGTCAGTGATTACTCCGGTGAGGATCTGACTCTGAGCCTGCAAACTTACACAGCCGACTATTAGAAAAAATACTAGTGCACATCTTTTCATTGTCAGACACCCGACATTAACTGTAGCTATATACATCAATAAAAGGTTTATCATAATATATGGTTTCAAATTGATCGTCAAAACACACGGATGATTTCAACTATACAAATTAAGCAAATAACCCAAAGCATCCACTCCCTCTTTATATAAAAAAAACAATGCTACGCACATTATTTTTGAGTTACGTTACCGCAAAAGTAATCTATTTTCTCAAACCTGCAATTATTTCACAAAAAAACAAGACAACAATTTTCGTGAAAAAATCAATAAAAACAACTCATATAGCTATATTTCAAACACTTTAACAAACTAAATATTTTACAAAAGAAATTAAAATATGAATGGAACATATACACCTGCCAATCCGAAAATGATGCATACACATCACACATATATATAATAGATCACCATCTATATCCACATCCCTCACCACAATCACACCCAATCTCCAACAAACACAAAGCCTCCTATTTAACTCTGCATAAACCACTTAAGCTAATAACGCAAATTTATTTTCAAAAATAACGTCCAAATTATTTGTATTTTCAAAAAACCCACTACCTTTGCGGTAACGTAACTCATTATATAAATTATTAAAAAATACTACTATGAAAAAGACTAAACTTTATCTTATCACTTTGCTTACGATAAGCATTAGCCTTGCCGCTACAGCACAAAACAAAGCTATCCAGTTTGACGGCACCAACAATCACATCAATATTGCGAAAACTAACACCCTAATAGAAAGCAATCCTGATTACACTATCGAATTTTGGGTAAGATCAGATGATGCTTCTTGTGACATGATTTATTGCGAAGGTATAAATAGCAACAACGATATGATTCGCATATTTGGATCTGGTGGAAAATTACATTTTCGTTCCTATATTGGGAATGCTAACACACAAATATCCTCTACCGGTAACAATCTATTCAAAGAAGGAGGCGAGTGGAACCATATTGCTTACGTAGGTAAAGACGACAATGGCACAACAAACCTCACCCTATATATCAACGGAGTAGAGAACAACACAGGTAGCTATACCAGATCAACTGAAGACTGGGATAGATACACAATCGGAGCCCTAACACGCACAAGCAATCAAGGTAGCGAATCTTACAACTTCAACGGTGAATTGGACGAATTCCGTATGTGGAGCAGAGCACTAGAGGCTAGCGAAATAACCACCAACATGTGCGTAACCACAAACACTACAGGTCTGGTACACTACATCCGTTTCAACGAAGGATCCGGCACCACCGTATCTGATGAAGTAGACACCAATGTGAACCACACCGTAAGCGGCACTCCAGTATGGGTGGACAAATCAGACTGCGATACCGTGACAGGATTGGAAAAAGAAGTGAGTGTTAATGAATTCTCAGTATATCCTAACCCGACACAGAATACGCTTCGAATTCAATCTACAAGAAGTATTGCACGCGTTACGCTTAGAAACCTCAGCGGACAAGAAGTGCACAGTAGCAGCAACACATCCGCCATAGATGTTAGCCAACTAAGCCAAGGCATGTACTTTATCAGCCTAAGCTGTACTGATGGCCATATGCACACGCAAAAAGTTATGATCAAATAATTGAAACCATAGATTATAATAGAAGGCAGGAAAAGCAGACCTACAGTGTGCCTCCCTGCCTTTTATGTTGTTACTTGGGGGGGGATGATTTATAAGTATACCTATTTACAAGAAAATCACAATACGCGTTTCTTTACTTATGTTATTTTACCCCGTGATAGCTTCTCCGCTAAACAGACTGTGTAAAATCAGTTGCTACGACATTTATACCTTAGTTTTGTGGCGTGTCCTGAAAATGGGCTTTAGCCCAAATTATTTAAAATATGGGCTAAAGCCCGTCGTTTGTTAGCGCCTCATGTTTCACGGACATAAATACCCATGCTATTGAAATGTTCATTTTCATACAGCCTGTAAAGCTTTGGCAGCAAGCGGAACACGGGGCTACTATAATCCCAAACGCTCGGTATCACCCTGTGGATCTAAATTTTGAATCAAACAAAAAAAACACACCCTATAAAATATGAACCCTATTTTTCGCCTCAGCATTCCCTTTATTCTCTCGCTATTTGTTTTGCAATCATCAGTCGGATGTAACAAAGCCAATAAAGCTCTAAAAACAATGGGAAAAGTGGCCGACTGGCAACTTGATAATCCTTCGGAGAAAGAGACATGGGCCTGGGAGTACGGAACCTTCTACACCGGACTAATGGCTTTTTACGAATTGAAGCCCCATGAGAAATACTTAGACAATATGCTCCAAATGGGCGAAAGCAATGACTGGGAACTAAAACCACACCCCTACCTAGCCGATAACTTCACCATAGCGCAAACCTACATCAAGCTCTATATGATAGAGGAGCAAGACCGTATGATTGATAAAACGCAATACGTGATGGATATGGCCTTTTATCGCCGTCCGAAAAAGATCAACCTAAAATGGGTAGACAACCCTCACCGCCTGAACTGGTGGAGCTGGTGCGATGCGCTATTTATGGCTCCACCAGCCTTTGCCCTAATGAGCGAGGCCTCCGGTGACAGCAAATACATCGACGAGATGAACCGACTGTGGAAGTACACTTACAAATACCTGTACGATAGGGATGAGGATCTTTTTTATAGAGACGATAGCTATTTTGACGCTAAAACAAAGCAAGAAAAAAAAGTCTTTTGGTCCAGAGGCAACGGCTGGGTGATGGGCGGATTGGTTCGCGTATTAGAATCGATGCCCCAAGACTATAAGGACAGAGCTTTTTATGAAGGCATATTTAAGCAAATGTCTGCCAGCTTATTAAAATTGCAGTCAGAGGAAGGCTACTGGTACTCTAGCCTGCTGGACAAAGAAGAATTTAAAACCAAAGAAACCAGCGGCACGGCATTCTTTTGTTATGCTTATGCTTGGGGCATCAATAATGGCCTGCTGAAACGTGAACAATATGAAGAGGCTACATTTCTGGCCTGGAAAACGCTCTGCGATGCAGTACAAAAAGATGGCAAACTGGGCTATGTGCAACGCGTAGGCGTGGGGCCTGACCAAGTCTCAGAAGACGACACCGAACTGTATGGTACCGGGGCTTTTTTATTGGCAGGCAGTGAGGTATATAAATTATTGAATCAGAAATACGACAAGGACAGTATCAATTAAATCCATCAGAATGAAAACCCTAACACACTTTATCATCATTATCTGTATGTTCTGCATATTTCAGTCAAACGCACAAGATACCAAACGTGTGATACTATTCACCATCGATGGCTTACACTGGCAAGCTCCTGATAAAATATCGATGCCTCATTTCAATTCCTTGAAAGACCATGGCACTTACATCCAAAAATCATACGTTCTTATCCCCCATCACCCTACCATAGGTGATTATAGTCAATACAATAGCTGTTCGTTTCCCAATCCCGTACTGCACAGTGGTAGCATTTTTATCTCTCCGGACAATAAATACCTACAGGAAATGGCTCCTGAAAACAAAAAAACAGCTTTTGTGGTCAATACCCAAGCCTACAAATCGGTTGCCCGTGGCTTTGACATTCTCTTGATGGACGGGAGCTTGAGTGACGAAGAGGTTATGCAAAAATCCATCAAAGTATTACAAAAGGAAGATCCAAGCTTTATACGAATTCACCTCCAACTGCCCGGTGAGCACGGCAGGTCTGTGTCTACTTGTGATCCCAAGGAAAGCTACTATCGTGATATATATGGCAAAGATTCGCCCTACATCCAAAGCATTGAAAACGCCGACAAACTACTGGGAGAGCTAGTCTCTTACCTAAAAAAAAGCGACAAATGGGAGAGCAGTGTATTGATTATAACTTCCGACCACGGACAGAGCAAGATCGGTTGGCACGCTATGCTGGATGAAGACAGCTGGGTGACACCAATGATTTTCGCTGGAAAAGGCATAGCTAAAGGCAGGACTCTTCCTTATTTTGAACATACTGACTTGGCACCCACCATCGCCATGTTATTGGCGTATGAACCGCCTACCAACAATGGCGGCAGTGGCCGTGAAATTCGTAAGGTTCTAGCAAATACCATAGCCAAAGATTTCCAACACCAAGGCTATACAAAAACAATAAACGAGCAAATAAAAGAATATAACATTCTGAAATCAAAACTTACCATAGCCATTGACACACATCCAGAGATGGCACTGCTTCTTGCTTCCCTCGAGAATGAAAACATCACCCCCGAGCCATTTTATCATCAAGACAGAATCATGGAATGGCACCGAAGCCAAAGCACTCAACATATGATAGAAGCTAATGAAAAAATATTGGAGTGGATAAAGGACATACTTGAGAAACAATAGACTACTTACAAAAAAAACGTGTCTACGACAAATCCCCCTCTAATAAAAAAGGCCCCCAGAGTACACCCAAAGAAGCCTTTATATTTCAAACAAAGTCTTAATCTCTCTAGTTCGTAAAGAAATCAAACACATTACCCAGAGCAGATGTTTTACGCTTATACAGCTCAGTAAAACCACACTGTGTACAACTCACCGTTGCAAATTTCTTATTCTGAACATCAAACACTTTTGCAAATGCCCCGCCTGTAGCGCGGAATTCATCAGTTTCATAACTCGTGTTAGCACATTTTGGACATATCCATACTTGATTAGCCATTTTCTTTAGATTTTTAGGTTTAGGCAACAAAGGTAGGAAAAAGTTGGAAGACGGAAGACGGATGACGGATGCCTGACCGCGTTCGCATTAAGCTATAGCGGTCAGCCACCGGGCTGCAGCCCTGCAACCCTATCACCTTGTTACCCTGCTACCTTTTTTTAAAATATGGTTTCCCTACAAGCTTTGATTATCTTTGTACCCAACTTAGAATCTTGAATGGCCTTTAGGCCAAATTTTGAATACCCGCTTCACTTCGATACATTTTGCTTTTACAAGCAAAACACTCAGTGAGCGGTTAACTTCGCCCCACCGCCTTCGATACTTTTTCCTCTTTTCATTCGGAAAAAACTCAGGCATCGGGCCGAACTTTTAACTATTAATTTTTAAATCAATGATAAATTACCTCTCTGTAGAGAACTTAAGCCACAACTGGGGCGAAACCGTACTGTTTGACGATTTGACTTTTGGTATTTCCGAAGGGCAAAAAGTGGCATTAATCGCTAAAAACGGTGCCGGAAAAACGACTCTACTTAACATATTAGCACAAGTTACCCCTTCGTTGGAAGGCTCTGTCACCTACCGTAAAGACATCAGAGTGGGTTATTTACCTCAGGAACCGGAATTGGATAATACACAAACGGTGATAGAAGCTGTCTTTTCTTCAGATAACGAAGAAGTGGAAGTCATCCGTGCCTACGAGGAAGCTTTAGAATCCGGCGATCAAGAAGCCTTAGGCGATTTGATTACCAAAATGGATCATCTCGGTGCCTGGGATTATGAATTGCGCATCAAACAAATTCTTTCTGAACTTAAGATTATACGCTACGATCAGCCTATCAAGGAATTGTCCGGTGGTCAGCGCAAACGGGTAGCACTGGCTAACCTCTTGATTAATGAGCCTGATTTTCTGATTCTGGATGAGCCCACCAACCACCTGGACCTGGATATGGTGGAATGGCTGGAAAAATACCTGCAAAAATCGAAAGCAACGTTGCTGATGGTAACACACGACCGTTATTTTCTGGATCGCGTGTGTAATGAGATTATGGAACTGACCGATGGCACACTTTACGCCTATCACGGCAACTATTCTTATTTTCTGGAAAAACGGGCTGAGCGTATTGCTAACTTTAAGCAAGAAGTAGAAAAAGCCCGCAGCCTGATGAAAACAGAAAGGGAATGGATAAACCGTACACCTTCGGCCCGTAGTACCAAGGCCAAATATCGGGTGGATGCTTACAAGGATCTGAAAGAAAAAGCGTCTCAAAGCATTAGCGAAGAAGAAGTAAAACTGGATATCAAAGCTTCTCGCATGGGTAAAAACATCCTGAATCTGGAAAATGTCCATAAGGCTTTTGACGAACTTGTTATCCTAAAAGACTTTACTTACAAATTTGCCCGTGGCGAAAAAGTAGGCATTGTGGGCAATAATGGTACAGGAAAATCAACTTTTCTTAACATAATAACAGGCCATAAAGAAGCTGATTCGGGCTCTATTGAGGTTGGTGAAACCATTGTTTATGGCTATTTTAAGCAAGAAGGCATACAAATAGACGACAGTAAAAAAGTTCTGGAAGTCATCTCTGATATTGCTGATGATATCAACTTAGGCAATGGGCGCACGATGTCGGCAGCGCAGTTTTTACGTTTCTTCCTCTTCCCTAACGAGATGCACCACGTAGAAGTAGCACGCCTGAGTGGTGGTGAAAAAAAGCGCCTCTACCTGCTTACCGTTCTGATGAAGAATCCGAACTTCCTGATTCTCGATGAGCCGACGAATGATCTGGATATTTTCACCCTAAACGTGCTGGAAGAATACCTGCAAACTTTTGCCGGCTGCCTACTTATCGTATCGCACGACCGCTACTTTATGGACAAGCTGGCCGAACATATCTTTGTATTCGAAGGTCAGGGACAGGTGCGCGATTTCCCGGGGAACTATAGCCAACTACAGGAAAATAAAGCCCTGAAAGCCAAAGAAGAAAAAAAGGCACAAAAAGTAGAAAGCAAAGTCAAGGAAAAACAGGTGAAAGAGCGTCCGCGCAAGCTGAGCTATATGGAACAGAAAGAGTTTGCCGCTCTGGAACCCGAAATGGAAGCTCTGGAAGAAGAAAAAAAAGACATAGAAAACAGCCTGAACTCCGGCACCTTAGGTCCTGAAGAAATCACTGATGCTGCCAAGCGATTGAGTGAGGTGAATGAAGAATTGGAAGAAAAAGAGATGCGGTGGCTGGAGTTGAGTGAGTTGGCATGATAATGCGTATGGTATCGCAGAGATACGCTGAGGAGCAAAGACACGCTGAGTTTATGTTAATAATCAATTGATATAAATCAGGTTATGGTACTAAGCTTTGAAAAATAAAATGAGTATACACTAGTTTGCAGGTAATCTTGTATTGAGTTATTATTTAGCTGTCCCGATATCTATCTGGACGGCTTTTTTACTGTAAATTAGCGCATAGTCATAAAAACAGTCTATATGATTGTTGAAAAAAAAGACAATCTCTGCGTATCTCTGCTCCTCTGCGTATCTCAGCGATACTTACAAAACACTTATTTATTAAATATCCATTAAAATTCTCTCTCCTCTGATGGTATTTGCCAAGATTGCTTCTATATTTGTGTGAATTAATATATACACCGATGAGAATCATCCTTTCTACCCTTTTTCTAGCACTTAGTTGGGCACTCACAGCCCAATGGCAGGGCGATACTGACAAGTATACTATTAACGGCGACAGTTTGCACCTGAACGATTCGGATGCCGGCTCAGCTTATCTTTCAAAAACATCTGATATCATCGAAGATGCTATCTGGGAATTTCGCCTTCAGATGGATTTTAATCCCTCGAGCAGCAATTATGCATCCATTTTTTTAGTCTCAGAAAATGCCAATTTAAGTGGAAATGGATATTATGTAAAATTGGGAAACACCTCTGACGAAGTATCACTTTACCGTCAAGATGGTGAAAATAGTACTGAAATAATTGACGGTTTAGACAACCGTGTTGACCTAAGCAAAGTCGATATAAAAATTAAGGTGTCCCGGCAGAATGGCGAGTGGTTTTTGTATTCCGATGCAGACAATTCCGGCTACGTCTTGGAAGGAAATGTTAAGGATGAAACTTACCTCACATCGTCTTATTTTGGCGTCAAATCAAACTATACAAGTACCCGTTCCGACAAATTCATTTACTCCGATTTTAGCATCAGCGGAACAGCCTTCCGTGACAACGTAGCTCCCCGCCTCGATTCCGTCATTGCGCTGACCAAATACAAATGCCGTTTTTACTTTAACGAGCGAGTCAATGTGAACTCTATTGCCTACCAAAGTGAGGAAGCTCTAAGTAAGCTTGTCGATAAAAAAACAGTCATATCAACCTTTGCTTCTCCTTTTGCAGAGAACGACAGCAGCCTGATCACTTTCAGCGTGGCCGATACCAGCGACAATGCACTTTCGGGCTCTGCGAAGATTTACTACACACCTTATGTAGTCTCCTTCGCACAACTACTATCACCTGACACATTGACTTTTACATTAAACAAGGAAAGCAATTCTGTCACCGCTCAAAACATCCTTCTAAACGGTGAAAATCCGTCCTCGTTATACAAAGAAAACAACAACTATTATGCAGGGTTTTCCAGTTCTGTAGACAACCCTTCGAGCAATGATTTGTTTATTAAAGACATCTTGGACATCTACGGTGACACCCTAAAAACATACCAGACAGAACTCTCTTGGTTTATCCCCAAAGAGGGCGATATTGTGTTCAACGAACTAATGCCTGACCCTTCTCCGGTGCTTAATATTTTACCCAATTCGGAGTACATAGAGCTCTACAACAACAGCCCTTTCCCCATCCAGATGAAGGATTGGTATTTCCAAAGAAATGATAACACCTACACCTTTCCGGAAGTCATCATCGAAAGTGAAAATTACCTGCTCGTTGTTAAGTCTTCAGATCTGGATTCTTTCCCTTCGGTAAGTCAAAAAATAGGCTTGAGCAGTTTCCCTTCTTTGCTCAATAGCGGAATGAGCTTGGCACTAAAAACAAGCCAAAATATACGCGTCGATTCCATTGCTTACGAAGAGGATTGGCATAGTCCCGAAGCTAAAAACGGTGGTTATTCTTTGGCCAGAATCAGCACAACGGATCCTAGCGAGGCTTACAATTTTCAGAGTTCTTGTTCGCCTTATGGCGGAACGCCGGGGGAAAGCAATTGCGACCTCCCTCCTGCCCTTGACTCTATAAAAGTACTATCAAGCAATAGTTTAGCCCTATTTTTTAATGAAAATATTATTTCTAATTATGTTAAATACAACAATACTGATGCTTCAAGTATTGACATCTTCAATAATATTGCAACAGTCACATTTACACAAGATTTTCCTGAACGTGACACCTTCACGATCGCGTTTAGTGTGAAAGACAATAAAGAGAACACCTTTGAAACTACAGTAAAAGCTTACTATATCCCTTTTGAAGTTAGTGCGGTAAGTATGGAAGACAGCCTCCACCTGTATATTACTTTAAATAAAATGGCAGGAAGCTTTGAAACATCACACATCCTGCTTGATGGTAAAAACCCATTGTCTGTTGTTTACCAATCAAATAAATACCTTGCCACCTTTGGCGAAGCAGTCAAAAACCGGACAACGGTTTCACTACAAATATCTGGTGTGAAGGATGCTAATATGGACCTGATTACCCCCTTCAGCAGCACTGTTACCTATTTTAATGCGGAATTGGGTGATGTGGTATTCAACGAAATAATGGCCGATCCGGAACCTGTGGTAGGCTCATTACCCGAAGCAGAATACATTGAAATATATAACAATACAGGGTTTGACTTAAGTTTGGAAGATTGGTATATTTTGAAAGAAGACGACACCACCTCCTTCCCTGCCTACCAATTGTCGGCCGATGAATACTTACTAATAGGCAGCTATAGCGCCATGACGGCCTTCGATGAGGAAATAAATACCCTGATAATAAACACCTTTCCTAGCCTGACCAACTCCGGCATGTCTCTGCAACTGATGAGTAAACACGGTAATCTGATTGATTTTATAGATTACCAAAAGGACTGGCACAGTGATAATTTCAAAGCTGCCGGTGGTTTCTCTCTGGAACGAATTGACGTTAATAATCCATCGCAAACTGACAACTGGACCAGTTCCAACAATGATAACGGTGGTACTCCGGGAGCAGAAAACAGTGTAGCCGGCGATAATCCAGACTATACCCCTCCTGCCGTACTTCACCTTTATGCTATGGATAACAGCTGGTTGATGCTGGAAATATCAGAACCGATAATGAAGGAAAACTTTAAAAATGCCGGGTATTTCAGCGTTTCTGATGACCGTAGTGTTTCCACTATTTTACCGCTGGGTAATATGGTGCTGAGCACGCAAGCCATGCTGGGGCTCAATGCTCCTATGGGCGACCAAACAGTGTACCACATCACTGTAGAAGGCATTCCGGACATGAGTGGTAACCTGTCAGAAAAAAGTGAACATCAAGTCGCCATTTGTCGTTTACCGGACTCAAATGAGGTTATCATTAACGAAATAATGTGCTATCCACTAAGCGATCAAGCTGAATATGTAGAGATTTTTAATAAAACAGATGTGCCTTTTGACCTGTCAAAAATGCAAATCACTCAACGGGACCAAGATGGCGCTTGGGAAACAGGAAAAGCCCTGGCAGACCTTCCACGCATTTTAGAACCTTATAGTTTTATGGTCATTACCGACGAGGCTGAACTGCTACAGAAACAATACGACATTGAGGACGAAAAAATGATTGAAATCAGCTCTTTACCATCTTTGGGCAATGAGGAAGGCAATGTCGCTATTATAGTGGATAATGCCACCCTGCTGGACGAAGTCAGCTATAGCGATGAGTGGCACTCTCCCCTGCTAAACGATGAACGTGGCGTAGCTTTGGAACGCATTAATCCGTCTCTGACAAGCAACGAGGCTTCCAATTGGTTCTCAGCATCTGCTTTAGATAATTATGGAACTCCAGGTAAAATAAATTCGCAATATAAAGCCCAAACAGCACCTAGCAA
The DNA here is from genome assembly GCA_002408065.1 of Bacteroidales bacterium UBA5342. Taxonomy (GTDB): domain Bacteria; phylum Bacteroidota; class Bacteroidia; order Bacteroidales; family UBA5342; genus UBA5342. The sequence goes on from DHQI01000120.1 coordinate 33,662, forward strand.
CGAAGAAAAGAAAATAAGCGTAGAACCCGAGGTCTTTACCCCTGACGGCGATGGCAGCGACGACTATATGACCTTAGCCATTGCCGATGAATACGAAGGCGGCTCCATACGTGTACAGATCTTTAACCAACGCGGCATAGTAGTTCGCGAACTCATCAATAACGCCATCATAGGCAGCTCATCAGCCATCCACTGGGACGGCACCGACAGCTCCGGCAGCCGCAGCCCTATGGGGCCTTACATTATGTGGGTGGAGATTATTACGACCAGTGGTGATGTGGTGACTGAAAAGCTGGAGGTGGTTGTTAGTGCACGGGTGAATTAATTCAAAATTTCGGGTTCAATATTCAAGATTTTACCAAGGAATAATAGTTCTTTACGTCGTTACGATAGATACTGAGCCCATTTGTAAAAAAAGCAAAACTTAGACAATGCATAAATATAATTGTTAAGAATAAAGAATTTTGTATCGGAGCGATGCACTGAGCCGAGCTTGAAGTGGCGAGGCTTAATTAACTTAAAGCCTACATCACTAAACACCTCACTAAAAGGGATACAGACCTTGTCTATTATATCAGATTAGTAATCAAAGAGTCGCTGTAGCGAAATTCAAAAGATCAATAGCCTACTTTTTATTATCAAGAATTTTCCTGTTATTTGTTAAAACAAACAATCATATTCTTGAAAACGGAGATCATACATATCAAAGGTATGCTTACCAGTAGTTGCAAACACTTGGTTAATCTGGTTCTTAAGGAGCAAGTAAAAGAGATTAAATGCTTAAAGCTGGGAAGAGCCGAGATTTTTTATGACGCAGCTTCGACTTCCCTTAAAAGCATTGACGAAGCCCTCCGTGTCTATGGTTTTTGCATTACCAAATCGCATGATGAGCTCCTGATAGACAAGATAAAACAGACGGTAATTGATTTGATTTACCATATGAACAATACCAGCTCTATCGTACAAAAATCCGACTATCTGGTAGAAATGCTCAATATGAGCTACGATAAAATCTCCCGTGAATTTCGTAAACACGAAGCCCTTACCCTGGAAAAATACATCATCAAAGTAAAGGTAGAACGCATCAAAGGCTTGATTGATGAAGAAAACTACACCCTTTCTGAAATAGCTTACATGATGGATTACAGTAGCGTTCAGCACCTCTCCTCCCAATTTAAAAATGTAAGCGACATCACAGTATCAGACTATAAAAAGAAAAAAACGGCGGAACGAATTCCACTGGACAGACTGTGACGAATGGTAGTGCAAAAGTACTTTTATGCCTATACCTCAAAAATTAATCAGGCTATTACGCAAAGGCACACAAAGAATCGCAAAGGCCGCAAAGTTGAACTACCTTTCATTTAATCATTAGCTCATTTTAGCATTACCTCCGGTAACAATTGTCACACACCACATCCTTCATTTCAACAGAAAAATAAATCACATAACACTGAACAACTGCATCTTAACTAAATTTTGTCTAAAATTCTATAAACATTTTTGAAAATTCTATGACAAATCCTTGATGCCCCCCTTCTATATTTGCACCGTGATATTCTACTCAAGTCACAATTTAACGTTCTAAGTATTTACAGCATTAATACCCTACAACAATATGGAACTAAAGCAAAACATCAGCATCAGCGAAAACGGTTTTTTGTTTGATGCAAACACAGGAGACTCTTATTCTGTCAACGAGATTGCAGGCAAAATCTTAAGCCACTTAAAAGATGGCAAAGAAGAAATGGAAATTAAAACAGCTATTCAGGAAGAATACGAAGTGGACGACCTTACCTTCGAGCGTAATTATTATGATTTCACCAACCTGCTCAATCACCTTGGTCTTCTGACAATGTAAAAAGGATACATTAACATAAGGCCCTTTTAATCTTCAAGTCGATTATTTAAAACCTATTCAGATGAAACAAAAAATAACTATTGCCATTACCGGACTTAACAATACGGATAACCCGGGCCCCGGTGTGCCTGTCATCAGGAGCATCAGGGAATCCCAAGCTTTTGATGCCCGTATTATTGGTTTGGCATACGAAAACCTGGAACCTGGCATATATATGGAGGGCATGGTGGATAAAACCTACCAAATACCTTACCCTTCGAGCGGAAAAGAGGCTGTAATGGAGCGCATAATGTACATCCACGAAAAGGAAAACCTGGACATTATCTTTCCTAATTTTGATGCAGAACTCTTTACCTTTATGTTGCTCGAAGATGAACTGAAGGAAAAAGGCATCCACATGCTTTTGCCTACCCGTGAACAGTTTGAAGAACGTGAAAAAGCCAACTTGGATAAGTTTGGAAAAAAATATGACATCAAAGTACCTAAAAGTAAGGCCATAGCCAACCTTAATGACATATCGACTATTGAGGATGATTTTGACTTCCCGGTACTGGTCAAAGGTAAATTCTACGATGCCTTTGTGGCCTATAATACAGAGCAGATCAAAACGCACTATAATAAAATATCCGCTAAATGGGGTGTTCCGGTCATCATTCAAGAGTTTATCAAAGGTGCGGAAGTAAACATGGTAGCGCTGGGCGATGGTAACGGTAATACCATAGGAGCAGTGCCTATGCGCAAGCAATACATCACCGATAAAGGAAAAGCCTGGGGTGGCATCGTGATTCAGGACGAAAACCTGATGAAGATAACCCGCACTCTCATCCGTAACACACACTGGAAAGGTGGTATGGAGCTTGAAATGATATTAACCTCTAAAGGTGAATATTACCTAATAGAGATCAATCCGCGACTCCCCGCTTGGGTTTATCTGGCAGTAGGTGCCGGACAAAATCTGCCTGAAGCTATGGTAAAGCTGGCATTAGGACAAGAAGTAGAACCTTATGATAAATTCAAAGCCGGTACGATGTTTATTCGTTATGCCTACGATATGATTGGCGATATCAAGGACTTTGAAAAACTGTCGATCTTCGGGGAACTCTAGCACCGGCAAACAAAGGTTAGAGTCCAATAATTTAAAGCAAAATTCAACACTTAGACGCTATCGCTGCATCCCTCTTAATCGTCGTAACACACATTAGGGTGCTTAGATGCAAGCGTCTAGAGCGACTAAGTGCAACTCCATAACACCAAGACAATGAAACAAATAAAACAGATTATATTCACGACCTTACTATTCTCCGCTTCAGCATTTGGTATCACACCAGAAAAGACGTATAACTACATCTGCAATAGCACAATGCTCAACAATACTGAATATAAATACTATATAATGGATTTTGATCAGAACCAGTGCCGCATTTATAATACTGATTATTCGCTATACAAAACGATAAATCTGAGTATTCCCAGCGGAAAATATCTGTATGATATACGTTTTGTAACACAGGATTTGTTTGATACGGACGAAAAAATAGAGCTTCTCTACGTTTATTACGATTACAATAGTACCGGTGAATATTATACCTACTACACCAAAGTCATTAATGAAGACGGTACAGAACTCATCAGCGTAGATGGAGGACTTTATTCCTATATGTATATGGTTAATGCTACCGAATATCGCTTGTTTATCTATTCTTATGACTATTCCAGCTGGCCTTATGATATGAGCACCAACATTTACAACTTACCGGGCTACCCATACTTACTTAAAAACGACGAAGTCAGCTCAAAATCAGCCAACATAGGTGATGCTTACCCTAACCCGGCTTCCAACTTTGTAACCGTCAACTATTCATTGCCTGAAAATGTTACAGAAGCACAGCTTAACATCTATAATATGAACGGTCAGCAAGTGGAGACGTATACCGTGGATCGTCATTTCCAGGCTCTTCAACTACCAGTAGATCGTTTGCCTAGTGGCGAATACCTTTACAACATAGAAAGCCAAGGTCAACGCTCAGAAAGCAAAAAGTTAATTGTTAGGTAAGCGCCACACACACCATAAAAATCTGTTTATAAACATATTCACTCCTAAATCATGAAAATCTTGCACCTCGATTCAATCTTTTAAAGAGGTAATAGGTACAAAACAAATACAATATAACAATCATCATTAAATAATTATAAAAAAACACCGTAAATCATTTATCTATAAAAACATAAGGAGGGTATTAGCCATTAAACATCCTCATCAAAAAAGCAAATAATATTATTTATTTTTAACCTTAAAGCGATGAAAAGAATATACGAAAAGCCCGTTATTTCCAAGATAAACGCAGGTATGCCTGACAAATTTGGAATGAGCAATAAAATGAGAGAAGTCTCACAGATTGATAATATCAATGTAGAAGATATCACTGCTGAATATGGTTCTCCTGCCTTTGTCGTTTCAGAGAAAACCATCCGTGACACCTACAAAGATGCACACCGTGCCTTTGCTACACGCTATCCCAAGGTACAGTTTGCTTGGTCATACAAAACCAATTATCTTGATGCCGTTTGCAACATTTATCACGATTTAGGCTCTTGGGCCGAGGTGGTTTCTATGTTCGAATACGAAAAAGCCATCAACAACGGAGTACCGGGCAAAAAGATTATTTTCAACGGTCCGGACAAATCCAAAGAGGACCTAAAAATAGCCGTTGACAATGGCTCGTACATTCATATCGACCATTTTGACGAATTTTATAACCTAGTAGAAGTGTTGCAAGATTCGGAAAAGAAAGCCAAAGTGGCCATCCGCATCAATATGGATACAGGTATCTATCCACAATGGGACCGTTTTGGTTTCAATTACGAAAATGGGGAAGCCTGGACCGCCATTACCCGCATTATGATGCAGGATAAGATGCAGTTGGCTGGTCTGCACACACACATCGGCACCTATATTATGACGCCATCAGCCTATAGCTTAGCTGCCGCAAAACTTTCTCAGTTGTTTTTGGATATACAAGCCAAATTTAATCATACGCTCTCTTACATTGATATGGGAGGCGGCTTTGCCTCTAAAAACACATTGAAAGGTGCTTATCTGCCGGGCAAGGATACCTGCCCTACCTTTAATCAGTATGCCGATGCCATTACTACAGCTATCATTTCGTCTGGCATTGATATCAATCATTTACCAACACTGATATTGGAAACCGGACGTGCTATGATAGATGACGCCGGCTACTTGATAGGTCAGGTAATAGCTAACAAACGCCTGTCAAGCGGACGACGTTCCATCGTGCTGGATATGGGAATCAATAACCTATTCACGTCATTTTGGTATAACCACGACATTTACCCGGCACACATTCGCAGTCAGGCACTGGAAGATACCGCTATCTATGGTCCTTTGTGTATGAATATCGACTGTATACGCGAAGCTATTCAGTTCCCACCTGTGGAGTTAGGTGACCATTTAGTACTGGAACGTGTAGGTGCCTATAATATGACACAATGGATGCAATTCATTACTTACCGGCCTAATATCGTATTGATTGACACCGAAAAGAAAATGCACCTCATCCGTAAAAAAGAGAATATGGACACTTTCAAAACGCAAGAAGACACCGCGTATAATGCACAGTAAACTATCAAATTAAAACCCAGGAGGTGAATAAGACTTACTTAGTCAAACCTCCTAGTGTTAAGTCAAGTGTAAAATGATGTATAAGTCGCCATTATTTTTTGTTTTTTTACTAAGAGAGAAAAAGTAAGCATAGCCATAGCTATGTGAGTCTTTTTATCTCGAAGTAAAAACGAAAAAGAATAAGACTTGGTGCGTCAGTTTATGCTTGACTTGACACTAGGTTTTGAAACGCTAAAAAAGAAACAGCCTATGCAAGCCCTTTCCATCAATAAAAAACAGCTGCTGAATGCTATTTTAAATAGTTATTCTCAGATCTTTTTTTCCACCAATCGCACCCTTTCGGTGTTGCTGATACTGGTCAGTTTCTTCGATGTTATCACCGGACTTTCCGGCTTGCTGGCAATCATTACAGGCCTGGCATTAGCCTATGTGATGGAGATCGATAAAAGCAGTATCGAAAACGGTCTTTATGGTTTTAACAATCTCTTGGTGGGTTTAGGCTTAGGCTTGTTTTACGAGTTTTCATTACCATTAATGGTTATTGTTGTTTTTGCGTCTCTTCTCACGAGTTTTATTACTTTTGGTATTCAGGGTATTTTGCTTAAATATAAATTGCCCTACCTCAGTATTCCTTTTTTGATAGCTCTGTGGATCACGCTGGTAGCTACAGGTTCTTTTTCAGCTTTAGGGCTTAGTGCCAAAGGCATTTATACTTACAATGAAGTATTTGCGATAGGTGGTATCAAGTTGGTTAATCTTTACAACACAATAGATAATGCCATTCCGCAAGTTATTTCCACTTATTTCAAATCGCTGGGAGCCATATTTTTTCAATATAATGTCATAGCAGGAGTAGTTATTAGTATAGGATTGCTAATATATTCACGCATAATGTTTTCACTTTCACTCATTGGGTATTTCTTTGCTGTTTTAATTTATAAATTCTTCGGTATCGACATCAACACCCTCAGCTATAGCTATATTGGATTTAACTACATACTATCATCCATTGCAATTGGAGGCTATTTCTTACAGCCTTCACGCTACACTTATCTGGCAGCCTTATTGGTGATACCTATAGTTATTTTGCTTTCGTTCAGCGCAGAAGTCATTTTAGGGACGTATTATTTACCAGCCTACTCTTTGCCTTTCAATATGATTGTGCTTTTGTTTATCTACACTTTACGTTTCCGTACTAACCGTCCTAAGCACCTCCATGAGATCATTGTACAACAGGAAACACCAGAAAAAAACGTCTATTTACTCAAGAATTATGTTAACCGGATGCGGGCTTATGGTATTATGAATATTTCTTTACCGGTAATGGGTGAGTGGAATATTAATCAAGGACATAGTGGCAAAATAACGCATAAAGGCGACTGGCGTCATGCCTTCGATTTTGTTATTATCGGTAATGATGGAAAAGAGTTCCAAAACGAGGGCTACGTCTGCGAAGATTACTATTGTTATGACAAAAGTGTACTGGCTGCTGCTGACGGATATGTGGTGGAAATAAATAAGGGCATCAAAGAAAACCTCATAGGCGATATGGATATTAATCATAATTGGGGAAACTCTATTGTGATACAGCACATTTTGGGACTATGTACACAAGTGAGTCATTTGCAGAGCAACAGCATCAATGTTAAGGTGGGAGATTTTGTGCAAAAAGGACAGGTAATAGCTAAAGTAGGTAACTCCGGACGCTCCCCCTACCCTCACCTTCACTTTCAGGTACAATCGGCACCTCATATTGGAGCCACTACACTCGATTATCCTTTGTGTAATTATCTGAGCAGAGAAAAAACACACGTACGCTATCACGCTCATGGCATTCCACAAACAAATGAAAAGATTTCCAACGTTGTTTCTACACCTATCATTGCTAATGCCTTTAACTTTTTGCCGGGACAACGCTATACATTTCAGCTTGATTTTGAAGATAATGACTGTAAAGAATTTTGTCATTTAGATAAAGAATATAGCTTTGTGGTTCATAGCGACATTTATAAAAACACCTATTTTCTTTGCGAGAAAACACAAGCCAAAGCGTGGTTTTTCAGTGATGGACAAGTATTTTATTTTTCAAATTATCAAGGGAATAAAAACAGTTTTCTCTACTATTTTATGTTAGCTCTATTTAAGGTTGAGCTTGGTTTTTCGGATGAAATAGTGATCAAAGATCAGGTACCTCCACACTTTTTATACAGCAAAAGAAAATTGTTTTTTCAAGATTTTATTGCCCCTTTTCATCATTATCTCAACGCCACTTTTAAACTAGAATTTGTATCTATAGATGATGAAATGGCTCCCGAAGAAGTGCGGATGAAATCTCAGATTCTTGCTTCGAATAACATGCACACCGACAAATTACTAAAACACGATATCAAACTAACAGACAAAGGCATAGATTACATTCAACTCAAATCAGAAAAAGGTAGTTTTATGGCCACACATATAGGTTCATAAGAAAAAGAAAAACTATTTAATTAAAAAAAATCATCAGCCATTAAATCATCAGATGAAAATTTACTTTTTACTAATACTCCTCTTGTTTACTTGCTTTTCGGCCAGCAGCGCTACTGAGCTGATGCGCTACGACTATAGTACTGATACGATGAGCTACCGCCTTTACAGAGAAAACAAATGGGAAGCTCTGTATCAAGAAGTAAACAAGGCACAAAAACAAGAAATCAGTTTTTATTTTTTAGAGTTGCGTGGCGCCTTTGCTGCCTACTATACTAAGCGTTACACCGAGGCTGTCAAATATTTTCGTCAGGCTGAAAAGCGTAAAAGCGGGGACTATGTGGTACGCGAATATCACTACCTTGCTGCCCGATGGGCAGAAATGGAATTAGAAAAACACCGTAGCTACGAACTGCTGGACGATAGCATAAAAAATAAATACCCTACTCCCGAATGTGAAAAAATAGAAATGATTTCCTTGAGTAGCGGCTACAATAGCAACTCCGACTGGGAGAAGTTAGACAATACTTCTTTTGATGGTGACTTAAACATATATGGCGAACGCATACGCCTTAAAAACCTTAACTTCCAGGAGATATACCTTTCTCACCACTTAACTCCTGCGATACGTTTATCTCAGTCTTTTCAATATCTTACTTTACATAAAAAACAAGATTTTTATTATATTGATTACAGTAATCTCAGTCAAATAGATAAAAGTTTTGACATACAAACCACACAGTGGCAATATTTTGCAAATGCTACATTTAATCTAAATGACAAATTATTTATCAATCCTGCATTTAGCCATATACACTATAATGCCGATAATGTTCGTTCTAATTATGATAGTCTAACATACCAATACACATTTTCTGATATGGAAATAATTGGCAATCAGAGTCTTTTTGCCTTAACCATGACATATAAGCAGAACAAAATGTCCCTTTCTATTCTCTCCAACTATCTGGTTTCTGACCGTTTTAACCGCTATCAGGGAGGTATAGAGACGCATTATTTTCTTAACAGAAGCCATAAACAGTACATTGGTGCAGCTTGGTACATTCATAATATCAGTACTCCCGACAGAGTTAAAAATTGGCAAAACGTATGGCGTGTAAAAATGGGCTTTCAACTAAATAACAACATTTGGCTGGAGTTTAATCACAGTCAGGGAAGTCATCAGCGTTTGGCGCTCAACAATGGTCAAATCGTTTTTAACTCACTGGAAAATATCAAAATGCGTTCAGGAGCAGACCTATCGATTCCTTTTTGGCAAGATCAACTATGGCTAAGCTTTTATTACAGGTATGTAAAATACACTTCAAATTATGTGTATGCCGATTCGGAAACAAACTTTTATGAAAATGAATTTTCACACTTTAACCATTCAATATCAGGAGGATTAACATGGTACTTTTAAAGAAATATGTCACCTTATTAATGTGTATGAGCACTTTTATGTTAAGTGCACAGGAGAATCTTAACAAAGCTTTTGCTGAAAGTTTTAACTATGAACAATCCGGACAGTACATTAACGCTGCTCAGGTTTTAGAATCAAGCTATCTGTCTGACAACTACGAAATAAATCTGCGTTTGGGCTGGCTGCATTATAAGGCTGGTCAATACAGAACATCGGATAAATATTATAGCATAGCCTGTACCTTGATGCCTTATTCGGTGGAAGCCAAACTGGGCGCCACCCTTCCTAAAGCCGAACTCACGATGTGGGACGAAGTATTAAATCTTTATAAAGAAATACTGTTGATCGATAGTAAAAACAATATTGCACTTTACAATGCCGGTTTAATCTATTATAACCGCAAAGCATACAGCGATGCAATGCCATTATTTTATGACTTACATAACCTTTACCCTACCGACTATAGCGCTATGCTTATGTACGGCTGGGCAGCTCTACAGATGGGTAAATCACGGGAAGCTAAAGTGGTTTTCAAAAAACTGTTATTGCTCTATCCGGGCGACGCTTCAGGACTCGAAGCTATGGAGTTGCTGGAGTAATGAGTGAATGAGTGAATGAGTGAATGAGTGAATGAGTGAATGAGTGAATGAGTGAATGAGTGGGTTAAAACTTAAATCCCTTACATCATCTTCTTTCTATCCATCTGGCGTTTATCATCTTTTTCGCGAAGGCTCTGACGCTTATCATATTGCTTTTTACCTTTGGCTAATGCTATCTGCAATTTAGCAAAACCTTTCTCGCTAATAAACATACGTGTAGGTACTATAGCCAAACCGGTCTCTTTTACTTTACGTTCTATTTTTTTGAGTTCTTTGCGCTGTAATAGCAACTTGCGCTCACGACGTTCGGCGTGGTTATTATAGGTGCCATCTTTATATTCCGAGATGTTCATATTCTTGATCCACAACTCACCATTTACAAAATAACAATAAGCATCCACCAGGCTAGCTTTACCCATACGGATAGATTTTATCTCGGTTCCGGCCAGTACAATGCCTGCAGTAAACTTCTCAAGCAGTTCGTAGTCAAAAGAAGCCCGTTTGTTACGTATATTTATATTATTGGATATCTTACTCATATATTTCTTCCCTTCTAATCCTTTGGTGACAATGCAATACCAATGCGTTATTTTTCGCAAAATAAGCCCTTTCTGTGGCAAAATGCAAATAATGATGAGGATTACACCATAATTCATCATCCTGCTGATACGGACATCGCCATTCCCCTATATAATGCAAAAGCCCCCACTCTCTCCAGAGCAGGGGCCAAACAAAAACAAAACCTTTAAAAACTTTTATATTGTTATAATCGTATTAAAGATTTTTCAAACAAATCTTTACAATGCAACTTGTGCTTTATCAGCATCACGCTGGAATTTCACCAAGTTCATCACTTGCATCAGTACATTCTTAGTTTCTTGCAAATAATTCAGATAAAGCAAAGTTGCTTTAGTACTCATCGCATTTTCCTTCATGGCTTTCACCTGTATCTTAGTGCTACTCTTTATTAGCTTAAGCGCTTCTTTTTGCAAGCTGGATATTGTTGTAATATCTTCAAAATTACGCGCCTCAAGCATCGCTATAGCTTTAATCATAAATTCATTATTCATAGCTCCTACATTAGACAAATTTTGCTTTTGCTCATCAGTCAGTGGGTTATGATTGTTAGCCACGTGTCTGAATCCGGCAGAGGTGATATAATCTACAGAGTGAGCTGCTCCACGTAAGTAGTCTAAAGTTTGCACGTGGTACAAGCCGGCTTCCAGCATTTGGTCTTCCAGTGTTTTGGCAGACTTGTACATATCATTTTTCAAGACTTTTGCTTTATCACATTGTTCTACCGTTTTTGTGGCTAATTTAGAGAGCTTACGATGATCTTCATCCAATAAGGCTTTGGTCATATCAACATAAGACACCCGTACTTTTTCAAGATTCTTACGAATTCTACGTTTGTAACGTTCTATCTCTGTCAGTGTAGCATCTTCTACCTCTTCGATGTCAATATCTTCAACAGGTTTCTTTTTGCGTAATAAGCTAAACATAGCGAAAGCAAACAAAATAAGAACAGCTACAAGTCCTCCCCAGTTGATAAGGTTAGCAAAAATGAATGATACCGTCATGGCAATAAGAGCAGTCAGGAACCAACCACCAATTACAGAGAATACACCGGTAATACGGAATACCGCACTTTCACGTCCCCAAGCTCTATCGGCCAAAGAGGTACCCATAGCTACCATAAAGGTGACATAAGTGGTAGAAAGTGGCAACTTCAATGAGGTGGCAAATGAAATCAGAATACTGGCTACAATAAGGTTAACCGAAGCACGGATCAAATCGAATGCCGGTGGCTCTTCCATCTGTGCTATCTTCTTGTCGTATTCTGTGGTGTCAAACTGCTTGGCGATATTATTCTTAAGAGCAAGCGGTGTCAATTTACCTACAGACTGACTGGTGTTGTGAGCAAAACGCACAATACCACGGGCAATACCAGACGAACCAAAACGCTCATCTCCCTCCCCCTGGCGGGAAAGATCAATACCTGTCTCGATCACACGGCGTGCTTTTTTCGAAAACCAAAGGGTCAATACCATAACCAAACCTGCTAATATCAGCAATAGTTCGTTGGTTGGTACTTTACCGGCTAAGGCATCCATTCCCATATGAGGATCAAGACCTCCGGCTTTAAACATTTCAAAAGAATTAAGCGCTGCAATAGGCACACCAATAAAGTTAACCAAATCGTTACCGGCAAAAGCCATTGCCAAAGCAAAAGTACCTACAAGTACTACTACTTTCAGAATGTTAACACGGAACAACCATACCAAAAGTTGGGTGATCAATGTCCATACAACAAATAAAGCCCCTACAATTTCCAAGGCATATACTTGAACCCATTTTTTCAATTCAAGGTCTTCTTCTAAGATTGCCCCTTTCACCATTTGGCCAGCTTCTACAATAACATTCCCTGCCCAAGGTGTACCTTTAATACCTTTGATCAGCATAAAATAAGTAATAGCCGTAATAGCCAAACCACCATAGATAGCGCCGAAATATTTGATACGGGCATTGAAATTAAAAGAGAAAAGATAACGAACAATCCATTGAATAAGTGCTCCGGCAGTAAACGATACCACTACCGAAAGAAGGATACCACTAATAATCGCCAAGGCTTTAGATGAGTTGATGTATTCAGCCATCGACAGCGCATTAGGATCGTTAGCTACTTTTATAACTGCCATTGCAATAGCTCCCCCTAAGATTTCGAACACGATAGATACCGTGGTAGAAGTCGGGAAGCCAAGGCGGTTAAAACCATCCAAGAGTATAATATCCGTCAGCATTACTCCCATATAGATGATCATGACATCGTAAAAAGTAAAAAACTGCGGATTGAAAATACCCTTACGAGCCACCTCCATCATACCGCTGGAGAATGTAGAGCCGACAAATACACCGGCTGCGGCAATAATCATAATCACCGTGTGACGGGCTACCTTGGCGCCAATAGCGGAGTTAAGGAAGTTCACTGCATCATTACTTACCCCTACTACCAAGTCGGAGATGGCTAAGATGAACAGAATGATGACAAAAATCAAATACGTTGTTTCCATTTGTTTGTTAAAGTTAGATTGTCAAATTTGTTTTATTATTTAAAAATTTTCTTTCTTAGAATTTATATTCAAAGTTTAGGTAGAAAAAACCACCATCTTCCTGACTTGAATCCGTATAGTTGATATAACGGAAGTTAGGAGACACTTTTACACCTTTCACGACATTATACTCAAAACCTGCTATTGCAACATTTTCACTACTTAGCGCCTCTTCGGCCATCAACATATCATAACGGGCAAAAGCCTGCATTTGCTTTGCAAGTGCTACTGAACCATAAACAGAAAAAATATCACGGTTATCGTCCGTTACAAACTTATAATTATTCAAAATATCGTACTCTACACCTACGCGAAACTTTTCCTGCTCATAGCCAACAAAGAGAGCCAACATATCCTGATTGTCACTTAGCGTTCCGGCTACCGGTTCCGGAGCGTAAAAATAATCATAATATGCTCTAAATGTCAAACCATCCAAAGGTTTAATTTCAGCACCATAACCCATTCGGTATTTCCCCTCAGTATCCTGCTGACTCTTAGCGCCTTCTCCATTAGAAATTGTTACATCGGCACTCATCCAATCTGCAATCTCATATTTTATGTAAAGACCGGCATCCACACTATTATTAAATTTATACTCATCCATAGCAGATTTGTATAAATAGCGGTAGCCCCAGTTATTTTCCTGAGTCTTAAACTGCTTCATCCCTATTATTCCAAAAACAGCATTCAGCCTGTCATCTTTATAGGCAATATAAGCATTTCGAATATAAGCCACTTCTGTCAATTTACCAGATCCCGGGTCAGCCATATCCACAATGACTTTAGAAGACCAATTGGGTGCAAACTGGTACTGGTATCCCATAACACCACGCGAGAGTTCAAAACCTGAGTCATCGGTATAGATATCATCATCGCCAAAGCCTTGATGCCAATTAGTAAATACTTTGAAAACGGTTTTACCGGAAGGTTTAAACGCTTCTTTTTCCTCTTGAGCGCTTAGCGATAAGGTTACTAACGCAGCAACCATAATCGTTAGAATTTTATTCATTTTTACATGTTTATTTTAAGACGCTGCAAAAAAAAGAAGCTCATATTACAAAGCTGTTACAAACAATGTTTTTATTACATTTATTTTACATTAAGATTACATTCAATACTATACGACATTCTATGCTGGGCTTGTTCCAATATTTTACCTACTTTTGAATTTATATCATTTCAGAGCAATCTGAAGCGGTTTATTTTAAGACAAAAATGCCCCATTAAGTAAGAGAACTTATGGGGCATTTTATCTTATTCCATAATGGCTAAAACTCTATTTACCGGATACTTAAAGCCAAACCTGCTGAAATCATACTATACTGTTGGTAAGTGTATTGCGCATGAAAGTTAAATATTAACAACTTAAAATTGATACCTGCCTGAAAATTCACAAAAGTCTTTTCGGCTTCTACATTCAGCCCTACAGGATCATAATCAACATTGGCAGTTGTTGTCCCGTCACTACTATTCAAGTTATATTCTATCATTGGCAGATTACCAGTGAGACCAGTGCTTACGCTTGCTTTATTAAAACCAACACCAATAAACGGACGAATTACCGGAATGTTAGCACCTACCAACACAGCACCTGTCAGAGAGCTCATATTCATACCAAAACCAACATCATTAAAATCGGCTCCACTGGTAGGCACATTTCCATCACCATCGATATCAGTATAAGTAGGTGCAATACCATTTAATAGTTCATCAGGGTTCAGTGTAATAGCCGTAGTCCCGATATCAAAGTTAAACTCTGAATAAGCTAAAAGCGCTGAGATTTCAAGCATAGGCACCCGTTTCACTACCGGAATCCATTGTTTGATATCATGCTTAACACCAATACCCCACATATTTAACTCATTAACCGACGCTTCATCAAAACCGGCATCATTAGCGTAATCATTTATGGTAGATGCAACTTCCGGAACATATCGCGCCATGATTTCTGTACCTTTCGGTAAACCAAGAGCAAATTGGAGTGCCATATTAGGTGCATAAGCTATATCTTCGGGGAATAAACCGTCCATCATAGGAACATCAACTAACATAGAAGGTGCCAAATCCGATGGCGCAAGATCCTTTTGCATTGTAGCATCAGATGGTAGGCTTGACACTAATGTTGGTAGCAAATCATCATTCCCCAAAGGGTTGCTATTTGCATCTAAAAAGCTATAGCCATTTCCTGTCATTTTAGACAAAGCCGACACCTTAAATGTTTGATCAGCTTCCGGTATTTGTACCGCTACCACACTTAAAGAGAGGTCAAAACCTAAAATTTTGTGAGGCCGTGCTTCGTGAGCCCAACCATGCCCCATACCTGTAGCCATACCAAGTGCCATAGGTTTCAAATACTCCGAAAAGTAAGGATTTAGCTCGCCCATACTAAAAGTACTCTGTGCATTCAAACTGCTTGTCAAAAAACATAATGACAAAGCAATTAAGTTCGTTAATCGTTTCATAATAAAAAGTTATAATTGATTAGTTATTAATAGCATTTAATAAAAACTAAGATCCTCCATCTTAAGTCTTTTGAGTATTGGTTTTTAATATAATAAGACAAAAATAAACTATTCCTCCGAAAACAACCACCAATAACAATAATTATGTTATGAAAATCAGCATTATAAAAAAAAAGACCACCTCAGTAAAAGGTAGTCTTCATACTATAACTAATAAAAAAACGATTAAGGCATAGCCCAGCTCCCCAGCCAAGCAGGCGCCAAAGTTTCGTCATCATCCCACTGCCCTGCTCCTATAGCCGCCGGGTTTTCATCTATCACCAAACTGCCCGAAGCATTGCTCTCATTACCTTCTCCCTGATTAATAAAACGTACATTGGTAAAAGTAATATCGCCGGCTAATACACGACTATGCGTTTCATTATCACCTGCTTTATCTTGTGGAACGATGTAGTAGAAATAATCATGCCCTACATTATCAGCCAAACCGCCAATCACCAGATTATCCACAGATTGTGTACCCGAGCCATCTTTTAAAAACCAAGGATATTCTCCCATTTTATAAATTGTGAGATTAGAAAGATTAGCACTAGTCACCGGAGTTATACCATCACCACTGGCACTATTGGAACCTTCCACACCTGATTTGGCTGAGTTGTAAGCATACCAAAAGCGTCCTCTTCCCTGCCAGCCATCAGTAAAGTCCAATCCGTCGTCGCCACTGTTAATAGCAACCACATAATCGGCATTCAGGTAGCCACCAAAAAATTCGATGCCATCGTCGGCACTGGCATAAGCTGAAATATTATTGATGGTAGTAGCACTGCCCACACCAAAGAAAGAAAAACCGTTAAACTGGTGCTCATCATCGTAGCTATAACCACTATACTCTACACGCACAAAGGAAAGTATACCGGAGTTATCGTCATCTTCTGTACCTCCGTAAGGTAGTCCGGTCACTTCTGATTTTAATACACCAGAAGCGGTATTGCTCTGGTTGGTAGGTGCACGCCCACATATAACCAAGCCACCCCATGCGCCGGGCAATTTACGGTCACTGGTCAACACTATTGGAGAATCTTCGGTACCTTGAGCAAATATTTGTCCGCCTTGAGCAACGGCAATATAAGAACTACTTCCCCCTTCAGCTATTACTGTCACCCCGGGTTCTATGTTTAGGCGACCGCCATTTTCTACTATCAAGGAGCCATTCAATTTATAGCTTTGCCCGGAAAGCAGATCTACTTCCTGACGAATGGTTCCGGCAATATTCTCGGGGTTAAGTTCATAAGTATGATCATCTCCCTCGCAAGCCCACAACACAACAGAGGCCAGCAACAACAACACTTTGCTAATTTTCATTTTACTATCATTTATTTTAAGACAAAAAAAAGGACAAGACCTTTCTTGCTTGCAAAGTAAAAGCCCCCGTGTTACAGTCCCGTTACATTTTGCGTGTTTTATGACATATTTTAGACAAAAAAGCCCTCTTACACCGATTTACCGGTACAAGAGGGCTTCCCTTTGATATATTATGAATCTATTTTAGTTCAGCTACTGCCTTTTTCGCTAATGATACCGCTTTACCTTTAGGAAAATCATTGATATAACCTTTATAAGCTAGCACCGTGTTTTCACTACGGGCTTTCTGCCAAGAGATAATATCAACGGCTTCTCCTGCTTTTTCACGATATTTACCATTTGCAAACTTCACAAGGTATGTTTCTAGATCTGAAACATCAAAAGTAGCAGTAGCTTTATCATAAGCTGCTATATAAAACAACTCATCATACAATTCGGCCACTTTTGCCTTGTATTTACTTTCAGAGAAAGTGGTTAGATACGTTGCACAATAATCTGCATTGCGCTCTTTAACTACAAACTTGTAGCTTTTTTTGTCTCCTAGATTAGCAAGATACTCACCATCAACTTTAACACCTTGAGCTGCAAGAGCTAATGCGAAAAGGGACACAAATAAAAGGGATAATATTTTTTTTGTCATAGCTGTAATATTTAATAAGTGTTACATTTCTGTTACAAATATATTACACCTTTGTAATATTAGCAAGGGAAAGATGTTACATTTTCAAAATTGTAACATCTTGCAAAAAAAGAGGCTGTTTCAAGGAAGAAACAGCCTCAATTAATATGGTCTTATTATATCTAAAGACTGCTTATTCAGTTGCCCAATCAAAGATGGCGACATCTACAGTTGCAGAGGCATCATAAGTAGCAGTTGCAGATGCATCAGCACCCTCGATTTTAACGTTAGTCAAAGGACCATCGTCTTTCATATCAATTATTGTAGTATATCCGCTTAAAGATAAACCTGTAATAGTAGCACCGGATTGCTTTTTAAATTGAAGTGCCGTACCACCATCTGCATAAGTACAAACAGCAGTTAGGTTTGTAAGTGTTGGATTCTCATTAGCTCCATCTGCTTCTACAACAGTTGAAAAGTTTGTCGTATGCTTGATGTATGAGTTCGTAACTGAACCATTCCACCCTTCAGTCCAGTCTATCGCATCATCAGAATTATTTTCTAAGTAAAGATTCGTCACTTCTACAGAACCTCCGAAAAACTCAACACCGTCATCATCACCATTGATAACTGCAAGGTTATTAACAGTAGTTCCGGAACCTACAGCGTAGAAAGAAACACCATTGTATTGAGATTCAGAGTTGATTTGTGCTCCTGTACCTTTGATAACTAAGTAAGAAATAGAACCGGAATTATCATTATCTGTAGTACCTCCGTAAACGAATCCACCTACTTCTGCAACAGCGTCGACACCTTCTGTAGTCGTAGCTTTACCACAAATAGTTAAACCACCCCAATCACCTGGTTCTGCATTTGCAGAGGAAATAACAACAGGCTCTGATTCTGTTCCGTTGATATTAATTTTACCTCCCATCATAACAGCCATATACACACCAGTACCACCAGCTTCTGCAATAATATTAGTACCAGCTGGGATAGTCAATTCTCCACCATCTGCAATAATAAATGAACCTGTGATAGTATATTCAGTGGCAGCATCTAAAGTATAGCTTCCTGCTAATACACCGTTAATAATTCCTTCCTTTAAAGAAACAGCACCACCATTAACAATAGTAGCATCAATCCAAGACCAATCACTTGGGTCTACAGTAGCAGGCAATACATAAGTACTCATAGAATCTGCTTCAGCACCATTAAGAATAACATTAGCAAGTGGGCCATCATTTTTCATATCAACAGCTATATCATAGCCACTCAAGGATAGACCTGTGATGGTAGCACCAGATTCCTTCTTAAATTGTAATGCAGTACCACCAACAGTAGATACACAAGTTAAGTTGTTAATTGTTGGGTTTTCATTAGCACCATCGGCTTCAACTGCAGTAGAAAATTCAGTGGTGTGCTGTACATAAGCATCAGTAACGGTACCATTCCACCCCTCAGTCCAGTCAATAGCATCATCAGAGTTGTTTTCCAAATATAGGTTAGTAACATTTACAGAACCACCAAAGAATTCAACACCATCATCATCACCATTGATTACGGCAAGGTTATTGACTGTTGTACCAGAACCTACAGCATAGAAAGACACACCATTATACTGAGATTCAGAGTTTATTTGTGCTCCTGTACCTTTTATTACAAGGTATGAAATCGTACCTGAGTTGTCATTAGCAACGGTACCACCATAAGTAAAACCGCCAACCTCAGCAGTAGCGTTTTCTCCCTCAGTAGTTACGGCCTTACCACAAATGGTTAAACCACCCCAATCACCAGGAGTTGCAGTTGTAGAGGACATAATAACAGGATTAGAAGCAGTACCATTAATCATTATCTTAGAGCCCATCATTACAGCAATGTAAATATCTGTAGATGCAGCACCTTGAGCAGAAGTAGCTTCTATCTGAGTACCTGCAGGAATGGTTAAGGTTGCACCATTGTCTACAGTAAAACGTCCGGTCAATTGATAAGAAACAGAAGCGTCTAGAGTGTAACTCTCAGTAAGTTCGCCTTTTAAAATACCATCTGCAAGATTTTCAACTGCCGTCTTTTCATCATCATCAGTAGTTTCTTCACAACTTACTAAAAACATGCCAGCCATAAGCATCATAGCTAACATTCTCAAAAATAGTTTTTTCATTTGTTTAATTGTTTAGTTTTTTGTTTAATTAGATTGTTTTGTTTTTGTTTAATTTTGATATTTTGTTTATGGTTAAACTATTGTTTATAGATTAATTGTTATTCCTAAGGATAGTTTCACTCCTTTTTTATAAGACTGAACGACCTCGGTTCTGGCTATTCCTGTTGTAGGAGGTTTGATTTCTTGCGTCTGCTTAACTTCTGGATTTAAAAGATTTTTCACTGAGAAATTAGCAGATATACGATCAGATAGTTTATATGATGAGATAAAGTCTAATGTCGTTAACGCACCTTCAACAATAGCATCATTATAATCAGTATCACTATGTGTATTATCCTCCGGAACCCCTAGAGCGAAGATTTTATCGGAAGTATAGTTAGCTGCTATAGTGGCAGTAAAAGGGGTTTCTCCATTAGTAGAGAAAGATAGTGCTGTGTTTAAAATAAAGTCAGCAGCACCTTCTAAACCAGAAGTTTTCAAACCCTTGTATTGAAAGTTATCTAATAAGTCTTGTTCGAACCACATCTTTGTGGCATTTAATGAAAAACGTAAGCTAGGACGATCATAAGTGGTTTTTATTAAAAAAACGCGCCCTTCAAATTCAAGACCATACACCGTAGCTTCTTCTCCGGTATTAGCATAAAAATAATTACCCGAAGAACTTCGCTCCATCGACTTATTAATCGGATCTTTTATCAGTTTGTAGAATCCCGTTAAAGAAATCAATTCTTTAGCTCTTGGGTACATCTCCCATTTTAAATCGAAGTTATAGTTAGTGGAACTTATCAAGTTCGGATTACCTTTTGTCACACGACCACTAGGTGCCACATATTCAAAAGGTGCTAACTCCTTAAACTCAGGCAATGTAATTGTTTTACTTGCTGCTAAACGGAAAAGATTATTCTCTTGAGCCTGATACTTGATATTTAAAGAGGGTAAAAAATTCTCATAATTATAAGTAACATCGTCTGGTTGAGTATTAGCAACATCCCAGTTTACATACAATTCGTCATACTCATAGCGAAGACCTAAGTTAGCTGATATTTTATCCTTAGCCCATGTCACACTTCCAAAGCCGGCAAAAGCTAACATCCGGGCATCATAAACATTAGAGATTTTCTTTTCTTTTAGTGTACCATCGTCATAAAGTGATAAATTACTAAGTACCGGATCTAAGTCATCAATAGACTCTACTGTGGACGTTTTGGCTACTACACCGTAAAAACCAGATGAAAAATCACGGGTTTTATAACGTGCATTTGTTCCAAAATCAAACGAAAAACCATTTTCATCCTCATCAGTCAAATCAATTCTATCTTTAAGAAATCCATTGACTTCATTATCCTTGATTTCCTGAAAAGCCTTACGCTGATCAAAACCACCAGCCCAAACAAAATCGACCTCATCATCAGGGAATGATAACACATTACGAATACGATTAGGCTCACCTGCATTAGTAATGTTGTAAGCTGTACCCCAGGTTAAAGTATTATTATCATTAATCGTGTGGGTACCCAACAATTGATTAATAAATAAATTTGTCGTTACAACATTCTGATCCCTTACAAAAATGCTTGAATCACCTACGCTTGTTGGCGTTTGTTCGAAATAGTAACCAGTATTATTTCTACCAGACTCATAAAGCTCATCAGAAGTTGTAAATATTTCAATGCTATTAAAGCTCAACTTATGGGCATCATTAAATTCATACTCCACCCCAAGCAATGCCGTTGTACTGTGCTCAGTAAGATACTCTTCTACATCATCAAAACACTCATTTAAATAATTACTACGATAGTTTTGAAATGTACCTGTCCTATATTCTGATGACACAGAATGTGAAGCCGACAGAAAAAACGAAAGATCACGATCGAACAATTCCACCTTCTTACCCCAAGCCAATGACATACCATAATCTAAGGGAAATCGTCCTGCAACGGTATTCCAACTTTGTTCTTTTATGGCATTAGCTGTCGTATACGGTTGATTGTAAAAACCAAATGATATGTCTTGACTGTTTTGTGTAGCTCTAAATGACCCCATAACATCTAATACTGAAGTATTAAATCCGCCCTTAAGACCCAATTTTAATTCTTCCGCTACAGATCTTGAACTAATATCAACAGCACCCGATGCCTGGTCAGCATAAGTACCTACATCATATGTCTTGGTTATCCCAACATTTTTTATCACATCTGTTGAAAAAAGATTCAAATCAATATTTTTGCGGTCGACATTATCAGAAGGCACAGGCAGACCATTCACTGTAGTTGATAAATACCTATCACCTAAACCTCTAATGTAAATATTACCTGATTCTTCAGATTTATTAACACCGGTAATTCTGGTGGTCGCGGCTGCGGCATCAGATATACCTAAATCAGACATCTGCTTAGCACCAATACTCTCTTTTACCACTACAGCTTTTTTCTGTTCTAAAAGCAGCATGTTTTCGTTAGCTAAGTTCTTCTTAGCCGTTACCGTAACAGCATCCAGTTGCAAAGCAGCATCGCTGCTCGACATAACCACATCTACGGTCAAATCTCCGGAGCTTAGGTCAAACGATTTCAATACATCGTTGTAACCCATATAGCTCACCTTTATTACGGTATCGTTTTCATATACTGTAATGGTATAATTACCATCAAAATCTGAAGTTGCTCCGCGGGTCGTTCCCGGGATAAATACGTTAGCAAATGGAAGTGGGGCTTTTACACCATCAACTTCCTCATATATAGTCCCTGTAATCTGTTGCTGTCCGTATACACCAATGGCACACAGTACGAAAAGCAACGCACATAATATCTTTTTCACCGTCTTTGTTTAAGGGAAATTTCTTAGAAAAAATCAAAAAAATAAGGCTTATAAAAGAGGGTTCACACCCTGATTCACAAACCTTTATTTTTTATGTCATCGAGGAGGGTTACACTATAGTGCTGTAAGTAATACTTCTTGGCGATCTAATGCAATATCTTGTCTTACTGCATTCTTCTTCACCTTAACATCTTTTTCTACCACTGCATATCCGGCGTGACTAAAACGCAAAGTATATTTCCCTGCTTTATCTACTGGTAAAGTAAACTCACCATTTTCGTCGGTATAAGCAGAGAATGTAGTGCCTTCACAGTATACGTAAGCAAACTGAATAGGTTTCTCAGTTCCATTTACACTTTCTACCACTTTACCTTTTAACTCTTTCGTTTCAGCTTTCTCGCCGGCCAATGCCAATCCCGAGAATAATACCGCTGTTAACAATGTTACAATTAACTTTTTCATTTTTGTAAAAATTATATTCGTTTAGTTTTTCCTACTTTCACGATGCAAAAAAACGGAGATAAGATTTCATTCAGGTAACAAAAAAATGACATTTTTATTACAATCACTAAACCTCTGATCCAATGGGCTATTGCAATAATTAAAAGCAAATGTAAAGGAGAAAATAGACAGGTTCACAACATTCACATTACATCTTTGTTACAATAAAAGATGAAGTTTTTCTAAAACACTTATTTAAGTACATTTGCAGTGTGAAAAAACGATTTTTATATACTTACAGGCAAAAACTACTCTTTAGCTTCATACTGCTATTTACATGTGTCGTATTAGCAGTAGCTGTTTTTGAGCACTTTTATGAAAAACGCCTGAAAACAGAACAACTTCAACAGCGTCTGGTCAGTTATGCCGAGATGGTTTCAAAAAGCGCATCCGGTTATAATGAAGTGCATCAAATTAAAAGTATCACCGACCTGATGCCTGAGAACTTGCGTGTAACCTTAATAGACACTACCGGTACCGTCATATTCGATAACTTAGTAGATGATGAGTCTACAATGGAGAATCATATCAACCGCCCTGAGGTAAAGGAAGCTTTGCATTCCGGACAAGGGTTTAACATTCGCTTTTCCAGTACACTGGGGCAAGATTATTATTATGTAGCTATAATACGTAATAATATAATAATACGTACCTCGATGGCCTACACGCTCGATTTGGAAAAAAACTACCTCCGCCCCGACCGTTTGTTTCTCTTTTTCATCCTTGCCTTATTTGTCATCATCGTTTTTGTATTACAGCTCATTACAGGTAAGTTATCACAAGCGATTGAGGCTTTACGCGAATTTTCTTTGGAAAAATCACCCGATCATTATCAAGTATTTCCCGAGGGTGAACTAGGCGATATAGGCCGGCGTATAGTACACCTACACGCTAAAAATAAAGACCAAAAACTACGTCTGCAAAAAGAAAAAGACAAACTCATCAAACACTTTCATTATTCGGCTAATGGCATCGCCATTTATTCCAGTGATAAGAGTTTGGTCTACAACAATGCTTTGTTTGTTCAATACGCCGGCTTTATCTCACCGGATAATTTTGAAATTCACAACATACTGCAAACAAAGAATTTTGAAAAAATATTCGAATTTATTATTGCCCGCGACTCACAGTCTTATTCCGAAATAATAAGCATCTCAGAACGTAGTTTTGAAATAAAAGTAATCATGTTCGACGACTACAGTTTTGAAATAATGATCTCTGATATAACACTGGCGGAGAAAAACCGTAAGATAAAACGGGATATGACCCAAAACATAGCTCACGAACTAAAGACGCCGGTCAGCACTATCAAAGGCTATCTGGAAACCATGCAAAATATGAAGGTGAGCCCCGAAAAACAGCAACACTTCATACAGCGTGCCAGCTTACAGGCCGAACGTCTTTCTGAGCTGGTCACTGACATTGCTATGATTACTAAGATGGAAGAGAGTCCCAACCTGTACCCCAAAGAGCGGGTTCTGCTCAATGACATTATAGATCAGGCGACCGATAGCTCCCGGTTAAAAGTAAATGTGGAACTCAATGACAAGTTGTATATCATTGGTAGCCGTAACTTGCTACAAACTATTTTCCAGAACCTGATAGACAATGCTAACCGCTATGCTGGTGCTGATGCTGAAATATTCATTCATTGCTACCTGCAGGATGAACAGTATTACTATTTTTCTGTTTATGATACGGGAAATGGGGTTGAAGAAAAATACCTTAATCGTATATTTGAACGCTTTTACCGAGTAGACGAAGGGCGCAATCGCAACGATGGTGGTACAGGCTTAGGCTTATCACTGGTGAAAAATGCCGTCTTGATGCACAACGGTACTATTCAGGCAAAAAACCGTGCTGAAGGGGGATTGAAGTTTTTATTTACGCTTAGAAAGGAGTAGAATTACGGGTGATATAAGACGGATGACGGATGACGGAAGTAGCCGGTCACTGAGTGAATTGTGAGGAACGAACAATTAGTATCCAAGTGAAAGGCGGAAGCCAAAAGCCAACGCTTCGGCTCCGCTCAGCGACCGCAGCAAAAGGCTAATAGCTATAAAAGACAAACAAAAACAAAATCATAAAAACTAAGCGAAAGCTTAAACCTAATTACCATGAAAATTTTAGTAGTAGACGACGAAAAGGATTTATGCGAAATTTTACAATTCAACCTCGAAAACGAAGGATTTGAAGTAGACACAGCACATTCTGCCGAGGAAGCTCTCGAAATGGAATTAACCGAATACAAGCTCATCCTGCTGGACGTGATGATGGGCACTATGTCGGGTTTTAAAATGGCCTCCATCCTGAAAAAAGAAAATGAGACCAAACAGATCCCTATCATCTTCCTCACAGCCCGTGAAAAAGAAAATGATATGCTGACCGGCTTTAGTATAGGTGCCGACGACTACATCTCTAAGCCCTTCTCAATCAAAGAAGTAATAGCTCGCGTAAAAGCTGTCACTGCCCGTACTGGTGGCGCCGGCCTTGCTGAGACGATCAACTACAAATCTTTAGCTCTTAACATTGAGAAAAAAGAAGTCAACATCGATAAAGAACCGGTGAAACTGACAAAAACAGAATTTGAACTCATTCTTCTTTTCTTACAAAACAAAAACCGTATACTCTCCCGTGCCGATATTATGCAAAAGGTTTGGGGCGACGACGTATATGTGACTGACCGTACAGTAGACGTTAACATAGCCCGCTTGCGCAAAAAGATTGCACCTTATGGCAAACTGATTGTCACCAAGCAGTCTTATGGCTACGGTTTTATGGAGTAGTTTTTTTAATGAAAAGTGGAAAATGAAAAGTGAAGAATGTAAAATGTAAAATGATGTTTCCCCTATCCCGAAAACATTGGGAGGAGCTCTGCAACCGAAAGTAAAGTATTATTACAACTGTTGCAAGATGCTTAAATATAAAAATGCAGTACTCTTAGCCTTAGGGCTTTGAACACTGCATTTTTTTATACTCTTTTATTCAGACTACTGAATCATGAGATTTTTCACTTGAACTCCGTTTTCAGTACTTACCTGTACGATGTATTGTCCTACCCGGGCTGTACTTAGATCAATACGCACATCCTCGCTTACAACATCTTGCACATAAACCAGATGACCAAGCATATCGAATATTTTAACTTCTTTCATGCCAGATCCGCTTATCTTAAAGATGCCATTACTTGGGTTAGGATAGAGCGATAAGTAACATTCTGTATTATTATCCATTCCAGTAACGGTAGACACGCTCACTTTCAAGGTATCAAACACAGACATTCCGGCTTCGCGTGCCTCCACCACTACAGTACTGTAACCAGTATCCAGAAAGTCAAGATTCAGATGATGACCTTCGATAGATGCATCTATTATCAACTCATTACTAAGCGCCTGAATTGAATAATTAAATTCAGGATTGCTCTCGGAGTCATCGGCAAAAACAGCACTAAGATCAAGCGACTTATCAGCATCTGTTTTCAAAGCTTCCACATCGTCTAAAGGTGATTTTACATAAAGGCGCTTAGCATTTATATTATCCACACAAAAATAAGCAGGAGTTAAAAGTCCCCATTCATTACCTACTGTTGATTCCAAATGCATTTTTACGCTCACCACCTGACCTAATGAAGACAAGTCAAACCATTGCCAAGTATCTACCACATAATCCATTGCCGCATTATCTGAACGATAATCAGCTAGCGCAAAAGTATCGGTGCCGGTAGAATTGCCATCTTTATCAAAACCTTCGGCTACTACCATACATAAATCCTTCACGGTACCATCTTCTCCTCCAAACTTAGCCGCCATAGCATCCCCATGCATAATGGACTCGTAAGTCCAGGAATTATTTGTGATATAACAACCCTCTATGACTTCGCCCTCAGCCGAACCGGTAATTTCAAAAGCCGGCATTTCACCAGGTCCCCACATGGCTCCGGGGTCATAAACCACCGCATAGTTACCATTGCCAGTCACATCTCCTCCGGCAATAGAATTATATTGATTTTCCTGACTTCCAACCGTCACATTATCTGTCTTATTGCTTATCGCAATACCATACCAAGCCGTGTATTCTCCCCAGTTTGTATCCTTGCTTTTGAACATAAAACTACCACTTCCTTTTTCAAGAGCGACAGTTTCATAAGCTCCTGCATTGCTTGCATCTGCTTTTAGAAAAGTATCTTCGGCCAAAGCTATGTCCTCAAAGGTAGCATTATCATACGACAACATATTGAGGTCCAAGGCTCCTGACACTTCTGTCGAGATCTCTCCTAACCATCCGGCTTCCATAAAACAGCCCGTTTGTACTTTAACAAAATCGATATAGGCTAAGTCAACACTTTCACCATTGGCATCGATAGCATTCGAAATATCAAACTGGTTATATTTCCCCACAGCATTATAATCGTTCCCACTATAGGTTTCGGCATAACCTTCGGTAAAACGCCCTTCTATATCCATATACCACCCATTAGCTGCTATCTCTTTACAGTCAGGTAGCTTTGTTCCTTTAAAAATGACAGAGTCTTTGCTATCGTCCCACCACTTAGCTTTATCTAAGGTATCTCGCAGGCCTTGATTATCTTTCCATATCACCTTGGTCAGATCATTTTTAGCTGTACCAGGTTTGTAAAAGGTAACTTCGTAGTTAGGAATATAGCCCGCGCTATCGGTTTCGCTACCTGAGAGCTCGTACCAAGTATCATCCGGTGCACCATTTCCATTCTCATCCTGCATCACAAAAACGACTCCCGGCTGCGAATACACCCCAAAATCGTAGCCACCCCGATTATAGACAGAATGATCGAAACCACCATCGACATGGCCGCCCCACCCGCCTAGAAGGATATAACCATCATTTTCGCCACTAAATTTCTTTGCATAGCCTTCAGCTTGCGTCATAGTAGCATGTTGCCCGGGTGCATATTCATAAGCATACACCGAATCGATGTATA
The DNA here is from genome assembly GCA_002408065.1 of Bacteroidales bacterium UBA5342. GTDB lineage: Bacteria > Bacteroidota > Bacteroidia > Bacteroidales > UBA5342 > UBA5342. Next base: position 61,640 of record DHQI01000120.1, read on the forward strand.
AAGTACTCTCACTGGTAAGCGCACGTTGCGCCATTAGTTGTCCACATAGCAATGTCAAAATAATTGCATAAATTTGTTTCATAATTGTAGTTTAATTTTGATGTTAATTGAAGTTATTATTACGATTTGTACTTAAGGGCAACAGAGAGTTTTGGCGAACGCTGTTGCCCTTTCTTTTTCTATTTCTTTCAGACAGTTTATGCATAAACAGTCATCGTATTTCTGACTTATGTAGTCATAGGTTTCTTTGGAAATCACCACTTTGACACAGTCGCATTCAAGTATATTATCATTCTTACACTCAAATGCCCGCTGGCAACGGGGGCACTCTTTAATCATATAAGCTATATTCTGTTTAAACGAAGGGCATAAATACGGCTTTGTGCCAACTCGAATGAACCAAACAAAACGCTGCTATAAAACAGATTACCCAAAAGTGTATTTTTCAAAAATGGAAGACCAGCTGTGTAGCAGGCCATCAGTCCCGAAAAGGTTTTTGGGTACATCGTACCGCTTTGCCATACGCCGAAGTTGGAAATCAGAAAGAAAACAATAGCTGCCAGAATTGAAGCTAAAAAGACATTCTGCACTTTGACTTTTTTGAGCAAAACAAAGCCCAGCAAGCCAATAGCTATAAAGGCTACATAAGTCCAGAGGCAACCTTGATAAAAGAAGACAAAGCCGTCGAAATATTGGGTATAGAGCACATTATTAATGACTAAATCGCTCAGCCACATGGCAATGACAGGCACTAACAAAGCGATATCTTTTCTTGAAAAATAGGCAGCGCCAAATAAAGACATAGCACCGATAGGCGCAAAATTAGAAGGATGTGGTAATAGGCGGCTGAACGCAGCAGCCAGTACCATCAGAGCTAACACTCCGTAACGTAAATTGATCGTTTTCATGATATCTACAAAATTTAAAATTAACAAGTTAATATGATTTTGCAGCACACAACGAGAGCAGGAAAAGGGCTTTTCCTAAGCTTCAGAAGTAAGACATGTTCCCTGTTCTCCGCAGGCTACAAAATCGTATATCCCAATGGCAGGTCTTCTGACTTAAGCTCTCTTTTCTTAGCGCCTTCCCATCCCGATCACTAAGGGTCAGTGGCGTGGTGTAAGAAAATCAACAACGAGCTATCACAGCAGCGGGAACTGTTGCCGAATTCGCGCCTCCGTATAAAACTACGGCAGACGTGGCACGGCATTCCCTTTTAATCTCAATAACAGACAAACATCTGCAAGGAGAACCATTTTGTGGACTTAAAAACCTGAGTTCGGAATAAGATTATATCACAGTTTGAGATATTTTTGAGTAGAAATACACTCAAATTTGAGAAGGAATATCGGGATATTTCGAGCAGATTTGAGTGGATTTATGCCAAAAATATCCAAATCAGTTAGAAAAGTCCTTTTTGCACCATCTTTTAGCCGAATTTTCTTCAAAATAGTCCACTATTCTTTCTGAAAACTCAGCCCAAATATGTCACAAACATGACTTTCTATGACAATAAGCTTATCCCGAACTCAGGTTAAAAGTATTAGTATATTATTATCTTATGAATCATTTTTAGAGGTTTAGAAACACACTTTGCCCACAGAGCACACATTGCCTTACAACAGCTAGAAGCACACATATACACTTTAAGCTATTGCAATAAATTAAAAATAAAAGCGAAGGATGTTATACATAGACTGCAAATTAATTTGTTTTTAGTTTACAATAATTTTGCAGCCCACAGTGTTAAATTCAGAAAAGTAGAAACAAACAAAAAAACACTGAGCAGATCAGAACCCATTCACCGTAGGCCACAAAATCATATTGAAAGCAGTGGCAGGTCTTCTGACTTAATCTATATCTTTAGCGCCTTCCCATCCTAACCAAAAAAGACAGTGACATAAGCTAAAGAAGCAAACAGATTTCACAGCAGCGGGAACTGTTGC
>DHQI01000003.1:0-5886 GCA_002408065.1 Bacteroidales bacterium UBA5342
AATGTTCTAATGATTCAATGAGTGAATGATTGAATGCTTGAATGAATCGTCGCGTCATAGATTATGGTGTAATTTTGAACTTTGAATTTGTAATGTGAAAATTAGAGAATGTTCTAATGATTCAATGTTCTAATGATTCAATGTTCTAATGATTCTATGGTTTAATGATTCAATGAGTGAATGAGTGAATGCTTGAATGAATCGTCGCGTCATAGGTTCTGGTGTAATTTTGAACTTTGAATTTGTAATGTGAAAATTAGAGAATGTTCTAATGGTGCAATGGTCTAATGATTCAATGAGTGAATGATTGAATGCTTGAATGAATCGTCGCGTCATAGGTTATGGTGTAATTTTGAACTTTGAATTTAAAATGTGAAAATATGGAAATGTGAGAACGAATGAATGCATCGCCAAAAGCTCCGGAAAATATTGAATCTTATAGGTTGATTTAACTATGGTATCATCTTTTGTTAACAATTGTGTTCTATAGCAAGTAAAAAGCTTCGGCTGTTTCAGTACAATTCCTTATTTTTGTGGCTTCGTTAAAAAAAATAAATTATGAAGCTGAACAAACTAACTGCCATCTCTCCAATTGATGGACGCTACCGCTCCAAAGTATCTGATTTTGGGGATTATTTTTCTGAATACGCATTGATAAAATACCGCGTCCGTGTAGAAGTAGAATATTTTATAGCCCTTTATTACCTGCCATTGCCACAGCTGGCAGAAATTGATGAAATCATTATGGCCGACCTGCGTCATATCTATCAATCGTTTACCGAGGAAGATGCCAAACGTGTAAAAGCCATTGAAAAAGTAACAAACCACGACGTTAAAGCGGTGGAATACTTTATCAAAGAACAATTTGACCGTCTTGGACTGCAGGAATACAAAGAGTTTATTCACTTTGGATTGACGTCACAGGATGTGAACAACACCTCGGTGCCACTTTCGATGAAAGAAGGGATGAAAGAGGTATTGTTGCCGGCCTTAGAAGAGGTGGTTACTACTCTGGAAGCTGATGCGATAGCTTGGGCAGGCATTCCTATGTTGGCCAAAACACACGGACAGCCGGCTTCTCCTACCCGTTTAGGTAAAGAGATGATGGTGTTTGTTTACCGCCTGAAAGAGCAGTTGGTTCAGCTCGAAGCTCAGCCATACACTGCTAAATTTGGAGGTGCAACGGGTAACTTCAATGCTCACAACGTGGCTTATCCGGACATTGACTGGAAAAGCTTCGGTAACAAATTTGTTAATGATGATTTGGGACTTAACCGTGAGCAATATACCACTCAGATATCTAACTACGACAACCTATCGGCTTTGTTTGATAATATTAAACGTGTCAATACGATATTGATAGACCTCTGCCGTGATATGTGGACTTATATCTCAATGGAGTATTTCAAGCAAAAGATAAAAGCAGGGGAGGTGGGTTCTTCTGCTATGCCTCATAAAGTGAATCCTATCGACTTCGAAAATGCTGAAGGTAATCTTGGCATTGCTAATGCTATTCTTAATCACTTGTCGGAAAAACTCCCTGTTTCGCGTCTGCAACGTGACCTGACAGATTCTACCGTACTTCGTAATGTGGGAGTGCCTTTGTCACATACTTTGATTGCTGCCTCTTCTTTGAGCAAAGGCTTGGGTAAATTGCTTTTAAACGAAGATGCTATACATAGAGATCTGGATAACACCTGGAACGTGGTAGCCGAAGCTATTCAGACCATTTTGCGCCGCGAAGCTTATCCTAACCCGTACGAAGCATTAAAAGAGCTGACACGTACCAACGATGTGGTGAATGCTGAATCTATTGCGGCCTTTGTAGATACGCTTAATGTAGACGATAAAGTAAAAGAAGAATTAAAAGCCATCACACCGCAGAATTATACCGGAATCTAATGATTCCGGATTTCAGATTCAGAATTCAAAATTCCGGATTCAAAATTGTTCTTGTGCCATATTATGAATCTTGAATTAATATTTTTGAATTTATTTAAATCTCAAATTTGGAATTTGAGATTTAAAATTTTACTTTTGCATCCGCTTTCGGAAAAACGATAGCATACCAGCCCAGATGGCGGAACTGGTAGACGCGCAGGACTTAAAATCCTGTTTCCATTAGGAAGTGCGGGTTCGATCCCCGCTCCGGGCACAGAAACCCCTGTTAATCGCAAGATTAGCGGGGGTTTCTTGTTTTTGGTATGAGCTGTGGAAAACATTTGTATACCAGGGCTTTTCTATCTCTTAAAAATCGCGTTCTGAAACGTTTGTGCAGAGGATGTTTGTGGCTGAGCTATAGAGTATAGAGTAAGTCATTGTTAAATCTACAATAATTCTATATGGAAAAGATTATTTCTAATAATAACCTTTCCCAGGTATAATATGCCTAATGCCTCCTCTAGGGTTTTTAACATCACCAGTATAGCGTGGTATAATGTGAATATGACAATGGAACACGGTTTGCCCTGCGGCTTTATTAATATTTACACCAACATTAAACCCATCAGGAGCGTATCGTTTTTGAAGAAGATTCTTAACAAAGCCAACAGTTTCCCATAATTCATTTTGCACTTTTTTATCTAAATCAAAAAAATCAGAAACATGAAGTTTGAGGACTATCAATGCGTGCCCATGGCTTACAGGAAACCCATCAAAGATATCCGCCTTCTGAACGCTGCCTGATCCAAAAGTCTTTTTCCTATCATATAAGTTACCTTTTTTGTGTGGGGTTTATGACATCAAGGATTTTTTTACAAGAGAGCACAACATTTTTCTCCCTTAAGATAAATACAAACTGTCAGCATTAAAGTGATAATCCCTATCTTTGTACTTCAATCGAATATAAAGTATGAATTGGGAACAACTACTATCAACCAAACGACTTGGTTTAGAGCATTATCATAGAGCAGATAGCCGTAGCCGTACAGAGTTTCAGCGCGATTACGACCGTATCATTTTTTCATCGTCCTTTCGTCGCTTACAGAATAAAACGCAGGTATTTCCTTTGCCTGGACGTATATTTGTGCACAACCGTCTGACTCACAGTCTGGAGGTGGCGAGTGTAGGGCGTTCGCTAGGCAATGAGGTAGCCCTTAAGTTGAAACATAAAAGTGATCATCTTATTTCGGACATTACCGGTATTGTGGCAGCAGCTTGTTTAGTACATGATTTGGGCAATCCCCCTTTTGGTCATTCGGGTGAGAAAGTGATTAGTGCTTTCTTCTCGGAGCATAGCGATGCTGGCTTTCGTAAGGAATTTACTCCTGCTCAATGGAATGATTTAACAAATTTTGAGGGAAATGCCAATGCTTTTCGTTTACTGACCCATCAGTACGAAGGTAAACGCGATGGCGGTTTTGTAATGACCTATGCCACCTTGGCTTCCACCGTGAAATATCCCTACCATTCTTCTATCAATCCTGGGGAAAAATATGGTTTTTTTCAGTCTGAAAAAGTCATCTTTGATCGTATAGCTGCGGAGTTGGGCTTGGAATTGATGGATGCTGAAAAAGGTATATATGCCCGTCATCCTTTAGTATATCTGGTGGAAGCTGCGGATGATATTTGTTACCAAATAATGGATATCGAAGATGCTCATAAGCTCGATATATTGTCTACTGAGAAGACCTTTGAGCTTTTCTTAAACTTTTTTGATGATAAAGAACAAGACCGTTTGAGAAAAACAGCTGCAAAAGTAGGAGATGAGAACGAACAGGTATCATATTTGCGTGCATCAGTGATCGGAAAATTGGTGGGGGCTTGTTCTGACATATTTATCAATCACGAATCTGAAATATTAAGAGGTACTTTTTCGGGCACTCTTATAAAAAATTTGAATGGTGCCGTGGGGGAAGCTTATAAGGCTTGTAGCAAAGTGGCTGTGAAACAGATTTATAATTCACCTGAAGTGGTAGAAATAGAGATTGCCGGTTATAAAGTTTTGAACACCTTGATGGAGGTTTTTGTTGAGGCAGTGCGTCAGCCGGATAAGTTTTATTCCAAACAGTTGCTTTCACGCATTCCTAAGCAGTATCAGGTCAAAGGGGTGCCGCCTTATGAGATGATGCAGGGCGTGATAGATTTTGTATCTGGCATGACCGATGTTTATGCCTTGGATCTTTACCGTAAAATTACCGGGATAAGCATTCCGGGTGTTGATTTAAATTATTAAAAACTCTGTGAATTTGAAACGCTTAGTCAGGTATTTTTTTAGTCTTTCATTGTTATTGACGCTTAGTCAGTGTGCCAATGTAGGTAATCCTACCGGCGGAGAAGTAGATGTGGATCCGCCATTAGTGATGGAGAGTAAACCGGAGGCCGGAGAACTGGGAGTGAATACCCGGGAAATCCGTATTCGCTTTAATGAAATAGTTGTTCTCAATAGTCTTAATGATCATTTTTTGGTGTCGCCACCTACCGAAAAGAAACCTACGGTAAAAGCTTATGGTAAAGATGTATATGTAGAGTTTGAAGATACCCTACAAAGCAATGCTGTTTATACACTATATTTTGGTGATGCCATTGTTGATAATAACGAAGGGAATCCTATTAAAGATTACACGTTCTCCTTTGCAACGGGATATGAATTAGATACTATGCGCTTACAGGGTTATGTGACCGATGCCCAGACCTTGTCGCCGGAGGAAGGTATCATCGTGGGGATTTATACCGATTTCTCCGATTCTGCGTTTACCTCAAGTGTACCAGTGCGTATAGCCAAAACGGATAAGAGGGGCTATTTCTCCATTAACAATGTAAAACCGGGGGTTTATAAGGTGCGTGCTTTATCTGAGATGGATAATGATTTCCGTTTTAATCAACCCGGTGAGAAAATAGCTTTTCTGGATACTAAATACGAAACAACACAAGAAACGATTACTTTGATAGATTCTGTTTTTCTGGATTCGATAGGTGAAGACAAAGAGCATTATCCGATATTTCAAGAGTTAAGACCCCGTGATTCTGTGGTGTATTATCCCGATGATATTCTTTTGTTTGCTTTTACCGAAGAGCGGATTTTTCAAGCATTGAAAGGTAAGGAAAGAAAACAAGAAGATCGTTTGGATTTTGAATTTGCTTCTCATATCGATGAAGAACCACGCATTAAATTGCTTAATGATCAGGAGCGTAACGATTGGTACATTGCCGAAATGGGAGAGGATAGCACAACTTTTTATTACTGGGTAAAGGATACGGCACTTATCGCTCAGGATACCATTATGGTCTTGTTTGATTATCAGAAAACAGATTCGCTTTCCCATTTGGTATGGCAAACCGATACCTTGCCTATGCGTTTTAAACGAAAAAAGAAAAGTGCCCGTCAGCAACGACGTGAAGATAAAAAAGACAATGAGCAGGAACCAAAAGCTCAACCATTGGTCTTGGATATCACAGCCAAATCATCGGTCAATTATTTCGATGATGTTTATATCACGTCGCCACAACCTCTGGAATACATCAAAGGGGAGGACTTCAGACTCTATGAAGTGGTCAATGACTCTACCACAAAGCCACTTGATTTTAAATTTTTCAAGGATGAAAAGAAGGCTCGTACTTACCGTATAGAGTATTATTGGAACCAGGAAAAGACTTATCAGTTGGCTGTGGATTCGGCAAAAATCTATGATATTTATGGTCAAACTAATGACTCTATCGGGTATCAGTTTAGCATTGTGCCAGAGGATAAATTCAGCACCATATTTATCAATCTTAAGAATTTAAAAGGTAGGGCTGTAGTGCAATTAATAAATGCTTCACAAGAAGTCCTGGAAGAGCAAGCTGTAAAGGATGATCAGGAAATCGGCTTTTATTATCTGAAACCGGGAAAATATTACTTCTCCTTGTTTTATGATATCAACGGAAATGGAAAATGGGACGCTGTAT
>DHQI01000003.1:6076-9264 GCA_002408065.1 Bacteroidales bacterium UBA5342
AAATGGGACGCTGGTAAGTATGCCGAAAAACGACAGCCCGAAGAGGTGCGCTTCTTCCCTAAAATGATTGAAACCAAAGCTTATTATGAGATGGAAGAAGATTGGGATGTGGAAGCTCTACCAATATTAGAGCAGAAACCTGATGACCTTAATAATAAAAAATAGGTGTTTTTGAGTCAAGAATTATTTTGTGAATATAGTTATTGAAGTAATACCCTGATTTTGGGATAATACTAAACTCCCAACGGATAAAATGGCTGAAACTAAATACATATATCGCGAAGGCATAGTATCAATTTTTATTAACTTAGGCTTGTTCGGGCTAAAGTTGTGGGCTGGTATTGTTTCCGGCTCAGTAGCTTTAACAGCTGATGCCTGGCATACTTTGTCAGATTCCTTAAGTTCACTGATTGTGATAGGAGGTGCCCGCCTTTCTTCTCAGAAACCTGATGAGAAACACCCTTATGGTCATGGACGCTGGGAGTATATTAGTTCCTTTTTGATTGCTGTTTTTTTGGGTTTTATAGCCTTCGAGTTTTCAATAGATGCCGTCAAGAATTTCCTTGAGCATAAAACCGCAGAGTTTGGCCGCCTGGCTATTGTGGTCACCGTTGTTTCTATTCTAGGAAAAGAGCTGCTGGCGCAGTATGCTTTTCATATTAGTCGTAAAACGGGAAACTCTACCGTGAAAGCGGATGCCTGGCATCACCGCAGCGATGCGCTTTCATCGGTCATTGTACTGGTAGGTATTTTCCTAAAGGATTATATTTGGTGGGTGGATAGTGCTTTGGGTATTGTTGTTGCTTTGGTTATTTTGCATACCGCTTATGAAATAGTAAAAGAGGCAGTTAGTAAACTATTAGGTGAAGATTTGAGCAAGGAAGAGGAGAAAGCCTTAAAAGATATGATTGAGCATCATTGTCAACTGGAGGTCAGAGCGCACCATTTTCATTTGCACAATTATGGGCAACATCAGGAACTGACTCTTCACATAAAACTGGAACCTACTTTAACAATAGCTGAGGGACACCGCATTGCCACAAAAATAGAAAAAGTCATCGAGGAGGAATTTGGTTATATTTCTACTATCCACGTTGAAGAGTTGAAGCATGAGTAAAGTATTACCTTACCTTTTAGCCTTTGTTCGTTTGTTACTCATTGCCGTTTTGACGATTCTTACGGTGATTGTTGCCTTGCCATTTTTTCACCTCTCTGGTAAGTCTCGAAAAGTTAGTTATGCTACAGCAAAGACATGGGGGCGTGCTGCTCTTTTTCTTTTAAATGTGAAAGTGAACCTTTTAGGAGTAAAACCTAACGAAAAAGTTTTGGTGATGCCTAACCATCAAAGCTATCTCGATATTTTTCTTATTCTGGGATATTACCCGGCTTCTATTGTGGCTAAAAAAGAGATTGCAAACTGGCCGGTGCTTCGCTTTGCTATTCAATTAGGACGTGTTATTTTAGTTGATAGAGCTAATCTAAGAGGCACGCTCCATACGATGCATGCTATAGATGCTGAGGTGAAGAGTGGGGGCTCTGTTATATTATTTCCTGAGGGAACCACCACGCTTGGACCACTGACACGTAGTTTTAAGGCGGGTTCTTTTAAAATAGCAGAAGAAACACAAACCCCTATTGTGCCAGTTGCTATCAAGTATCGTAGTCGCGATATTGGTTGGGATAAAGAAACTTTTCTACACAACTTCTTTAGCTATATGGGCTATTGGCGTATGGATGTCGATTTGTGGTTTGGCACTCCGGTTTTAGGTGGTGAGGCTAAGGCGCTTTTACAGCAAACAAAATCAGCGATTGACACCCAACTTTCTTTATATTTATAGTTTTTTGGGGCTATAACTTGTAATTATGTGTTTGTGGCTACATTTAAAAACAACGTATGATTTAGTGTTCTGTCATAAGATATTTTTCTACAGAAAAGTCCTCCTCTAAAGCATAAAAAGTCTTCAGGTAAGCTGCTATATCATCAGCTATAATAGTCCCGCTTTTGAAATCCAGCCGACTGTTAATCACTATCATAGAGTCAGTAATGGATGCGGGTAGCATCTCGTGTTTTTGAGCCAGTTGTAAGGCTTGTGCCGGGTGGTTGATGTGGCTAATAGCGCGCTGTTGTACAGCATTAATATACTGATTGCACCACTCTTTATTTTCGGTTAGGAAGGGCGTTTTTATAATCAAAACCGATTGAACCAAAGGGATGTCAGGTAATGATTCCTGCCACAGTTCTGCAATGTTGATGCTGCGTTTGAGAGACGGGGCTTTTTGTAGTGCCAGGCTTGCTAAAGGCTCCGGTAGTACGCCGTATTTTACTTTACCTATTGCTAAAGCGCTGGTTAGCAACATAGGAGACGGATAGGTATAGTTGAGTCCTATTTTGTTTTGCATAGCGAAATAATCAATCAGAAACTTACTGACCAAGTCAGGCGTTTGTCCTTCGCCGGGAACAGAGATGATCTGCCCTTCCAATTCCTGAAATGAACTAATGCTGTCATGACTCAGTAGAAAAAGGTTGCCCCAGCCGGTAATAGCCACAATCTTAATGCGGAAGTTATTCTCAATCATATTATATGCCATCGTCATAGGGACTATAGCCATATCCAGATTGCCACTTTGAATTAGGGCACGCAAGTGCTGCGGATTGTCCTTTATCTGATAATGAATCCTTTCGCCTTCAAAATAAGTCTGCTCTTCTACTGCTGCAGCCATAACAATTGACGAGGGGCCATTCAACAAACCTACGTTGACTACATTTTCCTCTTTGGTAATGCAGGAGGTTAATAAAAAGATAGATATAATAATATTAAGTAGTTTCATGAGGTGACAGGGTTACGGGGTGACAGGGTTTCAAGGTAACAGGGTTTCAAGGTAACAGGGTTTCAAGGTGACAGGGTTTTCCCGACGAAATTAAATTTCTGGTGTCGGGATGTCGCTTCGCTTCACAGGGTGTCAAGGTTTCAGGGTAACAAGGTTCTTGTGACGTAGCAAATTCATTGAATCATTTCCACATTATAAATTCAAAGTTCAAAATTACACTAAAACTTAAGACGCGACGATTCATTCAAGCATTCACAAATTCAAGCATTCACTCATTAGCTCATTGACTCATTATCTAATTTTCACATTATAAATTCAAAGTTCAAAATTACACCAGAACTTAAGACGCGACGATTCAT
>DHQI01000042.1:0-216 GCA_002408065.1 Bacteroidales bacterium UBA5342
TACACCATCCTGATGAATACCTGATGAGTGGGCAAAAGCGTTACGTCCTACGATGGCTTTGTTGGGCTGTACAGGCATATTCATTAAAGTAGAAACCAATCGGCTTGCTTCTGTAATCATCGGTGTGTTGATTCCTGTTTCATAGCCAAATTTTTTGTGGCTTTTTAGTGTCATTGCCACTTCTTCCAGAGAGGTATTTCCGGCACGTTCACCTAT
>DHQI01000042.1:479-776 GCA_002408065.1 Bacteroidales bacterium UBA5342
TATTTCCGGCACGTTCACCTATGCCATTGATAGTCACTTCTACCTGACGTGCTCCGTTAAAAACGCCGGAGATAGAGTTGGCGGTAGCCATGCCTAAGTCGTTGTGACAGTGTGTGGAAATGATAGCGTTGTGAACACCGTCTACGTGCTCCATCAAGTATTTAATTTTTTCGCCATATTGGAAAGGCATACAATAGCCGGTAGTATCCGGAATATTAACGACTGTGGCTCCTGCTTTGATCACTGCTTCAACGACACGGGCCAGATATTCGTTGTCGGTACGGCCGGCATCTTCGG
>DHQI01000042.1:964-1272 GCA_002408065.1 Bacteroidales bacterium UBA5342
CTTCGGCATAAAACTCCACATCTTCTACGAAACGCTTAGCATATTTCACTGCCCGAACAGCACGTTCTATAATTCCTTCAGGAGTAGAGTTAAGTTTGTGTTTTATGTGAGATTCGGAGGTGCCTATGCCCGTGTGAATACGTCCTCTTTTGGCATATTTGAGAGCTTCGCCGGCCACTTCAATATCTTTTTCTACGGCGCGGGTTAGGGCGCAGATCGTTGGTGACGAAACAGCCTTGGAAATCTCCACAACGGAGTTAAAATCCCCCGGGCTGGATACAGGAAAACCTGCTTCTATGACATCAACG
>DHQI01000042.1:1459-26864 GCA_002408065.1 Bacteroidales bacterium UBA5342
ACTATGACATCAACGCCGAGAGTTTCCAGGGTTTTTGCCACTTCAATCTTTTCGATGGTGTTCAGTTGACAACCTGGAACTTGTTCCCCGTCTCTCAAGGTGGTGTCGAAAATATAAACTCTTTCAGACATAATTCAAAAAATTTAATGATAGATTAAAAAAAAGCCGTTCCCTCAGTTATAAGAGAACGGCTTTGTCTAAATATTATCGTTATTTCTGCATAGCACATACCATTCTCTATTCGATACTCCATAGGAGTGCGAGTAATAGGGAATCGAGAAGCAATGCAGTGTTAAACATCATTTATTTAAAATTTCGATGCAAAGTTAAGCAAAATCATGTTTTTGCGCTCATCTTTGAACAAAATATTTGTTTTAGACGCTATAATATTTAGTAATTTTGGGCCTTAATAAAATAGGTTTTAAAGGTAATATTCTTAGATGCAAATATTTGAGGACATAGAGGACTTAGTGATGACAGGTACTGCGGTGACTACCGGTAATTTTGACGGAGTTCATCTGGGGCACCAGTTTTTGTTGGGCGAATTAGTCAAGAGGGCTAAAGCAAGGGGCTTGAGCTCTGTAGTGGTGATGTTTTACCCTCATCCTCGTGAAGTCTTGTCTGGTGGCAAGGATGATTTGCGCTATTTGAGCAGTCAGGAAGAAAAATATAGTGTTTTTCGGGAAATAGGCATTGATGCTGTAGTACAGGTGCCTTTTACTTTGGAGTTGGCCAAATGGAGTGCTGAAGATTTTATTCAGAATATTTTGATGGAAAAATTGGGTATGGAATTTTTTCTGTTAGGATACGATCATCGTATGGGCAATCCTAATTATGAGACTAATATATTGAAAGTTTCTCAGAAAATGTCTTTTGATGTACAGGAATGTGCCCCTTTTACTTCACCGCTTGGTAAAGTCAGTTCATCGTTGGTTCGCCGTAGTCTGGTGGCGGGCGATGTGAAGAAGGCATCTGATATGTTGGGGCGTTTGTATACGCTTCACTGTGTGGTGGAAGATGGCATGAAGCTGGGGCGTTCCATAGGATATCCTACCGCTAATCTTAAGTTACAAAATGCTAAACAGCAGTTACCTTCTGAGGGGGTATATGTTGTCAAGGTAAAAGTGCAGGGAATGGTTTATGGAGGTATGTTGATGATTGGTTATCGACCTACTTTGAATGACGGTCGTGGTCTGACTGTAGAAGTACACATTTTTGACTTTGATGAGGATATTTATCAGCAGGAAATACAGCTTAGTTTTCTTGATTTTATTAGGCATAATAAGCGTTTTGAATCCCTCGCTTTGTTGAGGCAGCAGTTGCGTGAAGATGAGGAAGCTGCCCGTGCTGTTTTGTTTCCCGGTTGACGATTTTATAACAATTCCATAATCTAATGTTAATTTCTTGTTAAATATTTGTCTCCAGAGTAGAAAGGTCGTAAATTTGCCCGATTAACTCTCGGGATAAAGTGTTTAATAACGATGAAAAAAACTATCTACCTTTTCTTTTTGTCAGTCTTACTAAGCTTTACGTTCTTAGCAGGAAATATTTATGCTGCTACTGTGCGTGCAAATGACGCTACAGAGTTAGTCGAAAAGATTTCTCAGTTAAGTGATGGCGACACTTTGCAGCTTACATCAGCGCTGTATAAAATTGATAAAACAAAGGCTCCCTATGGACTTATCTTAGCTACACAAGAGTTTTCCCCGTACAATGACATAACCATAATAGGAGCAGGAATGGATCAAACAGTCATTGATTTTGACTTTGGTTACGGCCTTTATGCTTATTACTCACAAAATGTGCTGATTAAAGATTTAACCATAAAAAATGCCCGTAAGAATGGTGGTATTCATGTTCAAAGTGGCATTGTTAATCTTGAAGACATAAGAGTAGATAGTTGTAAAAGTGAGATTTTCGGAACTAAAACAGCAGCTTATGGAGGAGCTGTTTTGTTTGATGCAAACTCTAAATTCAGCTATATAAGAGGATGTTATTTTAGCAATAACTCAGCGGCCAATAGTGGAGGAGCTATTGCCTATACGAATAACAGTGATTTGAACAGGGAAAAGTTAAGTATTGAGCGTTGTCGTTTTCAGAATAATGACGCTGAAGTAAATGGGGCTGCCTTGTTTGTGCCCGCCTTTTATGCTTATCTCTACCTTACCACTAATGCTTTTTATGAAAATGATTCTACTGAAGCTATTTATATTCAGCCCAGATTGAATAGCTCTAAGGCTCGTTTATATGCGACAAACAATACCATTGCCTTAAATGGAGCTGGTGGGTTTGAATGTGGGAGTAGTTTACGTTCTTATCTCTATATGAACAATAATGTGATGGTAGACAATGCCACGTTTGATTTGAAGTCAAACAGTAATTCCACAAAGTATCAAGGTGCTTTTAATGTGGCTGAGACTCTTTCCGGTGTTCAAACGTTTACGGGCAGTTATAATAGTGTGATAGATGAAAACGCTGACTTGTTTCTGGTTTCCGGTGATTCTCTAAAACATACCAAGGTTGCTCTGCCTATTCTTGCCGCACGTGTTTCGGCCTCCTCTACCCGGGATTTGGACTTGTATGGTGATACGATTTATGCCCCTGGAGATATTGGTGCTGTTAATGTGCCTTTGGCCGGTAATGTGGCAGTATGGACAGGCGAAGAGGATCAGAACTTTGTTAATGCAGCCAACTGGAAAGGTGGGGTAAGTCCGATGGATGAAGTGGGGGATATCATTATATCTGATTGTTTTGATGAAAATTATCCGATTGATTCTGTTGATACAGATTTGACTGGTAAGAATATTTATGTGACACCTACTGGTATGATGCTGAATGAAGAGCAGCTTACTGTTGATAGCATTTTAGTATTAAGTTTGAGTGGAGGAACAGGGCGCTTTGCCAATAATGGGACTTTGACTGTTCAGGATTACCAAGCGCAGAAATATCTTGCTAAAAATGTTTGGACGACTCTTTACATAACAGATCCTGCTTTTGAGCTGGCTGATTTAGTTGACGATGCTGTTTATGGCGATGATTATGTTGTGAATTATTATGATGAAGCGGGCAAAGCCGTTGTGTCACTTTTGGATGGAAGTACTAAGTTTGATGTCAATAAGGGATATTTTGTTAAAGCGTCGAGTGAGCTAATAGCTCAATTTCCGGTATCGTCAATAGTGGATGAAGATTTTGCTTTGCAGTACACAGCAGCAGGTGGTGTAAGTGCAGGACTTAACTTAATTGGAAACCCTTATGGTGCTTCAATACAAAGTGATAAAGTGCTGGCTAATGCCGGTAATGATGCTGTTGCTGCAGGAGCTGTTTATGTGTACGACGATAGTCGTTTTAAGGTGTGGGTAGATGGTATAGGTGATGAGGAGGCCGAAGAAATTGATCCTGCAGAGGCCTTTTTTGTTCAGGCAACTTCCTCGGGTAACTTTACCTTGGATAAATCGAACACAACACTTAAGAGTACTGATGCTCAGCGTGAGGCGGTTTTAAAGATAGAGCTGGGCACTACAAGTAGATATTACGAAAGTGCCTATTTACGTTTTGATAATGATGCTGGTTTTGGTTTTGATGGCAGGCAAGATGCATTGAAGCTTAACAGGCTGAATGGTGAGGAGGGATCTTTGCTTTACCTGAAAGCGCTGAATGGTGATGATGTTAATTATGCTGTTTGTTCTCAAAAGTTGGCTGAAGATACCGTTTTGAGCGCTCCAATAGTGGTTGATTTTACTCCTTTATCCAATTATTATCGCCGTTTTCGCTTCACCTTGTCAGGAAGTGGTAATGTTGGTTATTTGCTGCACGATGCCACTAAGGATAGCAGCGAAAGTGTGGTGCTGACGAATAATAAAGTCGTTAATTTTTATACCGGGACTAGTATTGAGGATTTGAAAAACCGTTTTTCTCTTCAGATATTTGATGGAGCTGTGCCCGATAGTGTGATAAGTACCGATAGTGTGTGGAACTCTCCGGGTTTTGACTATAGTCCTGTTGAGGATAATGATACCATAATCACTGTTGACGAGAATGTTTTTGTAGAGTTCAGAGATACTACTTATAAAGGGGATACCATATTTGCTTATGCGGCTATGGGGGATTCTATTATTACTACTACGACTATTGCTTTCAGTCCTTTTGTTGATTCTATTCACTTTGATAGTACTTTTACCGCGTATGAGCGCTTGTTAGGGACTTATCAGTTTCCGGGGATAGATACCGTAGTGGTAATTGATACCATCCGGATAAGAAAACAAAGTGGTGTGGTGTCTGATGTTGATGTAGACATCCAAGTAAAGAAATATACGGTCATAGATACCCTGTTTTTGTCTGGTATTGCGCCATTGCCTGAAGATAAGCCGATAAAGGTTTATTCCTCTGCCGGAGTGGTTTATGTAGAATCCAAAGAAGCTCTTAGTACAGCGCTTTATATCTATGATTTGTCAGGAAGAATGATCCGAAACACTACATTACCAACAGGTAATGGGAACATAGAAATACCTAAACATGGAATGTTTATTGTAAAAACCGAACAGAACGGAAAAGTATATACTGCTAAGGTAATGCTCGAGTAGTGGGTTCGGGTAAATGAAGATGATTGAAATGAAAAGTTTGAGATATATAATATTCATTTTAAGTGCACTGCTTTTCTTAGGGCGAGCTTCTGCTGGTTCAAGGGATACTGTAAGTACTGCTGGGACTATTGCTAGTGGGTTTGAAAGTATGAATTCGGGAGATACCTTAGTGATTCTTTCAGGAACTTATACGATGACTAATGCTAGTCAGTTGACAGTAGATGCTAAAACGGGATTAGTGATTATGGGACAAGGTCGTGGGAGTACTATTATTGATTTTAATGGGAAAAGGGGCTTTTATCTAAAAAATGCATCTCAGGCAATATTTAAGGACTTGACGATTAAGAATGCAACAGTTGTTGGTGGCATTTTGTTGCATGGTAAGCTCGATTTTAATGATGATTTTGAAGAGGAGATTTTCTATGCATCTACATATCTTGATAGTGTGGAAATAGATGGATGTAGTGGTAATTTTGGTGGAGGTGTTGGTGCACAAAATGACTATACGTACCTTGAAGGTGTTTTAAATTGTTCATTTAACAATAATAGTTCTAATGCTGGAGGAGGGGCTATATTAGCTAAGAATGTGGTTGATGCATTAGAGATAACAGGGAGCGTTTTTAGTAATAATTCATCAACTGCAGAAGGAGGAGCTATAAGATTTCCGAATGTCACTGCTGCTGTTTCACTTCTAGACTGTAAGTTTGATGATAACCAAGCATCGGATAAGGGAGGGGCATTGTATTTCGAGGGAATTTCTGCGAATATGTCAATAAAGCGGACGGAGTTAAAGAATAACACCTCTGTTGGAGAAGGTTCAGCATTTTATATGGATGAAATCAATGCAGAGTTAACTTTTGAAAACAATGCAATATTTAATAATAGTGGAGGTTATGCTGTTTGGTTAGATGAATATTCTGGTAGTGCTCATTCGATTAATGTAAAAAATAATAGTGTAGCATTAAATGCAGATGGAGGTATTAAATTTCAGTCTGCCTTTAGTGGGTATTCCGGGGGAATTCATAATAATATTTTTGCAGACAATAATGCCAATGGCGACTATGATGTGACATCTACTCTTGCTACAGATTTAGGTGGTAATTATAATTTTGTCGAGGATGCTCATTCCAATGTTACCTTCTCGGGGCTGCATAATAAGGTGGGGTCTGATGCAGATTATTATATCATTAGTAATGATTCGCTTTTTAATTCGTCTGAGTGTATTCCTTGCGTTCTCGGCGTATTGCCTTCTGGTACTTATCCGGAGCTTGATGTTTATGGTAATACACGGGACACGATTCGTTCAGATGTAGGAGCCATAGAAATAGATTTAGATACCATTGCTTTCTGGACAGGTGGAGCCGCTAATAAGGATTGGTCTGATGCCGGTAATTGGAAAAATTTCAGAAAGCCGGAAGTTTCCGGCGCATCTGTTTCTCCTTATACCGACATATACCTGACTTATTGCAATACCACCAACTATCCTGTTGTTGGTAGTGGCGTAAACCTAACCAATAAAGGCCGTTTCGATAAGGCCGAAATAATAGTAGGCGATACGGCTATTTTTAAGAATGAAGGAACGATAAAAATAAAAGGGATTACTGTTGAGAGTTCCTTAGATGAAGGAGCGAAAGTCTCTTACAATGGTCAGTATGTTACTACAGGAAATATTACCATAACAGGGACACAGAAATATGAGCAGGCATTGATTGATACGGCATGGAACTTTATTTGTGTGCCTGAAGATGTTACTGCTGATGATTTGTTGCCATCTAATACCTTTGGAGGTAGTTGGTCTGAAGGCTCTGCTTCAGGTGAATACTGGATCTCGCGCTATAGCGATACCTTAAGGTCTGATAATGGATTTGGAAACAATTGGGTACAGCTTGAAAATGGTACTGATGTATTAGAGGCTGGTAGAGGTTACCTTATATGGGTAGATGCTTCGTTGACTATTGAATTTGATACCATACCGGGAGATAAAAGTGTAGATTTAAGTTATTACAAAGGGTTTCAGGATTCCACGCATTGGGGATGGAATCTCTTGGGAAATCCGTACGCTATAGCATTAGATGCCGATGATATAATAGCTAATGCAGACAATGACACGAATACGGTTGGAGGTTTGTATTGGCACAATGGTAGTCACTATGTGAGCCGCTCGGCCGAAGGTGTGGGGAATGCCGAATTTATTCCGGCGCACCAGGCCTTTTTTGTGCAAGCCGATACCGGGCTTAATTATCAAGTGCAAACGAATAATGCAGTTTATCGGGATGACGTAGTGTTCAAATCTTCATCAGTAGTGTCCCGTCAATTGATGAAAATCACCTTACAGGATGATAGTCAAAGAAGTTATAATACCTATTTGCAAATCAAAGAGGCTTCGACGGATGGTTTTGACAGTAAGAGTGATGCCTATGAGTTGTCTGTGATGTCGAATGCTCAAGCTGTCATATATTCTGAGCTGAACGGGATAGAATACTCGGTGAATACGACGCCTTTTGAAGGATCTTTCAAAAAAATTCCGTTACGCGTAAAAATTGCTTCGGACGTGTCGAGTTTTAATTTAAAATTTGATCTCGAAGGATTTGAGGATGTTAATGTATATCTATATGATAAGGTAAGTGGCGAGCGTACCAAAATATATGATGAAGATTATTTGACCATTGATGTTGTGTCTTCTGTGGCTTCTTATAGTGATAGGTATGAGATAGAATACAGAACAGGGGATGTGGTAACTACCCTGAGTGAAAGCACTGGTGATGCTAATAATGATTTAGCATTATATTTTGATGATGCGGAGTTAGTGATTAATGCCTCCGATGCCCGTACCCCAATTCGCTTAGAAGCCTACGATCTATTGGGTAAGCTTGTGGTTCAGAAAATTATCACTGGAGGTTATGGTACAGTGAGGGGGCTCAAACCAGGGCTTTATGTGGTAAGGCTGGCGCAAGGTGTTAAAATAGAGACGCGTAAGGTGTTGGTGCGATAATTGTAAAAAACACAAAATTATTTGTTAACTAAAAGAGGGTGTGTTATTTTTGCACCTTGATTTGTGAAGATTGGCTTTCTGAAAGGCAGGTAAGATATGAAGAAAAGATTAGTGGTATTGATAAGTGCGGTGCTGCTGGCTGTTGTGGCTTTGGCTGCGGACTTGCCAGAGCAAGGAAAGTCTCCGCCTACACCGCCTACAACAAGAGGTCCCGGAGGTTATCCCGGTGATCCGGGAACCCCTATTGGAGGAGGTTTGTTTATTCTCTTAGGCCTTTCCTCAGCTTATGTTCTGATAAAAAAGAGAAACAAAAAATAAAACAAAGACTGCCTGATGGCGGTCTTTGTTGTTTTACGTACCAAAACTCAACGCTTACATTCCTCATCACCTCAACCTCAATCTAAACCTTAATCTTAACCTTTATTTTATTACTTTTGCACCCTTAATAGAAAACAATAAAAAACACTTAAGATAATGAGTAAAGTAGTTAGTGGAATCAGACCAACAGGGAATTTGCATTTAGGAAATTATTTTGGCGCCGTTCAGAATTTTATCCGTATGCAAGAGGAGCACGATTGTTATTTCTTTATTGCGGATTGGCACTCACTGACCACGCATCCTACACCGGAGCAATTACACAATAATGTACGTCAGGTTTTAGCCGAGTATTTAGCTTGCGGTATTGATTCTGAAAAAGCCTGTATCTACGTACAAAGTGATGTGAAGGAAATTCTGGAGCTTTACTTGTTGTTAAATATGAACGCTTATCTGGGGGAGTTAGAACGTACCACTTCTTTTAAAGATAAAGCCCGTCAGCAACCCAATAACGTTAACGCTGGTTTGTTAACTTATCCTGTGCTGATGGCTTCGGATATCATTATTCACAAGGCTAACCAAGTACCTGTAGGGAAAGATCAGGAGCAAAATTTAGAGATGGCGCGTAAATTTGCCCGTCGTTTTAATAATATGTATGGTTCAGAAGTTTTTCCTATTCCCAAACCGTATACATATAATGGTGCCGAAATGGTGAAGGTGCCTGGACTCGATGGTAGCGGTAAAATGGGGAAATCTGAAGGTAATGGTATTTTCTTAATTGACACTGATAAGCAGATCACTAAAAAAGTGATGAAAGCGGTGAGTGATTCGGGCCCTACGGAACCTAACCAAGAAAAACCGGAAGCCATCCAAAACCTTTTTACGCTGATGAGTATCGTTTCGGAGCCGTCTACACTTGATTTTTTTAATGATAAGTACAACGCTTGTGAAATACGTTACGGTGATATGAAAAAGCAGTTAGCGGCTGACATTATTCAATACGTCACTCCTATTCGTAAGAATATTGAAGATATTTATAATGATGAAGCTTATTTGGCAAAAGTGGCCAAACAAGGGGCTGAAAAAGCCCGTGAAAGTGCCGCTGCTACACTCAAAGAAGTGCGTAAACTAATCGGCTTCCGTAATTTTTAGGATATACCTATGCTTGTCCATCTACTTGCACGAGTTATTTCTCCAAACGCACATCAGATAATTTAATCACTATGAAAAAAATTAGCACCATAAGCCTGATAGCTATAGCATTCCTTAGCTCTTGTACTTTGACTTTAAAAACACAGGATACGACTCCTGCTCCACAAGCAGAGTTAATAAAAGTAGCTCCGGTGAGTGGTGCTGCAAATGGTATTGTTTATACCTTGCCAAAAACCGCTTTGCGTTTCAATATAACAGCTGAGAAAGTAGAAAAGAAACGTGGGGAATTCTACCTTTATTCTGAACGTTATTTAGGACTCAGGGAGGTGATTCTGGAAGATGGTGAAGAGTGGGAAATCAAGAGTATTGAACTGGAAACTTATGGCGTGGCAGATTCGGACGAGAAATTTCAGCTTTTTGTGCCCCAAGGTGCAGGGATTCCTCAGATACAGCTATCACCGTGTGGTGTTATTTTAGGAGTTAACACCGAAATCACATTGCCTCAGCAGGAGGATGTCGAAATAAAACGTCAAAGTTCAAAGCCTTTGGGTGTACCTTATACCGAGGAGATGCTGCTGGCTAATTCCTCTGCTAAGATGGCACAAGAGGCAGCGCGTTATATTTACCGTTTGCGCGAGAGCAGAACTGCACTTTTATCAGCAGATTTAGAGGCATTGCCACCTGATGGTGAAGCCTACTCTATGAGTTTAGAAGAGATTGAAGAGCTTGAAGCCCAGTTTTTGTCCTTATTTCAAGGGACAGAGACGCGTACCTGTGTCACCGAATCTATCGATATTATCCCCGGAGAGATTAAAGATAAAGAAGTTTTGTTTCGTTTTTCATCCTTTGGCGGAGTAGTAGCGGCAGATGACCTAAGTGGTGCCCCTTACTATATTAAAATGAAAACGGATGCTGAAAAAGGTGAGACACCAACAGATACTGCTGGATTATACTACAAACAACCTGCTGCCGTTACTGTGACTGTTCTTGAAGGTAATACGGAGGTCTTATCTGAAAAAGTATTGATGGCACAGTTTGGAAAATTGTCAACATTGCCACTTGGTATACTCACCAAAGATACTAAGGTGAGTTTTTACCCTAAAACAGGTGCTATCAAAGCTATCGGAAAAGAATAGTTTGGCAGAGTCATCAGTAAAAAACAAAGATTGTTGTTATGGGTTCTGCTTGTGCTTTGCTAAAGGCTTATGGTGTTGTGAATAGTATGGGATAAATACGCTCCGGCTTTAGTGAAACGACAATTATAATCACCTTCCACAGGACTAAAATCCAAATCTTGAAAAAGCCCGCAATTTTGCTCCCTTTTTTATTGCAAACTCTACTTTGCAAAAGTGCCAAAATAACGCGCAATAAGCTGAAAATGTGATAAATTGAAAGAGATCTTTTTGTTCTAAAACATTGTTGATAGTTTTGAGGTTTTTATATACATTTGTGCACTCAAAAAACAAGGAAATTTTAAACCTAAATAAATAATTAAATCATGATTAAAATTGGTATTAACGGATTCGGTCGTATTGGTCGTTTCGTTTTTCGCGTAGCTTGCGAAACAGAAGGTGTACAAGTAGTAGGTATTAATGACCTTATTGATGTTGAGTACATGGCTTACATGCTTAAGTATGACTCTACTCACGGTCGTTTCAACGGTACTGTTGAAGTTGTAGACGGAAACTTAGTTGTAAACGGTGAAACTATCCGTGTAACTGCTGAGCGTAACCCTGCAGATCTTAAATGGGATGCTATTGCTGCTGAGTTTGTTGTTGAGTCTACAGGTCTTTTCTTGACTGACGAAACTGCTCGTAAACACATCGAAGCTGGTGCGAAAAAAGTAGTAATGTCTGCTCCTTCTAAAGATGCTACTCCAATGTTCGTGATGGGTGTTAACAATACAGAATATGCTGGTCAAGACATCGTATCTAACGCTTCTTGTACTACTAACTGTTTGGCTCCTATCGCTAAAGTATTGAACGATAAATTCGGTATCGTTGAAGGTCTTATGACTACTGTTCACGCTACTACTGCTACTCAAAAAACTGTTGATGGTCCTTCTATGAAAGACTGGAGAGGTGGACGTGGTGCTGGTCAAAACATCATCCCTTCTTCTACTGGTGCTGCTAAAGCGGTAGGTAAAGTAATTCCTTCTCTTAACGGAAAATTAACTGGTATGGCTTTCCGTGTTCCAACTCCTGACGTATCTGTAGTGGACTTGACTTGTCGTCTTGAAAAAGGTGCTTCTTACGAGGCTATCTGTGCGGCTATGAAAGAAGCTTCTGAAGGTGCTATGGCTGGTGTACTTGGTTATACTGAAGATGCTGTTGTATCTAACGACTTCGTAGGTGAGTCTTGTACTTCTGTTTTCGATGCAGATGCAGGTATCAGCCTTAACGATAACTTTGTAAAGGTTGTTTCTTGGTACGATAACGAAATGGGTTACTCTACTAAAGTAGTTGAGTTGATCAAATACATCGCTTCTTGCTAAGAACTAGCTAAGCGCTAATATACAAAAGCAGCTATCCACCCGGGTAGCTGCTTTTTTTAATACTGACTGTTGCTATCATACGTCGTCCAATAGCGACATTGTCAGGTGCTTATTTCGGATCTAGCAGAATTTTTGGGGGATCAATTAAAAAAGTGTAAACAACGGAAATAGCGGAAGTTTCGGAAAAAGTTTGCGTGCAAACTTTAATTTCCGCTCTTTCTGCTTATTCCGTTGTCTGTTTTTTTGATAACTTTCGACAAAAAAAGTGAATAGAAGTGATTTGCTAAACATCTCCTCAGAAATCATACTTGATCCCTTATTTCCTCCTCCCTTTCACTTTTCATTTTTCCCTTTACATTCCTCATTTTTCATTAAAACAACCGCTTGTCGTCCATTTTGACCGTTTAAATATGTAATCGTTGCAAAAACAGCGTTCTTCCTTGTATTCCATAGGCAAAAATGTATCTTTGCGCGCTATGTCGAATACAGATACATACAACCTTATCACCATACTGGGGCCTACGGCTTCAGGAAAAACAACTTTTGCTGCTCATTTAGCAAAAACCTTAAATACAGAGATCATCAGTGGAGACAGTCGCCAGCTTTACCGGGGGATGGACATTGGTACCGGAAAAGATTTGGCCGATTATACCGTAGACGGGGTGGATATACCTTATCATCTGATTGATATCAAAGATGCGGGGTATAAGTATAGCGTGTTCGAGTTTCAGAAAGATTTCTTTAAAGCATTTGAGGATATACATTCGCGTGGTAAATTACCTCTGCTTTGTGGTGGAACAGGCATGTATATCGAGTCAGTACTCAGGGCTTTTGATCTGAAAGATGTACCACCAAACCTGGAATTGCGTGCACAATTGGATGGTAAAACCTTACCTGAATTGGTGGAAATTTTAGAGAGCTATAAAGTACTACACAACACGTCAGATACCGAGACTATACGCCGTTGTATACGTGCTATTGAGATTGCTGAATTCTATCGGCATAACGAAGAAGAAACCATCGAATTGCCCGAGGTGAAGGCCTTGGTGATTGGTGTGGATATTGACCGTGATTTGCGCCGCGAAAAAATCACAAAACGTCTGAAATCCCGATTGCAAGAGGGGATGATTGACGAGGTAAAAAGCTTGATAGAAGGGGGTTGTGCTCCCGAAGATTTGATATATTATGGCTTGGAGTACAAGTTTGTCACACAGCACGTTATTGGCGAGTTAACATTCGATGAGATGTTTGAAAAGCTCGAAATAGCCATACACCAATTCTCAAAACGTCAGATGACATGGTTTCGGGGAATGGAAAAACGTGGCACCAAGATTCACTGGGTAGATGCCACTCTTCCAACAGAAGAAAAGGTTGCACGTGTAAAAGAACTGATGCAGTAAAGACGCGACTTATCGTGACTTTATGGATGCAACAAATACAAGCCAGCAGCTAAAAACAAAAAAGACAAATACAATAGAACAAATGAAGAAAATCTTAATCGTAATGTCGACTTTGCTAATGCTAACTTCAGCATTAGAAGCCGATGAAGGAATGTGGCTTTTGCCATTATTAAAACAGCTTAACGAAGCTGAAATGCAGGATATGGGTTTTGAGCTCACGGCAGATGATATTTATAGCGTGGATACCAGCAGTCTGAAAGATGCTGTGATGATTTTTGGTGGTGGCTGTACCGGCGAATTTATTTCATCTGAAGGTCTTGTGCTTACCAATCATCACTGTGGTTATGGTGTAATACAGCAGCATAGTACTGTAGAGCACGACTATCTGAAGGATGGTTTTTGGGCTGAAGATCGTGCGGCAGAGATCCCCTCGCCGGGGCTTTCTGTAAAGCTTTTGGTTTCTATCGAGGATGTGACAGACTCTATATTGATGAATGTAACGGATGAAATGGATGAAAAGGAGCGTAAAGACAGCATAGGCCGTGCTATTTCCCGAATTACGGATGTAAATGACTCGACCGTTATGGTGTCGATTAAACCTTTTTTCTCAGGTAACGCTTACTATCGTTTTGCATACCGTGAATATACCGATGTGCGCTTTGTGGGGGCACCGCCATCCTCTATCGGGAAATTTGGTGCGGATACGGATAACTGGATGTGGCCACGTCATACGGGTGATTTTTCTCTCTTTCGTGTGTATGCTGCAGCTGATGGTTCACCCGCTGAATACTCTGAAGATAATGTGCCTTTTGAGCCCAAACGTCACCTGAAAGTGTCGATGCGCGGTGTGGAAAATGGTGATTTTGCCATGATTATGGGATTTCCAGGTTCTACTAGTCGTTACATGACCTCTTTTGGTGTGGATCAGCGTATGCGTGTTTCTAACCAAACGATGATAGATGTACGCAAGGTGCGTCAAGAGGTTTGGTTGGGAGATATGCGTCAAGATCCTGCTGTTAATATCAAGTATGCCAGCAAGTATGCCCGCAGTAGTAATTATTACAAGAATAGCATAGGTATGAACAAGCAGCTGCAAAGCCTGGGGGTATTAGAGCGTAAGCGTGATTTAGAAGCTGACTTTGCCGAGTGGGTAAATGCTGATCAGGGACGTATGGATGAATATGGCGATGTGTTAGAAACCTTGGAAAAAGCCTACTCTGACCGTGAGCGTGATTACGTGGCGTTGTATAATGTGCGCGAAGCTTTGTATTCCAGTATAGAGATATACCGTTTTGCGCTTGCCGCGAAAGGTTTGGATCGTAGTTTGCAGGATGGTGATAAAGAAAAGATAGCTAAATCTGTCAAGCTTTTGAAAAAAGAAGCGGAGAAATTCTATAAAAACTATAACTCATCGACGGATCAGAAAATGACGGCTGCTATGCTTCAGCTTTTCAAGCAACGGATGGATGGCCGGGAACTGCCGGACTTTTACGCTCAACTAGATAAGAAGTTTGATTCATACGAAGACTATGCTGATTTCTTGTTTAAGAAATCGGTTTTTTCAACTAAGGAAAAATTGTATGCTTTTTTAGAGAAGCCAAAATCTAAGAAATTAAAGAAAGATCCTGCTTTTATTGCGGGAAAGAGTATGATGGATGCTTACTACGATTATTCCGACAAAATAGCCGATTACAAGAACCTGATAGCTTACGGCGATCGCAAATTTGAAAAAGGTTTGCATGAGATGTTGAGCGACAGAAATTTTTATCCGGATGCTAACTTTACGATGCGTGCTACTTATGGTAAAGTAGGTGATTATAAGCCTGCCGATGGGGTGCATTACGACTATTTTACCACCATGGCTGGTATTATGGAAAAAGAAGATCCTGACAACTGGGAATTTGTAGTACCTGAAAAACTCAAGGAACTTTACGAAGCGCAAGACTACGGTAAATATGCTGATGCTGACGGTACCATGCATGTTTGCTTTATTACAAATAACGACATCACAGGAGGTAACTCCGGCAGTCCTGTAATCAATTCAAAAGGAGAAATCTTCGGATTGGCCTTTGATTCTAATTGGGAAGGTATGAGTGGCGATATTGCCTTTGAAAACTACTTGCAACGCGTGGTTAATGTAGATATTCGCTATGTCTTGTTTATTATCGACAAATTTGCCGGCGCTGGTTATTTGGTCGACGAAATGGATTTGGTATACTAGAATTGCCAAACATTGGAGGTTTATAAGACGTAGAAAATATAACCCTCCAGTGTTTGGAGTCAAAAATAGCAATAATAGAAGCCTTGCTCAATTAGTATTGAGAGAGGCTTTTTTTGTTCAGAATATCATATGATTATGAAGAAGGAAAGAGCTAAGGGGTGTTGTTGGGAGTATTGTTTTTGATGGGAATGCTGCTCAGTCTGAAATCGATATGTTTTAATGGCAAGTCTGAGTTGTGATGCGTCTTCCATCGTTTAGATTCAATATTGGAACAGTGGATAGCGCGTTTGTCTGTCCCGAAAAATAAAAAAATAAAAGAACGTCGTGTTGAGGCTTTAATGGGTAATATTTGTTATTTTTGTCGGGTTTGATGATTTTTCACGAACAAAATGGTGTTCTAACCTCATATTGAGTAACAAAAATTGGAAAGAGAAAAGCAAATACTGGCCAATTATATCAAGGAAAAAGGCTTGAGAAAGACGCCGGAGCGTTTTGCTATTCTTGAAAAAATAGCGGAATACAAAGGTCACTTCACGGTGGATGAGCTTTTTGCTTATATGCATGAGAAGAATTTTCCGGTCAGTCGATCGACCTTGTACAATGCTGTAGAACTATTTTTGGAGTGTAATCTGATTGAACGTCATACTTTTGACTCTAATGTAGCCTATTATGAGCGTAAGTTTAACAAAGAACCTCATAATCATCAGATCTGTACTGTATGTGGTAAAATAACGAAGCACCGTAACCGCGACCTGACACGTCAGATCAAGCACGTAGGATTCAGGGGGTTTAAGGTAGAATCGTACCAGCTTAACCTTTATGGTATTTGTAAAAAATGCCAGAGGGAGGCTCAGAAAAACATAGAAAAATAAATATCTGAAGTAAAGTTAAAAGAATGCTGTGGCATAATGAATCATAGATTTTGTATTCAGACAATTAATTTTTGTTGCAATAACAGCTTGTTTCAAACAAAAGTTAAAGTCTTACAATTTAAAGAATGGTTGTTCTTTTTATCTTTACGAAGCAATAAAATTTAGCTAATGAATAAGGTAGATGTCCTATTGGGTTTGCAATGGGGAGACGAAGGAAAAGGTAAGATTGTGGACGTGTTGACGCCCAAGTACAATGTAGTGGCCCGTTTTCAAGGCGGCCCTAATGCCGGTCATACTTTGGTGTTTGAAGGCAAAAAGTTTGTGCTCCATACCATTCCGTCAGGTATTTTTCAAGGTGATAAAGTAAACATCATTGGTAATGGTGTGGTGCTTGACCCGGCCATTTTCAAAGAAGAAATAGAAATGCTGAAAGAAGGCGGTATCTCCATCGAAGACCAGCTTTGTATCTCTAAAAAGGCACATCTTATTTTGCCCACACACCGTTTGCTTGATGCCGCTTATGAGAAGGCTAAGGGTAAAGCTAAGATTGGTTCTACTCTGAAAGGCATCGGGCCTACATATACCGACAAAATAAGCCGTAATGGCGTGCGTGTGGGAGATATGTTGGGCGATTTTGAAGGGAAATATAATAAACTGAAACAACGTCATATTGCCATTCTTGAGCAATACGCTTACGACTACAAAGCTGAGCTGGAAGCTTACGAGAAAGAGTGGTTTAGCGGAGTAGAAGTGATGAAGCAGTTTCAGCTGATTGATAGCGAACAAGCGGTGAACGATATGTTGGTAGAAGGGAAGAGTGTGCTGGCCGAAGGGGCGCAAGGCACCATGCTGGATATCGATTTTGGCTCTTATCCTTTTGTGACCTCATCCAACACGGTAACAGCCGGAGCTTGTACCGGACTAGGCATCGCACCATCCCGAATAGGTGAGGTGTTTGGCATCTTTAAGGCTTATTGTACACGCGTGGGAAGCGGACCTTTTCCAAGCGAATTGTTTGATGATGCCGGACAAGCTATGCGCGATAATGGTAATGAGTATGGCTCTACTACCGGACGTCCACGCCGCTGTGGTTGGTTAGACCTTGTAGCCTTGAAATACAGTGTGATGATCAATGGTGTGACGCAGTTGATTATGATGAAAAGCGATGTAATGGATGATTTTGATGAGATTCATGCCGCTACTTCATATAAGATAAATGGTGAAGAAGTGTCCCATTTTCCTTATGATTTGGATGAAAACGACATCGAGCCGGTTTACACGACTAAAAAAGGTTGGAAGAAAGATATGACCAAGATGACATCGGCGGATCAATTCCCGGCAGAATTTAACGATTATCTTGATTTTGTTGAGGAATATTTAGGGGTTCCTATTAAAGTCGTTTCAGTAGGACCCGACCGTGCACAAACAATACTAAGATAAGGTGGATAAAGTAAAACTCTCCATATTAGGTATCTCATATAATCAGACTAAGTCTGGTGCCTATGCACTTATTCTGAACGAAGATGGTGGGCGTCGTCGTATTCCCATTATTATTGGAGGTACAGAGGCGCAGGCTATTGCGATACATTTGGAGGGCTTGAAACCCCCACGTCCGCTTACACACGACCTTTTTGTGAGTTTTTCTGAGGCTTTTAAGATTAGCTTGCAGGAGATTTTTATCTATAAAATGACTGATGGGGTTTTTTATTCCGAGATTGTCTTCGACGATGGAAAAAATCGTATACGTGTAGATGCCCGCACCTCGGATGCCGTAGCTTTAGCTATTCGTTTTAACGCCCCTATCTTTATTGACCGAAAAATTATTGATATTGCCGGTTTGGAAATCGAGGTGCAGGAAGAAGAGATTACCTTAGAATCGCCTACCGAAGATGAAGTTTACGAGGCTGATATCAAAATTGCCAACCTTAGCGATGAAGAACTCCAAATTGCCCTGAATGAATCTATTGCAGATGAGAATTACGAGTTAGCTGGTGTTCTGAAAGAAGAGCTGGAACGCAGGAAAACGGAGTAGCTAAGTTGACCTGGGGCTGCTTTTGTACCTTTAAATTTGTTTCTCGGCTTTCGTCTGGGAGTTGTGTTAGTCTGCTTGATTTTATATTTAAAAAATATGTAATCCTTTTTCGAATTATCCTTCCTTTTTTCGTTTTTTTGTTGCAGATTCCCCTGTGTGGTTATTGATGGCTACAAGGCATATTCTTCTCGATATCCTTGGTTTGTCGATTAAGTTTGATATGAGCATAAGCTCTTTGTTCGGACTTTTTGATTTACTGTTTTAATGCCTAGTTGTTTTGAGATCGTTCCGTATGATTAAAGCAAAATAACGGCCTTGTTTAGCAAAAATCACTTCTTTTGTAATCCCCACTTTACACTATTAAAAAAGCAGCGTAAAAGTTGTTTAAAAAAGTATTGGTTTACCAACTTTTGAGTATTTTTGTGCCTCTTTTTGAGAAAAACGCTCGTAAAAAGGGCAAAACCAATTACAAAAACGACTATTAATAGCTGGTTATATTTCATATTTTAACTGGAAAATCTGTACGAGATTATGGCAGACTTGATAAAAATTAAAAAGGGACTTGACCTGCACCTGGCAGGTGAAGCGAGTCCTATTTTGATGAATGCAAAGCAGGCAGATTTGTTTGCGGTAAAACCAACAGACTATCATGGTGTAATGCCTAAGTTGGTAGCCAAAGTCGGCACTAAAGTGAAAGCCGGCGAAGTTCTTTTTCATGACAAAGCTAAGCCGGAGGTGATTTTTCCCTCACCTGTAAGCGGTGAAGTCGTTGAGGTGGTACGTGGTGAGCGTCGTAAGCTTTTGGCTATTGTTGTAAAAGCAGATGAGAATATAGAATATGCCACATTTAATAAAACCGATTTGGCTAAAGCCGATGCTGAAGCTGTGAAAGCTGTTATGTTAGAGGCTGGTGTGTGGCAATATATCAAACAACGTCCTTTTGACATTATTGCCAGTAAGGATGATACACCACGCGATATCTTTATTTCTTCTTTTGATTCAAGCCCTTTGGCGCCTAACAATCAATTTATTCTTACCGGACAAGAAGATGCTCTACAAGCGGGGATAGATGCTTTGGCAAAACTGACTAAAGGTAAAGTTCACATAGGAGTGAATGGTAATACGGCTTCAAAGTCAGTTCGTAAAATGAAAAATGCTGAAATTCAAGAGTTTGTTGGCCCTCACCCGGCAGGTAACGTGGGGACACAAATCCATAAAATAGCACCTATTAATAAAGGGGATAAAGTTTGGACCGTGAATATTCAGGATGTGCTGATTATTGGCCGTTTGTTTCTTGAAGGTAAATACGATGCTAGCCGTATTGTAGCTCTTTGTGGTTCTGAGGTGGAGAAACCTGCGCATTACAAGGTGATTGCCGGCACAGCAATAGCTCCTTTAGTAGAAGGGCAGATTAAGGATGAAGAAAACGTACGTTACATCAGTGGTAGTGTGCTGAGTGGTGAGAAAATTTCTGCTAAAGGTTTTCTGGGAGCCTACGATAACCAAATAACAGTGATTCCTGAAAAAGGAGAGGCTGATTTTATGGGCTGGGGTATGCCTGCTTTCGATAAGTTCAGTGTTCATAATACCGTGGGGTCTAAACTTATCGGTAAAGTGAAGAGTGTTTGGACTATGGATGCCCGTATGAATGGCGAGGAGCGGGGCTTAGTGATGAGCAATGAATATGATAAAGTGTTCCCGATGGATATTTTACCAGAATATCTGCTGAAAGCCATTATTACAAAAGATATTGACAAGATGGAACAGTTGGGAGTATACGAAATTGTTCCTGAGGATTTTGCTCTCTGTGAGGTGGTATGCACTTCTAAAATAGATGTGCAGAATCGTGTGCGTCAAGGTTTAGATTTCTTAATTCAGGAATTGGGTTAAACCGTATTTATTTTTAGAATATTTAGACATTAGTATTATATGAAAGCTTTAAGAAGTCAAATTGATAAGATTAAGCCGAACTTTGAAAAGGGCGGAAAATTCGAAAAATGGATGCCCGTTTTCGAGTCTTTCGAAACTTTCTTGTTTATGCCAACGCACACGACCGCCACGAAAGGTGCACATGTGCGTGACTACAATGACTTAAAACGTACGATGATTACAGTGGTGATGGCCTTGGTGCCCGCTTTACTGTTTGGTATGTACAATGTCGGATTCCAACACTTTTTAGCCGTTGGCCAAGAGGCTGCTTTTGTGCAGACCTTCTTCTATGGTTTCTTCCGTGTGCTTCCGCTTATTATTGTTTCTTATGCCGTTGGTTTGGGTACTGAATTTGTTTTTGGGATGAAAAAAGGACATTCTTTGCACGAAGGTTTCCTTGTCACTGGTATGTTGATTCCAATGATTGTACCTATCGATGTGCCACTGTGGCAGGTAGCTGTAGCCACGGTTTTCTCTGTAGTGTTTGCCAAAGAGGTATTTGGTGGTACAGGTATGAACATTTTTAATGTGGCCTTGGTCACCCGGGCTTTCCTTTTCTTTGCTTATCCTTCTAAGATGTCAGGAGACACTATTTGGGTACGTGCAGCCGAAAAAGGGGCCGCCTTTACTGATGGTTTTTCTGGCGCTACTCCATTAGCACAAGCTGCCGCTTACGAACCTTTCACTAATGGTGTGGGAGATGCTGTTTCTGCCTGGCACATGTTTCTGGGTTTGATTCCGGGATCTATCGGCGAAACATCAACGTTAGCCATATTGCTTGGAGCTTTTATTTTGGTAGTAACAGGCGTGGCAAGCTGGAAAATAATGGTGAGTGTGTTTGGTGGTGGTTTGGCCATGGGCTTATTACTTAATGCTATTGGTGCTAACCCTTTTATGGATATGCCGGCTTATTATCACCTGATCTTAGGTGGCTTTGCTCTTGGTGCAGTCTTTATGGCTACTGATCCTGTGACCGCCTCCCGTACCGAAAAAGGAAAATGGATTTATGGTGCGTTAATTGGTATTCTTGCAGTACTTATCCGTGTCGTAAACCCTGCTTACCCTGAAGGAATGATGTTGGCTATTTTGATTATGAATATGTTTGCTCCACTTGTTGATTATATGGTGGTACAAGGCAACATCAAAAAACGTATGAAGCGCGCTGAGCAAAGTGCATAATTGTAGATATAAAGCAAAAACTATATAGAGATGAACAGAGATAGTAATACATACACCTTTATTTATGCATCTGGCTTGGTGATAGTAGTAGCAGCTATACTATCGATAGCGGCTATAGGTCTAAAGCCTTTTCAGGATAAGAATGTTCGTGTGGCCAAAAAAACGGATATCTTGAAATCTGTTGGCATAGCTAGTACTGCTACTGATGCAGAGGCTAAGTACGAGCAATTTGTGAAAGATACTTACATCGTCAATGCAAAAGGTGCAAAAGTCGATGGTGAAGCTTTCGATGTGGATTTGGCCGAAGAGCTAAAAAAGGATCTGGACATGCGTCAATTACCGGTTTACGTTTGTGCTTTGGCCGATGGTAGTACTAAATACATTTTACCTGTACGTGGTAAAGGACTTTGGGGGCCAGTTTGGGGCTATATAGCAGTAAATGATGACAAAAACACTATTTATGGTGCTACTTTTGGTCACAAAGGTGAAACGCCGGGATTGGGTGCTGAGATCGAAAAAGAAGACTTTCAGGTACAATTCAAGGACAAAAAAATATTGAAAGATGGCGCTGTAACATTTGCCGTAGCTAAAGGTGGTGCAAAACCCGGCGATGACTATGCTGTGGATGCTATCTCTGGTGGTACCATTACCAGTAAAGGTGTGGAAGCAATGTTGAATGATTGTTTGAGTGCATATAGTGCTTTCCTGAAAAAGTAGTTTTCCACTTTTTCGGAATTTAGAATTTAAAAATTAGGAATTTAAAAGATATGGGATTATTATCAGCCAAGGATAAAAAGATACTTTTTAATCCGTTTAGTAAAGAAAACCCTGTGATAGTACAGGTGCTGGGAATTTGTTCGGCATTGGCCGTAACGGCTAAACTGGAGCCCGCTATTGTCATGACCCTTTCGGTAATGTTCGTACTGGCTTTTGCCAATGTGATCATATCTCTGATGCGTAATACTATTCCATCGCGTATCCGTATCATCGTTCAATTGGTGGTCGTCGCGGCTTTGGTAATCTTGGTAGATCAGATTCTGAAAGCATTTGCTTACGAAGTGAGCAAGCAGCTGTCGGTTTTTGTGGGTCTGATTATTACTAACTGTATCATTATGGGCCGACTTGAAGCTTTTGCTTTGGCTAATAAACCATTCCCTGCTTTGCTCGATGGTATTGGTAATGCCTTAGGGTATGGTATTATTTTGGTTATTGTAGCCTTTTTCCGTGAGCTTTTAGGTTCCGGCACATTGTTAGGTTTTCAAGTAATACCACAGGCTTTTTACGATGCCGGATACGAAAACAATGGTTTGATGATTCTACCTCCTATGGCTTTGTTTCTTGTAGGTACCATTATCTGGGTACAGCGTTCTAAGGATAAAGAATTACAAGAAGAGGCTTAAGAAAAACCAAATTACAAATACCAAATTCCAAAAGGATATGTCACTGTTGGAATTTGAAATTCTAAAATTGAAAGTTTATAAATTTTATGGAAAATTTACTGAATATATTCGTTAAGTCGATTTTTATCGACAATATGGTATTTGCTTATTTCTTGGGGATGTGTTCTTACTTGGCCGTTTCTAAGAATGTTGCCACCGCTAATGGCTTAGGCTTAGCTGTTATCTTTGTGTTGGTGATTACTGTACCTGTTGATTTCTTGCTCGAAAACTATGTCCTTAAAGCTGGTGCATTAGCTTGGTTGAGCCCACGGTTTGCTGATGTAGACTTGAGCTTCTTAAGCTTTATTATGTTTATCGCTGTCATTGCCTCTATGGTACAATTAGTAGAAATGGTGGTCGAGAAATTTGCTCCTTCGCTTTATGCCAGTCTGGGTATTTTCTTACCATTGATTGCGGTTAACTGTGCCATCTTGGGAGGTTCTCTCTTTATGCAAGAGCGCGCTTATGCTAATGTAGCAGAAGCTTCAGTTTTTGGCCTTGGTAGTGGTATTGGTTGGTGGCTAGCCATCGTTGGTATCGCCGCTATCCGTGAAAAAATTAAATACTCTGACATACCGGCACCTTTGCGTGGTCTGGGGATTACATTTATTGTAACGGGGCTGATGGGTATGGCCTTTATGGGTTTTATGGGCATCAAATTATAAGATACCCTTTTGCTTCAGAACTGAGGCATAACGTTGAATTTTGAATTAAGAATAATAAATAATTTTTTATTTTATGGGATTTGTTGTCGGAGCCAGTATAGCCGTTTTCTTGCTGGTAATTCTGTTACTTGTTTCTATCTTGCTTTATGCAAAGAAGAAGCTTATTCCGTCCGGTGAGGTCGAGATAGACATCAACGATGGTGATACAAAGCTGCAAGTAGCTCAAGGGCAGACTTTGCTCTCAGCGTTAACATCTAACAAAATTTTCTTGCCATCAGCTTGTGGTGGTGGAGGATCTTGTGGTATGTGTGAATGTCAGGTGCTTGAAGGTGCCGGTTCTATTTTACCTACTGAGGTTGGTTTCTTTTCCCGAAAGGAGCAAAATGAGCATTACCGCTTAGCTTGTCAGGTCAAGGTAAAAGACAACCTTAAAGTGGCCATTCCACAAGAGGTGATGGGTATTAAGAAATGGGAATGTGAAGTGGTATCGAACCGCAACGTGGCTACCTTTATCAAAGAATTTGTGGTTAAGTTGCCGGAAGGTGAAACGCTTGATTTCAAATCAGGTGGTTATATCCAGATCGATGTGCCTAAGATTGATGTTGACTTTAAAGATATAGAGGTACAGGAAACTTGGAAAGGCGATTGGGAAAAGATGGGTATCTTTGATCTTAAGATGAGCAATCCGGAGCCTACTTACCGTGCTTACTCTATGGCTAACCACCCTGCTGAGGGTAATATTATTATGCTGAACATACGTATTGCTACGCCACCATGGGATCGCAATGCTAATGGTTTTGCTAATGTGAATCCGGGGATCTGTTCTTCATATATTTTCTCTCGTAAGCCGGGTGATAAAGTGACAATTTCAGGCCCTTACGGCGAATTCTTTATTAAAGAAACTGAGCGTGAGATGATGTTTATTGGTGGTGGTGCTGGTATGGCGCCTATGCGTTCGCACATCTTCCACTTGTTCCAGACAGTTAAAACTGGTCGTAAAACGACATTCTGGTATGGTGCACGCTCTATGAAAGAGGTCTTTTACAAAGATCAGTTTGATAAAATAGCCGAAGAATTCCCTAACTTTGAATGGCACTTAGCGCTTTCTGAGCCTCAGCCGGAAGATAACTGGACTGGTCCTACAGGATTTATCCACCAAGTGATTTTAGATAATTATCTGAAAGATCATGAAGAGCCGGAAGACATTGAATTCTACATGTGTGGACCTCCGATGATGAACTCAGCGGTAGAAAAAATGCTTTACGACCTAGGAGTGCCGGATGAAATGATTGCATTCGATGACTTCGGAAGTTAGTAATTAAAAATAAGTTTTCAGAAAAGGGTAACCATTAGGTTGCCCTTTTTTCATGTTTAATAACTTAAGAAAGAACTGATCATTTTAAAATGGAAACGTTTGCTGGTCTCTTGTTTATTGACTTTAACGTATCCTCATAGAATAGTTTACAGGTAAAGGCTAGAAGCCTTATCTATCTCAGCCTCCCGACGGTCTCGGGAGGCTGAGATAAGCCACACTTCCAGTGCTCATTAGTTTTTTACCTGCATACTACCGCATACTCATATTATCTTTTCGTATAAATACTGAAAAAAATACATTGCCAGTCGATATTACAAAGTATTTGCAGCAAAACCCCACCTTAATTACTTTGCTTAGATACTTCTAAAATCAGAATTAGACCCTTTGCTTCCAGTTATAAAAGCACGATTTTACAGATTTGAATCCCATTAAGTGGCTAATTTCATAACTTGTAAGCTTAATATTTCCTGATTGATTAGTGGAATAATCTTAACAGAAAATATATTCATTATAGACAAAGCTTGAATTATATGCTAATACAAAAGTAAGAATATGATAAATGTTTGATTTAGATTAGATTTGTCTAAGATACACTGTAATAGAGAATAAGAATGGTTTTGTCTATCCTGTAACGCGAACATGTTAAGATAAAATCCGCAATTAATTACTTGTAGATAAAGGCATGTATGTCTATATGTGAATCTATAATGACCTTACATTGTTGTGTTTAAAAATTAGTGAAAAACGGGTGAAATTCGCATATCGTACAAAAACTATCATAAGGTATAAATATTTAGTTGTAAGGGGGTTTTGTAAGGGG
>DHQI01000042.1:27051-27508 GCA_002408065.1 Bacteroidales bacterium UBA5342
TGTAAGGGGGTTTTGTAAGGGGTAAAAATTTTGTTATTTCTTTTTTATTTCGAAAAATTCACAATCGCATTAGTACTCAATGTTTCATGAAAAAATGATTTTTCTATGAATTAGTAGAATTTTTATTTAGATAATAAAACACAAATACATTAACACTTAAAACCAACATTTATGAAGTTACAGATTTTTATTTTAGGGCTACTATGTTCTACCTTATGTTTACAGGCCGGTGTGCCCCAAGATTATTATGAAACGACTGTCGGTCTTAGTCGTGGGCAGCTAAAAGCAGCATTGAATGATATTATTCAAGATCATACGGTATATACCTATACCAGTAGTTATACCAAAGACACTTGGGATATTCTAAAAGAAAGCGACCGGGATCCGCTCAACGCCATAAATATTATTCTTTTTTATTGTGGCACATCTACTAATGGCCCGCAAGAATATAATAGCG
>DHQI01000042.1:27691-33094 GCA_002408065.1 Bacteroidales bacterium UBA5342
TAGTGGCTGGACACGTGATCATGTGTGGCCTAGTTCCAGAGGCGATTTTAATACTAACAGAGGTATAGGAACAGACCTTCATAATCTTAAACCAGTTTCCAGGTCTATAAACTCAGGCAGAGGGAATCGTTGGTTCGATTTTGCTGACCCCTCCAATAGTTATATTTATTATTACAACTATAACGGTACGGTTATTAATTCACAATGCAGAAAATGCCTTACACAATTTGTATGGGAACCACAAGATAAATACAAAGGCGATGTGGCTCGTATCATCTTTTATATGGCCACGCGCTATGAGGGTGAAGATGGCGAACTTGACCTGGAAGTGGTGGAAGAAATGCCCGTAAGTGAAGGCCCCTATATGGCCGGGCTTAGTACCTTATTGGAATGGAACCGTAACGACCCGCCGGATGCCTTCGAATTGTATCGCAACGAGGTGATTTACGATCACCAACACAACCGTAACCCGTTTATAGACCATCCGGAATTTGCGGATTACATATGGCCACGCGTTATCCATTATTCTTACGACAGCAGTGGGAATCGCCTTAACAGAAGCTACGGCGAGGTACTGGAAAATCCTGATGTGATGAATCGTAGCTGCATAGCCTGGGATTTCTTTGGCGAAGAATCATCGCCTTCATATCAAATTAGTGATGGCAACACCGAACTGGATATTTATCCGAATCCTACTTGCGGTATTCTTAACCTGGAAGCCACCGTCTGCGAAGAAGGTTCAAAAATGCATTACGAAGTTTATGACCTTTCGGGGAATTTATTAAAAAGTGAGCCTTTTAATGCCGGAGGATATCAAGTGCATATGGAGAGTTTTCCGGATGGCGTCTACTTCCTGAGAATAAATATTAATGGTGAGAGCTTCGACCAAAAAATTGTAAAACAATAGGGATTGATTTAACACCGGGCGACGTGACTTTCTATAATAAGAAATTAACTTCGGCCGAACTACTTAACACAAAATAACCCGAAGTTTTGCTGTGGACAAAACAGGGTATAAAAAAACGAAACAATGAAATTTTTTCAAAATATATACTTGCTAATAATAAGCACTTTACTGTTCTTTAGCGGAATAATTCATGCCAATACGGGGCTGGCTTTAAACCCGGATATGAGCAAAGCTTACAAAGTGAATGAAACCACTACCTCGGCCAATGCAGTCGACGGCTATGCGGTAGGTGCTATACCGGGGCACTTTAGTGTGGGGGCTAGCGGGGCTGCCAATTATAGTATTCCTATCGATGTATTGCCGGGGGTGAAAGGGATGCAACCTAATGTGTCTCTTGTTTACAGTAGCTTAGCCGGCAATGGTATAGCAGGTAAGGGCTGGAACCTTTCAGGTATTTCATCCATTGATCGTGTAAGCAAAACCTTATACCAAGACGGAGAGGTTAGTGGTATAGACTGGACCGATGATGATGCTCTGACGCTGGATGGTAACCGGTTGGTCATTGTAGATGATTCTGATTATCCTAACAGTGTGGAATACCGCACTGAGGTGGAGAGCTACCGCAAGATTATTGGTTACAATTATACCAGCCAGGGAGCTGGCACTTTTAAAGTATGGACAAAAGATGGTAAGGAAATATGTTATAACCCTGTTTCTTTAGGTTTATATGATGGAAATACTATGGTGTCAAACTGGTGTGTTTCAGAAGTCAAAGATAAATTCTCAAACTTTATATCTTACTACTACAAAGCT
Organism: Bacteroidales bacterium UBA5342; assembly: GCA_002408065.1. Classification (GTDB taxonomy): domain Bacteria; phylum Bacteroidota; class Bacteroidia; order Bacteroidales; family UBA5342; genus UBA5342. Next base: position 29,412 of record DHQI01000042.1, read on the forward strand.
GAGCAGGAGATGTTGGACAACAATGTTATTATTAATAAATCAATTAGATTAGACAGTATATCTTATGGTCATGGAACTAATGAAGTGGCTTATGTAACTCTCGAATATAAAGACAGGTTCAGAGATATTAATAATTATCAAGCAGGGTGCTATGTTATTCAAGAAAAGCGTTTGGACTCAATAAAAGTTGGAGCCCAAGATAATCTGTTAAGATCGTATAAACTAGGTTATCGCTTTTTGGAGGATTGTTTGGATGAAGTTAAATTATCAGGACTAAATGATGAAAAACTAACATCAACTACATTTGTATGGGATGCCCCGGTGAATGGCAGTCCGCATTTTACGGGGTATACTAACACTAGTACTTTACGTTTAGAGGAAGGAGGTGTAAAAGAATATGGTGATTTTAACGGTGATGGACGATCAGATTATGTCATAAGCAGTGGTCGTGAAATAACTTTAAGATTATCAAATGGAGAAGATATTGATGAAATTAGTTTTAGTACGGCAAGCACAACAAATATAAATCATGAGACTAAATTTTTGTATTCCGGTGATTTTAACGGTGACGGTATGGATGATTTGTTGTCTATATCGGCAGTAGGTGTAGCAAAGTATTATTTCTCAACAGGAACGGGCTTTGAAATTAGTTGTTATGGTAGTGGTATAAGCGGTTTTTCAACAAGTATTACAGAAAAAGAAGAGTTGGCTATTGGAGATTATGATGGCGACGGACGGGAGGATGCTTTTCTCTGGAAAGAAAATAAGCTTTATGATTTCAAGGGGGATTTGCAGGTGATAACAAGTGCTGCTCTTACTGTACCAGCACAGTTTTCTGATTATATAAAACCACAATATGTTGCAAATGTTACGGATAACAGAAAGGACAATATTTGTCTTATATTTAACAATATAATAAAGGTGTATGAGTTAAATGGTAATACGTTTAGTGTTAAGTATGAAAAAAGAGAATTGAATTTAAACAGTTCCTCACGTTTAGTTCCCGGTGACTTTAATGGTGATGGAAAAACAGATTTTTTTCTTAATAGTGGCAATACTAGTAAGATATTATACTCTACAGGCAGAGGATTTGTTGAGAAATCTGTTTCTGGTTTATATAACCTTTCTTCTTATAATATTTATGCAGCTTACCTCAACAAAGATGCTTTATGTGACCTTGTTCTGCAAGGCAACGATATAGTTGACGGCTGCTATGCAGTTAAACTGGCTGTAAATAATGTGAGTGGCTTCATGGTAGGACAAGCTGTAGCGCTAAATATTAGTGAATCTGTTTCCTGGGATCGTTTCGATAATATTGAATTTTTTGACTTTAATGGTGATGGGCGCAGTGATATTACGTCTTACATTTATTCCGGATCTATTACGCCCCCTGACCCCAACAGTAACCTACCGGTTATCTGTGGATATCGGGTAGAGACACAGACATTTGACGATAAGACGCCTGACCGTATTGTCCAAATAGACAATGGTATGGAGTTACTGATTGATATCAGTTACAGCCCTTTGTGGTGTGATGATGTCTATACGACCAGTAGTAATTCTTTTAGTTACCCTTATGCCGGCTATGGTATGCGCTACGATGTGGTAAGTCAGAGTCTGGTGACAGCAGAGAGTACTCACGCTACCACTTATAGCTATGGTGGTATGCTAGTACACAAACTAGGTAGGGGCTTTTTAGGTTTCGAAAAAAACAGCCGTACCGATGTCACAGATGATATTACAAATATTAGTACAGCTACATTAAACACCGACTATCAGGTGTTGGAACCCGAAAAACAGCAGCGTTTTCAGGGGAACACATTGCTTTCGGAGTCAGAACCTGTATACTCTTACACTGACATGGGTAATACAACGGTGGTGCACTACAAGGCGGAGCTGGATGAAGTCATTAGCACCAACCACCTGAACAACACCGCCACCCGCACTGAATATCAGTACGACGATGACGGCAACACCACCTATACCCAAAGCACCTATTACGACAACGGGTCACTTATAGCGGACACATGGCAAAAAACAACAGCCAGCTATACGGGCCAGAACCAGAGCTCATGGTGCAACTATTTGCCTGAGAATATCGAAATAACTCAAAAATCGCCATCGGAAATCATTACGCGCTCCAGCGTAAATCACTATAATAACGACGGAACGCTGGACTATAGTATCAGCGACCCCGGCGATGCGGGGCAGATTACCACAACTTATAGCAACTACAATAGTTATGGACTGGCCGAAACAATGACCGTAAGTGCCCCCAACGACTCACGCGTGGCTGATCGTACGACCACTACCACCTATACCACCGATGGCCGCTTTGTTGAAAGTCAAACTTTCGGGGCATTTACCAGCAGCTACCTTTATGACCTGATCACGGCGCAGCTGCAGAGCGAGACCTCGGCCACCGGGCTAACGACCCACTATTATTACAACGGACTGGGGCAAATGTACAAGAGCCGTTCTCCGCTGGGCACCGAGAGTCTGACTCTGCCTATGTGGTGCATAGGCGATGACGATGCTCCGGCTGCAGCCCTGTATTACCGCTATAGCGAAAGCTCGGGTACTGCACCTGTAAAGCTTTACTATAACCAAAGTGGACAGCTGGTACGTAGCCTGAGCAAGAGTCTGGACGGACAAAAGGTGTATCAGGATCAGGAATACGATGCCGAAGGCCGCCTGTGGCGCAGTTCTATGCCATATTTTTCGACCACTACAGCCACACAATGGACCAGCTACACTTATGATGAACTAAACAGGGTAATTACCACCACCAGCCCGGATATGACCGTTCAGACCGTGACCTATGAGGATGCAGAACGGCGGGTGAACACTAAGGTAGAAAAGAATAACGAAACACAACAAAGCACCACTTACTACAATGCTTTGGGGCAGGTCTATGGCGTGAGCGACGAGCTTCGCAATCAGACATACTACGGCTACGATGCGGCCGGGCGCCTGAAGCAAACCTATATAGATGCTACGTACCCTACCACGCTGTACTACGACCTGCAAGGTCGCCAGATAGCTACTGACGACCCCGATGCCGGCCATAGCAGCAGTACCTACGATGCCTACGGACAGCTGCGTACTGCTACCAATGCCCGCTCACAACAGAGCACCTATAGCTACGATAGCTATGGGCGCCTGACGGGTGAAAGCGCTATGGGCGACCTTATAGCCTATCACTATCTGAGTAGCGGTAGCGCTATGGGGCAGCTCGATAATGTAACGCTGAATGGTAGTACCAACCAAAGCTATAGCTACGACAGCTACGGACGTATGACCGCTGCTACCGAATATCTGGACGGCACGCCTTATACCCACAGCCAAACTTATGATGCCTATGGCCGTATAAACACACAGCAATACCCCGGTGGCTATACCATTGTCAATATCTATAATGAGCGTGGCTACCTGTGGCAGGTGACGCAGGGTGGTAGTGTCATCTACCAAAACGATGTCACCAATGCTACAGGGCAGATCACAAGCTATACGCTGGGTAGCCACACGGCTACCCGCGGCTACGATGAACTGGGACGCCTTACCTATCAGGGGTGTGGCAACTACCAAAGTATGAATTACGATTACGACGCCATGGGTAATATGGCCTACCGCGAGGATGATATTACGAATCAGAAAGAATGCTTTGGTTACGATGGTATGAA
>DHQI01000112.1 GCA_002408065.1 Bacteroidales bacterium UBA5342
TGGAAAAAATGTTGCAGTATGGCAAATCTTTACCACTTTGGGTGCAGCGAATGCGCCGGGAATGGGGGAGAGGTGACCTTGAATTTTTAGCCGTAATGTTGCCGGGTTGGGGCTATAATTTAAAAAATGATGCCGATGTGGAAGATCCTACCGTGCTGTCTTGGGCTTGGTTGCGTGAGTCGCAGTGTAAGGTGCTGGAATTGCCACATACTGATATTGTAACAACTATTGATTTAGGTTTGAGAAAAAATATTCATCCCAAGGATAAATTACCTGTGGGACAGCGTTTAGCTTTGTTGGCAGAGAAAAAAACTTTGGGAATAGAGGTGCAGGCTCAGGGGCCCATTTTTGCAAAAGCAAAAGCAAAAAAAGGCAAGATTATCGTTTCTTTCGACGAGGCTGAGGGATTGAAAACCACTAATGGTGAAACACCTTCTGCGTTTTGGTTGAGTACTGATGCTAAGCAGTGGTATAAAGCCGATGCTGAGATTGTAAACAATAAAGTTGTGCTTAAAACCCAAGAATTGAATCATCCAAAATATGTTCGCTACGCCTTTGCTGCTATGCCGCAGGTTAACTTGGTTAATGAGGTGGGTTTGCCCGCACGCCCGTTTAGAACGGATAGGTAGTTGCTGTTTGCGGGGAGAAGTCTCAGAAAAAAATAGTGTAGCTTTTGGGTTACGCTATTTTTTTTATGGATATATGCTTCAGAATAAACAAATGTAGCTGTTTTCTGTTTGTACTTTGTTATGCGTATTTCTTTTTACGTTCCCTTACTTTGTAGTAATGGTCTTGTTTCTCGTTGCAGGAGCTTTTGTATTTGTACAGGGCATTGGGGCTAGGATTAAATTATGTTGTATTAGCTGAAAATGATCCTTTTGAAAAGGACTATTGGTCAGATTGCTTGCATCTTAATGCTAAAAAACTGGTAAAAGGTATGGCGTAAGATTTAAAGCATAGAAAAGTATTAATGAATTTGAGACTCATTTTTTATGATCCAGTGAATTAGGAAGGTGAGTCTTGTTAAATAATAAAAGACAACGATGAGTATATTAAATAAAGTAACAGTATTAAGTAAAAAGACAATAGCCGAAAATGTCTATTTGTTGAGTTTTAAACGCAATTTTGATTTCGAAGCCGGACAAATTATTGGTTTGACTAATGATCCGGATATAGAGCCTCGCTTGTATAGTATTTGTAGTTCACCAAAGGACGAGAATGTGACTATTCTGTTTAATGTAAAAACAGATGGAACCTTGACACCACCTTTAGCAAAAGTGAATCCGGGTGATGACCTGTGGATTACGGAGGTTCAAGGTAAATTTATTTCCAATGGAAAGCCAGCCTGGTGGATAGCAACAGGAACAGGAATTGCTCCGTTTTATAGTATGTATAAGTCAGGCATTGTGCCCCGTAAAGTTGTTCAGGGAGGACGTCGTGTGGAAGATTTCTATTTTGCTGATGAATTTTCGCAATTGAATGATTATGTGCGATGTGCTACGGTAGATATTGCCGAAGGACACTATCCCGGACGCTTAACGAAGTATTTAAAGGAGCTCGAAAGCTTTCCAAAGGATATCTATTACTATCTTTGCGGTGCTTCGGAAATGGTGGTGGATGTGCGCAACTTTTTAATCAATAAAGGTGTGCCTTTTGACCATATCGTTACCGAGATTTATTTTTAATAACTGATGATGAAAGACGTTTTATACGGAAAAACACTTGTTGAGCTCAAAGAAGTTTGTGCAGCACTCAAAATGCCGGCTTTTACAGCTAAGCAAATAGCACAATGGCTTTATCAAAAAGATGCACGTAGCATTGGTGATATGACCAATGTATCGAAGAAAAATAGAGAACTACTGGCTGAAAATTATGAGCTGGGGCGTGCCTTACCATTGAAAGTGCAAGAGAGTGTAGATGGCACAAAGAAGTATCTTTTTGAAGCTGTTGGTCACAATTTTATTGAAACGGCTATGATACCTGACCGTGACCGTAAGACCGTTTGTGTGTCTTCGCAGGTGGGATGTAAGATGGGCTGTCTTTTTTGTATGACCGGGCGTCAGGGCTTTCAAAGCCAGCTGACCTCAGGTGAAATACTGAATCAGGTGTTTAGTATAGACGAAGGACAAGCCATTACCAATATTGTGTATATGGGAATGGGCGAACCCTTCGATAATCTGGATCAGGTGCTGAAAAGTTTGGAGATCTTGACCTCGGAATGGGGCTATGCGATGAGCCCGCGACGCATCACGGTATCCAGCATAGGTATAGTGCCGGCACTTAAACGTTTTCTTGAAGAGAGCGAATGTCATCTGGCCATTAGTATGCATACACCTTTTGATGAAGAGCGCCAAAAATTGATGCCGATAGAGCAGGTATATTCTATCAAAGATGTGGTAAATGAAATCCGTGATTTTGACTGGGGCTTGCAGCGTCGTGTCTCTTTCGAATACATTATGTTTAAAGATGTTAATGATAGCCCGCGTCATGTCAAAGAAATTTCCCGCTTGCTTAATGGGATACGTTGCCGTATGAACCTGATTCGTTTTCATGCTATTCCGGATTCCCCCTTGGTGGGTACCGGAGAGAAACGTTTGGAAGAGTTTAAAGAAGAGCTAAATAAGAAAAAGATTGTGACCACTATTCGTGCTTCCCGGGGGCAGGATATCTTTGCCGCCTGTGGCTTGCTTTCTACCAAAGAACTAGTGAAACAGCAAGAAAAGGATTATTGAGATTCAGGATTGAGGTATAAGAGTTATCTTTGCTTTTCATAAAAAAACAGAATATATCTTGCAATCAATGGTTGATGCAAAAGCGCTTTTAAAAAAGTATTATCCTAAAGGAGAGGCCCGGGATATACTGATGAGACATAGTAAGGATGTCAGAGATTTAGCTTTGGATATTTGCGATAAGCACCCCGAGCTGGAAGCTGACCGTGAATTTGTAGCCGAAGCAGCTATGTTGCATGACATTGGTTGTTTTATGGTCAAGGCACCGCGTATTCATTGTTATGGTGATAAACCTTATATTGCGCATGGCTATTTGGGGCGGGAATTGCTGGAAAAAGAAGGTTTGCCGCGTCACGCTCTGGTATGTGAAAGACATACCGGTGTTGGTATCAAAAAGAAACAGATAAAAGAGCGTAACTTGCCCATTCCTTTACGCGATATGCGTCCGCAAAGTATCGAAGAAAAAATTATCTGTTTTGCCGATCTTTTTTATTCTAAAACACGATTGGGTAAGAGACGCAAGAAGTTTACCATTCGTCGTAAGATGCGAAAACATGGGAAAAAGAATGTCCGTAAATTCAACAAATGGTGTAAGAAGTTTTTGTAAGGACACCTTGAAGTATCAGGGCTAACGTATCAAAA
>DHQI01000082.1:0-542 GCA_002408065.1 Bacteroidales bacterium UBA5342
TACCATTACTGATATTGATGGTCGTTTTTCTATTACAGTGCCAAGTTCGGATGTTGTATTGCTTTTTTCATTTATTGGGATGAAAGATGCTACAGTACCGGTTTCAGTACCAGCCGATGGAAAAGTTAATATTGATATACAAATGGAGTCTACGGCCGAGGCCATAGAGGAATTGGTAGTAGTGGGCTATGGCCAGCAAAAGAAAGAAAGTGTGGTAGCCGCTATTTCTTCCATTGATGCTGCTGAGATTGTCAGTACACCGACTTCTAATATTGTTACCGGATTGGCTGGTAAAATGCCGGGACTTTCCATTATGATTAAAGATGGCGAGTTGGGCGCCGAAAACATTGAAACACTCATACGTGGTGTGGCTACTACAAACAACTCTTCTCCTTTGGTTATGGTAGATGGGGTAGAACGTTCCATCACAGATATTGACCCTTATGATGTAGAAACAGTTTCTATTCTGAAAGATGCTTCCGCAACTGCGGTATTTGGTGTACGTGGTGCCAATGGGGTTATTTTGGTAACCACCAAAAAAG
>DHQI01000082.1:763-11118 GCA_002408065.1 Bacteroidales bacterium UBA5342
ATTTTGGTAACCACCAAAAAAGGTTTAGATGGCAAAGCCAAGATTAGTGCTAATGTCAATTATGCTGTACAAAACACTACCCGTCAGCTGGAACCTATGAATGCTATTGATTATATGACTACCCGCAATAGTGTGGTAGAGATGTATAATGACCTTACTGGACAAAGCACGCCTGTACCCTATGGCCCGGAAATTTTTAAGCGTTATGCCGATAATGTGTTGCCTGAGTATTATGTGGATCGTAATTTTCAGGAAGAATTCATCAAAAAGAATGTGCCAATGGCCAAGGCTAATGTCAACATTCGTGGTGGTAACGATCGAACCAAGTATTTCGCCAGTGTGGGGTATCTGATGCAAAAAGGTCCTTTTAAAACTGAAAACTGGGATGAATACAACTATGATAATGAAGAACGCCTCAACCGCTTTACTTATCGTGCCAACATTGATATGCAAATCACCAAAAGCCTGAAAGGTTGGTTAAACCTCTCTGGTAGTTTGCAAGATAAAAATGATCCGATGATATATCAGAATAATACGTCATCCTATTATTATTTGCTGATGGCTAACCTGATTGATGTACCAGCGATATCGTACCCTGACCTGACGCCTACCGGTGAGGTGATGGCGGCAAGCGGTGCTACACGTGCAGCTTATGGTATGCTCAACCGTTCGGGCTATCGTATTACGACCAAAAACAACCTGAATACGACCATAGGTCTTCAGCAAAAGTTAGATAAAATTACCAAAGGTCTTTCTTTGAAAGCTCAGATTTCTTATGACTCTAATGTGAGCCATTTGCGTGGTTTTGGCCGTACCTATCAGACCTACAACAGCCAGGTGATAGAAAGCGAAGATGGCCCCGAAGTATTATATACTGTAGGAGAAAATGAGGATTCCGACCTTTCTAAAATTTTAAGTCAAAGCTTTACCAATAAATTTAACCTTGAAGTATCGGCCAATTACCGCCGTAAGTTTGCCAAAAGACACGATGTAACAGGTCTTATATTGTACAAGCAAAACCAGAGAGTGGTAAACGCTGCTGTGCCTTACAATTATGTGGGTTTGGTAGGACGTGCAACTTATGGTTTTGACAACAAATATTTGGCAGAGTTTAACTTCGGCATGAACGGGTCGGAGCAATTTGCCGAAGGACAGCGCTTTGGATTCTTTCCCTCAGCATCTTTAGGATGGGTGCTCAGTGAAGAAAATGCCGTAAAAAATATATCGACTATTGATTTTCTGAAGATACGCACCTCTTTCGGGCAGGTAGGTAACGACAAAATATCCGGCTCACGTTTCCTTTATATGGACGATTGGACACAAGGAAGCGGTAGTGGCACCTGGCTCAACGGACTTGCTAAAATATCCGGTTTGCCTACTTATGTATATGAAAAAACAATGCCTAACCCTAATGTGACCTGGGAGGTAGCTAATAAGTTTAATGTGGGTATCGAAAGCCGTATCTTCAAAGTATTTCAGGCCGATTTTGATATCTTTTATGAAAAGCGTACTTCTATCCTGATTGATGAGTCACCTATTCCTACCTTTATGTTTGGGCAAAATAATTTACCGGCTACCAACGATGGGGTAATGACCAACCGTGGTTTTGAAGCTACTTTAAGTTATACCAAAAATTTCACAAAAGACCTTTATTTAGGATCTCGCTTTAGCATGTCGTTTGCGCGTAACCGTATCGAAAACTTTAATGAAACACCAACGGATGATAGTTACGCTTATTCTTATAAAACAGAAGGCTTTAGTTCGCGTATGCAATGGGGTTATGACTGCTTGGGCTATTTCGAAGACCAATCTGAGATAGATGGCTGGGCCGACCAAACCGGATTGGCTGCTTTGGTAGCTCCCGGCGACCTGAAATACCGCGATGCCAATGAGGACGGTGTCATCGATGTAAAGGACTACGTGCCTATGGATCATCCTACCGTACCTGAATTTAACTATTCTCTAACCCTTTTTGGTGCTTACAAAGGTTTTGATTTTAATGTTTTATTAAACGCAGTACACAACTATTCTTATGATATACGCGGCCGGGGTATCGACGACTGGGGTGGCAATGCTTATGGTGGTATCAAAAACTACTTTAATCACCACGCCGATGCCTGGACACCTGAAAAACAAGCTAACGGCGATGATTTTTGGTATCCGCGCATGTACCCTGACGGCATATCGGTCAGTAAACAACCGAGCGATTTCTGGATACTAGATACTTGGTTTGCCCGTGTTAAGAATGTAGAATTAGGTTATACGTTCTCAAAGGAAACATTGAAAAGAATTGGATTGAACAACTTAAGGTTATTTGTTACAGGTTCTAACCTGGCTATGATCGATAACTTGCCGGTAAAAACACTTGACCCGGAAACCAATGACTCTCTTAGTCACCCGATTTATGCCACTTATAACTTTGGTATTAATGTTACATTTTAAGCAAGACTAACCTTATTACAACTACAATTATGAATAAATATAAAAAACATCTGTTATTCACGTTAAAAACCTTTTTGGCCATAGCATTGATCTCCCTTTCGGCTTGCGAACAGGTTTTTGACGATGCCTTGGACAAAGCGGCCGATTCACGCGAATCTCTTGAGGGAGTATTGAGTGATGCCGGAAAAGTACGTGGATTGCTTTCACCTTGTTATGCAGGCATTCCAAAACACCGTTGTGACATTTATTTCTGGACTACTTTTGAGAGTCTGACTGATAATGCTTTCGACGATCAGGAACAAAGCCTTGGATTATGGAAAAACGGCGTGCTGTCTCCCTCGCAATCTTGTATATATGCTAGTATGAATACAGGAAACTCCGTTGTTGCTTACGGTTCAGGAGGTAGCTATTGGGGACGTTATTGGGCAGCCATCAGGGCTTGTAATATCCTGATAAAAAATATGCCGAATGTAACAGCTCCCCTGAGTGATTTGCCCCAGGACGAACGTGACCTTATGGTGGACGAAGCTAAAATACTCAGAGCTTACTTTCATTTTCAAATAATAGCAATGTACGGTCCGGTACCTTTTATGGACGAAGCTTATGGCGTTGATTTCGATGGATGGAGCACAATGGAGCGCCCTACCTACGATGAGATAGCGACAACCATAGCCGACGAGCTACAAGCGGTAATAGACCGGGGCATCGTGCCTTTAAAACGCGATCCGGAATCGACAAATGATAAATACCGGGTACCCTTGGCCTTTGCTTATGGGATAAAATCAAGATTATTGCTTTATAATGCCAGTCCTCTTAACAACCCTACAGGTGATGTGGCTAAATATGAAAAAGCGTATAAGGCAGCAGAACAGTTTCTGGATTTGGGGGCTTACTCATTAGAAGCCTTTGAAGATACTAAGAGTCAGCTTTACAATGCCAAGATGTCGGATGATGTAGAAGCTACGGAGATAATATGGCGTAGCAACGATGGACTAAAAACCCTGAGTAATATTGGGGGAATGAATTTGTCGGCCACTGTACCTCAGAGAAGTGCCAGTGCCAACTTTAAAGCAGGCGAAACTCCAACACAGGAGATTGTAGACTGTTATGAACTAAAATCAGGTGAGCTTATCATTGAAAACTACGATGCCTCGCACGCCAATCCTACTTTTACAGCTGAAGCTTTAGCGGCCGGTTACAACGATATAGACTCGCCATACGTTAATCGCGATGCGCGTTTCTATCGTGACATTCTTTACAACGGAAGCTATTTTGGCGAATCGTATGATATGGGTAGTATTTATGTATACACTTACCCTAACTGCCCCGGTACAGGTAACAACTATATGGCTGAAAAGCTGGACCGTAAACAAACCTTTACCGGTTATTACTACGGCAAAGACCGTGACCCGCTTTATTATGGATCAGGGAAAGGTAATTTACGTGTGCAAATGCATTCGGTGCGTATGCGCTATGCCGAGATTTACCTTAACTATGCTGAAGCTCTTTGTGGTGCCAACCTCCTGAACGAAGCTTGCGATGCACTGGATATGACACGCCTGAGAGCACTGCAACCATCTATAGAAAATGTTCCTGGTTTTCAACTAAACAAAGATTGGTTGATGAAGCGTATCCAAAACGAGCGCCGTGTGGAATTGGTGCTCGAAGATCACCGTTTCTTCGATGTGCGCCGTTGGGACATTATCAGCACACAAAACAATAATGCTGTGAGTGGAATGCTGGTAGAACCTGTAGAAGGTGAGGCAGATCAGTACAAGCACACCCGTTATCAATTGCCATTTACCTGGGCTTGTCATAACGAGAAATACAAAGTACTGCCTATTCCTTTAGCCGATCAGAAAAAAATGCCGATGATGCTACAGCCTGAAGCCTGGCGCTAGTGCTATTTATATTTTGTTCAACAATTTTAACCTAACACAATGACTTATAAATTCAAATATATTTTAATGGCGCTTTGCTTTTTGTCGCTTAGTTCTCAGGCAAAGGACATTTATACTGCTGCAGTTCAGGGTGAAGAGGCTATCCTCAGTGAGTTAATGGCCAAGGCAGCACCAGAAAAAAAGTTGGTGAATGTAGCCTATGGTCAGCAAAATGAGGATGCCTTATCTATTTCCAGCTTTACGATCAGTGGTGAGGAACTGCTGAAAAGCCGTTCGTCTAACTTACTTATTGCCCTGCAAGGTCGTTTGCCCGGACTTAACATATTACAAGTAGACGGTGAACCTGGTAAGGAATCTTTTAATACTAACGTACGTGGCTACGATTCTTACACCCGTAACAGTGTGCTTTTCCTGGTTGATGGTATAGAACGTATACCTAACGGTATTGATCCTTACGAGGTAGAATCGGTCACTGTACTGAAAGATGCCGCTGCTACTGCGATGTATGGTATGCGTGGTTCGGGAGGTGTGGTGCTTATAACTACCCGCCGCGGTGTAGCTGGCAAATCAAGCATTGATATTTCTGTAGATCATTCCTTGCAAGCCCCTACTATGTTGCCTGATTTTGTGTCGGCTTACGATTACGCTTTGTTGTATAACCAACGGGTGCTTAACGATGGCACAGGAACACCTTTTACCGAAGATGAAAAAGAGCATTACCGCACAGGCGATATGCAGGAGTTTTACCCTACCCGCGATTATGTGGACGACTTTATGAAAGATTTTTCACAAATGACCCAGGCAAATATCAACTTCACCGGAGGTACTGATATGATGCAGTTTTTCACGTCTATTGGTGTTCAGCATCAGGGTGGTTTGTTTGAGACCGAACCCTTTGGTGATTATACCTACGATGCCGAGAGTAAAAGTACCCGTATCAACTTCCGTACTAATATGGATATGGACATTAATGATAAGCTAAAAGCCTGGGTTTATATTGGTGGTTTTCTGGAAAATGCTAACGGCCCTTATGTGACCAGCAGCCTTAGTATGACGGACGTTATTAATAAACTGTATAACACCCCAAACGGAGCTTTTAACGATCTGACACCGGAAGGGGAAGTTATGGTCAATCGTACCAAACTGACTTATCAACCTAAAGCATCGGTATATGGAATGCTTAACCGGACAGGTTCTGCTACTGAAACGGAGACCCGTATTGGTAACAACTTTGGTTTGCGTCAGGACTTAAGCATGTGGACCGAAGGATTGTCGGCATCGGCTCAAATTGCTTTTGATGTGTACAGCAACAAGGTGCAGTCGCGCTATCGCAAATACGAGGCCTGGGAAACGGTAGCCATAGGCGACTCTTTAGCTTATGGTGTAGTAGATGGTACTAGTAACACCAACCTGAGCAGTTCGGCCACAAAATTCTTCAATTACATGTATAACGTCAGAGCTTCCCTTGACTATCAGCGTACTTTTGGTTCACACTATGTAAGCGCTACTGTGATGGGCGAACGTCAGATGGAACAGCAACAAGCCTACCTGCCAACCAACTATATAGGATTGGGTGCCCGTGCCAATTATGCTTATAACAAGCGTTATTTACTGGAGCTTAATATGGCATATCAAGGTTCCGAACAGTTTGCGGAAGACAATCGTTTTGGCCTTTTCCCCTCAGTATCTGGTGCGTGGTTAGCCAGCAACGAAAATTTCCTGAAAGATAATGACATTGTGAGTTTCTTGAAACTTAGAGCTTCTGTAGGAAAAGTAGGTAATATGCCTTTCCCTTACGGCAAAGACAATCAGTACCCCTATTTAACCACTTGGACGACTAATGCGGTAGAAGATCAAATTGGTAATACAGACTTTTCCTGGGAAGAAAGCACCAGAACTAATATCGGGATTGATGCCGAGTTTCTTAATGCGCTGAACCTTTCTGTCGATGTTTTCAAAAATGAAAATGATGGTTTATTACCAGTGAAAAAAGTAAATGATGTATTTGTGCCGGATATTGCCACCATACCAAGCGGTTTTTCTGGTTTACCTTCGGCTACCTTGCCTCATGCTAACTTGGGATATGGCAGTAATAGAGGTTTTGAAGCTTACTTGGCTTATCACAAAACTTTTAATTCGGGTTTGTCAGTTTTACTCAGCGGTAATATTTCTTACAGTAAAAACCTGACAGACTATATGGCCGAAATGCCTTACGAAACCGAAGGCATTGATGCTTATGCTTACGCTTACCGCAAACAGGGACAACCTATTTCACAGTCTTGGGGCTATGTGTCCGACGGCTTATTCAATGACCAGAATGATATTAATAACTGGGCCACATATAATACCAGTGACTTAGGAACTACGCCTAAGCCAGGGGATATACGCTACAAGGATCTGACCAACGATGGCGTAGTGGATAAAAAAGATATGGCACCACTGGGAGTACTTAACAAACCCAACTATTATTATGGTTTCAATGCACAAGTATCCTATAAGAATTTCGATTTAGGTATTTGGTTCTCCGGAGTGGGCGACCGCTTAGTAAGAATGCAAGGCATTGGTCGTGTAAGTAGCGAGGACAACTTTACCGAATATATGAAAAATGCCTGGACGGCTGACAATCCCGAATCAGATTTGTATCCCCGATTAGATGGAGTAAGTAGCAGTTGTAATTACAAATACAGTGATTTTTGGGTTGAAAATGGTGCCTTTCTGCGCTTGCGTAATGCCGAATTAGGTTATACCTTGCCTGAATCCATCAGTGACCGTTTGAAACTGGGAACTACCCGTATTTATGTAAATGCACTCAACCCATTAGTGTGGCACAAATTACCAACGGATGATTTTGACCCGGAAACGGCCAATAGTACTAATACCAATTATCCGATAATGAAAGCCATTAATCTTGGGGTAAGTCTAAAATTCTAATTTAAGCTATTCAATCACTGATAAATATATAGACAATGAATTATTTATATAAACACCAAAACATTCTTGCATTGCTAGTTTCTCTTTTGCTGTTGGGGGCTTGTACCGATGTGTTGGACGAAACTCCTTCGGACAAAGTGAGTATTGATCGTATTATTACCAAAGGAACAATCGCAAACTTTAGAACCAACTCATACGTAGCAGTGCCTAAAAGCTTTACGCAATACAGTGCCAGCTGTTTGCTCGAAAGTTATTCGGATGATGCGTTTAAAGCAGGTAATACCAGCAATAACTATAAATGGCATGATGGACAGTTAAGCATTACCAGCACATTTATGGGTAGTAGTGTGTGGAATAGCTGTTGGAAAGGCATCCGCCGCTGCAATCTGGCTATGGATTACCTGCCACAATCTAAAGCGCCGGAAGATGTGGTTTCGGCTAAAAATATTGAGCGTTATACCGAAGAGGTGAAGTTGCTACGTGCTTGGTACCATTTTATTTTAATTAAAAATTTTGGCGCCTTACCTTTTGTTGAGGAAGCCTATAGCCCGGGATTCGAAGGTTGGAATGAGATTACCCGACCTTCTTATGAGGCTATTTCTACACGTATAGCTGAAGAATGTGATGAAGTAATTGCCAATAATGTTTTGGATTACCGCTGGCAAGTTGCTGATGAAAATGCCTATGTTAACAAAGCGATGGCTTTTGCCTTGAAATCACGTGTCTTGCTTTACAACGCCAGCCCGCTAAACAATCCTGATAATGATAGGACTAAATGGCAGGAAGCCAGAGATGCAGCTCAGCAATGTGTCGACAGTATAGTACCGGAATACAGCTTGCTTCCTATAGAGGATTACAGCTTGCTGTTTAATGGTAGTTATACCACCGAAAACAGTGAGATCATATACCGTTCGTCCAGTAATGGTTCGTCGACTACCAACAGTAGCAACGGCGTTGACTTATACCTTTATGGTTCTACCGGTCGTAGTTCTAACTGTGGGGCGGTGCCTAGTCAGGAATTGGTCGATTGTTTTGAGCTAAAAGATGGCAGTCTGCCGGTGAGCCAATATGATAATGCAGATCATACTGCTGTTACATTAAATGCAGCCTATTCCGAAAATGCCGGCGATGATCCTTATGCCGGTCGCGATGCCCGTTTTTACCATTCTATTGTGTACAATGGATGCGATTACGGACAAATGAAGAACAAAACAGATACAGTCATTGTGTACACCTATGAAGGCAATACGGCTTCGGGGTTCAATGAAGATCCGCTGTCGCAAATAGATGCCTATAAGCGCCGTAGTTGTACCGGATATTATACCCGCAAATACCGATCAGCAGCCTACTGGGGAGCTACTTCGGGCGATATTAACAACCATAAAGTCTTCTTCCGTCTGGCGGAGATTTACCTTAACCTGGCCGAAGCAGAATGCGAATTAAATAATTTACCACAGGCTATTGCTGCCCTTGATGTGATACGTACCCGCGCCGGACAACCCAACATTGAAAATGTACCGGGTTTCCAAAACACTCAGGATTATTTGCGTCAGCGCATCCGCAACGAGCGCCGCGTGGAGCTTTGTTTCGAAGAACACCGTTTTTACGATCAGCGCCGTTGGGAGATTTTAGAAGAAACCAACGGTGTAATGACAGGAATGAAAGTAACTACTGCTGGTGGCGACAACGGTCCTTTTTCTTACGAACGTGTGAAAATTGAGGTGCCAAGAGTAGCTAATACAAATAAATACCTGGTGTTGCCTATTGCTTTCGAAGAGGCACGTAAAATGACCGGCTTAGGACAACCCGAGGCCTGGCAGTAAAAAAATCTTCGAATTTCAAATTTCAAATTTCCATTTTAGGTCACTGAGCATAGGCGAAGTGCCTTTTTCAAATATCAAGCTAAATGAAACAATTTAAATATTATATACTGCTAATAGTCCTCCTGCTGGTGGCTTGCCAGCAAGAGACTGAATACATCGATGGTATGGTAAGTTCACTTACAGAGCAAGGTCTTGAAGATCTGGAAAACGTTAGTGGTCTGAAGTGGAACAGTGCGCTGATAGCTCTGCAAAACAACCGTCAACTGATGAGTAACCTTTACTTACGCATTGAAAACGGCCAGTACACCGACGATGGTTACGACCTTGAAAATCCGGCAAGTCTGCAGGAGGATATTAATCTGCTTTTGCAGGATATTGATCAGATGATCGATTCTATCTGGATTATAGAAGTGAAAGACTCGTTTGAAATGATTGATGCTGCGAGTCAAGGAATTGTATCCTTAGGTAATGTACAGTATGGTGCTGCCAACGATGAATACAACAATATGTACGCTTGGTTGAAATCTGATTATATGACAGATACCAACACTTTTGTGAGCAAGGATTTTGAGAATATACAGGAGGATTTATCAGTGCTATACAAGCTTAGCCTAATGGATGCTAATGAGGTGATTCAATATGTAGAGAACATAAAACAACGTTTTGCAGTGGTGGAAAGTGATTATCCTAGCATTGAAAATCAGGTGGCAAGCTCTGAATATGTTAGTCTGGCTCAGAAAGACTTGTATACTGACTTATCAAACGCTATTACATCAATGAAGGCTGACTTACAAGGCAATATCACTTTAAGTACCAGCGAGGAGTTGGATGTTATAGAAAGCGACCTGTATTCTTTAAGCTATTTCTTTGACAACAATTTTACCTCACCAGCCATAGAGCCACGTGTTTATGGCGAAATATCAAACATTTGCGAATTGCGTTGGTTTAGCGAAGAAGCTGCAGACGATGATTATACGGTGGATTGGAAACTCACAGCCGATATTGATGCGGCCGAAACACACCGTTGGAATCTGGATAAAGATTATGTGGGTTTTAAGCAAATTATGGAATTTTCAGGAAACTTTGATGGCGGGTATCACATCATTTCAGGTATGTTGCTGACCTCTTTTGGGACTTTTGATCAGTGCCGACCGGGTATGTTTCACTATTACCTGGGGGGGACAATGCAAAATCTGGGTCTTGTTAATGTATTTGTTAATAACACGTCAGCAGGGACTGGGGGTCGGCAAGATCGGTC
>DHQI01000100.1:0-156 GCA_002408065.1 Bacteroidales bacterium UBA5342
AGCAAGGGTAGGTGGTTGTAGCGGTGCGATACTGTAAGCTTGCCCTCTTTTTTTTGAAAAATAGCTTACTAAATACGAAGGAATCTCAGTAATGAGGTTCCTTTTTTGTTTGAAAACATTGGAGTTTTATGAACCAAGCAGAATCTTTGTGGGGAA
>DHQI01000100.1:399-14334 GCA_002408065.1 Bacteroidales bacterium UBA5342
AAAAACATGTAGAACAAAAATATCAACTTCTTATCAGCCCCATAATCCTGCAACATATTAATTTACTACGGGTTACAACCATTGCTATTCAAATCAAATCCCTTCAAAAAACTTCGTTATATTTATTCATTATCCACCCACAAAATTCAATTTGGATACATTTTCTAAAAACAGCTTTGTCTTTAACAAACAACAGAATAAGCAGAAAAAGCTGAACTGAAAGTTTGCTCACAAACTTTTTTCCATTCTCCCGCTATTTAAGTTGGTTACATTTTCTCTTGACCTCCTTAGGAATTCTTCTTGATTCATAATATTCAATACCGTATCGTTATGCAATACTAATTCAATAATTTCAGGCACGTAACTTGCATGAGAAAAGGTGATTTTCACTAATGAATCTGTACAATACAATTGATATGATCCTTTTGCATCACTTAAAGTACCATTTTGAGGAGATAGGCTAATGACCGTGTTTTCAACAGGAGTATTATCCTATGAAAGCGCAACACCATTAATAATTTACTTTTCCTGACAAAAAGCGAGCAAAACAGAAAGAACCGTAAATATGATAAAAATGAAACATCGTAGCATGACACAAAAGTAAGCTATAACACTGAATGTTATATTTTTACAAGCTTATTCTTAAGACTAGTATAAGATAATCATCAACAAACACCATATCAAAACTCATAACCATTATAGCAAACCAATTTATCCACTCATAGAAACCGACTCTTTAGAGCATATTAAGCACAAATATCTATCAAAAACTATCAGTATTTCTTCATAAACTTTTAAAGTTTTACTAAATCACACACATATACAAGATTTTTAAAACATTCAACCAGATTTTATTCATATATTAGCAAACCAAATATAACAACTCAACCATCTCGATGAAAAGAAATCACTTTGTGCTAATAGCTTTAGCACTGGTCGCCGGAGTTTTTATTATTCAAAAAGTAAAAACATCACCAAGCGACGACACCCCGCTTTATTACACGGTAGAAAAAGGCAAGCTAGACTTCTACGTGTACGCCACTGGTAATTTAGAAGCCGAACAATCGACCAATGTAGATGCTCCATCTTCGGTATTCGACCGTGATCTCCGCATTTGGGAAATAGCCATTACCGACTTGGTACTGGAAGGTACCGAAGTAGATAGTGGCGATTATGTTGCTACGCTGGATCAGAACATGATACAAGAACAGCTCACCTCTGCCGAAGAAGAAATGGAGCTAGCGTATAATGCTCTGGTTGATGCTCGGCTGGATTCAAACCTCACCCTAAACAACAAAAGAGATGCTATAATAACGGCAGAAGAGTCAGTAGAAGAGAAAGAACTTTTTTTGGCAGAATCAAAATACGAATCACCGGCGACCATCCAAAAGGCCAAGATGGACAGAGAAAAAGCATTGCGAAAGCTGGAGCAAGAAAAACAATCCTATAAACTACAACAACGAAAATCACGTACTCAAGTGATGCAGAAGGAGATAGATTATGACCGCAAGAAAAAACGCGTCGACAAACTACGCAATGTGTTGCAAGATGTCATAATATTAGCACCGCAAAAAGGAATGGTCATTTACCTGAGTCGCCGAGGAGAAAAACGTACGATAGGTACTATGGTAAGCTCTTACAGCCCTACCATAGCTACACTACCCGATCTATCAACGATGATATCCATAGCCTATGTAAACGAAATAGATGTGTCGCAACTAAAGCCGGAGCAAGAGGTAGAAATGACCGTAGATGCCTTTCCCGGAAAAAAATACAAAGGTAAAGTCGTCAATGTGGCCAACATCGGCCAAAATGTATCGGGTAGCGACGCTAAAGTATTTGAAGTAACCATCAAAGTACTGAGCCGCGACAAGAACTTACGCCCAGCTATGACCACCAACAATACCATACTTACAAGTAGCGTAGAAGATACTATATACATCCCAACCGAAACCATTTTTTCTAATGATACCTTAAGTTGGGTCTACAACAGCAACAAAAAAACATACAAACAGATCATTCGTATAGGTGCTCAAAACGAAAGCTACTCCATCATAAAAGAAGGCGTAAAAGCAGGGGATCGTTTATTGTGGAACCACCCGGAAGGAGCAGAATCCTTACCTTTTAAAGGCATGGATATTTACGAACGGGAAAAAGCTGACAAACTAGAAGCAGAACGTAAAGCTGCAAAAGAAGCTGAGAAAATGCGGAAAGAAAAAAGCAAGGTGAAACGTGACAAGAAAAACACTGGCGGTGGTGGTATGTTTATCATTGGTTAGAAGGCTTACACTATGAAGATAAAACAACTATACCAACGTTATATACACGATGTTTACATTGCTGTAGAGGCCATTATAGCCCATAAAGTAAAATCTTTTTTAACCGCATTAGGCATTATCTTTGGGGTAGCTGCCGTGATCAGTATGCTGGCCATAGGTAACGGAGCACAGGCTGAAATAATGGAGCAAATCAAGATGGTGGGGGTCAACAACATCATTATTTCACCTAAAAAGACGCAAGATAACACGGTAGACGAAAGCAGCGATGATGAGACCCAAAAGAGCAACACCTACTCTCCTGGTCTTTCACTAGCTGATGCCGAAAGCATCAAAGAGATTATCCCTTCGGTTAAGGCAGTATGCCCTATCGTTTCTTTTAAATTTGGAACCATGCGTAATGGGAAAAGCAAACCTGTCAATCTGGAAGGCACTAGCAACGATTATTTTAAGCTATTTAATATTGAATTACAAGACGGCTCGTACTTCAATCAGGTACAATTATTCAGAGGAGATCCCGTATGTATCATCGGCTATAGTGTCAAGCGCAAATTCTTTAATCAAGAAAACCCGATCGGTAAACAAATACGCTGCGGTAGCGTGTGGCTCACAGTAGTAGGTGTGGTCGATAAGCAAAGTTTCAATACCTCATCCGACGAAGCCCTATCCATCAGTAGTACCGATAATAAAATCTTTATTCCGGTTAAAACAATGCTGATGCGCTACAAAAACCGCACCCTTATTACTGAAGATAAACTGGAAAATAACCGCAATAATAGTAAGGCAAAAAAAACGCTCAACCAGATTGATAAAATCATCGTTCAAGTAGATGAAACCCAATACCTGACTGCCAGTTCCGACATTATCAGCCGTATGCTACTACGCCGTCATAATGGCATTGAAGATTTTGATATTTCGATACCAGAACTTTTGCTTAAGCAACAACAACGCACCAAGAACATATTCAATGTAGTACTCGGTGCCATAGCAGGCATATCACTGATAGTAGGAGGTATAGGCATCATGAATATTATGCTGGCCTCGGTCATGGAACGCATACGCGAAATAGGTACACGCCAAGCTATCGGAGCTTCGCGCAAAGATATTATTATTCAGTTTCTGGCCGAATCGACACTAATTTCTATTTCGGGTGGTGTAGCGGGCATCATTCTGGGCATAGCCTTAGCTAAAATTATATCATCAGCTTTTGATATCAAAACCATTGTATCTTTTACGTCTGTGTTTATTGCCTTTGGTGTATCGGTGGTTATCGGAATCACCTTTGGTTATTTACCAGCCAAAAATGCTGCTGAAAAAGACCCTGTAGAATCCTTGCGTAGCGGAGGGTAATTAAGAAAAAGTAACTCTGAGACAACGACAGGAGGCGTTTTCATTCACACATAAAAATATTGAATCATTACCATATGAGACACTTAAAAAAAAGACTATTAACACTACTTATTTTTCCACTCATGCTCTCTGCCCAACAGGATATGACCTTGACGATGGAAGAATGTATCAAGATGGCGTCGCAACAATCGCTGGATGCTTTTTTGGCAAAAAATACTTATTTAGAGAGTTATTGGGACTACAGGAGTTATAAAGCCACACGACTGCCTTCACTGGAACTTGCCAGCTCCCCTATTATATACAGAAATGGGTTTGAACAAAACTGGAATAGCACCGAAAATATCTATGAAACCTCTAGTTCAGAATCATTAACATCAAGAGCCGAATTGCAACTCAACCAACAAGTTAACTTTACCGGAGGTACTATTTCATTGATTACCGGAACAGAATTTCTTGACAACTACGTCAAGGAACCACAGTTTACCAGCGATGTGGTATCAATCAATTACAGTCAAGACCTCAATGGCTACAATGCCTTTCGCTGGGAAGCTAAGATAAACCCTTTAGAATTTGAAAAAGCAAAAAAAGCCTATATCGAAGAACGTGAAAGTATTGCCTTGGATGCCATCGATAAATTTTTCAGTCTAATACAAGCACAAATCACCCTTGACATATCAAAACGCAACTATGCCAATGCCGAAGAGTTGTATAAAATAGGAAAAGGACGTTTCGAAGTAGGCACCATCACCCAAGACGAGCTTTTAACGCTTGAATTGGATGTGTACAACAGTCAACTGGCAAAAGTAAAAGCCGAACAATCTTTAATACGGCGCCGTACCTCTCTGAATATTTTTCTTAATATTGACAAAAACACCATTATCAACTGTATCATACCCGAAGATATTTTCACCATTGAGATTCCTGTTTCGGAAGCCATAGACAAAGCCATGAGCAACAGCTCTACAGTACAAGGACTCGATATTAACTTGCTAAAGAGTGAACAGAACTTAAAAAATGTAAAAGCAACAAACCGTTTTTCGTCCACCCTCAACCTCAGTTACGGACTCAACGGTAACAATGAAGAGTTTGTTGAATCTTACGATAACTTAGGAGATAAACAATCTGCCCGTGTTACCTTCAACATCCCTATTATTGACTGGGGAAAAGGAAAAGGCAAAGTCTCCGTAGCTCAAGCGAAGCTCGATGCACAAAAAATCAGCAAACAAAAAGCATTAATACAATTTGAAGAAAACGTGAGCAATACGACCTTAGAGTTTAACCTACAAAAAATGCAGGTGGAGAATTCGGCAAAAGCTGACACTATTGCCCTGAAAGGCTATGATATTTCTTATGAAATATTTAAACTGGGAAAACTCGATGTCATCAAACTAAATCAGGCCCGAAATAATCAAGTTAAAGCGCGTGAAGATTATATATCATCTTTGAAATCTTTCTGGACCTACTGGTACACCATCCGTCAGCTAACGCTGCACGATTTTGAGAATAATACTGACCTTTCAGAAGATTTTGACGCCCTTATCAATCAATAATGAGCACAAAAAAAAGAAATATAACAATCGTTATTGTAGCAGCTATAGCTGTGGCTATAGTGACCGGTATCTTTGTAGGAAACGAAGTAATAAGCGACAACTCTTATACGGTGGTTTCTGGCGAATTTGAACAGGTGATAAGCTGCAAAGGAGAGATGAAGAGTCAGGTATATACCAAAATAAACATGCCTGAAGTAATGACCAATCCCGACCTAAACATCTACCACGTTATGATCAATGATTTGATAGAAGAAGGTACTCTGGTAAAAAAAGGAGACTATGTAGGATTACTGGATCAGGAACGTATAAAAGGAGAGCTCAACCGTGTAAGTGACCGTTTAGAAAACTACAAAAACGAGCTCAAAATGCGTGTCATAGACAGCACATCGAACCTAACAGATGAGAGGAATAAAATACAAGAGCTCAAGTATGACTTAGAATATAAAGCGCTGGAAATAAAACAAAGCATCTATGAATCACAATCTTTTCAGGCAAAAGTGAAACGTGAATATGATCGTGCTGTCAGAAAACTAGAAATGGCCGAACGTGACTATCAACGCGATGCTATGCGTCATCGTTCGCGCTGTAACTACAGCGAATTGAGAGTGAAAGAATACTCTGAACGTGAAAAAAAACTACAACAAGCGGTAAAAGATGCGCGCATTACTGCTCCACACGATGGCATGCTTATTTATGCTGAGGTGCGTGGACGTCAACGTAAAAAAGGAGACCATGTCAGCTTTTGGTCGCCGGAAATAGCCGTCATACCAGACTTGAGCAAACTTATTTCACGGGCTTACATCAAAGAAGTAGATATTGCAAAAATAACTATTGGAGACCAAGTAAGAATCATTGTTGATGCTTTAGCAGACAAAGAGTTCATGGGCGAATTAGTCAGTATTTCAGCCATAGGTCGCGATGCTAAAGGAGTAGATAGCAAAGTGTTCGACATAGAAATAAAAATCAATGGCTCCGATCAAAATATCAGCCATGGGATGAGCACTTCTTGTGAAATTATCACACACTATGAACCACAAGCCACACTCGTTCCACTGGATTATATCTTTAATAATGACTCCGGTTCTATCGTTTATAAATTAGAAAATGGTCAATATATTGAGCATGAAATCCAATTGGCCTATACGAATGATGAAGTGGCAATGATTGCCAGCGGACTAATACCTGGAGACGTCATTGCAAAGCAAAAACCACTTCAGCAGTAATAAGAGTAGACAATAGCAGTCACATAAAAACTTTGATCTAAAAAAAATGAGCTTAATACAAATAAAGGATATCGTTAAGACTTATGAAGTAGGTACCCAGCAGGTACATGCCTTGCGCGGAGTTAGTATTGATATTGAACAAGGGGAATACGTCTCCATCATGGGAGCCTCCGGCTCGGGAAAATCGACCTTGATGAATATGATTGGTGGACTAGATACCCCCACTTCAGGATCCTACATATTGAACAACCAAGCTGTAAATGAGCTCAATGACGATCAGCTGGCTGCTATTCGCAACAAGGAAATTGGCTTTGTTTTTCAAACCTTCAACCTACTGCAACGAAGTACTGCTCTGGATAATGTCATCCTACCACTCATCTATGCCGGTGTGCCTAAACACGAACGTATAGAACGCGCTACTAAGATGCTTGAAAATGTGGGATTAGGTGACCGAATGGATCACAAACCCAACGAAATGTCAGGAGGACAGCGCCAACGCGTTGCCGTAGCCCGGGCTTTAGTCAACGACCCGTCACTACTCTTAGCAGATGAACCAACAGGTAACCTCGACTCTAAGATTTCGAAAGAAGTAATGAAACTATTTGCAGAGATACACCGCAACGGCAACACCTTGGTGGTAGTAACACACGAAGAGGATATTGCTATGCACGCTCACCGTATCATACGCCTTAAAGATGGTCTGGTGGAATCTGACGATGTAAATGAGAATCCTGTTTATTAAACAGACTATTCTTAGCACATTTATATGATGGAATGGTGTTGGCTTGTCGCACTATGCCTACAAACAACACAACAGGAAGAGACTTTAAATACAATGCATTATATTTTTGGTTTCAGACTAGAGTTTCACTTTATTACACTTATACTTTGAGAGTCTCAGTACAACGCTCAGGCACCTGCTCTGCTTCAAACGCCATCAATTCACCATCAAAGAATCAGCATTGATATTTTTATCATCGTAGGAATCAGGAGAACTTTCCGAATCACGATCTTCCTCAATATCATCCTCTTCTTCTTTCAGAATGGCATCCATTGCTCTTTTATCTTTGCGTTTAAACAACCAATCTTTTAAGGTCGTAAACTCTTTTTCGTAAGCGATACCGGCCCCTTGTTTCATATTCGAATTTTCGTAAAGAATATCGTCATTCTGATGGCTATAAGCTTTTAGCTTTATACTCTCACTGATTTTCAGCTCAACATCCACTTCCCCCACAAAGTTACTGTTTACGTTAGGCGGACGCGCCTCAGCAGCATAGTCTTGATAGCCTACATTACCATTCACCGTTAGGCGGTCATCAAAAAGCTGCGTGGAAATTATGACCTGATACTCATCTGGAGAAAGCCCCTCACCTACAACCTCTTGCTCTGGTGTCCATCGCACGCCTAAATCAAAATTATCGCTAATCTGCGACATCCAATTGCTCAATTGGTTAGACATAAATTCGGATACCGTAACAGCAGCCACACTGGCAAACTGCTCATTGGTTTGTGAAGCAGTAGCATCAGTATAATACTCCGGCGTGTAAAAGCTATTCATTATCAGCAAAGAAAGCACTTGACGACTCATTTCCTCTTCAGTATCTATAATGCTACTCACACTTTGCTGCGTTTCCTCATCAGTATTCGGCAATTCAATATCAAAAGCAATATCCGGTTGCGACAAACGCCGTTTAAGGTACAACATCACATTCACTGGCACACGACGATTTTTACTCGATTCGCTAATAGCATCAGGCATAAGGTTATATAATGACGCACGCGCCTGATATTGCGCCGTAATATCCATCATTGCATCGCCTGGTTTTCCACTCCATTGCAATGTACTTCCGGAAACGATGTCGAAACGCTTATTAAATACCTGCTGAATAGTGAAAAGATAATCCCCGCGCTCTATTTCGTATTCTCCAAAAAGCTGGAATGGTTGCCCTTGCTCGAATTTAATATTCAAATTACCTTTACCGGCAGCTTCTATTACTTCACCAGACTGTGGATCAAACTCTAAACGTAACAATGCTTCAGGCGTCACATCAAAATTCATATCCACTATCAAATGTTTTGTTGGATAAACCTCCTCGGCCATTGTTATTAAAGAACTTAGTCCTACCTCCTCAACAAGCTCTTCAGGCTTTTTATAAGTGATGAAATTATTGGTACTGGCAGTAGATATCGGCGTGAGCGGCACAGTAAGAAAAGAACCATTCATAGTGCGTGCACTAGACCCAATAAGAGTCTGTTTTTCTGTGGTTTGAATAGTCACAGCTCCACCAAAATAAACATCACCAAAAAAATACTCATTCTCGGAAGCATCTGTATTGAGTGCCATCAACCTATCTGATTCAATCAAAATATTGGCCAGCATATTCTTATACCCCGTATGTACCACTTCTCCAGTCACAAAACCATAGTTACCCTCCTGATCTTGTATCATCGTATTCTCAAAAACAAAGCGATTTTTATCAAAATATATGGAATCGTTTATATAGA
The DNA here is from genome assembly GCA_002408065.1 of Bacteroidales bacterium UBA5342. GTDB lineage: Bacteria > Bacteroidota > Bacteroidia > Bacteroidales > UBA5342 > UBA5342. The sequence continues at coordinate 9,304 of DHQI01000100.1, forward strand.
AGTCGGTACTTAGATAGTCAATATGAAACTGCCCCTGATCCACCTTTACTGCTCCATACAATTCCGGAGCTGACATAGGCCCCGAAACTTGTAAATGACCAAAGCCTCGTCCTTGAAGTCCGGTCATAGTGCGCTCCAGATAGGGCTGAAGAAACTGAATATCAAAACCCTCAAGGTCTACATCAATATCCAGAGAATCGCTAGAAGGATAATAGGCTCCTAAAGCACCTATTAAAGTAGAGCCATCCTGTGGTGCTACACAATCAACCAAAAGACGTAACTCCTTGAGCTCTCCTTTCCACTCACTCACTGCAGTAAAATCCCCTAAAGCAGATTCATTCAACACCATATCAGCAACCAAGAGATCAGAGATAAGTATAGGTTCTTCGAGCACTCTATACAATTCTGCCTGACCACTCATTTTACCACCAAAAGTAAAATTATGTACACTCAAAAAACGACTTACATCCTTCAAATCAAAATCATTGACCTCAAACCGCAAAGTGTCTGAAATCTTAGTAGAGGCAATACCATCTAAAGCAAAATAACTGTCTGTATGATTAAATATTAAACTATCGATAGTAATATGCTTTTCCCTCATGGCTATCTGATGATGATTAAGGTGCCATAAAGTATCAGCAAAAACAAATTCAGAGGGCATCACCTCCATAATTACTTCCATATCGCGACCATAGGGTTGCAACCATAGATTCGCATTAAAATCCCCCCTGTATTCCTCTAAGTCATCGTTCTCCCAATGTGTATAAATTCGAGCTGTATCATCGGCGACATTAAGGTTAAAATTAATATTATCCATCACGTGATCACCACCAAAAGTAAACTGATTCACCAATACATGGCTATTCATTTGCCGGGGTGAATTATTTACTCTTATTGATATAGAATCCAACAGTTGCTCTCTTGTAAGCAGATAAGGCACATCAGCTTCCAACTCATAATAATCAGCCGGAGCATCTATCACCCCACTAAGCACCGAAAAACCATTAGCCCTTAATGGCATATCCAGAACAGAGGCTAAAGCTTTCATATCACTTATTTCAAAAGCAAAAGAAAAGTCATTCTCAACATCACTCTTAGGCTTTACAAAAACTCTCGGAATATGCTTCATATGCTTTTTCAGTGACGTATTAAAATAACCTAAGATCTCCGAAAAATTATATGACCCCAATATTAAACCATTCACATATTCAGAACTCAAAACGATGGAAGGCATTGCATCCAAGGGTTTGAAGCTGAACTGTATACTATCCGTTATAAATTGGCCATACTCGGTATTGACTGTAAGACTGTCTATTGTCATATAGCCATTCAGGTTATCAACTTTGTCTCCAGAGAGTTTGGAATCCAAATGAAGCTGCAAGTTTAGCTGCTCATAACTATCCACAAGCTTAGCATGAGCCAAATCCATTTTATGCAAATCCAAAGTAAAATTAAACTTTGGTTCTGCACTATAAAAATCTACCTCACCGCTAAAATCCAACTCTGCATTAGGATCATCTACCGTAAGTATGCCATTAAAATAACGACGATCGACTCCTCCTTCTAAGGCAATATTTTGATAATTGTAATCCTGAATACCAATCTTAGAAACTTGTCCTTTGAAATAGTGCTCCAGATCACCATTACCATCCCGCTGGCCCTGAAGATGGAAACGACCGGATGCCCGGCCCAATATCTCTGAGGTTTGTAAAGCCTTACCCAACTGAAAAGCATAAGTCGATAAGTCACCCTCATAGGCCAAAAACTTCAGACTGTCGTCGAAACTCACCCTTAAATTATTTTTTAGCTTACCATAGTGTGTCTTAACCACCCCCACAGACGAAATATTTTTCAGGCCTCCGTCAACCTCCCCCTCGTAGCTTATTGCTCCCCAATGCCTATATGGGCTATAATCAAAAGTTGATTCGGGGGACAGAGTATTATATAACACAGCAAGTTCTACAACATCAAGCTCTAAATTATGAAAATTCAGATTATAATTTAAAGAGTCAATGTGTGTAAGCTGATTCAAAGCAAGATCAAAACGAACATCAAGAGTAGAGTCTACTCTCAAATGTAAGTTTTGTCCTGTGAGCTCATCCATCCTACCTTCAATTTTTCCATCCACTAGCAGTGTTTTATCCACCACATATTTCTGAGGAAGAAAAAACGCTAAATCTTGTCCACTAACAATGCTATTGTTAGACTGCAAACTAAGCTGCCATTCATCTGTCGAAGCAGCTCGCAGAGGCTTACCATCAGCATAAAGAGCTACTTTGCGCAACATCAAAAAAGAGTTGGCGGTAGTAGCCGAAAAATTGGAGAGTTGAAGGCCGTCATCCGCTATCTGCATATGCCCACTGGCTTGCTGTAAATCAAAGCCATTAAGAAGTTTAAAGTTTAACTTTTCCAAATTGATTTTCCCTGGTGCAATATGGGTCTCTAAATCGAAAGACAAAAACTCAACATTTTCTTTGTTCAGGAGCGCCACATCAAAGTCTCCCCCTTCAAGTGCCACATCATTAAAGTTGACTTTCCAGCGCAAGGAATCGGGTTTGTCAGGATTATATAACGAATCCACCAAAAACATAAAGTTGAGTACACTATCAGCATCTTGTGAAATATTGATGTATGGCTGAGTTAATTGCAAAACGGAAAGGCTGACAAAACGGGTGTTACGATTCATCGAATCAAGCTCAGCATAAGCACGTGGGGCATAGAGCAAGGTGTCGTTATTCTTATCTTCAATATAAAGATCCGTGATTTCCAACTCGCGAAACTGAGAGAATGAAACCTGGGAAGCCCTGAATTTTGTATCGGTACGTTTAGACAGCTCCATGAGCAAACGTTGACCAATAAGATTCTGCACAGGCCTGGTAATAAGCATATAATAAGCACCAAAACTCATAGAAGTAATGGCAGCTATTATAATAATTGATATTTTAAGCCACTTTTTAATACCTTTGTGCTCTTTTTTCAAGGGTTTAAACAAATAAGATACTGCTAAATACTTGCAAAAGAATTGCCAAAACAGCTCAAATTTGCATCCCATTTAACATAACTTACAAAAGTAACGAAAAAATCGTGTGAAAATTACGCATTACTAACATTTTGTGGAAAAACCTGTTGTAAAGAAGTTAAATTTGGCTATTAGCTTATAGCTATTAGCCTTTTAAAAGTACAAATATAATCAGCCAAAAGCTAAAAGCTAATGGCCTAAAGCTTTAACACTTGAAACCAACATACATCCTCGGCATAGAATCCTCCTGTGATGATACATCAGCCGCTGTCCTTCGCGATGGTGTGGTACTTTCTAACATCATAGCCGGACAAAAAGTGCACGAAAAATACGGCGGTGTAGTCCCTGAACTGGCTAGTCGTGCTCATCAACAAAACATTGTTCCAGTAATTGATATAGCTATCAAAGAGGCTGGCATTAACAAAGAAGATCTCAGCGCTATTGCTTTTACCCGAGGTCCCGGTCTTTTGGGCTCTTTGCTTGTCGCAACATCTTTTACAAAGGGCCTTTCACGCGCTTTAGACATCCCCATGGTGGAAGTCAACCACCTGCAAGCCCATGTTCTAGCGCATTATGTAAAACAAGATGAGAACGACACTGAACAACCTGGTTTTCCGCATATCTGCCTACTGGTTTCAGGGGGTAATTCCCAAATTGTTTTGGTCAAAAACTACGATGATATGGAAATTATAGGTCAAACCATCGACGATGCTGCAGGAGAAGCCTTTGATAAATGTGCTAAAGTAATGGGGCTTCCCTATCCCGGCGGCCCTATCATCGACAAACTGGCACAAGAAGGTAACCCGGAAGCTTTTGAATTCAACAAACCTAAGTTACCGGGTCTGAACTACAGCTTTAGCGGACTAAAAACCTCTTTTCTCTATTTTTTACGCGATCAGCTTAAAGAGAATAAACACTTCATTGAGGAAAACAAAGCAGACCTAGCAGCTTCTCTGCAGAAAACAATCATTGACATTCTGCTCGGAAAACTAAAACGAGCGATGCGTGAAACCGGTGTCACCGAAATTAGCGTAGGGGGGGGCGTTTCTGCCAATTCAGGCTTACGTAATGAACTGACGACATTGGCCCAAAAACACCGATGGAAATTACATCTGCCGCCTTTGTCGTTTACTACCGACAATGCCGCCATGGTGGCCATTACAGGACACTATAAGTACCTTAAACAAGAATTTGTGAGCTATAACGTAGTACCATATTCACGGGCAACAATATAAGACAATTCAAAATTCGGGATGAACGATTTTACATTAACATCTTTCATGCCTTATTTTTAACCTTTTCGGTTACTGATGGTAACTGAAGCATCATTTTTCATTAATAATATGGATTTAATACCTTTAGAATTTCAAGATCACTATAAAAAGATCTTAGAATATATCAACGCTTATAAAAACGGCGTCACCTCGGATGCAATGCAATCGTATGGCATTGCTTATGCTAAAAATTTTGGCGCTTCAATGGTGGATTTGCGCCGTATAGCTGAACGCTTCCGCAACAGCCATGATTTCTCCAACTTATTATGGGAGAAAGGCTGGCGCGAGACTTACATCCTCTCTACTTTGCTCGATGAACCGGAAACCTACTCACTAGAACTATTAGGAAGCAGAGTTTCCGGCGCTCCCACTTTTGAAATTTTGGAACAGTTCGCCTACAACGTGGCTTGGCGTATAGACTTTCTAGACGAATATTTTTCTCATGTGGACGACCGCACTTCAAAAGAAATGCATTACTTCCTCATCAAAAGCACCACTTACCAACTGATGAAGAAGAAAATCACCGCTAAAGTGGCTTGGGAACGCATTGCTAAATTCACATTTTCTGACAGCGCTGCTATCCTAAACGTATTGCAAAATCTGATGCTACGTATTACTGCAGAAGACAATAACCTACACTCTGATGTCGTAGATTTTTGCGAAAGTCATGAAGGAGAAGCCTGGGAAATGCTAGCGGATGTGGTACGGGAGTATGGGGTCTCAAGGGTCGCCAGAGGC
>DHQI01000086.1:0-255 GCA_002408065.1 Bacteroidales bacterium UBA5342
CCGTAGGGGAATCGAACCCCTGTTACCAGGATGAAAACCTGGCGTCCTAACCCCTAGACGAACGGACCATTAGTTGGCGCTTTTTTCAAAAGCGGGTGCAAAGATAGTTGTTTTAAGTATAGATGCAAATATTTGCTTAAAAAAAATCAAATAAAATGACCTATCAACATTTCTTTACTTATATAAGATACAAAAAGGTTAGTGAAAACACTAACCTTCTTGATAAAATTCGTCGGGGCAGCAGGATTCGAACCT
>DHQI01000086.1:483-6990 GCA_002408065.1 Bacteroidales bacterium UBA5342
ACCCCCTGGTCCCAAACCAGGTACACTAACCGGACTGTGCTATGCCCCGAAATTTATCGTTGTATTCTTATGATTTTAACCCGACATCGTTTTGTCGAGCTGCGCGAATCATTTGATCGATTCCTTATGATTTTTGCGGCTGCAAAAGTAGTGGAATAATTTGTTATTCCAAATTTAAAGGCATAAAAAATAAAAATAATTTCACAGAAATGGCGAAATAATCAGAAAGCCAGGGGGTTAAACCTGTGGTGCTATTTTAGATTCTTTAAGGACTTGTTGTGATTACATAATCTCTGTTATATTTGTATTTCAAATTTTCAAAATAGAAATTATGATTGATACCAACCTGATTGAATTGTTCAAGGAGAGTTTTGATAAGTATTGGGATGAAAATATGTATTCCGATTACGGGAAAAAGACGGTGAAGAAGTATAGTGATGTGGCCAGGCAGATTGCTCAGCTGCATGCTTATTTTGACGCTTTGGAGGTGCAACCGGGGGACAAGGTTGCACTTATTGGCCGGAATTCTACCAATTGGGCCATTAGTTATTTAGCTACGGTCACTTATGGTGCTGTCATAGTGCCTATTCTTGCTGATTTTAAACCTCAGGATGTGCATCATGTTATTAATCATTCAGACTCGGTAGCGCTATTTTCCGATGAAGGTATTTGGGATGCGTTAGACGAGGTGCAGGTGGAAAATGTGAAAGGGATTTTTTCATTGCAGACATTTGATACTTTAGTGGATTCTAAGGCTATAGACGTGGAGTTGGTTGTGGCTGATTTTGAGAAGAAGTACACGACTTTCACGAAGGATGATATCACATTTGCAGAGGTACCTAATGAGGCTTTGATGGTGCTTAACTATACAAGTGGAACGACAGGTTTCAGTAAAGGGGTGATGATACCTGCTAACTCCTTAGCGGGTAATATACTTTATGCTGGTTCTCATGTCCCAATCCCGGAAAAGTCTAATATGGTTTCCTTTTTACCTTTAGCACATACTTATGGTTGTGCTTTTGATTTCTTGTTACCTGTAACTAAAGGAATTTATGTTACTTTTATTACGCGTATGCCTTCTCCTAAAATTTTAATTAGCGCTTTTCAAGAGGCTAAGCCTGATATAATTGTGAGTGTTCCTATGATTATCGAAAAGATTTTCAAAAAACAGATTATGCCATTGTTGAAAAAACGCTCGATGCGTATCTTGATGAATATACCGTTCGTTAATGATAAAATCTCAGCAAAAATACGTGAGCGTTTGTTAAAATCCTTCGGTGGTAATATTAATGAGATTATTCTTGGAGGAGCCGGTATTGGCAGGGATGCCGAAGATTTTTTACGCAAAATTAAATTTCCATTTACTGTGGGCTATGGCATGACGGAATGTGGTCCCTTAATAAGTTATGCCGGAGCTCAGGAATTTCGCCCGTATTCCTGTGGTAAAATCTTAGAAGGTATTATGGAGTTGAAAATAGATTCACCTAAACCATATGAGGTGCCGGGAGAAATTATGGTGCGTGGCGAGAATTTAATGTATGGTTATTATAAAAATGAAGAAGCAACTAATGAAGCTATCGACCAAGATGGTTGGTTGCATACCGGAGATATGGGGGTGACGGATGAAGATGGCTTTATCTATATTAAAGGACGCTATAAAAGTATGCTTTTAAGCTCTAATGGTCAGAATATTTATCCCGAAGAGATAGAGGCTAAGCTAAACAATATGCCATTCGTAGCTGAGTCGCTAGTGTTGCAGGATGAGTCTGATGATCGTAAGTTGCTGGTAGCCTTGATTGTTCCGGATGTGGAAGAGATGGATATGAAAGGTGTGAAAGAAGAAGATCTTCAGTCCTTGATGGACGAAAATATTAAGGATTTAAATAAGATTGTAGGGACCTATGAGAAGATTGCCCGTTATAAAATCTATCCTCAGGAATTTGAAAAAACACCAAAAAAATCGATTAAGCGTTATTTGTACAAGGCAGATATCTAGTAGGCAGTGGCTTGTCCTTTTTAAAGCTTGTTCTTTGAGAGCAGGCTTTTTTTATTTTATATTGCATTGTAGTGTTGTGTCGTTGTTGATTTTTAGTGCGAATTCTTGCCCTATTTTTATTTGAAACTTGTCTTCGCAAGGTGAGATGTAGATGAGGTCGCCAATTTTTAGTGTGAAAAGGTGTGATGCTTCTGAGATAATTTGATGGATGAGGAGGTGGTTTATATTTAAAATATGTACTATTTTTTTGTCTATAGTAAGTTCAATTTCGGTTTCTTCTGACTTTTTATGGAATATCCCAAGTGGGGCGGATCTGTCAAACGCTACAGCACGATCCCAAGGTAAGCCTTTGCTTTTGAGCTCACTTAGTACATCGTTGGCTTCAAGGTTTAGTCCTGCACTTATTTCTTCATAATAACGTGAAGCGAAGCGTTCGTTTATGTTTTTTCCTATTTTTTTTATTTTAATTACCAGTGCAGGGCGAGCTGTGATGTGCTGGGAAAACTCCGGCATATAAAAAGCCTCATTGTTACGAATCAGGCAGGTGTCAGGCTTAATATAAATAAGCTTGTTATGGTTTATTGGTGTAACACAAATAAGCTTCATCGTTTCTTTTTTTTGCGGGTGCAAAAGTATTAAAAAATGGGAAAACCCCATTTGAATAGAACTTATATAATAAAGAAAAGGGGCCATCTCGCTCGATGTAGCCCCTTTTCTCACTGATATCAAGTTTGAGAAATATATAATGTCGTGATCGGCACTTCCCTGTTATGTGCCGATGTGTATAAGGAGTCTTAACCACGGGTTAAGACTCCTTATTGTTCAGATTAAGCTTTTTTTTAGATATTGGTTGAAAATGGTTGAATGAGCTTAAATCTGCTTTGATCTATTTTTAATAGCGTTCTAAAAGTATAACGCGTTCTATACTGCTTGTAGAGTCGGTTGTCAGGATGATTCTATTGTAGCTAGCTACACAAGGGTTTATAAAGTCACCTACATCTTCATCTGTATCGTCTAAGATATCATCCCATTCTTCATCAGTGCTGGGGGCTTTTATATCTTGCTCGTCGGCAAAAGCTGCTGTTGAGAAAGAAAATACACACAATGTTACTAAAGTCGCGAATAAAGTCTTGAAAAATTTTTTGCTTGTCATGGCCGTTTTATTTTTATGATATTGTTAAGATAAATTCTCTTTTATTTTGTCATCAAAATGTTTGACAAAATTCGGCCTTTTTTGAGAGTTATCCTCGAGATTGAGGTTTACAATTGAGGTTTACAAGTGTTAAAATTCAATAAAACAGGAAGTAAAGTTTATAAAAAGTTTAAGCTGGAGGGTTTTTTAGCAATCATTCTGCTTTAATCGGGATAAAATATCTTTTTGAAGGTTGCTTTTTGAATCTGTAATGTTAAGTTTTTTGCGTATCCTGGTACGATAAATTTTAACCGTTGTGTATTTCACGCAAAGCAAATCTTCTAAATCGCGCAGATTGCATCCCAGGGCAACCAAACTGGCACATTTTGTTTCCACTTCGGTTAGTTGTGGTAAGGTGTTTTCAACTTCCAAAAGCATAGGTGCTAAATTTTCTTTAATATGGAGTATCGCATTTTGGTCATTGATTAAATTGCGGTCTATTCGTCGTCCTATTTCCTTTTGAGAGAGGTTAAGGTATTCAGTGACTTTTCTTTTCCTAACATTGATAAGGGATTCACCAATTGTAGATTTAATTAATTCATAATCGTTTATGGCAGTCTCCTTTTGTCTTCTTGTCTTTATGGCATAGTTTGTAATACTGCTTATGATAACTATTGCAAGTAGAAGTAAAATGAATAATCTTCGGTTGTAACGTTTAAGTTCTTTGATGATTAGTTCTCGTTTTTTGATTAACTGGGTATATTCCTTTGACCACTCGGAATTTAGATCCGCTGATCTTTTGAGGCAGGCCATAGCACGGTTGTTGTAATCTAATGCTAGTTCATAATTTTCAACGTTTTTTTCCCGGATATATAGATACCTATATGTGGTATAGTTGATATGCCAATAGTCTGTTTGGTGAAATAACTCGATACTTTTTTTATAATTTATATCCGCTTCATTGTAATTTCCACTGCTCTGATATATTGCTCCTTTTAGATACAAGATGCTGGCAGTAACAATTACTGGATTTTCAGACGAATCATTAGCTAAGACAAATGATTGGTTTAGGTAATTTAATGCATTGGGATAATCTTTTTGTGCAAGATAATAACGAGCTATTGATTTTTTTGCCATTGAAGCCCTCGCATATAGTTCAAGCCTTACATATTGTTTTGCCAAACTATCCAGATCTGAAGGCAAAGTGCTAGAATCAGGATAAAACCAATACGTGGCTTGCTTTTCATACAGTTTAAGTTCCAGGGAGTTGGAAACAGTGATGAGTTTCTGCCCTTCTTTCAGGGCTTCATTCCACTCTTGTTTTAAACGTTTCTGGCTACGGGCAAGGCCAAAATAAGCCAAGCTCTTGGTTCTTATTTCATCACAATGGTTAGCTGATATTTGATAGGCTTCCAAGGCTTCTTCATGTAGCCTGATGGCCTCTGCTATATAGCCCACAAGCAAAAAAGTACGCGATTCCCATTGATGCTGTTTGTTCCACAAAAAATACTCCAGTGCACTATCAGCTCTTTGAATAGCACGGTTGTATCTGCCTTCTTCGTAATCTATTACAGCATCGCTGTATTGGAAATAAGCTTTGTTGTGTAGGTAGGTGCCCTCATCAATATGGTTTTTTAGAGAGTCTATTAATGAAACACCGACGTCGAAACGATAGAATATTTCATTGCTGTATTCGTAAATAATATCGCCAAGATCAGGTTTTTTTTCCAAAGAAATGGACATGCAGTTCTGGCTATTAAAAAGCGAAATGCTTAATAATATGACTTGAAATAATATGCTTTGCTTTTTTTTTATAAGCATTAAAAAACCTGATGACCTCCGAAAAAAATTAAAAGTCAAAAATACATAAAGATATATTATAAAAGAAGAGCTTTGGTTGTAGAGTTCATCAGGCCTTACTTTGTTTTGTCGGTAAAGGGTAAGAGAAACAGTTTGTAATAATGGCTTGTTCTCTTTTGAAAAGTTCACATTGAAAATTGAATTTAAAAGCTATTTTACAAGATTGATTCAATTATCTACTACCATTTGTTCGACATTTGTACAGCCGTGATATTGGAGTATTTGAATAGTATTAACTGAGTCGTTTTAAATATTCGATTCTCTGTGCGTTAATGAAATTCGAATATTTAGAGAAGCAAAAGGCATTATCGTCGATTTTATGCTTAATGTTTTTGGGGATAGATATAACCACCAATAATGGCTGTGGCAGGAGCTACCAATACCAGGCCAAAGCTTCCCACCAGTGTGTATAAAATTTCAGCAGCAATAAAGTTGATATTAACGATGTGCTCCATTGGGTTGCCTTTGCTCATAAATACCATAAAGGTAAAGAGAAAACTGCCGGAATAGGCAAACAGCAGGGTTGTTGTCATTGTGCCAATAACAGGATAAGCGATGTTAAAACCTGATCGGATTAATTCCCGGCGTGTCATATCAGGGCGTTTTTCTATGAGTTCGTCTTGTGCTGCTGCTATGTCCATTGATACATCCATAACGGCACCGGCAGCTGAAATAAAGATAGCTGAGAGAAACATATCCGAAAGATTAATATCTTCGAAACCTATGTAGCGAAGCGTTTCTGCATAGTCCATTACCGTGCCGGGAATGCGGAAAAAATGCCCAAACAAAAGTGCCAGACCACAGGTGATGAAGACGCCAGCTATAGATCCGGCTAATGCCGTGAGCCCTTTTTTGGTAAAGCCGCTAATAAGTAAAATAATGACTGTTGTGGTCAATATAACAATACCTAGCGACAAGGGTATTGGTGATACGCCTTTGAGGAAGGCCGGTAGGAGAATTTTCCAAAGTGCTAAAGCTGTAAAGGTGAATGAGAGAAGAGCTTTAAAACCCGTCCATTTTGCAAAGCTTAGGAGAAAAAGAGCAAAAAGACCAAAAAGTATAAGTTCTATATTGATGCGGTAAATGTCGTCAGCACGCGCTGAGATAATTTTATCTTCTGTATTACTAGTGTTAATCACCAGTTGAACTTTATCTCCGGGGACAAATATCTTATCTAGTTTTAAGTCCCCCATAAGAATATTTGCGGCTGTTATCGTATCTCCTTTGAAAGGTCCTTTTAGGATTTTTGCTTTAACGTCTTGCGTGCCAACTGTTATGGCTCCGTATCCGTCCAGGTCAGAGTTATCAACAGAAGTAATGATGCCCTTTTCACGATAGATGTTTTGAGTCATTTCCGGTTTTTCGAAACCAGTAGGTAGGTAAATAAGTATGATGCAGAGCAGGACGATAAATAGGGTAAAGGCAATATTGATATTGCGATTTAAGAAATTACGCATTGGTTTAAGTTAAGAAATAGCGAACGCCCGCGCAATGTATGGTGTGCGCAGGCGTTGCTATG
>DHQI01000086.1:7200-98909 GCA_002408065.1 Bacteroidales bacterium UBA5342
ATGTGCGCAGGCGTTGCTATATTAAGTGATGTAAGTTTTGTAACTTATTTTGTTGCCGGGAAATCGCTTGTAAATTGAGCCGCTTCGTGAATTTTTACAGGTACTTCTGTGTTTTCGTAGTAACCTGTAAAATTTTCTGCACCTGCACCTATGGCAAATACTGGCACGGGTACAGCAGTGTGAGAATACGAGGTCCATGCAATCCCGGCTTTTCTGTTCAGTATATGAGTGATAGCCATTGTGAAGGCATTGTAGTATCCACCGTTTTTCATATATTCTTCGGTAGCAGCTCCTGCTTCGTAAGGCATTCTTTTAGCACAACTTTTGTAGAATGCTTCAGCTAGTTCTATTTGTTCATTTGCGCTAAGAGAAAGCTGCGGACAAGCTGCATTTGCACTGTCTCCAAGGCCAAAAGCCTCTGTCATAGCTTCCATTGCTGCACCTAAATCTGCTGGTCCCCAAGTCTTCATCTTATCGTCGAATACTTCGTAGGACATGGTTTGGTGGTTCAAAATCTCTAATGCTGTTTCGTATCCAGTAGCACCATAACCGATGGTTAAACCACCAGTTTCGTGGTCACCTGTGACTACAATCAAGGTAGAATCCGGGTTTTGATTGTAGAAGGCAAGGGCTTCTCCAATAGCGTTGTCAAATTCTACTGTATTGCTTGTTGCGGCAACTACGTCGTTGGCGTGGCAAGCCCAGTCAATTTTACCACCTTCTACCATTAAAAAGAAGCCTTCTTTACAGTCTTTCATTAGTTCGATGCCTTTAGCGGTGAACTCAGAAAGTGTGATGTCTGCTCCATTGTCATCTTCGTCTACATCCATAACGTAAGGCAATGAACCCGACCCGTCGCCCATAGAGGTGTAGGCCCATACTTTTCCTGCGTCGCTTGCAAGAGCATCAAAATCTTCTCGTGTAGTAACAATGGTGTACTCATCCATCTCTGTAGCTTCATCACTTACAGCAACGTGACCTTCCGGATTACGGTTAGCAGCTTGGTATTTTTCCAGATAACCTTTGGCCCAGCCACCACCGAAATAGTCGAAGTTACTGTCATCCATCTGTGAAGCGATGCTATTGTAATAGTTGCGAGTAAGCGAGTGAGCGTAAAAACAAGCAGGAGTAGCGTGATCGATGCTAACGCTTGATACGATACCAACTTTTTTGCCTTCTGCTTTGGCTACTTCGGCTATGGTGATAACGTCAGCCGAATGATCAGGTAGTTGAGATATTGTGTTAATAGAGGTTTTGTAACCGGTAGCGAGTGCTGTAGCAGAGGCAGCTGAACCAGTGATGTAGCGGTTAGTGGCATGTGTGCGTTGCATTCCTACTACTGGAAACGTGGTCATGTTTAGCTCTGCTACCACGTTTGAACTAGTATCCGCAGCATAGCCGTCTACTTTTGCAGCCAGCTCACCCATGTTGATTTGTGGAGAAGCCATACCGTCACCAATGAAGTAAAAGATATACTTGGCCTTAGGTGCAGCTTCTGTTGACATCTCTGCGTTAGCAGGGGCTTCGAACGTCATGCTGTCGATGTCTGCCACGGCACGTTTAGCGACTAAAGCACCTTCGTTCATAACGTACAAAGTGTCTTGGTTTGCAAATGCTGCTAAACTTAGCAACGCTGCAATGCTTAATGTGAAAATTTTTTTCATTTGTTTAAAAGTGTTTAGGTTTTGTTTTTTTAAATTATTGTTTAATAAATGTTGCTATCGTTGTTTTCTTGTCAGAATTTATCTTGAGCAAATATATTCCCTTGCTTAAGCCAGAAGTGTTGATGGTATTGAGTGTGTTGTTTTGTCCAGGTTCTTGTAAAACAAGCTGGCCAGAAGTCGAAAGTATTTCGATTCTGATAGTGCCTTCAAGATTGGCTAATTCAAAATTAATCTGAGAAGTACAAGGATTAGGGTAGCAATTAAGTTTTTCTATTGGAGTGCTTTTTTCTTCTTCTGATATTGAGTTAACACTCGTGTAGTCATTAAAACTTAAGTAACTAATATCGGCTAGAGAGATTTCGTGACTGAGCACATTTTCGTTAATCATCAGTTTGCCATCTTCAAAAGTCATGCATTTCACATCATTTATCTCGTAAGCAGAAAGCTGTTTGTTGTTGTTTAATACATAGAGCGATTGTGCTTGAGATGTTACGCATAATAGAGCAGTAAATAAGGTTAACAATAATCCTTTTACTAAGTGTTGTTTTAGGTTCATAGGTTTAGTTTTAGTGTTAATGTTGTTTAGGTTTTGTGTTCTTGTTTAAAAACACCTGCAAAATAACCCTTGAATAATTACAACATTATGGCAGTGTTGTTTCATCATTTTTACGGTATTTTTACAATCTTATAACGCTAAAAATGAGATGAAAATGTAAAGAATCTAGTGCTGGTTTGTAATATTGATTTGCAACGCAGGCGCGTTATTATCTATCCCTGTTTCTGTGGCTATCGTGTTTGATAGTGCTATGCGTTGTTGAGTAAGGGGGGAGAGGTGAGGATAACAACTAGGCGTGTAACAACAAGAAAGAGGAGGCTTTACTAAATAGTATAGCCTCCTCTTTTTAACTTTTAGATATGACGTGTGTTTTATCGTGTCATCACAACGCCTTCTTTGCCGCCAAACTGCATTAGATAGGCTTTGATAAAGGCATCTAGATCGCCATCCATCACGGCATTGACATTAGACGTTTGGTGATTGGTGCGGTGGTCTTTTACGCGGCGGTCATCAAATACATAACTTCGGATTTGCGAGCCCCATTCGTTTTTTTGTTTCAGACCTTCGAGCTCGTCCTGAGCAGCCATACGTTTTTGTAGTTCTATCTCGTAAAGCTGTGATTTAAGTAGGCGCATCGCATTTTCTTTGTTGCCTAACTGTGAGCGACTTTCCGTGTTTTCAATGATGATGCCACTTGGTTCGTGACGTAGGCGTACACCCGTTTCTACTTTGTTGACATTCTGCCCGCCAGCACCACCTGAGCGAAAAGTATCCCAGGAAATATCCGCCGGGTTAATGTTGATATCTATGCTGTCGTCGATCAAAGGGGTGACAAAAACAGAGGCAAAAGAAGTCATACGTTTGCCCTGAGCATTAAATGGAGAAACACGTACCAGACGGTGAACACCATTCTCGCCTTTCAGGTAACCGTAAGCAAAATCTCCCTCAATTTGGATGCTTACTGATTTGACGCCGGTTTCATCTCCTGCAGCAAAAAATGAGGTGCTTACCTTGTAATTATGTGCTTCGCACCAGCGTGTGTACATACGCAGTAGCATTTCAGCCCAGTCGTTAGACTCGGTACCACCTGCTCCGGCGTTTATTTTTATCACAGCACTTAACTTGTCTTCTTCTCGTTGCAGCATGTTTTTGAGTTCCAGTGCTTCGGTCATTTCCAGCGTGGTGGCGTATTGTTCATCCACATCGTCTTCGCTGGCTTCACCTTCTTTGTGAAAGTCAAAAAGAACTTCCAGGTCGTCAATAGCAGCTACTACAGCTTCGTAGTTTTGTATCCAGGATTTTAAGCCCTTAAGCTCTTTCATTTGTTGCTCTGCCTTTTTGGCATCGTTCCAGAAATCATGCGCTTGGGTGCGCATCTCAGCCTCTTCCAGTTCTATTCGTTTGCTTTCAATGTCAAAGATACCCCCTTAACGCTTCCTCGCGTTTTGAGAGATCTTTGATTTGTTCTATTGTTATCATCGTTCTCTTCTTTTTTTATTGATTTGCAAAGATAATTCTTTATGACGGAAGATGGGTGACGGAAGATAGATGAAAATACTGTACCCAGATTAGATTTTGTGAGAGGATAAGAAATAAATAATGACGAAAAATACAGAAGGGATTTTATTTGGATAACAACGCGTGTAACTCATAGTGGGCTAGAATATTGCAGAAGAGCCCTGATAAGGGGGGCTACATGTTTTTCATTCAAGGTGCTTAAAAATTGTTTCCCCACAAAGATACAGCTTGATCCAAAATAATTCTGTTATCCTTTATCTTATTAAAAAGAAAACGGCAACCCGATGGGGTTGCCGTTTCAATATTAGTTATCTTCATGTCTGTGGATTAGGGTTTTGTGTTTCCACAGATAAGGAATAAAGATCAATTTTTAAGGTTTAAAAGGCCATGCGTCTTTAAACTCTGGATAATCCTTCACCAGATTTGTCTTATAGGCCGCTGCATCGTTCCGTGTTTTGAAGTTAATAAATCCAATACGGAATTTTTCTCCAGCAATAACTACGCCTACCTGCCCTTTCAGAGCCGGATATTGTTGGTTGAAGTTAGCCACAGCACGTTCTGCATTAGCAGAGTTACTATAGCTACCAATAATCAGCGTATAAGTACCAGCTACAGGATGTACTTGCGATGGTGAAGTGTAAGAGGTAGAAGAAAGCGGTGGTGTATCGCCACTTTGAGCAGGCTGTGTTGTTTGTTGTGCAGTGATTTGCTGTGCTACAGGCTCTTCTTCTGTTTTAGTGCTAACGGGTGTTACTACAGCTGTAGTGTTTGATTGTTTTAGAGCAGCACTTGCTTTAGCCTCGGCATCTTGTACTTGTTTCTGCATAGCAGCTTCTTTGGCCGCACATTCTTCTTTTAATGCTAACATTTCTTTTGCCAGTGAATCGCGTGATTCTTCCAGAGAGGCTATGGAAGCTTCCATTTCTTTTGTTGCTTTAGGAGAGATGCCGGTGCTGCCGGAGCCCTCTTCTACAAAAACATCGTTGATAACAGCTAAGCGCGCTAATGCCGTAACAGTAGTTTTACTAAAGAAGATAGGAAAACCTTTTTTGCTGACTTGGTATTGAGGATAAACGATAAAGTCGTACCCCGGATTTTCAGACATAAGGTTGTAAAGAGCGTAGCCTTCGGCTTTATTCCCTGGTAACATTCCGAAAATGGTATTTTGAACGTCTACCTTAGCGGTTTTTCCATTAAATAAACGTGCCCAATCCACACCTAATATCTTGGTGCTTGTGGCTTCAGCGGTGACTTGTGCGGAATAGTCAAACTCCGCTTTGTCATAACGGATCAGACATTCCGGTTCTCTCATCGAATTGCTCATGGTGGCACAGCTGCTCATCAACAGGCCTAGAGCACCTACAATGAGTAGGTTATGTTTTTTTAATAATTTCATGACTTTTCTGTTTTACGTGTTAAAACTTTAAGAATAAAAACCCGTAGGCTTACTCAGTAATCTTGCCTAGTTTGGCAGTGGTTTTAACCGTTGTTTTAGAAAAGACAATAAAATTCTGTTTGTATATCTCGTATTGAGGATAGAAAATGACATCATAACCAGGGTTCGCAGCCATCAGGTTATAAAGTGCATAACGAGATGTTAGGTTGGTAGGTTGTGAGCCAAAAACAGAGGCAGAAGAGCCAACAGCACCTTGCTGTGTGCTAAACAGGCGTGCCCAATCAACACCAAAAACTTTGGTAGAAGTAGCTTCGGCTACGAGTTGTTCTGTCATTTCGAAGTCAGCTTTGTCAAATTCAACAAGCATGTTAGGTTCTCTCATAGAGTTGCTTATCGATGAGCAGCTTGAGAATAAAACTGCAACGAAAAATACAGTGATCAGTGATTTAAAAGTTGATTTTTTCATGGTATCAGGTTTTAATAGTTTCTAATAATTACACAAATTAAAAAATTAAAAATTTAAAAATCAAATGGATATGGATTTATTTTTCTTTTTTTGTTAAAATGAGTTTAACATAACACTACAAAAGTACATATAGCTTATGCTTGTATGGTGATAAATAGATAAATGTTTTTAGCTGTTTATTATACGCTTTGGTTTGATAAATATTCGTGTTCTAATGTCTCGGTGACACTTTTAGCCTTTGTATTTGAGCCATTTCCCTATTTCTTTCCAACTTGGTTTTTTACCATACATTAAAATGCCGGTGCGGTAAATTTTTGCTGCTACCCAGATGCAGCCTAAGGTCGTAAGGATAAGTAGACTGAGTGATATCGCCCAGTCATACCATTCTATACCAGAAGGTATACGAGCCATCATAGTTACTGGTGAAAGGAATGGTATGTAAGAGGTCCATATGGCTAAGGCGCCGTCTGGTTCTTTGATGATGTTCATCAAGATCATAATGGCAATGATAAGTGGAAGAACGACAGGGAGCATAAACTGCTGCATATCTTCCTGTGAGTCGACTGCAGAAGCAATGGCAGCCATCAAGGAACTATAAAGCAGGTAACCTAAGATGAAGTAAAGGATAAAACCTATTACGACGGGTCCCATTTCAACCGAAAGAACGGCAGTGAGTATATTGCTGCTAGGCAAGCTGCTACTGATGATGCTTAACAGTATAATCCAGACACCTACCTGAGTGAGTCCGACAGCTACCAGCCCGATGATTTTTCCCATCATTAATTGTACGGGTTTTACTGAGGAGATGATGACTTCTACTATACGGTTTTGTTTTTCTTCTACTACACCACGCATTACCATGCCGCCGTACATAAAAATGAACATATAAATAATAAAACCGGTAGCGTAGGCAATGACCATAGTCGCTTCGGTAGAGGACGCTTCTGCTTGTGGTTCACCCGTTTTGCTTGTCTCTTTTCCTACTTTATAAGTATTTACTTTTACGCGGGTTTTGGTATCGGCTATGCGTTGTTCTAAGTCGGGGATGTTAGCTTCGGCATAGATGGCTTTTAGTTTATCTTTTTCAAGTATTTGATTGACCTGCCAGTTGATGTTTTCTTTCACATCAATATTGATTTGTTTAATGCCGTAAACATCTATTTGTGAGCTCTCTTTTACGTCTGTGGGGATAATGACAATGGCAAAAAAACCTTTGGCTTCCAGATTGTTTTTGTATTCATTCTCCAAGCTGGTTTCTATCTCGGTGTACTGTACTGTTTTATTGTTGTTGAGTTTATGGTGTACTAGGCCGCTGTGATCACATACAGCCACCATCTTAGTGTCGGTACTATCGCGGCTGGCGAGCCAGGCAGGTATAACCATAACACCCCCCATAAGCAGAGGCATTAAAAGGGTCAGTATTATGAACGATTTCTTTTTTACCCGAGTCAGGTATTCGCGTTTTATGATGATCCAAGTTTTATTCATGGTATTTGATTCAAAATTCGTATTTCAAGGTTAAAGATGGCTTGAGCTGAGGGTTTAACTGTTTGCATTTTCTACCAAGGACACAAATATCTCGTTCATACTTGGCATATGCTCTTCGAAAGCGGTGATTTCCACCTCTTTCATTAGTGTTTTAAGCAGCTCGTTGTCTTTGTCGGCTGTTCTGGTTTTTAGGGTGATTTTATTTTCCCATTCTGTGGTTTCTTGCGAAAGGACTTCGAAAAGTCCTTTGTTGGTTTCTGCAAAACCATTGAGATCACCCAGATAAGACACGTTGTATACATTGCTGCGGTGCGATCGTCGGATTTCCTGTACGCCGCCTTCTATGATTTTTTTCGATTTATTGAATAGGGCGATGTCGTCACACACCTCTTCGACAGAAGCCATATTGTGAGTAGAGAAGATAATGGTGGCGCCTTTGTCTCTCAGGTTTAGTATTTCCTGTTTCAAAAGGTTGGTGTTGATAGGGTCGAAACCGCTGAATGGTTCGTCAAAGATGAGTAATTCTGGTTCGTGCAACACGGTGGAGATAAACTGCACCTTCTGTTGCATACCCTTAGAAAGTTCGTTCAGGTTTTTGTTCCACCAAGGCATCAGTTCAAATTTATCAAACCATGGCTTGAGTCTTTTGATAGCCGTGTGTTTGTCCAGACCTTTTAGCTGAGCTAAATAAATAGCTTGTTCGCCCACTTTCATTTTGGGGTAAAGACCGCGCTCTTCGGGCAGATAACCAATGCGGTAGATGTCCTCAGGTTTTAAAGCTTGGCCGTTTAGAAGTATTTTGCCGCTGTCTGGTCCGGTAATCTGGTTAATGATACGGATAAAAGTGGTTTTGCCTGCGCCGTTAGGGCCAAGGAGTCCAAATACTTTTCCCTCTTCAATACTTAGGTTGACATCTGTTAGCGCTTGATGACCCGAGTAATTCTTGTTGATGTTTTCTGCTTGTAATAGGGGCATAGTGTGAAATAAAAAACGGCACAAAGACGTGGTGTCGTCAATGTGCCGTTATGTTTGAATTTATATCATTTTACGATGTTGAAAAAACAAAGTAAACGATTTGTCTTAATATGACCAAGTTGTGGGGGCTTTTTTTAATGGTTTATTAATGTTGGTTGGCGCTTGTTGTATTGCCATAGATAAACCACGAATACGTTCTTTTTTTAGAGCTCATCCTCATTGTTAAGTGGTTTAAATCCTTCGCCAAGGGTTTGGCGGGTATCCATTATGGTAACAAAAGCGTCGGGGTCTATTTGGTGAACAAAGGATTTGATGACAGGTAATTCCCTACGGCTGAGTACCACAAAGATAACGTTTTTCTCATGGCCGGTATACATACCTTCACCTTTTAGGAATGTACCACCGCGGTCGAAATCGTTGATGATTTTATCGCGTATCTCCTGATGTTTTTCAGAAATGATAAACAGCGCATTGTCATATTTAAAACCATTCATCACAATATTAATTACCTGCCCCATGAAGTAGGTGCTGAGTAGCGAATAGAGTGGTATTTTCCAATCCTGAAATACAAACAAGGCTGAAGCAATGACGATGGTATCGGCAATGATAACACCTTGGCCAATAGAAATGCGTGCATATTTAGCAATAATAGCTGCAATAATATCAGTACCACCGGTAGTAGCACCTGTGCGAAAAATGAGACCAAGTCCGCCGCCAATAAAGATAGATCCAAAAATAACGCTCAAAAGCAGATCGTTGGCTAAGCCTAAAGGGTCTGAAGCATTAAAGCCCGGGTTTTGGTGCATATACCAATCCAGACCATCAATAAAAATAGAAGTTAGGATAATGCCAACAACGGTTTTCCATCCAAAGCGTGGTCCTAAAAGTCTAATACCTAATAATAACACCGGCACATTGAGAGCAATGGCAAACATCCCCACGGGGATAGCAGGCACCAGATTATGAACGATAAGACCTATAGCAATAAAACCACCCGGGACAATGTTGTAGGGGTTGATAAATAGTGAATACCCGAGTCCCATCATAGCAGAGCCAACGATGAGTAGGGTGTATTGCCAAGCTATTTTTTTAATTTTGTTTTTTGTCATGGTGTGGAGGTTCAAGATTTATGATTCCGGATTCAAGATTCTGAATTGACTTTTAGCTGAATTTCGGATTGCTTATTTAGCGGCAATTCTGGTTTGTGCAATTTCTACAGCACGGTGTAGTTTTTCCTGAAAAAGTTCCTTAGCCGGAAGGAGTGTTAAGTATTCTGCTACTTTTATATTGCTGTTTTCTAATTGTAAAAGTTCAACGTGTTCTTCGTTTTTTCCAGTGCAAAGAATTAGGCCAATAGGTTGATTTTCATCTTCTACTATTTCGTGTTTTGCCAATGGCAGTTCGTTCGTAAAGCATTGATTTAATGCGTTCGCGCAATGTGCGTACGCTCCACCTTTCGTGAGCAGCCATTTGTATGTAGAAGTCCCGTTTTAGTTCTTCTTTGATAGGAATAATGGCGATAATATGTGTCCAGCTTAATTGTCGTATCAGTGATACGACATTTTCCTGATCAGGGAAAAGGGTCGCGAACTGCATCATCCGTCTAAGATTTTTTATTGAGAATGACTTGCCATATTCTTTTACAAGTTGGGTGCTTAAGTTTTCTACAACACCTTTCCCATAGGAGCTTTGCTCTTTGGAATGTTCAAGTTGTTTGTTTACTTCTGTGCCAATTTTCCAGTATAAAAAACTCATATTGAAATTGACAGAAAGAGCTATTTCGTTTTTGCCAGATTCAATGATTTTTTTCACTTTTTGAAAAAGTGTGCTTTCGGAAAGTGTGCTAATTGAATCCATAGTAAGAGTATTTTGTGTGGTTTATTTTCCCGCCTGCTCGCGCGATTTTTGGCCTAAATAGCCTCCGTGATGGCGCTTAGAGTATTCTTCGTTTGAGAAATCAATCTGGTGCATCATTTCTACAACTAAGGCATCGCCAATGGCTGTCATTACAGTGGTTGATGTGGTAGGGCAAAGGCCTAGTTTGCATACTTCGGTAGGATTACCTGTCCAGATGTAAGCATCGCATATGTTTTTGAATTCGCCGGCTTCCTGACTGGAAATACCGATGTATTTAAGCTTAGGGTTCAGGTTTTTGGACAAGTGGTAAAGTTCCAGTATTTCGCGTGTTTTTCCTGAGTTAGATATTAAAAGCATCAAGTCGTTAGGTTGTACAATTCCTAAGTCACCATGTTGTGCTTCACTAGGATGAAGAAATACGGAAGGTGTTCCTGTAGAGCTAAAAGTAGTAGCCATATTCAAGGCTATTTGTCCTGCTTTGCCCATTCCGGAGGTGATGAGTTTTCCACCAAGCTGGTGTACTTTTTCATGGATGAGATCTATGGCTTGTTCAAAACCGTCACTTACAGGTATATTTTTGATGGCTTGAGCTTCTTGGTTTAATATTTCAGCAATTCTACTTTTCATAATTCAATAGGGTTTTCAAAATTTCTCGCAAATGTATTCTTTTTTCGGGAAGAAATGTATGGGGACGGATTAAAAGGGAGCAGGAATTGAGGGAATTTTACTATTTGATGAGTTAATGTGAAGATGAGTTAATATGAAAATATGGAAATGAATGCGTCACGTCACATAGCTTTTGGAGTTGGTTTTTTACTTTGCGTTTCTTTGTATTATAGCATAAGTGTTATTAAATAATGAATTTCGGAGGGTGTTGGGGCAAAATAAAAAGGTTGTCAAGCCATAAGCAAGACAACCTTTTTTGTATCTTATAAAATCTAAAGTCTTAGATGATGTCGCGCGGATCCGTTACCACACCAGTAACAGCTGCAGCAGCTGCAGTCAATGGACTAGCTAGCATAGTGCGGGCACCCGGTCCTTGACGGCCTTCAAAGTTACGGTTCGATGTCGCTACCGAATATTTGCCGGCAGGAACTTTATCATCGTTCATCGCCAGGCAAGCCGAACATCCCGGTTGGCGGAATACCATCCCCGCATCTTCAATGATTTTGTCTAAACCTTCTGCCTGTATTTGTTTTTCTACGATTCTAGAGCCTGGCACTAACCAAACCACTACGTCGTCGGCTTTTTTCTTGCCTTTTACAGCTTCAGCAAACATACGAAAGTCTTCGATGCGGCCATTGGTACACGATCCTACAAATACGTAATCCACTTTTTTACCTTTCATGGCATCGCCTGGCGTGAAGCCCATGTAGTTCAATGATTTTTCAAAGGTGATTTGTCCGGCAGAATCTATTGTATCCAGCGTAGGGATGTTGCCGCTGATGCCTACACCCATTCCCGGGTTAGTACCGTAAGTAATCATTGGTTCGATATCTTCTGCTTTGAAGTTGTATTCTTTATCGAATACTGCATCATCGTCCGATTTCAACGTTTTCCAATAAGCTAAAGCTTCGTCCCACTCTTTGCCTTTAGGTGCAAAATCGCGTCCTTTCATATATTCAAAGGTTTTTTCGTCCGGAGCAATCAATCCTCCACGGGCGCCCATCTCAATACTCATATTACACACGGTCATACGTGCTTCCATGCTTAGGTCGGTGATAGTACTTCCGGCAAATTCGATAAAATAACCCGTTGCACCACTAGTGGTTAGCTGAGAGATAACGTAAAGGATGATGTCTTTAGATGTCACTCCTTTGCCTAGCTTGCCATCGATGCTGATGCGCATACGCTTAGGTTTGGGTTGCAGTATACACTGGCTGGCCAATACCATTTCGACCTCAGAAGTACCGATACCAAAAGCAATGCTTCCGAATGCACCGTGTGTAGAGGTGTGGCTGTCGCCACATACAATGGTCATACCTGGTTGTGTCAGACCATTTTCAGGTCCTACCACGTGAACTACGCCATTTTTTTCGTGACCCAATCCGTAGAGTGTAATGCCAAATTCTTCACAGTTTTTGGTCAGAGTATCTACCTGAATGCGAGAAATGACGTCCGCGATAGGTTTGTCTTGATCCCAAGTGGGGATGTTATGGTCGGGGGTTGCTGTCGTTTTCTCGGGGCGAAACACCTTGATGCCACGATCACGAAGTCCGTTAAAAGCTTGTGGGCTAGTTACCTCGTGACAGAAATGTCTGTCGATATACAACTGCGTAGGGCCGTCACTGATTTCTTGCACCACGTGCGCGTCCCAGATTTTGTCAAAAAGCGTTTTCATATTATAGTGATTGTTATTCTTTTAATTGCAAAAGGGCTACAAAGATAACACTTTCCAAGGTTTTATTAAAACCCTTTTTTGCCTTAATAGTATGACTATGGAAATGCGTAAATGCGAAAAATTGCAATTGCTGGCGTTTTGTAGAGCATTGATGGCATGTTTTTTATTTTTAATGCTCCATTTTTCATTTCTATAGGTATTTTTGCACAAAAAGAAAATGGAAGAACTCACACTCACCACGCCGGCACTTTGTTTTAGTGCTCTTTCGCTTCTCTTATTGGCGTACACCAACCGTTTTTTGAGCTATGCTCAGTTGGTACGTACATTGTACAAACAATACAAAGAAGACAAGGATAATGTGTTATTGGGGCAGATCGAAAACCTGCGCAAACGTCTGCGTTTAATAAAACATATGCAGTTGCAAGGTATCGGTTCATTACTGATGTGTACGGTCACTATGTTGCTGATTTATGTTGGTTGTCAGGGCTGGGCGGTTGTTGCTTTTGGGCTGGCTCTACTGATGTTAGTAGTATCACTCAGCATTTCCATTTGGGAGATTTTGGTGTCAGTCCGGGCGTTGGATCTTCATTTAAGTGAAATTGAAAAGTAAATTTATTATTCAAAGTTTAGAATTCAAAGTTGATTAACTCCGAATTTTTAAACCTTGAATAGATAACCTAGAATAATTTTATGCATAAAGTACCACAAGAAGAATTAGAATCCCGTATGGCGCGTTTCCGTACGATGATGACGGCGGCCGATGCCGAATGGAAAATCGCTTATATTTTTACCCGTGTAGGACAGTTTTATTTTACGGGAACGATGCAGGACGGTGTCTTGATTATACCGCGTAATGCAGAAGCTACCTTATGGGTTCGCATTTCTTATGAACGTGCTCTGGATGAGTCTAATTTTGCCCAAATAAAACCTATGCGCAGCTATCGTGATGCTGCTGCTGCTTATGATTCAATCCCCCCAACGGCCTATATCGAGAAGGATTTTATTCCGATGACGCTTTGGGAGCGTTTTTCGAAATATTTTGTAACTGAAAGCATCAAGCCAATTGGGCCGATAATCAGTCATCTGCGTTGGCAAAAAAGTGCTTATGAAATGGAGCAGATGCGTGCTGCCGGTGCGCTCCATCAGCGCCTGCTAGAGGTGGAAGTGCCTAAGCTGTTGCGCGAAGGCATGAGTGAGCGCGATTTGACGGCTGAAATCTACAGTCTTTTTGTAAAAGAGGGACATGAGGGCATTGCGCGCTTTGCCATGTTCGATACACAGATTGTCGTAGGACAGGTGGCCATAGGCGATAATGCTTTGTATCCTACTCATTTTGACGGACCGGGTGGTAATTCGGCTATTTCGCCGGCAGCCCCTTATACCGGTAGTCCCAGACGCCTACTGAAACCAGGCGATTTGGTGTTTGCTGATACGCCGGTGAGCATCAACGGTTATCATACCGATAAAACGATGATTTACTCCTTTGGTCAGGCACCTGATGCTGAGGTGTTACGCGAGCATCAGGCTTGTGTGGAGGTGAAAAACCGCATTGTAGAGCAAATGAAACCCGGCGTACTGCCCATGGATATTTATAATAATGTGATGGGCAACTTGTCGCCTGAGTTTCTAAAAAACTTTATGGGTTATGGCAATCGTCAGGTGAAATTTCTGGGGCATGGCATTGGCCTTTTTATTGATGAAATGCCGGTGATAGCCGATCGCTTTAATATGCCTTTGGAAGAAAATATGTGTTTTGCTCTGGAGCCTAAGAAAGGTATTGCCGGCGTAGGTATGGTTGGTATAGAAGAAACTTATGTGGTAACTCCCCATGGTGGTGAGTGTATTACAGGAGATCACGAAGGACTACTCATCGTTTAAATATCAAAAATCGAGCACTAAATTACAAGATGTTTGTGCTTCGAATTGGAATTTAGGATTTGAGAATTTGGAATTTGCTTATTTAGCATTACCTTTGCAGCCCGAAAAAATTCTGGTTTGGTAGCTCAACTGGATAGAGCAACGCCCTTCTAAGGCGTAGGTTCTGGGTTCGAGTCCCAGCCGAATCACCAAGGGCATTTTTAGTTTGTACTAAAAATGCCCTTTTTTTGTGTAAAAAGCTAGGGTAAAAGGCTTTGTTTGTGTGATGTGTAAAAAAGAAATGACAAATAAAAGCGCACGAAATACAATAAAAAAGCATATTTTTGCTACCATAATGCTACCAATGATTGTGGAAAGTTCAGTTTGGTAGCAAAAACTTAAAGCTTGGTAGCAAATGAAAGTGTCGGTAAAGATACATTATAATCGACGAAAACGCCTAAAAGAAGACAAAACAGCCCCTGTCGAGGTCGAAATTTACTATAAAAAGAAGCGGTTTTATGTAAATACCGGGGTAAGTGTGAAAAAAAATAATTGGTCGGTTTCGCAATGCAAAGTTGTCAAATTACCAAATTCAGATCATTTGAACAGAACAATTCACTCTATAGTTCAGCGAGTGGAAAAGTATGAGTCTTCTGTTCAGGAACGAGGCTTGGATATTTCGATGGAAGACTTGAAAAGCTTTTTGACTAACCATGGGGGGAGTTCTCAATCTTTGCTGTTTAGTCGTTTTGCCGATGCAGAGATAGATCGCTCTACCTCTGAATTGAGCACCATTAAAAGGAATAGGTCTGTTGTGAAGATATTTAAAAAGCTAATGGGTGAGGATGTTGTAATAACAAAAATTGATTATAATTTTCTCGTTGATTATGCGTATCGACTCAAAACGGTTCAGGGATTATCGGACAATTCTATAGTTGGCCATCATAAGGTTATTTCTAAGTTTTTAAATATAGCAAAAAGAAAAGGGGTTATTGCAGCAAATCCTTATGAAGGTTTTACTATTGGAGGTTATACTTCTACACGTGAAGCTTTGACCTTTGAGGAAGTGGCAGTGCTTGAAGAAATGAAAATACCCATATCTGAAAAGGTTTTGGCTCAGGTCAGGGATATGTTTTTGTTTTCTTGTTATACGGGTTTGCGTTTTTCTGATATGCAAGCTTTAACACATAATGATGTTGTAGAGGTAAAAAAAGGTGTGCGCTTAAAGTTTGTGATGAAAAAGGTGAATAAGTCTATAGAGATACCTCTTTATGCTCTGTTTGAGAAAAGACCAGAAGAGATACTGTATAAGTACGCTGACCCAAGCAATCAGTTTATTTTTCCGGAAATCACCAATCAGGCCATGAATAGAAATCTAAAGTCATTAATGTTGAAGTTGGGGACTGGCGTGAAGCTAACAAGTCACGTAGCGCGTCACACATTTGGTACTATGTTGGCTGATCTTACTCAAAACCCTTACTTGATAATGCAGTTAATGGGGCATAGTAAGATCCAAACATCAATGATTTATATTCACCTTTCCCAAAAACGGCTGGAAAATCAGCTGGAAAATGTTAAATGGGGCTTGTTGTAGCATCCTAATAGAAAAAAGCGGCTTGAAAGTAGGTTTAAAATTTGAATTAATAGAATAAAGCGGAGCAACTATAGCCCAATGTAGAACTTTTGCTCCGCTTTTACCTGCTTATCTCAACTTGAAAAGGTGATTCTTCTGTTAAATTTTGTGATGGAGAGCAAATAAATATTATTATCATGCCAATGGCTACAATGATTAGAAGCAAAAGTCCGGCAAAAGCTCCTTCCTTTTGGCATTTAATTTCGTATTCTTCTATGGGATCAATTATGGGTTTGTTTTTTAAAGGCATTATGTTATTTCTATTAACTCATATTTTATGTTTTCTTTTTCTGAAACAGTGAACTCTTCTATTGTCTCTTTGCATTTGATAGTATATTCTTGAGTTCTTACTATAACACCATCAAGTATTTTTCCATCAGCTTCGCCTTTATATTCTTCTTGGTCTTCTTCGTTAAGTAATCTCCAAGTGCCCTTTTCTACATCTACTTGTACGAAGCATCCTTTAAAGAGGCGGTGTTCTTCTGTTAGGTCTTCACTCTGATTGAGTAGGTTGATAATCTTGGTTGCGTTATCTTTAGTGATCGTTGAGCTTTGGATCTCAGAGCTGGCAGGGCTAAGCCAACTGTGTTTTAGTTTTATTTCTTTTTCTACTATTCTATTTAAGAGCTTTTTCAAACTGCTTAATGTGTGACCTTTTACTGTTCTTAGAAGGCCGATGTAGTTCTCGCTATTATCAATATTGTCTAAAATGGATTGAAATTTACTGAGTGCAAGTTCTATAATGGAATTTCCAAATGGGTCAACTTGTGCAGTAGAAAATAAATGCAAATTGAAAGAGCCATAGGATGCAGCAAAAGCCCTGAGTTTGTGATTTTCAGGGGTCATCAATTCTTTGCTCTTTTTATGGACTGTCCTTTTGACTTCTTTTTTGTGTGTGCTAGTTATTATTGATTGGTATAGCTTAAGCACATCGCTTAGATCATTAGCTTCAATGCTTGGTCTATCTGATGAGTCAGAAAGAGAGATGTGTATTACAGCATTGTGGATTTCCTGAACCTCTTTAAACATCATTTCATTGCTGATGTTCTTATTAAGAATAAAGCCACTTTCAGGCAAATGATTTTCGTCAATACTTGTTGTTAATAGTTCTGCATTTATTGTTTCATCAATTTCAGTAAAGGTGTATATCTCGTTTATTTCTGGTTCGGTATAGATTGATCTTAAATCAATCTTTCCGTTCATGAATTGTAAAAGGCGGTCAGGAGTTATAGGGGTTGAGATGTATAAAGATGATTCGTCGTTCTCTTCGGCTAACAAACACATATAGTTATTGCTAATGCTATCATTAGCAAGAAATACTTCTGGAGTATCATAGTATACCAATATTTGTTTAAAGTTCAATTCTTTCATCTTAGACAACTTTTCTTGCGGATGCAAAGTTAAAAGAATTACTTCGCCACCAAGAATAATGACCCGGTCCATATGTTTTTTTTGTCAAACCGTCAGATTCATTTAGTGTTATCTCAAAAATATTTTTGCCAAGCTTTCTGTTTCTAGGTAGTTTCATGTGGTTTTTAGCTTCAGCTAAACCATTAAGAACAGAAATAGACCTAGCAATACATTCACAGCAATTAACTTTTCTTTGGGGTTTAAGGCGTCTAAGGGAAATAAAATCTTCATTTGTGGCGACTTCGTTCTTGGATATTCTATAGTATTTTTCTCCAATTGGAGTTTTGGCATCCAAAGGGGGACAGTTTTCTATTAGTTCTTCATACCAATCCATGGGGTGTATTTAGGCTTTGTGATGATAATACTTTTTCTTCTTTTGGTTATTCCTTGCTTTTCAAAGGCCTTCTGTTTGTTGGGCTTTGTTAGAATATTCCCATATCAATTTTACCCGAACCTCTTTATATAATAAATTAGCCCTACCATCCTCCTTACTTCACTACTGTACTAGGCGATGCCTTGACTTGCTGACCCTGCAAAAGGTTGATTAAGGTTTGTTGGTTTAGTTTGTCTTGTTCCAGAGCGGCATTTTTTTGTTTTAGGTCTTCGTTTTCTTTCTTTAGTCGCTCGTTCTCTTCTTTTAGTTTTTGGAGTTCCTCGCTATTATCTGTAGTAGGTCCGGTAGTTGGGCTATCTATTTTCATAGTGCCCTCGTTTATCATTAGCCAGTTTGGGTTTAGCTCTGGTAGTTCCCGGGTGATCCTGAACAGGTGATCGGCGGTGATAATGCCTTTGTCAATTTCTTTCTGTAGGTTGCCTTTGCTCCATCCACACATGTGGTTCACATCCATGACACTGATGCCCTCAGAGGCCAGATATTGCATTAAGCGTTTGACTACTTCCTCACGTCCATCTACATAGGAACTTTTTTTGTCCCAATCGCACATGTTTCCAGTTCCGGTGAGTAACCAATCGGATTGCAAAATGGTATAATTATCTAAAATACTACTGATCCATTTGCTTTGAATGTCAGTGTTATTCTTAATCGCCTTACGAATAGCACCGTTGCTTATACCGATTTTCTTTTCAAAGTGGGAGACTTTAAAACCGTTATAATCAATATACTTAGCTATGCGGTTAATATTCATTTAAAAACTGAATGAGAAAATTATCTAATATAATTTCAGGAATTAGATAATTATCCTTTATCTTTGTCCCGAAATTCAAATTTTGTAAAAACAATTCAAATATACAACAAATATGGCAACGGCAAAGAAAATGAGCAAGTTAATTAAGCTACCCAAAGGCAATCGCTTCAAGATAGCCAAAGCCCTTGGTCTCACCGATGGTTATGTGAGTAGCATCCTAAATTTTTCTTTCAACAACGAGATGGCCGTAAAAGTACGCCATATAGCCCTCACTGAGTATGGGGGGCGATTATTGGTAGAGACTCCCTACACCCCGGATCAGTTAGACCTTATCAAAGAATAATAGAGCAGCTAACCTACGCTCTCAAACACTAATAAAACAACAATTCGATTCATTCAAATTTCAACCAAGATGAACATTGAGCTTAACATCAACGATGGCAACCTAGATCTGGATGATCTACTGCAACAAATCCCTGAGGATGTACTTATGGATGCTGTACGCAAAAAGAATTGCTTCAATCCTGCCTACTCTGTCAATGAAATGTCAGATATGCACGTCAATCACTTTAAAGTTTTGATGTGCAAAGTGTTTGGTATTTCCGAAATGAGCGATGATGCTACCCTGATGCGCAATTTTCGCGAGCACTGTAAAATAGGTGCTGAGAGAATCACTGTAACACTGAATACAGCCGGATAATTCACACCTTAATATAAATAACCAATGGACAACAATTTAACAGAGATTTTTGAGACAGTACAGCAGATCAATACTGAAACACCACACGGTGCAAGTATGATCTATGCCGGGCACTTGAACGCTGCTAGCGTATCAGTATCCAAAACAAAGAAAGCAATACGGATACCGGGCTCTATGATGGATATGGAAGCGGCCAACGCAGAAATGACAAAGAACCTTCTGTTTGGGGCTGATTTTGACCCTAACAATAAGATACAGGTGAGGGACTGCCTGAGAGAAATCAAAAAGTTTTATGACAAAGCAGGTCGTGTTCAGATGAAGGCACGCAAGTAAATGCAGTGGCTGATGATAAGCTCCAGACGCAAGATGGTAAATAATGTACACCGTATAGTTGATTATATCAATGAAAATGTACAGCAAGCCATTAGGGAGGATAAGAAACGAGTTGTTCTCCAATTCGACAATAGCAAGGCGCACCGTTGGTGCATGACGCTCAAACATGTTGAAATTGCGTTTGTGGGCTATCATCGAGCTACCGCGTTCCAAACCAGTGTAAGTATTGAATATGCCAATATGAACCACATAGGCCGATTCAGAAAAAGAAAAAGCCGGATGATAACATCCGTAACACTAAGGATCAAATGGTAAAACAAAGATTATATGATAAAAGCACTACTTCTTTTAATGGTCATAGTCGTGTTTATGACTCTGTTTTTAATGGTTCGCAGTCATTGGCGAACCCTACTGAGAGACTCAAAGAATAAGGAATATTATTCAAGACCTTAACAATTGGTTGATAGCAAGCTTAGGCAGGATCCGCCTGTGATCCGCCGCCTGAGCTTGTGAAATTGATAGCAAAACAAAAAGCCGGCAGCAGCTGCAGGCAATTAAAATGATAGCATTATGGCATTTGTCGTTTTAGAAGAACATGAAATAGAAGCATTGCTTTGTAAAGCAGTTGATCAGGGGATCGCTAAAGGGATTGCTCTGGCTCAGGATGCTTTTCGCTCTGTACAGAAAAAGGAAGAGAACAAAGGTGTTCTGATCAATCAAAAAGAAGCCGCTCAGAGGCTTAGCATTGACGTGAGAACGTTCAAGAAAAATTACCTACACGTACTTACGCGTGTAAATGATGGGGCAAAACCCAAATTTTACCTCAGTGATGTTCTTGAGTTGAAAGACAAATTAGCTATTGCGTAAAGAATTAGGAAATGATAAAGACCAAACTATCCAAGGTTAAAAACGGTGATTATTTCCGTTTTGCCGGACGCAAAAAAGTGTACATCAAAGATGGTGGTGGCATCAAACGAGGCATCCGCTATCATAAAGATGACGACATCAATTCGGACTACTCTACCAAGACCGATAAGGATGTAGAAATTGACTTTGAATACTAACTTATAATATCAAAAACAATGGCTGAAAACAATGGAATACCACGCGACAAGCGCGGTAGAATTTTACCCCGAATGACCCGAGAAAACCTAGCAGAGATGATGAACTTACCCACCGATGCCTCTGTGAGAACGTGCCTAACCATTGCCAAGCGCACCATCAAGCACAACCCTGACCTACGCTATAAGCTTTGCCGCATGTGCATTCTGGATGACAACGCTTACACCGGAACACTGATGCGCGAGATCAAATACCGGATTACTGCATAATCTAAAAATAACGGCATGGCAGAGAAAGTAAAAATGAACGTCTACGTTGATTTAGACTTAGACGAACTTGTAAAAAGCGAACTTTCGTTAAGTGATTACGAAAGAATTGTAGATGACCTAAACATTGAGTTTAGTGTAACCAGTCAGCAAGTACAGGTAGAATTGAGCATTGCGAGGTTTATCAAAGAAGCACCCGGCTATCAAAGAACTGAGATTCTGAAACAGTTCAGTAAAGAAGATATTATAAAGCATCTTCTGGAGCAGTACTACGACGATAAGAACACCGCAGTGATAGCGAATGGTTATCAAACGATGTATCAGGACAAATTGATCAAGCGAGCTGTAAAGATGATAATGGACGGCAAACTTGACAATGAAGAACTAGACTACTACGAATAACCTAAACCCACGAATAACCCTCCTACGATGAATGAATTAATAGCAATACCGGGTAGCACTAAATACTGTTTCTGTACAAAGGAAGTAGCATTTATTGCCGGAATTACTCAAGCAAAGGCTAAGCACTTTCTTCACAAGCCTGACACGGCTTTTGAAGATAGCTTTACGGTTGATCAGATCAATGAAGGCTTGCTTCATTTGACCACAACGCCCGACACTGAGAGATTCAACAAAATGCTGAATCAAATCAATTTGAGATTGATTCAGCACATGAGAGAACTAAAGGTAGAGCGAAAATTACAGTCAGGAGGCTACAAATACCCATCTATTCACGCTGGGGCAATCTCACTGATCAGAGTTTTCAGTTCACCGGAGCAAAAACAAAGAGTGTGTCTTACTATGGAGCGTTCAAAATTTGACCCTATGTGGGGGATCAAAGTTCGTGACGCTTGGATCAATGAACTCAAAGAGACCCTTGGTCTATTGGCACTCTAGCAAATCTATTGAACTATGAGCGAACAACAAGCAACCAATATGAACGGATCAACAACGGCAACAAGTACGGAGGAACGAAGAGTGCAATCTTCATCTGACAGAGGGATAACACCCTCTCATAAAACCGGGGGAGTAACGTCCCCCGGTTCATTAAAAAAACGGGCAAAGGAGTTTCAGCGTGTAGGCGAGGTTCTGGGTGGATCGTCCACACCACCTGTAAAGATTATTCAGCACACCCTGCAAAATTTTAGACGTCCAAAGCTCAATTCAACAATCAGTCATGTTCGCTTTGAGCGTTACGCTGAGTATTACAATGACTTCTATACCGATAGCGATGGTAAACCAGAGCTTACAGAGCACCTTAGATTACCCCATTTAACGCTATTCAAACACCTTGTGAATATTGCCTTTCAGGATACTAAGGAACATCTGGAAAAGTACAGCAGAGACTATAAATTTGAGGTTGGAGAGTATTTTGAGATACGAACTAACCGTCCTTATTTATGCAAATGTACCGGACAACTTTCGGGTACTTCCATCCGTCGCCAGTTGCAGCGATTAGAGAAAGCTGGGGTAATAAAGACTGTTTTTCACGGTCGGGAAAACAATTTTTCTGTATTAATCGACTCTCAGTTTCTCTCCTTTCACGAGTCAAAAGCCAACCCTCATAATGAGATTGTTAACGCTCCGAACGAAACAATTTGCATCCCTTACAGTCCAGAACTAAGAAGAAAATTAGAAATCAATGTGGACAACTCAACGAGTTGTATCAAACCAGAACAACTACCAGAACAACACAAGAACCCTCAGGAACATATAAGCGGCAATTGCTCCGCAAATAATCAAACCGGAACACCCTCAGGGACAACACAAGGACACACTGGAACACAACAAGAACCTCTACGAGAACAAGGAACAAAGTGTGAACAGCTGACGCCCGTCATAAATAAAGAAACTGCTCCGTGTAAGGAAGTTCCGCGCGAAAATGACACGGATCTTTCAGCTTATAATCCGGTAAAAATGCCACGTTATGAGATAGATGCGGCAATGGGCAAGGTCGAAAGTTACGCTCTTTCGTCTGTACACTGGATTTTTGCCATCATCATGGAAAAACTTTACACTGAAAAGGATCTTGTTCCTTCTGAAATTGTTAACGCTCAGAAAATGATTTATATGCAGGTGTTTAGGCACTTGAATAGTTTTCAGGCAGTTGACAGTAAAATGGCAGAATGGAAATGGCGTGTGCAAAAAATAGCAGACCTTATGACCTCCCGGCGCTATTCGCACAAAGGGAAATGGATACCACCTGTACCAACGTACTATTTTGACGAAGAGCTGGCCGCTGAAAACAAGGTCAACTTTGCGTGGTCAGCTCCAAAATGGCACGAGCACCTGAAAAAACAACAGAACAAACGCATCCACAAGGAATTAGTGAAACGTAAACGCACCGATAATGAGACGCTTTACAGGTGTTTGGTGGCAGTGGGGATGAATCCTACTCAGAATGTGATCAAGATTCAGTATGACTTTTTGCGTCACAATTATGGGCATCTACTCAAGCATTTTAAGGTTATTTTGAGTGACCCACAATTCCTAAGCATTTTACGCAAACAATATGACGATAAACGTATACGAGTGAGTATAAAACAACTATTAATTAACGGCTAAAATAGTAATTATGAGCAATCAAGAAAACAGTTTCAAAAAAGGAACAAAGGTAAAATTACACATTTATTTTCCTACCGGAAATATGCAGGATGAGAATGGCAACCGCTATTATGATTTTGTGAATTTTCCGAGCGAAGATAAGTACACGAAACCTTACATCATCAAGCGAATGCACGAACGCATTGTCAACAAGATGCTGAAAGGTCGGCACACAGGTGGTCAATATTACGACTATGAGACAGGAGAACAACTGGCGAAGGTTACTGATACCGGAGCTCTAATATTAATGATGTAATGGTAATAGCAGTAGATTTTGATGGGACACTCGTATGTGATGAGTTCCCATCCATAGGCGAAAAGAGAGAGGAAACGTTTCTCGCAGTCACGAAAGCAGTTCTTCTAGGTCATAAAATCATCCTCTGGACTTGTAGAACGGGGGAGCTACTGGATGAAGCTGTAGCTTATTGTGCAGAGAACGGTCTTGTCTTTGATGCTATTAACGACAATTTGCCGGAACACAAAGAAGAGTGGGGCAACAATTGCCGCAAAGTGTATGCGGATGTCTATCTGGATGATAAGGCCGCTCATGAAAGTGTATTTCCGCAATTCCTGTGGGAAACAATGCTGAGTGAACACGACAATGTGAAAGAAGTACTGGAGAAATTAGCACCCGATAGTGGATGCTAATCATTGAATACTAATCTAAAATTAACCTTACTTATGATTTTAAAAATGTGGAGACAAAGGCGATACCGGAAAAAATTCGACAAAGCCTTAAAGAAGGAAACCCGAATTGCAATAAAAGAGGCCAAGGAGACAGGACAACGTTGGTTGGTGGTGATGAATGAAGATTTGATGCCTGTGGCAGTCTCTAAAAAACGCTTGAAGGCATTAAGCAGGCATACCGGGCGTACCATTCAGCAAATTGAGAATTCAGCTTTATTCCGTACTACTAACAATTATAGGTAATGATAACCAGACAAAACCGCAAAAAAGAGATTGCTAAGGCGCTGTATCCAGATAGTATTACTATGGATTCGGCTATGCAGCGTCTCCGTGTAGAGATCAGAGAGAGCGAAGGACTAAAAGAGGAACTGGAGAAGCACGGTTCTTTGCGTTCGCACTGTTTCAACGATAAACAGTTGCGTATTATCCTCGCGCGTTTCGATATCACAGAAGAGCGTTATAACGAAATGATGCAGTATGATGGTGTACTTCAATGATACAATGGACCTGAAAGAGGCTAAAGCACATTACCGTGCTTTGGCCAAAAGGTTGCACCCTGATCGCGGTGGCAATGCTGCCGATTTTCAGGATATGCAACGCGAATACACCCGCCTGTTACAAGGCTATTCTAAAGAGGCTGATAATGATAAATATTCTACAGATGAGCAAAAGACTATTCTGATGGAAGAAATTATTAAAGAGCTAAAAGCAATGGGGTTATCAGATGAATTTATTAAGATCCTGATGAAACACATGCCTAACATGATGGGTGTGATTTCTGACTTTATGGGATCAGCACCAGCATCTTCGCCCATCAATAAACTTGGTGGATTTCTCAAAGAATTTCTGTAATGTCAACACTGAATACTTGCCTCATTCTAGTCATTCTTTTTGTCGTCTGCTTACTATTCGACAATTGGATAGATAAAAACTTAAAACCAAACTAAATGAAAGATATAAGATTTAAAGACATGACCATAGGTCAGTATAATAATGCCCGGAATAAGGCGGAAATGCAGCCATCAAGTCCCTTTGCTGTTTTCTGTCTGGAGTGCAAAGGCTTTGCCTTCTTCAAGGTAGAAGATGGAGAAAAGTTAGAGAAATGGGAACTATGGGCGTTGGGTTATCGTAACCCGGAAGCACTCAAAAGCGGACAAGTCCCCGAAATAGAAGCCAGACGCAAATAAACAATTTAGATCACGCCTAAAATTTACCAATATGTGCAAAAAAGTATTATCAACCCTTACCCTCCGTATCACTGATCAGGAGATCATTGATAAGATCGAAGATTACAAACAACGTAATGACGTTTCTAGTAGCTCTACGGCCATCTATGAGATGGTGAAGGACTATGGATACCAACGAAAGCAAAAAGAACAGGCTTGGCAAGAGAATCAAGACCTGAGAGAAAAGCTTCAAAGGAAGACTTACGCCATCGAAGAGTTTAAGTCAGCCCTTAGTAATATTCTGGATTAGCGATAGCACCCCAAAACAGGAACCGTGCCGGATCACGGCTTTGTGCTTTGCATTCTGATAGCAAAAAACCTAAAAATTCCAGGCTGCAGCGCCTAAAAGTGATAGCAAAACACAAAGCCGGCCAACGGATCCGGACTTTAAAATGATAGCATAATGAAAACACCGGAAAGAAAAAGAAAAGATCAGCTAAAAGCTCTTTCGCAAAATGGAGATAATAAGGAGTTTGAAAAGAAAAGCTACGTGTCTTTTGATATACCAACAATGAATAGGGATCAACAGATATATTTAGGTCAGTCAATCATTGCATTAATAGCGTTAAACCTTCCAACGTATCTTTCTGATAAAGATAATAAAGAGGATATTGGATTGATGCTCTTAGATGTGTTAAAACACTTTGATGTGTCGTTGGAAGACCTTTATAAAATGGATTTGATAGAGAATCATTTAGATTCAGAATATACCTATAAGTTAAAGGTTGATATGAGATATGAAATACTTAAAAAGGAATTATAAAAAAACGGCATAATGAAAACACCGGAAAGAATTCAAGAGATAAGGAAAAGTTTTGTCTGGATACAGCGAAACAGACCACTAAGAGATGTGAATAAAGTAGACTTAAATGTCTTACACATGAATCGTATTGTCGAGCTCTTAGATGAATTGGATGTAGAGTTTACAATGCACTCTCTTGTAAAGCATCATAGTTTAAAGCCTGATGACGCTTTGTACAACAGCAATGCCCTGTGTGGTGAAATTGGTGAAGTAGCCAACGTCATCAAGAAAATTGAGATACGCAAAGCTTTAAAACCAGAAGAGGTGACTTCTATGGCAACAATGGAAGATTACCTACACCAGTTGGAAGATGAGATGGGCGATGCACTGTTCTACTTCTTTTGTTTGGCTAAGCTTTTTGACCTTGACTTAGCTACCTTGGTAAAAAAACAGAGCGACAAACTATTTACGCAATCAGAAAAGTATCAACGAACCTTTAAAAAATAGAAGTATGGACATACAAAAATTTTTAGAAGAATCTATAAAAGAATTGTTTAAAGCAGAGGCGGTTGTAGAATCTTTACATAAAAAAATAGAAAAGAAATTAGAACGGAATTTAGAAGAGCTATATTATAAAAAGACAATAATAAGAGATGGTTTGGCTTTCAGATATTTAGATGTCAAGGTACAAATTAGTCATACGGAACTCTACGGTAATAGAATTGATATAAATTTTGCCTTTATCATTAACTCTAAATTGTCACCCGTAAAACAAAAACAACTCGACGAAGGTGTAGAAATGTTTTTGAGAAGTGGTTATTTCCCGTCAACAAAAAACAGAAAACCACTTTGGATTAAACTCGTTCGTTATACTACAGTCGAAGAGGCAATTAATAATAGTGTTAGAATAGATTTCAGAAATAACGACAATACTAATGGATACGAAAGATAAAAACAAATAACTATGAAAACACTAATAGAAAGACGCATCCAAGAGCTTAAAAAAGCCGATGAAAAAGCCTGTGAGCAACGTTGGGACATGAAACGTTCCCGATTAGAACGCATGGCATTTAGAGATCAAAGCAATGAGATCACCTTTGCACGTCAGGAACTGGAAAGGATAGCACAAGCCATCCCCTCCAAAGAAGAACGCCTAAAGGCCGTTCTTGCTGATCCATTCTGGAAGTTTGACCTCAAAGAACTAATATGTCTTCACGTTTACGAGCGTTACATCAAGCAATACGCTTGGTCAGAGTTTCAAATATGGAGCTTATTTGATATTGAGCTACTGGAAACGCTTTTATTCATCCGTAAAGAGCTGAATAGAGCCATTACTATCAATGATTGGCACATAGGTGGGCGCTATGATGAACGCGGCATACGCTGCAATCTGTGTGATCTCGTGGCCTCAAAAGAAGTGGCCTACCTTTCGGCTCACCCATTTGCCGAAGGCCTTGATTTTGATGTGGCCGGAATGACAGCCGAAGAGGTACGCCTCTGGTTAGAAGCCAATGCAGACAAGTTACCTTATCCCATCCGTGTAGAAGATGGTAAACCGTGGGTGCATTTAGATATGCGCTATTTCCGCCCGTCCGGCTATGAGGATGTGAAAGTATATAGGTTAACGGTATAGAACAATGGCTTTAGAACAGGAACTACAAACCTTAGAGCGTTTTTACAAAGCGGAATTAAACGCAGCTAAGCCCCGTATTGAAAAGAATGGGAAAGAGAATTATTCACTCTTTGCACAGCACCATAAACAGCAAGCCGAAGACCTTAAAAAGCTTTTTGATTTCTTCAAATTCAACGCCGGAGCGTTGAAAAACTGCAAAGAGTGTGGGGCGGTGATGGTGTCAACAGGCAGTAAATCATTTTGTAACGATAAATGCCGTATGGCTTACAATTATAAAAAAAGCAAAAAACATAAGGGGGAAAACGGAAAAAAGGATATTACTGGGTAATTTATAAATAAATAAAAAAAACAAAAAAAATGACAGTTAAAAGATTTAGAAAAGAAGTAGAATCTTTGGTGAAAAGATACAACGGAAAACAAGTAACGGAAAACACTATTGTTTTAAGAGTTAAACAGCTTTTTGAGGATAACAAGGATGTGTTAATGGATAGCTGGTATATGAATCTCACAATAGAAGAAGCAAGGAAATATAGTGCCTTATACGATGCAATTAACGAGGGTTCAATATATATAAGAGAGAGACAGACAAGAATTAAAATTGACAGTATTGACTACATAAGGGAATCTTGTTTAAATAAAAATATGATTGAGATAGGCTTTGGTGGTGTGTCTTTGAGTGTTGATAGTAAAGAGTATGATTACATACGATGCCTTGTGTAAAAAAGCAAACGGGAAAACAGCCGAAGCCATTCTCCCGTTAGGCACTACCCTTTAAAATCTTTACCATCCCCTACGTCCTTCTTTTCATTGGAGTGCGGGGCAAATATAAAATTATTTAATTAACTCATTTTCGTTTATGGAAAAAGTACAAGACAAGTCATTTTTAGATGCTTCGCAGAATGCGGAGTTAAGTGAGAGAATTGAGGATACACGAGCCGAATTAGTCGTGTCAATGATGCAGGGAAGTGGCCGGAGCCTCATTCCCCGCTTTATCCTAATGAAACGTGTGGAACGCTTGGTAGATGATGCCATTGAATATATCTATTATGATGAAACATAAACGACTAAAAAGAAAACGATGGCGAACGACCAACAAGACTGTTGGTCGTTTGTATGGATATCCACCTTGCTGTGTAAAGTCTTTCTACAAACACTATCCCGATGAATTGAGATGGTTATACCCTTACGTCAAAAGAGCCAGACCAAGGAAAAGGCATAAACTGAGAACGAAAGCAGCTTATATTAATGGTCAATATACCGGGTTCATTCCCTGTTACAAGTGTGCTAAGAAAGTTCTTTCTGGTAAAATTGAACTGAAAGATTTAATAGGTAGTCGATTAGATTCATTTGGTGAGTTTCCTATAATATCGAAAAACATTGTGGCACTTTTAAGCTAAAAAGCATTGAAAAAGTGCTCAGAAAAAACGAAAAAATGCCAAAAAATGCCAAAAAGTACGATATAACGCCAAAAAATACGGTGTAACACCAAAAAACACCAAAAACACAAAATCGCACCTGCCTAACCTTTGTGCTCACTATGGCAGAATTGAGTTCAAAGGCAAAAATTGGTAGATCATTAGGCGTGATCGCAGTATTAGGGGGTAGCTTTTTACTTTTTACAAAAGGTAAGAAGCTGCTTTCTGGTGCTAAAATGAAGTTTGCTCTGATCGGCTTTAAGATACATAAGTTCGATAAGTCAGGCTTAAAGTTTACCGTCACA
Source organism: Bacteroidales bacterium UBA5342 (assembly GCA_002408065.1). Lineage (GTDB taxonomy): Bacteria > Bacteroidota > Bacteroidia > Bacteroidales > UBA5342 > UBA5342. The sequence continues at coordinate 36,480 of DHQI01000086.1, forward strand.
CTACGCTGCTACAATCCTACGCACAATTCTATTAATCTACAAGTAAACGGTATCACGGCTATGTATGCCGGATCACCAGTTGCGAATAGTCTTGGTGCAGTACCTAATCCTGTTACAATAGCAAAAGGGCAAACAAAGGACATTATTATTGCCTTTGAAGTACCTTACTTAACCCTATTTAATAAGGGCTTACTCTCAGCTATTACCAATACCGAATTATTTAAAAGCAATCTTTCGTTCGGGCTCAATTTAGCCGTGAATGGAGAGGCTGTATCTACTACTCAAACTTTATCGAACGAAACTACTATGGGTACATTAGGTCTCGTTTCTGGTCCGCGTGATACGCAGAACGGAAGCAAATATAACCACCTGATCAAAAAGGTAACAGGTCGTGATATTTTCATAAAAAATGGCGGTGTTGATGCAACCGTAGAAGCTTGTATTGATATTGTTGCAGAACATTACCGCGAGGTAGAAGACCTTGCTAAACATCTGCAAGGTAATTCCGTGAAAGAAACATGTAAAAACATCTTCAATTTTGCATATCCATACTTACAATACACACAAGACAAGCAAGGTGTAGAGCAATTGCGTACACCTGCACGCTCATGGTACGATGGTCAGATTCGCTTCAAACAGCAAGGCATTAAAACTGCCGGAATTGATTGTGATGACTTTGCCATATTTTGTGGTAGTTTGCTGAAATGCTTAAATATCCCTTTCAAATTCCGTATCACAGAATATGACAATAAGGGCTATTACCAACACATTTACGTGTTTGTTCCTGCTCCGGGCGATTCAGAGGGTGAGATCGTAATTGATCCTGTATTGGATAAGTTTGATTATCAAGTGCCATTTTCAGGCGAAAAGTCAACTTTTGATATGACCCCTGTTGCTGTGGCCGGGTTAGGTGGCTTTAATCTGTCTGGTTCCAGCTCTTTGGGGATGCCTATAATGATGTTATCGGGTGTCGATGAAGCTGCTAACGATGACCTTATGGGGATTATATCCGGCATTGACTTCGATAACGCCATTGAGGGCTTAGGTAGTGCCGATGATGCTACGCTTAACTATTTGAAGCGTACTCAGCGTTATATCACTAAGAATCCTGCATCTATTGCTCATATCCAAAATCCTACTCAGTTTCTTGAAATGGTGAACACTGCCATTAAGCATTGGCACACCGATAAGCGCGACAAAGTGCTTGACAAGCTGATTGAGATTGAAGATAAGATTGCCGATGCCGGGTTGATAAATCTGGATAGTACAGCTATCAAGGGCTTAGCCGAAGATCTGGATGATGATTTAGGAGATCTTGGTCGCCGAAAAATTGGTAAAGGCCGTTTCTTCCGGAGTATTAAGAAAGTATCAAAAAAGGCCGGGAAAGGGCTTAAAAAAGCGGCAAAAGCTGTTGTGCGCTTCAATCCCTTAACGTTAGCTATGCGTGGTGGATTGTTGGCGGCTTTGCGTCTGAATATGTTTAAGTTTTCAAGTAAATTGGTTTATGCTTATTTACCTGAAAGCAGTGCTGCACAATACAACCTTGATCCTAATGCTCTCCGTGAGATTAAAAAGGCACACGCTAAGCTCTTGAAGCTTTTCAAAGGTATGCAAGGTAAAGATGATAAGCTCAAAGCGGCTATCATCAAAGGATCTAAAGTGAAGTCTAAAGCGGATTTCAGCCTCAAAGGTCTTGGTGAACCCGTTACGGCTGCCTCTGTAACGGCTGCCTCCGGCATTCTTGCTAAAATTGGAACATGGTTGAAGCCTGTTAAGAACATCTTTAAAAAGCGCACTAAAACAACGCAACCTGCTCAGGCTTATTTTCCTGCAACAACGACAACTAAATCTGCACAGGTGACTACAATAGCACCTACGCAACAAGCCATACAGCCAACTCAGGCTGCAAACACGAATACACCTATACCTTATCAACAACCAACTGAAAGCACTAAGAAAGGGCTTAGCAAAAAAGCTAAGAAGATGATCTTTGGAGCTGTAGGTGTTGCCCTTGTGGGGGGAGCTATCTACTATTTCAGTCAGGATAATGAAACGTCTGCCAACTCTAATTCAGCCAAAAAGAAACAAACTAGTAAACGCTCATTGGGGAGCATTAAACTGAATTAACTAACGTTTTATTAAACATTTAGAAAAAATGGCAGTACGAAAACCAGCAGCTCAACGAAAACCAGCTGCATCTGCTTCTCAAAAGAAGCAACTCGATTTTATGATGGCCTCTAAACAATTGAAAGTGCCAGCAGCATTTTTGGTAGGATTTGGATTGGGGCATACGTTTATGAACTTTCTGAACAAGAATAAGACCGTTAAGGGCTTACTTGGCACAGACAACAAAAAGTACATTGTACCTCTAGCTACAACCTTCACCGGATTACTTCTACCACAAGTTTTTGACATGAAAAAGCAACCGCTTATGCAGTATGCCTCTTGGGGGTTTGCAGGTGCAGGTTTTAATGAGACTGTCAAAGTTTCTACTGGTAAATCAGTGACTGATCACGTGACTAAGCAAATGAGCGGCGTAATGGGCGTGATGGGCTTAGGTGAAGTAGAGGATGATATGCCGGAAGAAATTCCTGCTGATGCAATGCAAGCTATTGAAGCAGCTCCTGCTAATGCTTTACCAGCTGCCGACTTGGATATAGAAGCTGAGATTGAAAAGAAATTGGCCGATGTTGACAAAGAAGAACCAGCTACTGTTGAAGCAGCTGCACCTGTAGAGGGAGTGTACGACAACATTATTGATTCCGAAGATCTTGGTGATCTGGACGATGATGACGATGAAGACTATGACTTCATTTAGGACTAAGAGTTGAAAAGCAAAGGGCTTTAAAATACTACTAACTATCTAATTATTAATTTTTAAAATCTTGAAAAGATGAATTCAGAAAAATTGTATCCTGAGATGGAAGAAATCGAAGGTTTAGCTTTGGCAGAGCTAGAGAAAGAAGAGGATCAAATTGATGCCGAAGATGAGAAAATGGAAGAGGAGATTGAAGGTATTGGTGATTTAGGTCGCCGTCGTTCATACCGTCGTCGTCACAAAACCACTCGAAGAAAAAAACGTCGTTCTAGTCGTCGTCGTTCAGTGCGCAAAGCTTACAGCTCTGGTGCAAACAGTACCGCAGTGAAAACCGGATTGGTTAAAGGCTTAACCTCTCGTGGTCAGTTTGAGTTGCGTAAGAGCGCGTTGCCTAAAGATGTTCAAGATGGTTTGGCCAAAGGAACTTTACAGCCTTGTGATGCCGCTATCTATGCTATCAAGGACATTAGTGGCAAGTCAAACATTGAGCTTTTGGCGGCTTCTGATGATAAGAAAGCAGGTGTTACTAACCTTAACCGTGCCCAACTGGACAACGGTAAGTATTTCTTGTTGACTGAGGTTGTGCTTGAATACGCAAAAGGTGCTGACGCAGCTGATAATGATCCGTCTAAGTTTGAGTTTGGTCAGAGCGCATTGCCAGCTGAAATTTTGAACGGTACGTTCGAGATGAAGCAAGGTAGCCGAGTAATCGTACCAGAGCTTAGCTGTGGTATCTTTGATGATACTGACACTACTCAGCGTTCTTACTGCTACAAACTAGCTAACCCGAAATTCTTAGTACCGTCAGTAGAAATCATCCCTGAGGTGAAATTATCTACTGTACTTGATAGTGATACTATCAAAAACCCGGCACTAAAAATCACGTTGATTGGTACTTGGGTAGAAAAAGCATAGTCTTTTGAGAAATTGATGTGAGATACATTCTCGTAAAAGAGGGGCGAGACACTATCGCCCCTCTTTTTTTTCTTTAATAAATAAGCTTTCAGGACAATGGAAGAAAAAAAGCTAATAACCAAAAAGAAGCTGCAAGTCGTTAAGTTTTCGGTTAAAAAAGGGGAAGCACTTGATAAAAACAGTAACACGAAAATGGAGCATGATCGTGTAGTAGGTGCATTTGTGCGCTTATCTAACCCGGATGCTTTGCAAGGGGCTACTATTCGTCTTTTGATTGACGATATTGAGATTATCCCTGCCGATACCGAAGTAGCTTTACTACACCATTCCGATGATATGAGTATCAACGATGTGGCTTATCCGGTGAATGAAAAAGCTAAAAACAGTACTATAAAAGTTTCTTATGCTGATAACAGCGAAAACTTAGCAGTCGGTGAAGAGTACGACGTTCGTTTGTACCTGATGACCGAAGTTGATGTAAAGCAATAATCCCACTATGAAGCGTTACCACGTCATAACATATCCTATCGGTTATAATGAGAATGTGAATGAGGAAGCTCTTTTGCCAGCTAACTGTGATAATATCACGGGAGTATTTGCCACTATTTCAGGCAAAAAAGAAGTAGCATTGAGTGATTATGACCTTGTGTTGCCATTCCCACAAACCGTTATTGTTAGCTTGCTGTACGACAACCTTACAAGCTTGTTTTACACCTTTATGCTATCACGTTCTACAAAGGAAATTGCAAAGCAATACTTCATTGATGAGATGTTGCCGCAATTTGTAAACTACCTAAAGAACGGGATTGTTTATGACACTCTTTCTGAGGCTCAGAAAACGGTAGTTGCTGATAATATACAAGCTCTTTTAGAAGGGAGTGACGATTATGAAGGTTTGGCGGATTATCTGTTTGAAACGGCTAAGGTGTTTGAAACGGACTATGCCGTTAGTGACCTGATCTATTATTTGCTTGATTGCACCTTGCAATACATCTATGATCACCGCTTAACGGTGTTTGTGGTGACAAGTCAGCATTATGAGCAAAGCACCGATTTTGACGCCGGAAACCTGACATTACTAATCAATGGTAACAAGTTCATGTTGCGTGATTATGTGTTGACAGCGAACCGCAAATTGCGTTCAATAACCAAAGAGGTTGTTCCGCTTAATGAGCCTTTGGAATCAAATTCAAACCTGAACATTGTGTTTAAGAACACGCTATCAGAAGAACAACTAACCGATGATTTAACCCTAAAAGTGTACATAGAGTATGAATACGAGCGAACTACTGCATAGTATTGCGAAAGACCGCATTGAGGGTTTAGAAACAATTGATAACTATCAATTGAGACCTATCGTTGTCCGGATTACAAGTGCTAAGATGCAGCTTGATCTGAATAATGATATTTATATCCTTAACACAAATTCTTTGCCAGCTAATCTAACAACCCTTAGTATGATTAGTAGTGACAATATATTTCAGGTGACTAAGGCAGAATACAACTTGATGGATGAATACCGCTATCAGTCATTTGCGGACTACATAGAGGTGGATTCAGAGACGGACGGTGATTTTGTACCTTACCGTTTGGAATTCGTAAAAATAATACCCCACAGAAAAAAATAACTACGATGGAAAAGTTTAACAAAAAAGTAGAAGTTATCTACAACTATATAAAGCGTTCGGAGTCAGCAACACCCTATGCTTATGAAGTATCTGTAAAAGGAGCAGATGGCATTACTGAGATAGTATCAAGAACTCAAGGTAGTTCGTCTTTCAAGGCCGATATGGAAGAGGCATATCAAACAGCACTACAGATGAAAGGGACACTTGAAGTTCGTGTATATGGAGGTATGAGCAACAATGCTTTGTTGAAAAACTCTTACCCAATTAGCGTTAGTGATGTGCCTCGCTTAGAAAATTCTAATAATCCTGATGATTTAGAGGAAAAAATTAAGAGAGTGGTGGCAAGTATGCAGCCACAACCGCAAAATACCGGGACACAAGGTCTAGGTGCTCTTGATAGTTTAGTGGGAGCATTATCCGGAAATTCTCCTTCTGGTGATGGTTTGGCCGGATTGGTAGGTCTTGCAACGCAAATGGCTTCACAGTCGAGCAATGAGGCTATCCTTAAAAATGCTCACCAACTAGAGATCTTTAAAAAAGACACTGCTTACCAAAACCTTGTACAGAGATACAACCCCCTTGTAAGGAAGTATAAAAACTTAGTTTCGACACATAATGCTACAAAAGCGGAAGTTGTAGAGTTACAGCGCGAAGTAGCAGAGTTGCAAGAAGAACTTGCTGCAAATGCTCCTAGGAAATTAGGAGAAAGAACCTTGATTGGTATCGGAACCAAGATTGGATCTAACCTTTTGGCTAACTCTAAGTTTTCTGATCTTCTCGGAATTGATGACAATGAGTTTAAGTCTGCATTAGGCATTATAGATGATAATAAAGAGGACAATGACGCTAAAAAGGTAGAATCTGCACCGGTATCAATTCAGGCAGTAGAAGAGCAGCCTTTGGAGGTCGCCCTTTCTCCTGAAGATAAAGCTAAAAAAGAAGCTATTGATGAAATTGTCAACACTCTGAAAAACTTACAGCCAACACTTGTAGCACGTCTTTACGAGATGATATGTGTGATCTTATCCAGCGAAGCGGCATTTGATCATTTTGAAAGTATTATTGCTGACCTGAATAAGCAAGTTTCAACAATGAACGGAACTGAGGATTTGAACGATGAAGAAATTCCCGAATCAGACGATGAAACGATAGAACTTGTGGAAGATTGATAGCACATATTTAACGGATTCGGCAGAGACCGTCAGCCGCAGCGCACAAAAGTGATAGCAAAAACAAAGCCGGCCAGCGGATCCTGATTAAAAAAATGATAGCAACCCTAAAAACAATACGATGGCAAAATATAAAGTTGGAATTATTATCGAAGATGAACCTGTACAGGTTCAAGAGTTAGGAAATCTGATTCAAAACGCTGTAGATAACGTTGAAAACAGTGATATGATAAAGCTTTTAAGCAAAGTGAAGCAAAACCCTTCCTTAGTTAAGAAAGCGTTAAAGTTTGTATAAGATGGCAATAAGTGAAGCAAATAAAGCACAGCTAGTTCAAACAGGTATTAAGGTAGGTGTTCCGGTTGTATTAGGTACAGGGATCTTCTTTATTATTCGTAGCATGTTGAAAGGTGATGGTAATGATGATGGAACAAAACATTCACAAGCGCCTAGTATTGCCGATATGACCATTGATTCAAGCAACCTGACTATAACAGTAAATGATGCGGTATTGATAGCGCAAACATTCTACAATAACATGCAAGGTTTTGGTACTGTTGACGAAGAAGGCATGATCAGAACCATAAACAATCTTCAAACTAAAGATGACATGCTGTTGCTGATTAAAAGTTTTGGTTTGCGAAGATATTCCGGGGTTGGGAAATCCATTGTAGGAAAAAAAGTCAATCTTATTTACTGGTTAAAAGAAGAGTTTAACGATAGAGAAGAAGAAAAAATACGACCCGTATTCCAGAAGTTTGGGATACCATTTTAGAATTGTGATTTGTTGATTATTATTTATTTGTGGAACGTGGAACAAAATACCTTATAGGTGGGGGGATGATAGCCCTTACTACTATATCTGCTTTTTTATTCCATCGTAGGAAGCCAAAAGCCAATAAAGGAGGGGATGGGTTACCTCCGGCTTTTGGTCACTACAAAGCTTGGGGATACACAAAACAGCATCCCCGGGGTATACGTAACAATAATCCGGGCAATTTAGTCAAGACATCAATACCGTGGCAAGGCAAAGCTCAAACCAATACGGATGGCAAGTTTGAGCAATTTGTGTCACCAGAGTATGGGGTGAGAGCTTTAATCAAGGATTTGATCTCCGATTTTAAGAAAGGCAAAAACACGGTGTCTGATCTTATCAAAGAATTTGCACCTTGGTACGAAAATCACACACACGCCTACATTCGCTCTGTATGCGACTTTGTGGGAGTTGATAAGGATGTAAAACTGAGTCTAACCAAGAACACCTTACAGCGGCTAGTAATGGCCATAGACAAGGTAGAAAATGGAGGACATTATATCACACCAGAACTTTTTGAGAAAGCTTATTCAATGATTTAATATTATGAAAAAGGACAAGAAAAAATTTAATGAAACCGGGTTTGGTCAGTTTTGCAAAATGGTCGTTTCCAATGTGCCTGACATAGCCGGGGACGTAATGGACATAGCTACATCTGGAAACCCGGTAGGTACGACTATCGGCAAGGTAGCTGAATTACTAAAAGGCAAAGCAGAACAGGATGAGAAAGCTAAGGCTGCACTGGTAGAGCTTGAAGCCAAGCGGAAAGATTGGGAGCTTGAAGTGTACAAAGCAGAGTCAAACGACCGTGCCCGGGCTACTGAAAGCTATATGGCTAAGGGGGCAATGGCTGATGAAATAGCGCGAAGCATCATCAAACGTAATCTTGTGTATATTGCTGTTTTATTGTGTTTTAATATATTGTTCAACTTCATAAGTACAATGCTGATTGAAGACAAGACCATTGCGGTAAGTATCGGATCAACGATTGCTACTGCTATTGGTACTGTGGTTGGTTCCCTGCTACAAGAGCGTAACCAAGTCGTTGGTTTCTTCTTTGGTAGTAGCCTTAAGAGTAAAGAGTTTAAAGTTTAACGTTTTTTTATATATAGTATGAGACAGATAAAAAGATTTACAGGTAACAATGTGCCTGACTTGAAATTAGGTGAGTGGGCTACTGATGAAACATTTGCTTTTTTGGGCACTGGTAACGGAGATTATCAAATATTTCAAGGGGTATTAGACCTTTTTAAAGAGCAAACAATTGCAGGGTTTAAATTAAAGGATGGTCAGGTGTTTATTCCGGCAGGTACACCCTTTTCACGAATACAGGAGCTGTTACATAGTTTACCTAAAGTGACACAACGAACAGAATATAACCATTTTCACTTGTCGTTTGTTTTTGAAGATGGTGGTACTTATGTAAACGATATGAATGGTTGGTTACAAATAGCCAATTTTTCCTATATGATGATTTGGTCTCCCGTAAGTCCGGGCTGGTCTCTTCCACAAGGTGTGACAATGAGTGAATGGGTTGCAGCAGGAGGGGCTTCTGGAATAATGACTCGTAATGCAACAATAGAAACTACTCATGCTATTGAGGTTTATGGAACATACATCCGCTTTAGTGGGATGCGTTTTAACTACAATGTTGGTGGAAATGATGATGTAGCGATATTGGGCGACAATGCTCTATTGCAAATAGAAAAAAGCTCATTCCAAGCCAATGGAGGGGATGGCGCCTTGGCTGTCTGTGCTTCAAGGGCTGTAGTTCAAGATAGTTATTTTGAGTCACAAGCTGCCAATACTGGAGCGATTGCTAATAGTGTACAAGATAGTTCTGTTCTGTCTGTTATTAACTGTGGGGCTAATCCGTTAAAAAATCCGCGTAAAATTGCCGCTAATTTAAAAGGATCTATTGTGAATGTTAATGATATTACAAAATTGCATTTGCTTGAATCGAGTGTTGGTGGTAACGGTGGTATCGAAGTGTTAGGACAGCTCTATGGTGGTACTCAAATGATTTAATAACATTAATAATTAAAGCTATGTATTATTTAGAAAGAAACAATAAAATATATGAGAACCTGCCTTCTGGTTATGAAAAACTATTACCAGAAGTACAAAGAGAGAGAGGCTTATATCCTCTAGTGGACAATGGTGCTGAAGAAGAGTTGTCAATTAAGGCTACGATTGAAGTTATGGGAAACAAAGCCGTTCAGGTTTATATTTCAGAAGAGCAGTTTTTGTCCTTAAAAAGTAATAGATTAAAAGTTCTTGGTAAGGTGTATGAATCAAAAGTAGATTCTGTTGTTCGCAAATCAACCCAAGATTTAGTCTTTGGTGATATAGAGGTCATTCCTGCCGATGTAATTGTTCAAAGAGATGCTTTGAAGGCTGAGTATCACCAAAAGTACGATACTATAAAAGCCGCTAATGATGTTCCGGCGCTTAATGCTATAACATTCTAAGCTTATGGCTCTACAGGTAGAAAAAAAGTTCACAGTAGGTAATGCTATTACGGTGGCAGTGCTTATTGTGAGCTTGCTATATTATGTCTTTGGTGTCGAAGCTAAAGTAAAGGACAATGCAGATGGTCTTTGTCAGCTTGAAGAGAAAGTAAAGACACTGGAACAGCATGATAGTAGCGATAAGGAAACTATTCAGGCGCTTACTACAACTCTAAATAAGATCAGTCGTAATCAGAAGAGTTTACTTATTTTAAATTCAAAGATAGCAGACAAAATGCACATTGAATATGTGATTGATTTCGAGGAATAGATAATTTAATAAATAATAAGCACTCTATGTCACCCGTGGCTCTGGGTGCTTTTTTTATACCCTATGGATAAAAAAGGATTTATAGAAGAGCTAAAAGAGCAGTTCTTATCAGGAAAGAAAAAGCATACTAAAACCACTATTGAGAAACTTGCTAAGGGCTTTGGTATCAATAATAAAAATCTGGTAAAAGAGCTTACAGAGTTGGTGCTAGTGTTGAATGCAAGAGCTATTGCACACAATGCAGCACTTCGTACTTATGACAAGTATCAGGCCATTGTTTCAGCCTATAAGTCCCAAGTAAATATATCAATGCGTACCAGTATGAGTGTGCTTTATCAACAATACAGTACGCCTTCACCCATCTCGTTTTTAGCTTCATCTTATGTGCTCTCTGATGATGTCACCGGGTTGTATTTTGAGCCTTCGGCTGGTAATGGTTTGTTGACCATTGCTCTACCTTATGCACGTACTATTGTCAATGAGATTGATACTGTACGTAATGACAACCTAAAGTATCAACCTTATCTCAAAGTGATGAAAAAGGATGCTTCAGAGCCTTTTTCAGATTTTCGTAGGCGGTTTGCCGGAGTTGTTACCAATCCACCCTTTGGCAAGCTTCTAAATCCCGTCACATACAATGATTTTACGTTTAAGGTTCTGGATCATGCCATGTGTATTAATGCCCTTAATTGCATGGCAGATAATGGCAAGGCCGCTATGATAGTTGGAGGACACACCCGGTACGATAAAAGCGGACGTCCTCAGTCCGGTAAGAACCGTATCTTTCTGAACTACCTGTACCATCATTACAATGTGGAAGATGTCATTTCTATTGATGGTAAGGAGCTCTATTCCCGTCAGGGAACAGCCGTTGATGTGCGCCTAATCCTTATCAATGGCCGTAAAAGCAAACCTGAAGGCTTTGCGCCAGTGGTTAATGATGAGTTGGCCGAAGTGGTGACGGACTTTGATCGTCTCTGGGATCGTGTAGGACTCTCTGATGTGAGTCCAGAACAGGCTCATTTGAAACTAAGAGCTCGCGCAATTATCCTCAAAAAGAAACGGGCTAGAACTAAAGCTAAAGCAGACAAAGGGGATCGCCCTACCACTCTTTCATATCGTTTATTAAACGAAACACAAAAGCATAAGGTTGACTTGACCTACAACAGTACTCTGAAAAAAATTGGAAGTAAAAGACAGCATCCAAGCTTTAAAGCTGCTTACGAATGGATAGATGAAAAACTATTAAGCATAAAGAGCGAAGAAGATCGTGCGTTAATAGCTTTGGTTGTAGAGAAGTTAAAGGCCGAAGAAGCTAGAAGAAAACAAGCCAACAAAGCTAAACGGGAAGAAAAGAAAGCTTTGATTGAAAGAAATGGTATTTACAAGCCTAAATATGTCAAATTGTCGAATGCTTTCTATTATGACCTTGCAAACAATATCAAAAGAGTAATTGAGGACCAGTTTGACATTGAAAAGCTTAAGATTGGCTTAAAAGAAAAGAAGGTAAGCACCTTGTGGCTGATTTACAGAGTAGCCACATCTTTCCACCCCCAAGCTGAAACAACACACCAAGAACAAAAGGAGAAAGAGAAATGGATGGACAGGTATCGAAAGGAAGATGTACCAGATGATTCAATAACAAGTGCCCTAGATTATATTGTAAAAGAAGCTTTAAAAAACTACAAATAAATATATTATGAATATTAAGATGCAAATAAAAAACAAGGTGATGACACTTACTTTTCCTCGTAAACCCAAGGAAAATATTGTGAACAGAATGCGTGAGTTAAGGTTTACAACTAAAGACAATAAAGCTTTTCATCGTGCAGAGTTCTTGACGCAAAATGAATATGAATACATTGTGGCTTTGTTGTCAACAAATGGCTTAGGGATGCCTTATATCCCGGCAGCGGACAAAGGTTTTATCCTTGATACTCATGTGCCGGATTCAATGGGGCAGGAAATGCACCTTGCGGCCAGAAAGATAAAAAAGGCTGTAGGTGGATCATTTATTGACTATTTATGTGATAAGCTTAAATACACAGAATCTGATTTGCTTGATTCCTTAGCTTGTGAGCAGATAGATGCTGTAAGTATGGCCATATACAATATAGAGCGTAATAATGGAATTATCATTGGAGATCAAACCGGAATAGGTAAAGGGAGAACGGCAGCGGCTGTAATACGTTATGGTATAGTTCAAGGCAAAAAGCCTATCTTTTTATCCGAAAAACCCAACCTTTTTTCTGATCTTTATCGTGATATGGTGGACATAAAGAGCGACCACTATAAACCATTCATTGTTAATGCCCGGGCAGATAAAACCCACATAAAAACAAAGAATGGAGATATTGTGTACAAAGCTCCAACAAAAGCAGAACAGTTGAATGTAATCAGCTCAATGGAAATGCCTGATGAGTACGATTATGTATGTACTACTTATGATCAGTTTAAGCTTAAAAGTGCTGTTGAAAAGAGAGCATTTTTGGGAGCAATGGCAAAAGACAATGTGTTAGTACTGGATGAAGCACACAACGGTGCAGGAACCTCACAAATTGGAGAGTACTTACAATCAGTTGTAAGAGAAAGTCAAGGCGTTTGTTATCTGTCAGCCACATTTGCCAAAAGAGCTGATAATATGCCGTTTTTCGCCCTGAAAACGTCTATTAAAGAGGCTAACTTATCATCCGAAGGCTTGACCAATGCTATTGTCAATGGTGGTGTGCCCTTGCAAGAGGTCTTGTCTGCACAGCTTGTTGCAGAAGGGCAAATGCTAAGGCGTGAACGTCCTTTTGATGGAATAGAAGTTAATTACAAAGAATTGAAAGAAAAGGCGGCAGATCACAAAAAGAAAGCCGATACTATTACGGATATTGTGCGTGATATTATTGACTTTCAGGAAAACCATATTGATCCGGTCATTAAATCGCTCGACAAACAAGCCGCTAAAGAGGGAAAAGAGATTGTAGGCCGTAACGGAACTAGCAAGGCCGGTGTGGCCAATAGTCCGGCATTCTCAAAAATCTTCAATATGTTTAAGCAAATACTATTTAGCATTACTGCTGATGATGTTGCTGATCACGTTATTAATCTTCACAACTCAGGAAAAAAACCGTTGATAGCTTTTGGCTCAACTATGGGGAGCTTTGTAGCAGAACTCGGTGAGCTTGGGGATATTGTAAATGCTGATTTCTCTAGCGTGATAATGAAGGCATTGAAAGGCACAATGCGCTATACGGTAAAGGGGATCAATGGAAAACCCGTCAAGAAAGAATTTCACATCAATGAGTTTAGCCCTGAAACGCAAAGTGTTTACTATAAAATAGCCCGGAAGATTGAAAGTATTTCAACCGGAATGTATATCAGTCCTATAGATGTGGTAAAAATGCGCTTGCGTGATGCAGGGATCTCAGTAGCAGAGGTGACAGGTAGAAGCGTTGCTGTAGAGTATGGTGATTGGGATGAATGTACAACAAAAGATGAGCTAATGCCTTTAACCCTTGCTGATATTTCAAGTACCGTGAAAAAGGTAATGCCTTTCTTTCAGCAACAAGTATTAGTAGGAAGTATTGAGCATTATGATACACTTGAAAGATTGGAGCGTGAAATTAAAGCCGTTCCTAGGTTAGGAAAAGGCGATGGTATTAAAGAATATGAAAAAGCAAGCCAGACTCAAGGCGGAATTACCTATACTGACTTTGTAAAACCAAAGCTTCATTATTTTTATGGGGCTTCTGATTGGTACATTACAGAGTGGGATGGCAAAGATTCTTTCTTTGGTTTTGTGGTGCTTAATGGTGATATGATTGATGCTGAATGGGGGTATATCTCACTTAGCGAGATTGTAGGTTTGGAAATGGTAGAGCTCGACTTTCATTTTGATACAGATAAACCGTTGGCTTATCATTTGAAAAAGCATAACAGATCATTGGGTAAGGTAGCTACAAAGAAAAAGACAAAGGTAACAACGGCTCAGATTATCAGACGTAAACGTGAGAATGTAGCTGATGTTTACAATCGTTTCAACAATAATGAGATTGATGTGCTGATGATAAACCAGTCCGGTAGTACCGGAGCTTCGGCACAAGCTATTACTACCGATGATGTGACCATTGATAAGGTAAAACAGCGTGTAATGGTAATTTGGGAGGCCGAACTTGACATCTCTACAGAAATACAGAAGCGTGGTCGTGTCAATAGAACCGGACAGGTGATGTTGCCAATTTATGATTACATTATTTCTTCTATCCCGGCACAGAAAAGGCTTTTGATGATGCTTAAAAAGAAACTTAAAAGCCTTGATGCCAATACAACTTCAAATCAAGATAACAGTGGTAGCCAGTTGGAAAGTGAGGACTTTCTTAATAAGTACGGTGATAAAGTGGTTTATGAGTACTTGTATGAAAAACCTCATTTAGCCGAAACGCTGGGTGATCCTCTGAACTTCTTTAATGACAAAGAACATATCATTGATGGTGCAGCCTCAAAAGTTTCCGGGCGTGTGGCCATTCTGCCTATTGATGAGCAGGAACGCTTCTATAATGAAGTGATGGAGCGTTATGATGTTTATATTGATCTGGTAAAACAGTCCGGTGAATATGATTTGGAGGTGGAAACATTGGACCTTAAATCAAAAACACTTGAAAAGTATGTAGTAATTGCAGGTAAAGGTGGCAAATCGGCTTTTGGTTCTGATACTATGATGGAAAAATGTGAATGTAATATCCTTAAAAAACCATTAAATAAGACAGAGCTTGACAAAGAGTTATCCAAAAAGCAAAAGACTAAAGAGTACTGGTTAGATAAGCTTGAAAAGCATAGTGAGAGCCGCTTAACCAAAGAGGTTGAAACTATTGAGGAACGTTTCGATAAGCGTTTGGCTGAGATCACTAAAACGAAAGCGTTTAAAAAAGCAAAGGATCAAGCTGAATACATCAAGGTTAAGCAATCAGAGATAGAATCTGATCGCAATGAGGCATTGAAAGAAGCAACACAACAGGCCAACAATAAAAGGTCTGAGATGAAACGTATTCTAGGCTTCTTTGAAGTTGGAGAAAGTTATAAATTTCCATCCATAGGCAATAGTGCAGAAAAGGTTGCCAGTGTATTTTTAGGCTACTCTATCAACGAGAAAGCAAAGAACCCTTTTGCACCATCCGCTGTAAAGTTGCGTTTTGCGGTGGCTGATAGCCGTCGTTTAATGGTCTTGACTTGTTCCGGTGATGCCGTTACGGTTATTAATTCCGTGATGTCATATAGCTATAATATGTATGAAGACTATGTAAAAGATTGGGCTGAGCATACCCAAAAGTATGCAAAGAATAGAGGTGTCCGGTACATAATGACCGGGAATTTATTGCAAGCCAGTTTTTATAAGGGAAAACTAGTAAGCTATACCACAGTGTCAGGTAAAGAGCAGAAAGGTATGTTAATGCCTGAATCTTGGTCGCCAATGAGTGATGACAGTAGTCGTATAGCGTCCCATATTGTAACGCCAATAGCCAATGTGAGCCGTCACGTGATGAGTATTGTTGTTGGTAATACCATTAAGACCACTGATGATATTGTGATTGCACGCGTATCTCTTGAAGAGTTTAGCGTCACGATGCCAAAGAAAAAAACTTTCATTCCATTGTACACCGATGCTGATGTCATCAAACTTACAACCAATAAAAAGGATGGTTTTGAGATGGTGTCTGGTATGATGAGAGCTAATGTTTCTGAAAAAAAGATGCCAAAGTTTATCAAGCTGATGGGGGAGCGTTATAGTGTATCTGTAGAAGTTCCAAGGGCTGTTTATGATGAAATATTCAGTGGCAAAAAAACGAACAATAACGAACTGGATAAGATCACCAAGCAAGCAATGGAAATGTTTGATGAAGACAAGGCTAAGTTTTCAGATCGTTTGAAAGCTCAAAAGAAAAAGCGAAAACTAAAGCTAGAGGCAGATGCCAGAGCGGCTAGTGTAGATGATCAAGATGCAGAAACGCTTAAACTTAGAGCAAGAGCCATTATCCTAAAGAAAAAAAGAGCTAGGGCAAAGCGATAGCAAAAAGGACAAAAAATCCAGGCTGCAGCGCCTAAAAATGATAGCAAAACACAAAGCCGGCCACGAGTTCCGGAAACAAAAATGATAGCATAATAACTGATTTTAAAACATTGAGATATGAAACTTACCGTAAACAATTACCAGACTGAGACAGCACACGTGAACACCAGTGATCTACCTGACTATATGCAGGAAGCGCACCGCGATTTTGATAAATATGCAAAGCTTTATAATAAAGATGATGAAATCAAGGAATTGATTGATATGCAAATTGAAGATATGAAAGAGTATCTGGAACAGCATCCAAAGAAAACAACACGCAAAAAGATTGTGCCTAAATCGGATAAATTTAGAGTTTCTTTGAATGAAGGAAGCTATCAATTTGATCAGTATTTTTCAACTTCTAGTTCTTTAAAAACTGTACACAATAGTGCTATAGTAAAGATGCAGGAAATGTTGGATCATAGAGCAACAGATCAATCAGTATGGGCTACTATTGATGAAAAGATAAATGGATCTTGGGAAGAAGTAGATCGAATTAAATATAAAGCTAAAGGAGAAAAAGCTCCGACAAAACCAAAACCTAAAACAACAAAGAAAACAGCACCCAAAAAAGCTGCAACTAAAACCAAAACCTCAAAAGGGAAAAAAGTCGTTAGAAAACCAAACGAGGTAGCTGTAATGCCTGAGCATATCCGCATTTTGAAACGTTACCTTGCTTATGACGGTAAGAAGGTAACAGAGCGTCAAGTGATGTTGTTTTATCGTGCTATCCAGAGAGCAGCAGTAGAAAAAAAGATCACAAAGAAAACAGAACATGCTGATCTGATTGAAGCCGTAGGACGGGACTTGTCCAGTACTTATAAAAATATGGGTGATTCTTGTGTGTTTGAAGCTCCGAAAAACCTCAAATCTAAGGTCGAAAAAGTGGTAGATGATTACGGAATAAAACCGTCTATTGCATTGATAAAACGTTTTATCAATCTGTATGGTGGTATTACTCCGGAAAAAGCACAACGCCTCCTTAAAAGCATTGAAAATGCCAAGAAAAACGGCAAGGTTCAAAAGACAGATAGCACCTTTAAACGGATAACTGAAATAGAGAATAAACTAGCTAACTATTTGGATACTGATAAGCTTATTATCACCGATGTGCAGCTAAACGGACTAGCAGAACTGGCAAGGATAAAAAAGTAAAAGCCACTACTTCAAAACCAAGAGAAGATAGTGGCGTAAAGAGTGTTAAGGAAGCTAATAGCGGCTTTCTAGGGGTAGAAACAAAAAAAATGAGAGACACAAGCAAAGCACACAAAAGTGAGCTGAACGGAAAGTCTCCCATTTTCAACGGCAATACAAAGGTAGGGCGTGAGACGAAAAAATCAAGTAAAAAGGAAAATAAAATGTATGATGAAGTTTCACCGGATGATATTGTAAGCCTTTCTGAGGTGGTGAAAATGAACTTTGAAACCATCAAGATGAAAGGCCGTTTTGCCAAGCTCCTAGGGGATTTATACAATCCTTTTTATATCTTAATTTACGGCTTGCCTTACAATGGAAAGAGTAGTGTATCTTTGTTATTTGCTGATGATATAATGAAGGAAGGCTTAAAAGCTCTTTATGTAATGAACGAAGAGGGCGTAAAGGCTGGATTGCAGGAAAAAGCTACACGTTTAAAGGTGACAAGCCCAATAGATGTGACAGAGAATTACGACCCGGCTAAGTTTAAGCCTTATGATGTGGTTGTATTGGATAGTATCCAAACCTGCGGTATGTCACCAAGTGATTTTGCAGAATTGAAAAGAAGGTTCCCTCATACTTCTTTTGTGCTGGTTTCTAAAGCCAATAAAGATGGTACTTCCAAAGGTACATCCGATTGGGAACATGATGTAGATGCTGTATTGAGAGTGGAAGAAGGTACTGCGCACATTGGCAAGAACCGTTTTCCTAATGGTAAGATAGAAGCTTTGAAGCTTCTGTAGTGTTTAAGCATAAAAGAAAAGCCGTCCGGTTGGGCGGCTTTTTTTAGTGTGTGACTATAGAGCAAAAAATATAGAGAATTTTGGCTTGTAATTAGGCTGATTTAGTATTCCTTTTACGCTAATATTATTTGTTCAATTTCTTCTTTGGCTTTATTGACTATATCTTGTGCTTCTAGCTCTAGTTGTTTGGCTTTAGCTCTTAAGTCTGAAATGTAATCAGCAATTATAGTTTGTTTATCCAAACTTGGTAATGGAATTATCTGGTTAAAGTAATTTGACATTATCAAATTTCTAATACCATTCGTTTGGCTTTGCATAGCATCAGTCAGTTTGATATTGTGAACGGTTTTAAGGTAGCAAAACAGATACTCAGGATTAATCTTTGAGCTGTTAACTCTAATTTTATGAATAAAATTACTGTATCCAATGGAGTAGTCTTTTAAAATTTCATTAGTCAAAATTGAAATTCTACCGACAGGTTGGTCAGGGCTTCCTCCTGATTTTTCTATAAGTAAATCATTTTCTTGAACATCTATTCTGTCTAATTTTTCTTTACTTATAAACCGATATTTTACTCGGTTATTATCAAGTTTAAGGTTGTATAGGTTATCAAACTCTGTAGCTCGAATTACTAAGCATTTTTTGAATTTGTCGCCTAATTTTTCTTTTTCGTCTTTGCCCCAATCACCTGCAACACTATGTATGATTAAGTCCTTCAAAAGAGGTTTGTCAAAAGAGGTTTTATTTATTGCGTTTCTGATTCCCTGTGTATTATTATCGTATAATTTTGGATCAAAACGTCCTCCACTCATTTTGCTGAAAAATGTTGTAAAAATTCTATTTTCCAGAGAATTGTCTTTCTCTGGTAAAGTGATGCCAAGTTCATTTAATAAATAATCATCTATACTAGCTAAAAGTTTTTTTGCTTCGGTTTCTTTTTGTTGTTTTTGTGTATAGGCTATTTCGTATATGTTAATTATTTCTTGTTGTATTTTTTTGGGAGGAATGGGTAGTCTTAATCTGTTAAATTGCTCGCTGTTAATGCTATAGACGGTTGTTCCAAGCTTGGTGATTAATGGGAATATTTTTCTTCCAAAAACATCAAAGAAATACATTAAGTAGTCAGGAATAACGTCATCGGATAAATACAAAGCCTTTAAGTCTTGATTTATTGCGATACTTCGTTGGTTTATTGTGCAGTTGATTTCACCTTCTTTTAAAGCTCTATATACTATTATTAAGTTGTTTGATTTAATAACATTTGTAGATGAATTTTCTACACCCTCTTCTGTTATAGAATCAATTGTTTTTGTTAGTTTGAATGTTTTAATATCTTTAGGAGAAGCCCAGGGGATATTTCCTCCATCCCAATATTCACTAATGTTTTTAGATGGGGTTCCTCCACTTATTGAAGAAATAACAATTTTTGATATCCTTTTTAAAGGATAATTGCTTTTGATTATGTTTTTTCTTAATGCTTGATTAAAATTAGGATCTAACCTTCCTTCAACTTCTGAAAAATTAACGATAAATACCTTTTCTCTATCTACAGAACTGTTTAATTGAAATTCACTCATAGTTACTCCCCATCTATTATATGGTTAATAAATCGGATTAGCTCTACTTCAATTGTATCAAGTTCATTGTTTCCTGTAGGCTTACCTGTGGCATCGTAACCAATATCTTCAGCTATTGCCATAAAGATGGGATAGTCGGAGAGTTTTGCTTGTTTTTCGATGATGTAACGGTCTGCTAATTCTTCTTTTAAATCATTTGCATTTTGGTTATAGTAATCTGAAATTTCTTTTTTCCAATCTTTAAATGCTGCTGTTTTGGCAATTAGCTTTTTGTCTGTTTCGTCTGTAGTGTTTTCGAAGCCTGTATGCTCTTTTATTACTTTCTTTTTCTTTTTTTCAAAGTCGTCTATTTGCTTTAAATAATTGGCATCAGATTTTATTTGCTCCTTTAGTTCTTGTTTTTGATTTGCGATGTTTTGTGTGGTGTCATCATCCCACTTACGCAAAACCATTACAGAGCTTTTTACTCCAGCTCCTGTGTGAGCAAATGCTGTTTGTGGCATAGATACTACTGCAACTATTCGATACCATTCTTCGATATTATCTCGCACATATTGCAAGCTGCTATTGGTCAAAATGCCGTCTGGTATTACTATAGCAAGAAATCCGTTGGGTTTTAGGAAATTCCAACATTGCTCAATAAACAATACTTCGGTGCTTTGGTTAGAGCGTCCTTTTACAGCTGTGTTTTTTGTGTCAAGCCAGCTTATATCTTTGTTGCCTAAGTTGTATTGATGCAGGTAAGCTCTCTCTGTTTGCTTCACCGAACTACCAAAAGGTGGATTAGTAATAATAAAGTCAAAACTATTTGTTTTGAATTCTGGATTACCACTATTTTTTTGCATTTCTTTGGCAAGCAACAAACCATCGGATGCAATTACATTAGTATGCCCATCATCGTGAATAATCATATTCATTTTTGCCGTTCTGGCAATTTGCTCATTTATTTCTATTCCGAAAAGATTCTTTTCGGCAAAATCGTGCCAATGCTTCCAATGGTCTTTTGCCTCTATGGGATCAGTTTCGTAGTTTGGATAATACTCATTGGCTTGTGTGCGTACTTTGTCTAAAGCATAAAGCAGGAAACCACCACTACCGCAAGAGGTGTCGAGTACTCGTGATTCATTGTTAATAGGTAGTGAATTTACAATAAACTTCACGATTGGACGAGGCGTAAAAAACTGTCCAAAATTGCCACGAAAATATGATCCCATAAAGGTTTCAAAGGCTTTTCCTTTGCTGTCGAGATCAGTAAGGTTTAGATTTATACTTTCGAGATAACCAACAACTTTTTTTACTTTTTGATGATTTAGCCTAACATTGTCCTTAAATACTTCGGGGTCTTTCTTTTGTCCTTCAGCATAGAGTGCTAAAATACGTTTATGTAGTTCTTTTGATATTTTTAGTTCAATTTTTTCAATCTGCTCTTTATTGGCATTCTTAGGGATTGGTTCATTGAAGATTTGGAAATCGTAAGGTTGTCCTTTCTTTCGGGGTTTACGCTCATCCCATATTTTACAGAAAATCAACTTATCTAGTTCGTCAAATGCTTCGGATGGGTTTAGTTCACCACCGCCCCAAAGTGCTTGATGAGCTTGTTTGAAACGGTTTGTTAGTTCGTCTTCGTTAATTACTTCTAGCTCAAAGAACTTTTGTTTTGTTTCATCTTCTCCTGCATCTTCATTGGCAGTTCGCCCACCTTTAGCATACTTGTATTTCTGTACTTCTGTAATACCAAAACGTGGAATGTCGGGAATGGTTTGCTTTACACTACTATCTTTGTCTACAAGGAAGTATTCGTTTTTAATCCCTGATGTAACCCAAAGATATTTTATAGTCCCTGAAAGAGAATATGCATAGGATGCGGCTTGCTCTATGGCTTGTATGAATTCAAGCTCTGAAATATCTGCTTTCTTGCACTCCACAACAATGTGAGGTTGTGTGCATTCGTCATCGTTATAAACTACAATATCTGCTTCTTTAGTCGAAGCTCCCATTGTTACAGTCACGAATTGCTGAACACGTTCAACAGGATAATTGTATGAAAGAACTAGCTTTAGAAATGATTCAGCTTGTATCTTTTCTTCGGGATTTGTGTAGTTCCGAGTCTTGTTTTGGTGGATATATGTTATCTTCTTTCGTCCATCGTCAAACGAAATCAAACCTTTTTGAATGCCTTTTTCAATTATATTCATATTTAATACTTGTAGTGTTCTAACGATCTTTGAAATGTTCAATAATTAAAGAATAATTATGCAGATAGAAATTTTCATCAAAAATAGTATTTATTGTTTCTGAAAACTGTATAGATTAGATAAAAGTTGAGATATGGCCTCATTTTTCTGCTATCAAAAAGGAAGTCTGGCCACGCTGAGCTTCGTTCTGTGTGCTATCAATTTTGAGTGCTGCAGCTGGCGATGTCGGTTGGATCCGGAAAAAAAGTGCTATCATAACTGAGGATCACCTTTATTGTGTTTTATTGTTTTGAATTGATACCATAGTGATACCCGATAAATATAATAGTCAGATATATAGATTAA
Source organism: Bacteroidales bacterium UBA5342 (assembly GCA_002408065.1). Taxonomy (GTDB): domain Bacteria; phylum Bacteroidota; class Bacteroidia; order Bacteroidales; family UBA5342; genus UBA5342. Next base: position 58,751 of record DHQI01000086.1, read on the forward strand.
AAGGAATTTCCAGCCGAATCACGAAAGAGAGTTGTAATGCACAGTTATGCTGTGGGTTGCGACTCTTTTTCTTTTTTAGGGCTTACCGTGTGAGCTAATGTGCATCTTTTAGTAAAGCAGAGCTTTTATATTAATAGGACGTCGTCTGGAGACTACACCCAACGGGTTAATCTAATAAAAGCAAGCTACAAGCTTGAAGTGGTTTTGGGTCTCCCGAGTCCTCGGGAGAAACTTGAACCAAGACACGTCATACAGGACACGTAGGCTTGTGCGAAATAAGGGGTTTGAACCCGGACAGTCTATCGCACCCTCATATTATTTTCCGAAAGGCTGATGGCTTCTTTTAATAAGGACGTGATAAGTTCAATGTTGATATCTTCGTTTGGGTTGATGCGTAAGATCTTCATCATTTTGCGGTCGCCTTGTTCCAGAGCCGGGTGTTGCATTTTCTTACCGTTTACAAAGAGGATGTAGGGCTCTTGGCTCTTCTTTTCAATGTTGAGAAAGCAGATGATGCGTTTCTGAAAATTAAAACAGGGCAGTCCCCATTTCAGCGCTTCGCTCATATCCGGATTCAAATTGCAGATAGTTTCCCTCAGGGCTAATACCAAATAGCCTATAAGATCAGCATTATAATTTAATTCTTTTACGTTTACTCTTCGTTAAAAAAGGCTCAAGGTAACTACGGCTATCTCTCACTTTTTTGCCTCGATTAAACACAAAAGCTCTCAAATTATTTAACACTCATCTCTTAGTCTAATTGGTATAATAAGCATCCCTGCTGAGGTTCTTCTTTTGAAAAATAATATTGGTAAAGCTTATCGTTCATTGTATCATTAAGCCTTTATTTATTGGCAAATACCCTGACCGTTTTTGCCCGACTTGAGGTTACGATGACCTGTCCCACATTAAGGTGTTTTTCCTTTTTTACATTTTTTGCTTCGGTATAGGTCACGTCTATTTTTCCTTTTCCTTTGGAGTGCTTGGCGGCCAGCTTTGCGGCTTCTTTTATGGTGTCTTTTTTAGGAGGTGTGTCTTCTACTCTGATGACCACATGGGAACCCGGCACGCCTGAGGCGTGCATCCATATATCGTTGGGTTTAGCAACACGTGTGGTAAGTATGTCATTCATAGCAGCGCTGCGTCCTACGTATACGGTATAGCCGTCTATTTCGGTGATGTTGGCTATTTTGTTGATGTCTATTTCTTCGGGTCTCATGTTTGATTTTTGGCGTTGTAAATGGGGGACAAATTTACGGATTTCTTAGGTCTTGGTAGTAATGTAGATGTGGAAAACAATTTAGTTTTGCTTGTGTTGTTTTAGTTTTCCAAGGGGGGGTGATAAGTAATTAAACATGTTCTGAATAATGTTCGGGATCGACCAACTCGCGATATTTGTAGACCACATTTTTAAAATCGTCCCAAGTCGGATATTTCAAGGCCGGATTACGTAATAAAGCCGCTGGGTGATAAACGGGCATCACTAAACGACCGTTCCAACTGATCCACTGTCCGCGTATTTTGGTGATGCGCAGGCGGTCGTCATTAAGTACACGCTTAAGAGGTGTAGCCCCTAACAGGATGATAATTTTAGGATCGACCAGTTCTATTTGTTCATGTAGAAAGTGAATACACGCCTTGACTTCTTCATCTAGTGGTGTGCGGTTACCTGGCGGACGGCAGCGTAGTATGTTGCTAAGGAAGACATGTTTCTGACGCGTGAATCCACAAGCTGCCAGTATTTTATCAAGTAATTGTCCGGATTTGCCTACAAAAGGACGACCAGTCCGGTCTTCGTCAGCACCCGGAGCTTCTGCTATGATGAGTATTTCGGCTTTGGGGTTGCCTTCGCCCCATACGGCGTGTTGTCGTGTTTTTGATAAGGGGCAGGCGGTACAGTTAAGAATACGGTTTTTGAGATCTTCCATCGTACGTTAGATTTGAGCTATAGCCTTTGCCGGGTTATTGTTGGTGACAAAATCTTTGTCAAAAAGGTTGGTGACCAAGCCTTCGGACGCTTTGCTGAAGATCATATCATGCCCCACACAGAGTCCCATAGAGATATTGAGTTCACATCCTTGTTGGTTCAGGTAATCCGCTTGACCGGCAGGATTGCATAATATACGTCCTCCACTCCCTCCTAGTAGTTCACTCTTGGGTATTCTGCCGTATTTACAATCTACGGTAAAGACCTCAAAATATTTAGAGAAATACTCTTCTAATACCCGGGCTTCGTGCGAGAAGGTGATGCAGTGAGCAATACCTATGCGTTTGAGTCCCATCCCACGAGCAAAGTTCAGAATTTCTTCTATGCGATTAGCTCCCATGCTGGTGTAGTCATAGTTGACTTGCATTATTTTCCGGAAATCTTTGGGGTATAGTTCGCTGTTTGATTTCATTTTTATTATTGTAAATCTTTTATATGAGAAAAATTTGACGGCAAAGATAGTGAGAATAATCTCAATAAAGGAATAATGGTATCATTCGTGATTTTCGGATTGGTTTTAAGTTCTGCGGCGTTTCATATTCTATAAATGTTAAAGTTTTCTTCAACAATGGAAATGAGGGCTATAGATTCTTTTCATTGACTGAAAGATTATGTTTTTTTAGCAGCCAAGTTTTTATTTTTTTCTCCTGAAAAAGACCAATTATCGTCAACACTTTTCCTGCAAAAATTATTGTCTCTTGTGAGCCCTGTCCGATGCCAGATTAAATTTCTACTTGACATCTTAGATTTGGGTGTTATGTTAAAGTGTCAGTAGATAAGTTGTTTGTGTTTCTTTTATGTTTGCTTCGTTTTGTGTTTTTCTTTGTTTAAGTAGGTCTTTGTGTAGGATATGTCCTACAAGGATTTCAGACAAATCTGACTTCTTTTTAAGACTTGACCTACATGTAGTATAAGAGAACATACCAGATATTTGCTACAACAAAAAACTTACGATCATGACTGTTTTAATAGCTGACGACTCAAAATATATTCTGGACAGGTTACAAGACATGCTTAACGAGTTAGACGAAGTACTACTGGTGGGAGCATACGATAATGGCACCGAAGCTCTTAATGCTATAAATGAATTGAAACCGGACCTTGCCATTTTGGATAATAAGATGCCAGGGATGAAAGGTATAGATGTTATAAAAGAAGTGAGAAAAGGCAATTCGATGATACAATTTATGCTACTTACTTTTTATACCAACGCCTACTATAAATCACAAGCATTAAAAGTAGGAGCGAATTACTTTTTATCCAAAAGTGAAGACTTTGAAAAAGTATCAGATGTGGTAAAGAACTTGACAATAGACCATAATTAAAGCACATAGGAACCTAGAATGAAAACTCTTGAGAAATTATTTCCTATTCTATTCATCAACTAAATACTTATACATCATGAAAACTTAAAACTTAATATTTACAGGGAGATAAGGCACGTTACTCCCGACTTGTTCTACCATGCGTTTATGTCAGTACAATTAAACCTAGTGCACTAATTCAAACAATTTTTAAATTAAAACAAAAGAAAATGAAAAATTTAATTTTAAGTCTTATGGCTATCGCGTTGATAGCCGTAACTCCGGCCAAGCTTATGGCCCAAGGAGATGCAACGGCCAGTGCAACAGCAACGGCAACAATTGTAACCCCGATTGCAATTTCAAGTGATGTACAAATGAACTTTGGTATTCTTTCAGTGAATGCTACGCCAGGTACAGTTGTACTATTACCAGCGGGGACTACCTCCTCTACAGGTGGTGTGACATTACCTGCTTCTAATCCTGGAACAATAACTGCAGCTACATTTGACGTAACAGGTCAGGATGGCTACACCTATGCAATTACACTTCCAAGTAGCGATTACACCATTACACGTACAGGTAATTCTGAAACCATGGTGGTTAACACCTTTACTAGTTCACCTTCAGGAACAGGTACATTAACAGGTGGTTCTGAGACTGTCAAAGTAGGTGCAACTCTAAATGTAGGAGCTAATCAAGTAGCTGGTACCTATACCAATGCTACAGGTTTTGATGTAACTGTTGACTACAATTAGCTCATCATAATAAGTGCTGCTAATGGCAGCACTTATTTTTTCTAACTCTCTTAACACGGTACCGTTTTCACAATTCTAAACAATAATAGCCATGACCAACAAAACGCGACAATATAAATACCATAGGATTAGTGTCTTAATGATTGTTTCAATGTTTTTATGGATTGATTTTTCGGCTTATGCTCAGGGTGATTTACTCATTTTTCCTAAGCGACTGGTCTTTGAAGGTCGTACTCAGGTAGAGAAAGTAACCCTGTCTAATACTGGTCATCACAGGGCTGTCTATAGTGTGTCTTTTATCGAGTACCGTATGACAGAGTCTGGTGATTTTGTGCGTTTAGAAGAGCCTGATGAAGGTCAAATGTTTGCCTCTCCATATCTCAAGGTATACCCCCGTAGGGTAGAGTTGGAGCCCGGAGAGTCACAAACAGTAAAGGTACAGCTTAGTAGACCTGAAGCCATGGCTGATGGAGAATACAGATCACATTTATATTTCAGAGCAGAAAAAAACGAGACTCCACGGGGCTTAGAGAGTTCTGATGATATGACGCAAGGTATTTCTGTTAAGCTTGAAGCTGTATTTGGTATCTCTATAGCTACTATAGTACGCCGTGGAGACTGCCAAGCTGAGGCTTCAATCTCAGATGTTGTATATACGAAAGATGAGGACGCTAATCATATTGTAAGTTTTACAATAAACCGAGTAGGTAATGCGTCGCTCTATGGTGATATTGTGGTGAACCATATCAATAGCAAAGGTAAGGTGCATAACGTTTCTAGTATTAGAGGTGTTGGGGTATATACTCCCGGTGAAAAAAGGGAAGTGAAAATGTTGTTGAAGAAATCAGTTGGTGTAGATTATGGAGAAGGACGCTTAGAAGTTATTCTGAAAGAGAACGAGAAAAAAACAGTATTGGCACAAGCTGACGTGTTGCTTTAATCTAGGTCATTTTTTCAATAACTCAATATTTATGCACATGAAACTCATATTTACCTCTCAATATTTCAGAAAGCTATGTGGTTTAGCCGTGATGCTGTTTTTCAGTGTTGCACTAATGGCACAACCGGGTTTGCCCCAACGTAGCGTAACAGTACTACCTACTCAGGAGCTGGATTTTGGTGTGTTTTACGCCAGTTCGGCTGGTACTATTACTGTAGATTGGCAGGGGACTGTTTCTACCACAGGTGGTGTGGTTTCGCTATCAAGCAGTACTGTGAAACCGGCAATTTTTGACATCTCACTATGCGAGGGGCGAAATGTTACTGTGACCTATGATCCTACTGTGACCATGACGAGTGGAGTGCCCTCACTGACCTTAAATGTAGGGCCTACCGAAAAAGGACCTAGTGGATCTACCTTTCCGGTAAGTGGTGATTGTAATTTTATAACTACTATACGTGTAGGCGGCACTCTTGAAGTTCCCGGCGGAGCTGTTTCTGGCGTGTATAATGGTAGTTTTTCTCTGACTTTTACCCAGGAGTAATGCCTGAAAAAAATCCATATCATATCATTTCTATGACAAGTCTATTGGCCTATTTGCGAATAGGCTTGCTGTCTGCTTTATGCCTATTGTTTTTGACCGCTTCACAGATTAATGAAGTGGAAAACACCATAGAGATAAAGTTGAACCCTATTGTGTCATTTGATGATGTCCCTGTGGATTTTATTGTTAATGGATACCTTGATTTTGAAACCAATGTGATCATCACCGAAAGCAACGAAATATATATTGATATCGAGGACTTATTTCGTGACTTAGGCATCAAGTGTGTGATGGATCAAGGTCTACTTACAGGGTTTATCGACAAGGAGAGTAATGCTTACATCATTGATTATAAAAACAGTCTTATAAAAGTAGGCAATAAGAATTATAAAGTTCAGTATGGCATTATTGAAGAAGCCGGTATTATTTATGTTAGTTCAACGGTTATTACCAAGGCATTTGGCTTGAGTAGTATTTTTAATTTTCGTTCGCTTTCTATAAAAATGGAAGCTGATTTTGAACTTCCCGTTATGAAACAAGAACGCCTAGAACAAATGCGTCGTAATATTTCACGTTTGCAAAGCAAAGAGCTAGCTCCGGATACCATCGTTCGTCGCGATTATAATCTGTTTGAGTTTGGTATGTTTGATTGGATGGTATCATCTTACCAAAAGAACGATAAAGTAGTCAACAATAGAGTGGCAGTAGGGTTGGGAACAGAGTTGCTTTACGGTCAGGCTAATGTGGCAGTTTATTATGATGACTTGAATGAGTTTGACAAAGAACAGTTCTATTATAATTGGTTGTGGGTAGATAATGAAAAGAAAGCCATAAGGCAAGCTCAAGCAGGTAAAGTTTTTGACCAAAGCATCTCATTTCTTGAAGCACCTATAGTCGGTGGATCTATTAGTAATGCACCCACTACAGTACGAAAAGCCTCAGGGTATTATACCATCACAGATTATACAGAGCCAAACTGGTCAGTGGAGCTTTATATTAATGAGGTATTGGTTGATTATACCGATGCAGATGCATCAGGTTTGTATGTGTTTAGGGTACCTATCGTTTATGGTTATACCACTATAAAACTGAAGTTTTATGGTCCTATGGGTGAGGAGCGTATCGAAGAACGTACCAAGAATGTTCCTTTTACCTTTTTACCCGCCAAAACATTGGAGTACAAAGTGACAGGTGGTGTTTTGCAAGATGATGAAGGAAGTCATTATGGTAGAGCAATTGTTGATTATGGTATTACTAGCACTTTGGCTGTGGGCCTAGGTTTGGAATACCTTTCAAGCATAGCGGATCACCCTTATATTCCTTCTCTTACTTTAGCTTTTCAGCCTTTCAATAAAATGGTACTTAACCTGGAGTATGCACACAATGTGATGACGAAAGGTTTGTTGAGCTATAACTTTGCTAATAGTGCTTTTCTAGAGGTCGATTATACCGACTATGTGGATGGTCAACAAGCAACTCTTTTTAGTGCTAATGAGGAGCTGAAAGCCCGTTTGTCTATTCCTTATAAGAAAAAACAGATTTCCGGTTTTTCAAAATTCAGTTTCAATCAGTATGCTTATGATGCCTACCGGTACAATCAGATGGACGCCGTATTCTCGGCCTATTATAAAAACTACAGTGCTAACCTGTCCAATATATTCAATTGGGTGGACGACCGCGATGCTTATATGAGTTCAATTTTGGCAATGTCTTATAGAATGAATAATGGGATTGTGTTTCGTCCTTCGACAGAATATGGCATAAGTAGGAAACAGTTTACAAGGTACCGTATGGAGATCGAAAAACGGGTGAAGAGAGCCTATTTCTCGGTTTATTATGAACGCAATGATTTGAATAAGACAGACAATGTCTTTTTGTCGTTTAGATACGATTTGCCCTTTGCACGTGTAGGGGCATCGGCATCTTATAAAAATCAAGATTATTACTTCTCTGAAAGTGCCTCTGGTAGCCTGGCTTTTGGTGGCGATAATAATTATGTAAAAGCGGGTAATATCTCTTCCGTAGGTCGTGGTGGTATTTTATTCTATCCTTTCCTTGATCAGAACCAGAATGGCATCAAAGACGAAGGCGAACAAATGGTTCTTGTCTCTAATGTAAGAGTAGCCGGAGGTCGAGCCAATATTAGTGAAAAAGATTCTATCGTACGTATCTCGGACCTTAATGCTTTCCGCTATTACACGGTTGAGTTTTGTGATGATGACCTGGAAAATATAGCTTGGAAATTTAAGCATAAAAGATATCAGGTGATGGTGGATCCTAATCATTATAAGCGAATTTATCTGCCGGTACAGTCTGTAGGTGAAGTGTCAGGATCTATTATGCTTAAGCGTGGCGAGAAAACGCAAGGTATCGGGCGTATGGTGGTTCAGATATTTGATGATAAAGGCGAAAAAGTAGCTGAGACATTAAGTGAACGTGATGGCTATTTTAGTTATGTAGGTTTGGAATCGGGTGATTATACTATTAAAGTAGATAGTGAACAGTTAGAGTTGTTGAAGTTTATTACAAGGCCCATAGAACAAACCATTAGTGTAGAAGGAAAATTAGAAGGTGATTTTATTGACGACTTAGCTTTTGAAATGGAATCGACCATTCCTCAGCCAGATTATAAATTAATAGAACCAGGACATGCAGAACTGGCACTTGCTATGGCCGATACTGAAAGCGTTATGACTGAGATGGATGATGCAAAAGCCATTGACACATCTTCAGAAAAAGTCTTGGTAGCAAGCGCAGATGCTACGCTGCTAGCACAGAATACCGAAGAGCCTGTAAGGCTTAAGTCAAGCTCTCCAGAGCTCGTTTCAGCACCTATAGTCACACAGGAAACGCAAGCTGCACTTTTGCCTCAGCAACCACAACTAGAAGATGGTAGTGATGAGAAAAGTTCTGTAATTCAAGAGGATGAGGGTGTTGAGCTGGCTGTGGGCAAAGAAGAAAAATCAAGTGCAAACATTAGTTCTGAAGAGAGCCTGTGGGAAGCGCATCGAAATAAAATCATTCTTGCCTTATTGGCTTCTATCGTAATAGCCATTGGTGGCTATCTGAGGTTTAAATCTCAGTCATAGCTCCAAATGAAAGGAAAGATGATAAGAATTCTTAAAAACCTGACATCATGAAAGCGATACAATATACCATATCTTCATTAGCAAAGCACCGTAAAAGTGCTCGCAAAACGCGTATAATGCTATGTCTAAGCTATTGTTTTGTAGTGTTGCTGATGATGGTACCTCAAGATGTAATGGCGCAGGCTGCAGCTAGTAGTAATTATGCATCACAAACAGGAATGTTAGGATCGACTTATAGTTGGATTGATTGTTCCGGCGAAACTTCTGTGCTCTCAGGTGATGATGTAAATGCGACCATTTCCTGGCCTTTCGAATTCAGATTTTATGACAATATTTATACAACTTCGGACGAGCTAAGTGTATGTAGTAATGGTTTTATTCGTCTGGATGGAGAGGCTAGTACGGCTTATAAAACAGCCAACGCTTTTGAGTTGACAAGTACTTCTACTGAATTAGGTCAGATAGTGGCTGTAGCTGTATATGATGCTAATGTCGATGGTACAGCTTGGGTGAGGTCTTCGTTAACAGGCACTTCTCCTAATCGTGTTTTTACGATTGAATACAACAATTTAGAAATTGATTATAACGATAGTAAGTATGCTGATGTTCAGGTGAGTTTTTATGAGACTAGCAACAAGGTCGTCTTGAAATTTGGTAGTGATGATATCACTAAGGATGGTGCAGATATGGGTATTCATAGTGGCGTCAGTGGTTATTTTGACAAATGGCAAGAGGTATATCGTGGCACCAATGATACTTGGGTAGAATATACACCATCTAATGAGCCTGTTGTGTCAGGTCCCCAGGCTAGTTGGAACTATGGAACCAGAGAAGGTAGTCTTGGAACTACCTATACTTGGATTAATTGTTCTTCTGGTACTAGTATTGTGAGTGGTGATGATGCTGTAGGGAGTATTTTATGGCCTTTTGATTTTAGTTTTTATGATAATGACTATACCACATCCGACTACTTAAGTGTTTCTACCAATGGCATCATAAGATTAGATGGTACGGCTAGTACTGTATATGATGCTGCTTCTAATTATGAACTTAGCTCAACAGCTACTACTTTAGGGCAAATCATAGCGATGGCTACTTATGATGGTAATGTTGATGGTACTGGTTATGTTAAATCTGTGGTGTCAGGTGCTGCTCCTAATCGGATTTTCAGCATAGAATATAATGATTTAGAGGTGGACTATAATGATAATAAGTATGCTGATGTTCAGGTAAGTTTTTATGAGTCGACCCATAGAATAGTCCTGAAATTAGGTTATGAAAACATTGTTAAGAGTGGGGTAGATATGGGGCTTCACAGTGGCGTGGATACTTATTTTGACCATTGGCAAGATGTTAAAGATGGAACCAATATTGCTTGGATTGAATATTCGCCTCCTTTTGTAGAAGTGCTTGCCACTATAGGTACAACAAGGGCTTATTATTCGAACCTAAAGGAAGCGGTTGATAAAATAAATGATGGGTCACATCAGGGGGAAATCACCATAAAAGTAAACCATAATACCACTGAAACAGACGCGATAGAGCTTTATGCTAGTGGAACAGGAGGGGCTAATTATAGTTCAATAAATCTGTATCCTACCCAATCTGGACTTTCTATAAGGGGAAATATGGGTGGACCATTACTTGACCTTAATGGGGCAGATAATGTAAGCATTGATGGAAGAGTGAATGGCACTGGGAGCAGTGCAGACCTTAGCATTGTGAATGAATATACCGGTTCTACCACTGCTACATCTGCTATCCGTTTTATAAATGGAGCAACAAACAACACTATAAAGTATTGTACAATTAAAAGTTCGGAATCAAAATCGACCTCTGGAATTATCTTATTTAGTACCTCTTCGTCAGCATCGGGTAATAGTAATAATACTATTGAATACAACAATATCACAAATGCTGAAGATGCCGCAAGGCCTGTTAATGTGATATATTCTTTAGGGACTAGTGGGAAAGAAAACAGTAATAATATTATTCGTCATAATAACATCTATGACTTTTTTAAACATGCGTCGGCTTCGCGAGGTGTTATAATATTAGACAACAGTACTGCATGGACAATACAAGGCAACAGTTTCTATGAAACTACAGAATTTGTGCCTACAGGGACAGTGACGTATGAAGCGATAAAGATCGATAATACGAGTGGTGGTGGATTTAATATTACAGATAACTACATTGGAGGTAGTGCTCCTCAGTGTGGTGGCGATGCTTGGACTAAAACGAACAATAATAGAAACCTGTTTAATGGTATTTATGTAGAAGTAGGGCAGACGACTACTACATCGATACAGAACAATACGATTAAAAATTTTGATTGGAACAATTCTGGTAGTTCTAGCTGGACCGCTATAAATGTTCAAGAAGGAAACGTCGATTTGGGTACTGAAACAGGTAATGTAATAGGAGCTGATAGTGGTACTAATGCTATTATGGTGAGTGGAGGTGCCAACGGTCAATCTATATATGGTATTACCATCAATAGTACAGGCGTTATTAACTGTGCCAATAATACAATAGGAGCCATTACCGGGGATAATATATCTACCTATGCCACTCATATTTACGGTATTTATATAACGGGTTCGGCCGCTGTTACTATAAACAATAATACTATAGGTAGTACCTCTACAACTAATAGTATTCTTTCCAATTCGGCTAGTTCCGATAATGCTCAGAATATTTATGGTATCTATAGCAAAAACACATCTACCACGGTAATTCATGAGAATACGATTGCTAATTTAAAGAACAATACAAGTTGTACGATAACAAGTACACGAGGGCTTATTTATGGTATGCGTATTACTGCTGGTGATAATACTGTTGATGAAAACGTTGTAAGGAACCTTTCTATAGCAAATGCCAATACGAATTCATATTTGCCTACTGTTGCAGGTATTTATTTTTTGACCACCACACAGTCTCAATCTTACTATAATAACCTAGTTTATAATCTTTCTAATACCTATGCTTCATTTGCAGGGTATGTGATTGGTATTTTTTCACGCAACTCTTTGGGAGCTAGTGCTGGTGATGTGAGTGCTAACTTTATCCATAGCCTTTCAGTCAATGCAGCATCTACTGATGCAAAGGTTTATGGCATATACGAAAATACTGACGGTATTGTTTATGCTAATAATATCATAAGTTTGGTGGGTAATACGTCCACAGAATTTTATGGCATCTATGATGTCGGTAACTCAGGCAAATCGGTTAACTTTTATTTTAATTCTATATACCTTTCTGGTGCTAGTACAGGAACTGAGAATTCGTATGCTATACGTTACAATACTAATAGTAATACCCGGGATTTAAGGAATAACATCCTTTATAATGCCAGAAGTGGTGGCTCTGGTACTCACTATGGTTTGTATTATGATACAACCGGGGGAGATTTTACAGCAGATAATAATAATTACTATGTGACGGGTACTAATGGTGTAATGGCTCGTTACAGTTCTAACAAAACAGCACTGGCAGATTTACAAACAGCAACAGGCCAAGATGCAAGTAGTATAAGTGTTGATCCTCAATATGACACACCTGGAGGAACTAACTCTGATGATTATATTACAACAGCAACAATGACAGCTGTTGCAGGTACAGGTATTACTATGGATTATGATGAGACTTCACGTGCTAACCCTCCTAAGATGGGAGCTTTGGAGTTTTCCTTAGCTTATGTGTGGCAGGGTACTACAAGTAGTGATTTTGGAATAGCTTCTAACTGGCAAAATGGTGTAGTACCACCCAATGGTGCTGATATTTCATTTGCAGCTTCTCCCGCTAACGATTGTTTTTTAGACCAAGATAGAGCGCTTAAGGACATTACTAATACAAGTGATAAGGTGTTGAATTTAAATGGAAAAACTCTAAGTTTGACGGGTAATATTGTTTCTCCTACAGCCAATCAAATAGATGCCTCGGGGAGTTCTTTAAGGTTGCTTTTTGATGGTCATGAGACTCAGACGATACCTTCTGGCGTGTTTGTAGCTAGTACAATAGGAGAGTTGGAGCAAGCTAATTCACATGGTGTAATAATTGAAGACGATGTTATTATCTCAGATTCTTTAATTCTTACTGATGGCCCCCTTGTTATTGGTGATAACACATTAACCATTAATGGGGCTATCCGGGTGGTGTCGGGTAGTTTGACGGGAGGAAGCTCTTCAAGTATTGTTATGGGTGGTAATGGTGCTAGCACTACACTTCCTGTAGCACTTCTAAATAATCTTACTATCAATCGTGCTGCAGGTATTAGTTTAGGTGCTTCCCTCGAAGTGGCCGGCACTTTAGCGCTAACGGCAGGGACGCTAACTGTTGGAGCACATACTTTAACGGTATCAGGAAATTCTCCAACTCTGGTAAGTGGTAGTATTGATGCGAGTCATCCTTCAGCCACCATGGCTTTTACAAATGCTTCAAGCATTACTTGTCCAGAAGCCATTTTCTCAGCTCATTTGAATAATCTTACTATTGATGGAGCCGGATTGATCTCTTGCTGTAGTTGCACAATAAATGGTGTGCTTAACCTTGCTAGCGAGAATCCTTCAAGCACTATGGGTACTTTGCATATGGATAATGATACTCTCACGATGGGGCCAGATGCAACGACCATAGGAGTCGGTGATGTCTCTGGTATTGTGCGTAGAGAACACACGTTTGCGACAAATACAGAATACACATTTGGTAGTCAATATACCACCTTTACATTTGTCGACGAGAATACTAAACCCACTTGGATTTGTGTGAAGATTAATCTTGGTGCATCTCCAACTTGGGACTCGTGGACGCCTAACGGTAAAGTAAAGCGTTATTACCAAGTATCAGGCTCTGATAATTCATCAACGTCGCAAGCTGCTATCAATATGCGCTATCTGACTTCAGAATTGGATGAGGTGTATAATGAAGAATCTCAACTTGTGTTCTGGCATACTTTTACAACTTATAACGATGGTGAAGCCCATGAGCATGGTAAAGCTACGCAAGATCTTTCAGATCATTATCTAGGTGTTGTAGGTCTTACTTTTGGTACGTCTTCTACTCCATCTTTGGACGATTCTCACGTAGGAATTGCTTATTCATTGACCTCAAAGAATACGTGGAAAGGTGAAGTAGTAGGTCATGAAACGGAGTGGGAACAAGCACAAAACTGGACTGCAGGTACTGTGCCGGTATCTAGCGATGATGTCTTGATTCCTGGTGGTTTAACTTATTACCCATCGTTAACAAACTTATCAAATGCAGTGCTTAGTACGATAGAAATAGATGCAGGAGCTTCTTTATCAGCCAATAGTTATGATATTACAGTATATGGGGCTGGTGGTGCCTGGATAAATCAGGGTACATTTAATGCCGGTACTGGTAAGGTCTTATTTGACCATGGAGTATTAAATGATGTGGTAACAGTGGCAGGAGTGACTAATTTTTATGACATAGAAGTTGGTGCTAATACAACGTTGCAGCCAGCTCAAGGTAATGTGTTAAGAATAGCTGGTGTAGGTTCTGCTGATGTAACAAGTGTTATTGACTTTAATTCCATAGATAATACGGTAGAATGGAATGGTGCAGACCAAACGATTGTCAACCCTAACGGCATCGGTGGTAATGGGGGCTATTATAAACTTATTATTAGTGGAAGTGGAACTAAAACCATGCCTGCTACCGCATTGGATATTATTGATGAGCTGAAAATTGATGGAACGGCTTCTGTTACTGCACAAGCGCCTATAACTATAGGTGTAGAGTTCGAACTTCTTGAGAATGCCACATTCACTACAGGTGCTTTCAATCATACGGTTGGTGGTCCATTTGATAATAGGGGGACTTTTATTGCGTCTGTAGGCTCTCAAATAACTTTAGATGGTACTGAAGCGCAAAGTATTTATGGCGGATCTGCAACAACTTTTGAAAAATTAATTATTAACAATACTGCTGGTATAGACGTCTATGATAATGTAACAGTTAATGATACCTTTACTTTGAGTGATGGTCAGTTTAATGTAGGAGCAACTACATTAACGATTAATGGTGATGTGGTTAATACCTCTGGAAGTATTAACCTTACGGCATCTTCTTCATTAACTTTTGGTGGCTCCTCGGCTCTCATCCTTTCGAGTGATTTGTTTAGCACTACACCTACTGTTGATACATTGACTATAGCACGTACTGAAGGTGTTGTTTTTGCTAGTGATTTGACCGTAAACAGCCAACTTAATCTCTTGGCTAATAATCCATCATCAGGTACTATCGGTAGTCTGGACATGGGAACAGATACCTTACACATGGGAGATGCTGCAACTACTGTAGGACAAGGAGATGTCACAGGTATTGTAAAACGTACCAATTTACAACCCAATATCGAGTACACATTTGGTAATGAACATACGAGTGTTACTTTTCCTAACGTAGGAACAATGCCTGCAGAGATGTATGTAAAAGTTACGATTGGAACGGCTCCAAGCTGGGATGCTGGGGCAGTAAAGAGAGTATATGATATTGCTCAGGTGGGAGGTAGTAATACTCGTGCCACCTTGAAAGGGCATTATCTTGATAGCGAATTGAATGGTAATGATGAAAGTGAATTAATTGATGTCACTTATGTATATCCTATAACTACACTCATCGAAAGAGGTCGTTCTGATCAAAATAGTGCTGAGAATTGGGTGGCGTTAAATAATACAAATTTCAGTGATGTCCCTGCTACTTTTGGTGTAATGGAGCTTAGTTTTGGGGTTTCTACAACTAATGTGATAACATGGGATGGGTCTCTGGATAGCGATTGGAATGAAGCCACTAACTGGACACCAGCATTTATGCCAAGCGAAGATAAGGTGGTGCATATCCCTGATGCTACTACTACTCCTAATGATCCGCTTTTGCCGGATACCACAACAGTTTATACCATAACCATAGATTCAGGGGCTATACTAAATTCAGGTGCGGATTCTAAATTGGTCTTAATGGGAGCTGTAGGTGCTTGGCTAAACCAAGGTACTTTTAATGCCAGTACAGGACTTGTATCGTTTAACCACGGTGACTCAACTAATATTGTAACGATTGGAGGAACAACGGATTTTTATAACCTGGAATTAGGTGCGCATACGGTTATACAGCCTGTAGCAGGATGCTATGTGGGTATCAGTGGTCAGGCTGTTGGTAACACAGGTAGTATTGTTGATTTCTCGGGAATTAATAATACGGTGGAATGGAAAGGGGCTAATCAATATATTGTCAACCCTACAGGATTGGGTGGTCAAGGTGGATACTATAACCTCATACTTAGCGGAAGTGACACTAAAACAATGCCTGATAATGCTATGTCAATAAGGGGGAACTTTAGTACTTTGGGTACAACTACTGCCATTGCAGTCGATTCGTTATTCATTCGGGGTAAGTTAACTATTGGCGAAGGTTCTACATTTGGTGCTGGTAATAGCTCTCACTTGTTAGCGGGTGATTTTGAGAATAATGGAACTTTTACTTCCGGTAGTGGTGGTAATGTTATTTTTAATGGGATTGAGAATCAAACTATTGGTGGTAGTTCTACTACTAGTTTTAGTGTGCTGACAACAGATAATACCGAAGGGCTAACATTATTGTCTAATATTAATGTAGATTATTTACTGGATTTGGCAGATGGAAATCTTAGTGTGGGGGCTTTTACTTTAGGTATTAATGGTAGTATCCATAATCCTTCTGGAAATATCATTTTAACGAGCAACTCTTCCTTGTCTTTTGGTGGAACAGAATCTCTTCATTTGAATGATAACTTGTTCAACGATACCCCAACGATTAAAAACCTCATTATAAACCGTAGTGGTGGTGTGAGGCTAGGTAATGAAGATATTACAATTAGTGATTCATTAGCATTAACAGCTGGTGTATTGACTGTTGATAATAATGCACTCACAATTTCAGGTCATCAGATAACTCGTGCTAATGGTAGTATAGATGCCAGTCATACTAATGCCTCTTTAGTTTTTGAGAATGCCACAGCGATTTCATTACCCGAATCAACATTTAGTGCAGCCATCAATGATTTAACCATCAATGGCGAAGGTGGAGTCAGTGTCAATGAAAGTATAACTGTTAATAGTACACTTAGTTTGTTGAGTGCTAATCCTTCTTCAACAAAAGGAAGTTTGGATTTTGCCACAGATACATTGTATATGGAGGCGGATGCCACCACAAATGGTATTGGCGATGTGACAGGAATAGTAAAACGTCAACATACTTTTGAGGCAGATGTTGAATATTCCTTTGGAAACGAGTTTACAACCATTAACTTTTTAGGAGTTCCTGGTACTACAAAGCCAAGCTTTATAACTTGTAAAATTGAGATAGGAGCAGCTCCTTCGTGGAGAAGTTCTGCTGTTAAGCGTTTTTATAGTTTTAGTCAATCGGGGGGTACTGACCGCGTAATAGCAAAACTGCATTATCTGGACTCAGAGATGGATGAGAGTGAGTCGGATGAGTCAGAGCTTGTATTTTGGGGAGGAGGCCCTTCACCTACCTTCACCCAAACCATACCGCGTGGTAAATTAAGTTATAATGAGAACGATAATTGGGTTACTTTAGGTGGGGTGCTTATTTCCCAGATGGCACCATCATCATTAGGTTATAATCAGTGGGCACTGTCTTATACTAATGTCACAGAGATTACTTGGGCAGGTACAGGACCAGCGTCAAATTCTGGAGATTGGAGTTTGCCGGGTAATTGGATTGGTGGAGTACCTACAGCCCATGATGATGTACTTATCCCTGCTACATTACCATCAGGCAGCTTGGGCTATCCTACACGTAATCTATTACCTGTTTGTTGTCAGGCTATAGCTAAGACGATACAGGTAGAAGCAGGGGCTAGCATAACTTCTGATGGTTATGATATAACGATAACAGGCTATGGCGATGCTTGGATTAATAATGGTGTTTTTGTTCCCGATACTAGCACGGTGATATTCAATCATGGTGATGAATCTGAAGTGGCGATAATTAGTGGTTCAACAGATTTTTATAATATTACTATAGAAGATAAAACGCATATAAAAGCTGATACGAATGCTGTGATTAAAGTCGCTGGGACAGTAGATGCTCACAGTGGTAGCGGCTTGGATTTTACGTCTAACACGAATACGGTAGAATATAATGGTACTTCTAACCAGACAGTCATTGATCCAAGCAGTACTTCTGCCTCTGGTTATCATCATTTAATTGTTAGTGGAAATGGCATCAAAACATTGGAAGCCTCACCCATCAATATATTAGGAGATCTGACAACTAACGCTACGGTGTCAGCTACTGGAAATACCTTAGTATTAAATGGAGCTTCTGCTCAAAGCATTGCTGGAAGCACTGCACCAAGCTTGAATAATCTTACCGTTTCTAATACGACAGAAGCCATTACTGCAAGTGTGAATATCTCTTGTACTGGAAACCTGGTTAACTCAGGAGAATTAGATATGACTGACTATACTCTAACTGTTTCTGGTACGATGAGTAATACAGGTACTGTTAAGACTTCTTCTACAGATGCTGCACCTCTTCCATCGGCTAAGACTTGGGGTGGAACGGTAGAATACTATAAAGCAAACGGAGAACAGAATATAATGAGCGGTGTATATAATAACTTGTTGTTAAGCAATACAAGTGGAACGCAATCTGCTACTGGCAATGTCACTGTTAATTCAACTTTGACTACCACCTCTGCAGGGGTATTTGATATAGGAACTTACCAACTGTTGGGGACCCTTTCAACGATTTCTAATGCCGGAAGTATTTATACTCAGAATACAAGCACTACACCTATTCCTAGCGGGAAATCGTGGAGTGGAGCAGTGGTATACAATGCTGCTGATGGTGGACAAACGGTAATAGCAGGGACTTACAATACACTAAGTACTGGTAATACAAACGGTACTCAGAATGCTAGCGGTGCTATTACAGCCTCTACCCTTAATACAACAGAGGGAGGAACGCTCAATATGGGGACTTATGCCATTAGCGGCTTAACGTCTGTAGCTAATTATGGAACTTTAAGAACACAGAATATCTCATCGACACCTTTTACTTCAGGGCTTACTTGGGACGGTACTGTTTTGTTTGATGGTGCTTTGGCGCAAACCATTCCTACAGGATCCTCCACATTTAATAACCTTAGCATTAGCAATACTTCTGGTGTGAGTACTTCTAGTAATCAGACGGTAAATGGCATACTGAATCTTGCTGTGGCTAATCCGGATGCTACTCATGGTAGTTTGGATATGGGAACAGATACTCTGAACTTAGGAGCCAATGCAACAACTACGGGGGTAGGAGATGTAACCGGCATTATTACCCGTACGTCTTTTATCGTCAATACTACCTATACTTATGGTAATGCCAATCAGTATGTATTGTTTCCTGATGTCGATGGACAAACCTTACCGACCTCATTTAGCTTGCGTGTCACATTATTAGCTACAGCTCCTACTTGGGTGACCGGAGCTACTAAGCGCTTGTATGAGATGGCTCAAACTGGAGGAGAGAATACAAAGGCGACCTTTAGAGCCAATTATTTAGATGATGAATTAGCCAGTGGCGCTTCAGAGAGTTTGCTTTCTTTTTGGCAAAATGTTTTCCCTTTTGAGGCGGGTGATGTGCTCGAAAGGGGTTGGTCAGATTATAATATAGAGGATAATTGGATTACGTTCTCCGATGCTGATTTTGGAAACATACCGGAATCTTTAGGGTATTTTAAAATTACCATAGCTCCTACTCAGGTAGAATATAGAACGTGGAATGGAAGTCTAAGTACGACGAACTGGAATGCCGCTTCTAACTGGACACCTCAAGGTGTACCGACTTCTTCTTTAGGAGTCGTTATACCTGATGTTAGTAGTTCTAATTCTTATTCTCCTGATTTATCTACTGATGCTCAAGGGAAATACCTTATTATCCAAGATGGAGGTATTCTCAATACAGTGAGTAATGCAGTACTTACACTTTCTGGTAATGGAAACGTGTGGTCTATGGAAGAGGGAGGCACCTTTAATGCAGGTACTAGCAATGTTATTTTTGCAGGTGATACAGCTAATGGTGTAGTGCGTATATCTGGTGAAACAGATTTTTATGATATTACCATAAGCGATAGTACGACTCTAAGACCAGGTGTGGATGCTTATATTGGCGTTGGAGGTATACTAACTAATAATGGCATACTAGATGCGGCAAGCAATCATAACACCATTGAATATAAGATGGATGCTTCGTTTACGATTCCTAATCCTAACGGAACACCCTCTGGCTATCATAGTTTAATAATAAGTGGTAGTGGAACTAAGACTTTACCGTCTGAGCCTCTTAATGTTTGGCATGATTTTATTAATAACGGTACTGTGGCAGCAGGTACTGGTCATGTGATTTTTAATGGCCTGCATAGTAAGCAGGTAATTGGTGGAACGAGTACTACGCCATTTTACGACCTTACCATAGCTAATACCGCTTGGGAAGTAAGTACCGAAGCTAATCTTACAATCAGTCATACTCTGACAGTGAATGAGAACGCTACACTGAGCCCTGGAAGCACGAACACGGTAGGTGGTACGGGTACACTTACAGGTAATGGCTTAATAAAAGTAACGGGGCTTTCTAGCCTTAATTCTCTTTGTAATCAATATACGATTGCATCCAAAACATTAACAGGCATAACGACCGAATATTGCGGTGCTGGAGATCAGACGGTGTGCGCGGCGAATTATGGCGATTTAGTCGTTTCTTCTAATGGTAACCGTAATGTCACTTTATCTAGTACGGGGACGATTGGTGTTTCAGATGTTTTGGAATTTGATCAAAGCACAACAACTTATACCATTACGGGCTCTACTTTGGAGGCTAATGGTACAGGTGCGCAAACAGTTCCTGCCTTTAATTTTTATAACGTGACAGTGTCAGGTGATCGTGGTGGTGCTACTGTCACCTTAGCTAATGGTGGTACTATTGGCATAGCAGGCGATGGAGAAGTAACAGCTACAAATGTCAACTACGACATCACCAACAATACAATAGATATTAATGGTAATGGCGATCAAGAGTTGGATAAATTCTCTTTTTATTACCTTAGAATTAGTGGTAGTGGGACCAAAACAGCAGTAGATACTTTGACTGTTTATGCAGGAATCACCATTGATGAAGGGCTGACCCTTGATATGACATCTGAGCCTTTAATGGGACCTATAGGAATAATAAGTAATGCTGGTACAATCAAAACAGCCAACACTAGTGCGACTCCTCTACCAACGGGAAAAACTTGGGATGGAAACATTGAATTTTCGGGAGCGAGTGCTCAGAATGTTGTGGCAGGTACATTTAATGATTTGACCTTGAGTGGTGCTGGTGGTGCCTCATTATTGGGAGACATTACAGTGACAGGAACACTCAACTTATCACATGCTAATCCTTCTTCTACGCAAGGGATATTGCATACTGGAAGTTATATACTTGATATGTCAGAAGCAGCTCTCACCATTGGTCAAGGTGATGTTACAGGTACTATTAAAAGGGAGCATACTTTTGCTAATGGGAAAGAGTATACCTTTGGAAATGCCTATACAAATCTAAACTTCTTAGACGTATTGGGTAGTACTAAACCAAATTGGATCATGTGTAAGGTGGCGATAGGATCAGCGCCTACTTGGAGGAGTGAAGCGATCAATCGTTATTATAGCTTTGCACAAAGCGGAGGTACTGATCGTATGATTGTGAAGTTACATTATCTAGATTCTGAGCTTCATGGGGCAGAGACTGACGAGTCCGAATTAGTCTTTTGGGATGCTTATAATCCAGACCTAGTTACCCCTAATGATTTTACGCATTATTTTCCACGTAACCATAATGCTACAGATGGATCTAACAACTGGATACAATTGACAGGCCCCGCGATTGATTATTTGGCTACATCATCGACTTTAGATGTGAAGCAGTGGGGCTTAGCTTATACCAATGTGGACACCATTAAATGGATTGGTCTTGGCTCGCCATCTTATCCTGGCGACTGGAGTCTTCCTGGTCACTGGAATGGAGGCGTGCCGAGTGCTCATGATGATGTGATGATTGATACTTTGCCTGAAGGCAGTTCCGGTTATCCATACCGTAATTTACTTCCCGATATAGCACCAGCAATGGTTAAAACACTTAATATTGGTAACGATGGTGTTTTGACTGCAAATGATTTTGATATTACGGTTTCAGGAGTTGCTAATGCCTGGCTTAATAGTGGAACTTTTAATCCGGGCACTAGTGCCGTTATATTTGATAATGGTAATACGTCAAACACGATGACTATTGGTGGCGAAACTAATTTTTACGATTTGGTGATCAGTGACAATACAAAGGTACAGGCTGCAAGTAATAGTGTATTACATGTCAGTGGAGAGTTAACTGTGGGCTCTGGCAGTATCATGGACTTTAGTACGCATGTAAATACGGTAGAATATAGTGGCAACGACGATCAGGATGTGATAAATCCTACCGGTGGTACAGGTGCAGGATATCATCATCTGACATTAAGCTCTAATGGTACTAAGATTTTTCCAATAACCTTGAATGTAAGAGGAGACTTAACTATTCATTCTGATATTTCTTATGCTGGTAATACCACGATATTATCGGGGACTTCTTCTCAAACGATTAGTGGCAGTTATTCTACGACGTTTAATAATATGACGATTGATAACGCTGCCGGTGTTTCGTTAGCTTTGGATGAGTTGACAACAGTGAGAGGAGAATTGACAATAAATACGGGTAAAGTATTGGAGTTAGCCGCCGGAAAACAGCTCGATGTGAGTGGTACTATCACTAATAATGCCGGCGTGTCTGGTTTTGTTTTGAAGTCTTCAGAAAATGGAACCGCCTCATTGGTTCATGAGACTGATGGCGTGCAAGCCACGATAGAGCGTTATATTAGTGGTGATGCCGAAGATTGGCACTTTCTCTCTTCCTCTGTTGAGGATCAGTCTGTTAGTGGAGATTGGTTGCCGGCTGGTACTTATGGCAATGGCACGGGTTATGATATGTATCTGTGGGACGAAGCCAGCAGCTGTTGGATATATAAACTCAACGATGATTGGGCAGTGAAACATCCTTCTGCAAACTTTGAAGTAGGGCGTGGCTATTTATATAGTGTACAAGCTGAAAATCCGACCAAGGAGTTTGCTGGTAATATGAATAATGGTACACAAACCATTAGCTTAACTAATAGTAGTACGGTGGATACTCTTGAAGGGTTTAATTTAATAGGTAACCCCTACCCTTCGTCGATAGACTGGATGGCAGCTTCAGGCTGGACACGTGATAAGCTCATCAATAGCGGAGCAGGAAAAGATATGTGGATTTGGAACCCGGCAGCAGGCAATTATGGCGTTTGTAATTCGGCTACAGGTGATGGTACCAATGATGTAACACGCTACATTGCCCCTATGCAAGGTTTCTTTGTAAGAGCTGATGAAGCTGGTGATATTTCTTTGACTAATGATGTGAGGGTGCACGATGTCACTACTACTTGGAAAAGTGCACGTGTTATGCAGAGCAAGATAAAAGCAGTGGTGAGTTCCAATCAAGATGATTGTTTTGATGAGGTACGTTTGCTGTTTGGTCAAGCTACAGAAGGTGGCGCTGCAAAGCTCTTTAGTCCTTTAGCAAAAGCTCCTAGTTTGTATTTGCCTGTTTCTGATGAGAATTTCTCTATCAGGTACTTGAATGATATAGCCGAGTACAAAAGTATTCCTCTAAGATTCAAAGCAGGTAGAGATGGGCATTATACCCTAGAGTTCGATTTTAATGTTCTTGACTTTGATACTTTATTGCTGGAGGATAAGCTCAATAATGAAGTGATAGATCTACGTTCAAGCAATTACTACAGTTTTGACGCAAATGTTGAAGATGCTTCTAACCGCTTTGTTCTTCACTTTGGGGCATTTGAACCAGTCGAAGATCCTGGATTCCCAACTCGCATCTATTCTGTTAATAGCAACATTGTTGTTGATTTGCTCTTAGAAAAAAATGAGACAGATATTATGGTTTGTGATATCACAGGTCGTGTTCTGATAAAAGAAAAATTGAAAGGAGAATCCGAATATCTATTCCCAATTAATTTAAATAGTAGGGTTTTTATCGTCTATGCTGAGAATACTAATGGAAGAAGTTCTACTAAGATTGTACTGAAAAAATAAGTGTTGAATAAATATGATTTCATAAAAAAGAGGCTGTCTCAAAATGGGGCATAATCGATTTAGCCACGAAGACTCTAAGGCACTAATGTTTCACAAAGAGCTTTATAATAAATCTTTACACTTTGTATTTCTTTGAGATTTTGTGACTTAGTGGCAATTAAACGTCATTTTGATACAGCCTCTTTTTGTTTCCTTATGTAGATTAAATAAGTTCTTTTTCAATGCAATAGCGTGTAAGTTCTGAGTTTTTCTCCATCCCCATCTTGGTCATTATTCGGCTGCGGTAGGTACTCACCGTTTTATTCGAGATAAAAAGTTCATTACCGATGTCTTTCAATGAGTCTCCATTTGCCAGTCTAATCATTATATCAAATTCACGTTCAGAGAGCTTTTCGTGTGCATCCTGATTGTTGTCTTCGTTGAGGTGGAGAGCCAGACAGGTGGCTAAGGATTGCGAGATGTATTTTCCGTTTTCACCAATTTTTTTAATGGCAAGCAATAATTCCTCAGAAGCGGTGTCTTTGGATAAGTAGCCTGATGCACCATAGGTAAGAGCACGTATGGCATATTGCTCTTGTGGGTGCATGCTTAGCATCAAAACATTGGTGTTTGGCCACCCCTTTTTTACTGCTTGGAGTACGTCCAATCCACTTTGGTCCGGTAGTGAAATGTCTAAAAGTATGAGTTCATAGCTTTGGGTTTGGCATCGCTCCAAGGCTTCATTGCCGTTAGCCGCTTCGTCTATTGATTGGTATTTTTCGGTTTGTTCCAATATATTACGCAAACCATCTCTGACAATTTTGTGGTCATCGCAGATTAAAATTCTCATAGCTTGTTTTATTTATAGGGAAAACTTATCGTAATTATCGTGCCAAATTTTTCACCGGCAGATATCTCAAATTTACCACCTAAAGATATGGCTCTTTCTTCCATGCTCATCAATCCAAATGATTTTTTAGAAGTAATATCTGTAGGTTTTATTCCAACGCCATTATCTGATATGGAAAGTTGTATTTCTTTATCCTTATGTGATAATGATATTTCAACATGATTGGCATTGGCATGTCTGGCAATATTTGTCAGTGATTCTTGTACAATTCTAAATACAGGAAGAGCATCTTCATTTGTTACCTCCAAGCTGTCATCAAAATCTATTAAGACTTCTACGTTATAGCGTTGAGAGAATTCAGAGGAGTACCATTCTATGGCCGCTTCTAAGCCTAAATCATCAATGATTTCAGGTCTTAACTGAGACGTGATACGTTGAACTGTCTTAATTGTATTGCCGACCAGGTTTTTGGTATTCTCCAGTTTGTTTTTTACTTCCTCATTGGAGGAGGATCTTTTTATAATTTCTAAATCAATCTTGACGGCAGTAAGGGCTTGTCCTAAGTCATCGTGTAGCTCCCTTGCTAAGTTTAAACGCTCGTTTTCACGTGCTTTTTCAATGTGTTTCGAGAGTTGGTGCAGCTGTTCTAAAGACTTGCTAAGTTCCGCCTCAATCTTTTTACGTTTCGTAATGTCATGTACGGTGCCGAGCCATTTGTGCGGCTTGCCAGAGCTGTCGAAGGTCAATTCTGCCTGCTTGTGTAAGATGCGTTTCTCTCCATTGGGTAGAGTGATAGATAGGTCCAGATCCAGGTCTTTCCCGTCTTTTTTTACCTTAGTTATGCTTTGTGTTAGTAGTTCAAATTCATTAGTATCTAACATACTATAAAGCAAGTCAAGCGTAGGTTCGGCATTGTTTTTCTCTAGTTGGAATATTTTGTATGCTTCTTCTGATAAGGTCAATTTTTGACTTTGATAGTCATATTCCCAGCTTCCCACATTGGCAATTTTCTGTGCTCTTTTTAAGATTGATTCATTTTGGAGCAAGGCACGTTCTGCAGCTTTACGTTCGCTGATGTCGGTACCTACGCCCATCAAGAATTCTTGATCATCACTTTTGAACTTTACTGCTGTGAGCAAAAAGGGGATAGTGTTGCCATCTTTTGCTTTAAGGCACACCTCTACAGAGAGTTGATTTTCTTCACTAAGTTGCTCAAACAGTTCTTTGGAGCAATTGTCACGGTTCGTCTTTTTCCAGTCATGGATAACACAAGTCTGCATCTCTTCAGTACTATAGCCCAAAATGGTTTCATGCCTTTTGTTCCACTTTATCAGTTTAAGATCGGGTAATGTATAGAGGTAGAAAATACCCGGGATGCTATTGAGTATGGCTTCGTTAAAGAGTTGAGCCTGGCGTTGTTTCTTCTCACGTTCTATGAGGTTTTCATTTGCTTCAGATAGCTCATGGAGCGATTCCTCAATCAGTTTTGAGTTCTTTATAATGGTTTTTTTCTGATTGTAAAGATCCAGAAAAATATCGACCTTACTACGTAATATGGGGGCTAAAAAAGGTTTAGTTACATAATCAACAGCACCATGTGAGTAGCCCTTTAGCTTTTCTTCGTTATTAATGGCATGAGCTGTTACAAAGATGATAGGGGTTTTATTGTTTTTTTGTTTCTCGTGAAGCTTACTGGCAAGTTCGTAGCCCGACATCTTTGGCATTCTGACATCAAGTAGAGCTAAGGCCAAGTCAGCGTTTCCTATCCCTTGCAAAGCTTCCTCTCCACTATGTGCAGTTATCAGTTTTGCTTCGATGGGGGTAAGAATGGCTTCTAATAACTGAATGTTGATATCGTTGTCATCCACTATTAGTATGCTAGGTAGGTGCTTGTTTTCGCTTGTCATAATTGTTCTTTATCTGAAAGTGAAACGGTTACTCTGTTTTAATGCATCTGCCATTTTTTTTAAAACATGACCCTTGATATAAAGAGATGCTACTAAAGATGGCTAAGTTACATTTTTTTTTTAATATGCTAAAACTCATTCATCACAATGGGGTACTTTAAAAATAGCTTTTATAATTGGTGTCTAATAGGGGCCATCAAAGACATTTCTTTATCTTAATGAAGGTGATACCACAAAGAATAAGGTGTTATATTTGATAGGGTTTATCTGTTTTAGTAATATCCCGGACTCAGCTTAATAAGTTGTCTTTGTTTTCTTATGCATTATTATATCGCACAAATTTTTCCCAATCTTAATACTGTAAAGCTAGCATAATTCTCCCGTATTCTTGTTTCTTGCATTAAGTAAATAGTTGTACTTTTGCCCATCAACATAATTTGCCAAATGCTTCATGAAGGAGATGTTTGGCTTTTTTTTATGGGGCAATGATCGAAGAAGGAAAATATAAGCAAGGCGGTTTTAAGGAGATGCTGGTCATAGCCGTGCCTATTGTGGTGTCGCAGAGCTGTGATACCCTTATGGTGGTGACTGATCGCTTCTTTCTTTCTAAGTTGGGGGCTGTGCAGATGAATGCTGTAATGGCTGGTGGACTGAGCAGTTATCTGATGATATGCTTCTTTACCGGTATCATTGGTTTTTCGACGGCTCTTATTGGACAATATTTAGGGGCTAAACGCAAGGATATGTGTAGCAAAACAGTGACACAATCTTTTATTTTTGCACTGTTGGCTTATCCTATTATTCTTTTGATGAGACCTTTGGCTTATCTGCTTTTTGATTTTTTGGGCCTTAGTGCCGAGCAGATGAGCTACCAAAAGGTTTATTTTGATATTCTGGTTTATGGTTCCATAATCAGCCTCTTACGCGCTGTTATTTACAGTTATTTTTCAGGCATTGGACGCACTCGTATTATTATGACATCTACCGTAGTGTCAATGGTGGTCAATATCAGTGTGAATTATGTGATTATTTTTGGTCGCTTAGGCTTGCCTGCTATGGGGATAGAAGGGGCTGCGTACGGTACTTTGATAGGCGGCGTGAGTGGTTTAGCTATGTTGTTGTGGGCTTACTTTAAAAAGGAAAACCGTGATGAGTTCCATCTCGGCACATCCTTTCGCCTGGTGCCCAAAATCTTTAAAAAGCTGATGCATTTCGGATCTCCTCCGGGCTTTGAGCAGTTGTTGAATGTGCTGGCTTTTAACTCTATTGTTCTCATTTTTCAAGCCCACAGTGATGTTAGTGCAGCTGCTGCCAGTATTACTTTTAGTTGGGATATGGTGTCTTTTGTGCCTTTGATAGGGGTGCAAATAGCGGTTACCAGTCTTGTTGGCCGATATATGGGAGCATTGAGACCCGATTTGGCAGAAAAAAGTGCCATGTCGGGGCTCAAAATAGGTGCTATGTTTTCGGCTTTTGTCTTTGTTCTATTTGTGCTGTTTCCCGCTGAGCTGGTTGATGTTTTTAGCCCCCAAGAGTACGATCCTGTTTTTGAGCAGGCTCGTCCATTGGCTATGTTTATGATACAGGTCGCAGCTATTTATGTTACCGTTGAAGCCGTTGTCGTTGCTTTTGTTGGGGTATTACGAGGAGCGGGCGATACCTTTTTTGCGATGATTCTTTCCACCACGATGCATTGGGCTATGGCAATTGCCATTTATCTTATCTTGAATCAGTTTGACGGTTCACCAAAAACAGCTTGGATGGTGTCAGTGGGCACATTTTTCCTGATGGGCATTATCTTATATTTGCGTTTTCGTAGCGGCAAATGGAAAGAGATAGAAATGGTCGATCATGAGGCTGAGGGGAGTAAGAAGGAAATGCTTGTTCCTTGATTTATTTCGCTTTTTATTTCTAAAAAACCATTCAGCTTTTCAATAAACTCCTTGCAGAGGATGAGTCCTAAACCACTACCGTTTTCATTTTCGGTGCCTTTTGTACTGATGGTATTTGTTGCATTGAGCATTTTATCTATTTGCTCGTCATTCATACCTACGCCGTTATCGGTGATGCTGGTTTTAATATATTCTTTTTGGTGATGGAGGACACTTTGGGTTGTTATTTCAACAGTACCTCCTTTTTTTGTGAATTTTATGGCATTGCTTATCAGGTTTCGTAGTATAACAGAAGTGAGCATGGCGTCGGCATAGGCTTCATGGCTGGGGTCTATTCTTAGGTTTAGCTCAATGCCCTTTAGCTGAGCAGTGTCTGTCAGTTGCTTGAATAAATCAGCATGGGCGTTTTGGATATTAATATTATGAAGGTCTAACTCAATTCTTCCGGATTGAGACATAGACCATTTCAGGAGGTTTTCAAGAAGATTTAACACCTGAGTCGAGGATGCTTTTAGCGCGTTGAGGTAATGTTCTCTTTTTTTATCATCAAGGCTTTTGTAATTTGTTCGTAATACTTCGATGAGACTTTGTTGTCCGGATATGGGGCCTTTTAAATCGTGGGAAATTATGGAGAACAAGGTGTCTTTGGTCTGATTTAATTGGATGAGCTCCTTTTCTCGCTCTTTTACTTGGCTTATCTCATTAGCATTAAATATTATGCTATTATGACTTTTGTAACTGATACGTGCCGAAAACCAACGTTCTTTGTGGTCTATAATTAAAGGATATTCAATGACCGTTACGTTTTTGGTTGTAATGCATTTTTGAATGCTCTCCATAAAAAGGTCTGCTGTTGCTTTGTCAAAAATAGAGGTGATGCTTTTTCCTATAAGCTGATCACTAGGTAAATAAAGGAGTTTGTGGTTGGTCTCTGTTATCTTGAGGTACTCTCCTTTTGAGTTAAGCTCAATAATCAAACTATCCAATGACGCAAAGATCGCTTTGAACTCTTTTTCGTTAAATCGAATTTTCAATAAAGAATAAGCGAATAAGCCCGTCAGTATGCTTATGATAAAGGCACTTATGATTAGTAAAATGTAGAGGGTGTGGTCTTGGTTTGCATATTTTTTCCATCCGCTTACTGGGACAGCCGCAAGTATCCAGGTGCCCAGTGGGAGTTTTATGCTGGTAGTTACCGGTTGTGAATCAAAAATGGTTTCTTTTCCCCAGAATACTTGGCCCTTTTCGCCGCTTCCATTTTCCCCTCTTAAGGCAAAATAAAAACCGTCCTCTTCCTCTAGGATACCAGCCTCTTGAAAAAGCTCTTCTTGCTTAATAACAATATCAGTAACCCCCCAAAAAGTACCTGTTGCGTTGTTATGTTTCTCAAATACAGGGGTGTAGCTAATAAAAGCAGTGCCACCTTCTATGAGTTCAACCGGACCAGCGACAAATGTTTTTTGAGTCGCTATGGTTTGTTCTACGATGGCTCTTCTTTCGGGATGTTTCAATAGGTTAAGACCCAGGGCTTTTTCATGTCCTTCTAAGGGGTAAATGTCAGAAATGATACCATTTTTAGAGAGCGCCATAGTACTTATGACGGAGTCTTCCCGTATATATTCTTTGGCCAGTTGGGCGTATTCTTGCGTTGTTATGTCAGGGTTCAGTGAAACATAAGCTGCTACCCCTCTCGTGTAGTAGATCCTGGAATAGAGTGCCTTCTCGAGCATCGACTTTTTTGATGCCAGCACATCTTGTACATTAATTCTAATGTCCTTTTCCCACAGTCCTGTTTTGAATTCTGTATAGGCTGTTGCACCCACCACTAAGAGTATGAGCACAACAATTGAAAGGAAAGCAGATTGTCTTCCTTGTTTAATTCGTTCCCTTTTTGTCATAGCGAAACTTTCTCAACATTGATATCAAGCACAAAACTACGACAAATGAAATTGATTTAACAATAGATTTTATTTTTTTCCTTAGCAGGAACATGAAAAAAGCACCTCTATGGGTGCTAGGGGTTAGTATGGGGTAGAATTCATGAAAAGAAGGCTAAGTGTTGAAATTTAGCCCTGTATGGTTACTCCTTGATTGTGAAAGAAAGAGAATTATGGATTGTTCTTTTTGAAAATTGTCTCAAAGCTTTCTCCTACATTAAGACGCGATGTAAATCTATTGGTGTTTTTATTATCTGAAACCATAAAATTAACTGTATTAACGCCACTAGATCCATTATTTAGAGCTTCAACTTTAAGCGTGAAATATCCCAGGTTGTCAGGTAATTCTATCGTTTGTTTTTTCTTCTTAAGTCTGATTGCTTCTTCTAGTACATTATCATTAAGGAAAACCCTTATACTGTCTCCATCTAGTTCGGCTCCATCCCAGACTTCTAACTTTAATCCATTCTTAGAATAGTTAACTAATAATTGTTCATTGTTAACCATAACGAGGTTTCTTTTTTCGGTGAGAAGTTTTATGTTTTCTTGTAGCGTTTGAATTGAGTCCGGTTTTTTATGTGAATTGCTTTTTTTCTCAAAAGGTATCTTATTAGTGATATAAGATGAGAGCTCTGCAGAATCCATCTGTAAGTCTATCTTTTTTTTAGAATTACTCTCTAGTAAAAAGAGGTCTCCACTAGCTCCTAGTTCCCCCGATGGGTAAAAAGCTTCAAACCGACCTGACATTACTTTTATGCCATTTATTGATTTAATGCTGAGTTTGTTTGCTTCTACAAAGCAAAATGTTGAATCTTCTTCGCCTTCTTTTTTCTTGAGGTTGTTTAGCTCATTATATGAAAAGTTCTTCTTTTTCTTGTCAAACGACCCCATAATGCTAGTCTTTGTGAAATTTTCACCATAGATGTCTGTTATGGAATAACCCGACACAAAATAGTTGTCGTTTTCTTCAATTACTAATTTGTAAGTTAAAACACCCCCCTCGTCTAATGTTAGTGTACCAATATACTCATAAGTGGTATGGGATGCTGATGCTTTTAAAGAGCAAAGAACAATAAGAAATGGAAGGATTTTTTTCATCTTTTTTTGTGTTGAATAAAAGTCGTTAGTTACTCTTTTTTTTGTTAGTAAATTACTCGTTAAACAAAAATATTTTTTTTGTTGTGTTTTGCAAAAGTACAAAATTTAATGTACGTTTGTTCTCGTTATTAATCATTTAAAACTAAATCCAATGAAAAAAATTTATTTAACAGTCCTAATCTTGACACTTTTTTCAGGTGTAAGCTTTGCAGCATTTCAGGTAAAGAACGTACCATCTGAAGCAGTAGAAAGTGTCGTTGTTGAAAACTTAGAAAGTGCACCTGAAGTGGCACCCGCTGCTGATTCGGCAACGGATGATAACACAGCTTTAATTTTAGCTGTTGTTTCTGTTGTTTTATTCCCATTTGCTCTTCACAATTGGTATTTGGGGAATACAAAGAAAGCATTGTGGCAATCTCTTATGGTGTTTCCGGGTGCATTCTTATTAGGAATACCGGCATTAGCATCTTGGATATGGCAATTAGTTGATTTGATTAAGATGCTTTAAATGTTTCCTGTTTATACAAAAAAAGAGCTGCCTGATAGGACAGCTCTTTTTTTATACAAGCTTTTGTGAAAAAATTATCTTTCCCACTTAGTATTACGCATATCACCTGATTTCAAAAATTCTTCGTGCATATTAAATACGACACCAAGTGTATGAGGTGTGTGCAGACCTTTGTCATTAAGCGCTAGATAGTCGCGTAGCATTTGTTTGTAGTCCGGATGTACACAGTTTTCAATAATCGTCTCGGCACGTTGGATAGGGCTTTTACCACGTAGGTCGGCCACGCCTTGCTCTGTGATTAGGATGTCCACACTGTGCTCGCTGTGATCTTGGTGCGATACCATTGGTACAAAAGGACTTATTTTGCCACCTTTGGCTACCGAAGGACAAGTGAAGATTGACAAGTAAGCGTTACGGGTAAAGTCACCCGAACCACCAATACCGTTCATCATTTTAGTTCCCAATACGTGCGTACTGTTCACGTTACCAAAGATGTCAGCTTCCAAAGCG
The DNA here is from genome assembly GCA_002408065.1 of Bacteroidales bacterium UBA5342. Lineage (GTDB taxonomy): Bacteria > Bacteroidota > Bacteroidia > Bacteroidales > UBA5342 > UBA5342. The sequence goes on from DHQI01000086.1 coordinate 91,278, forward strand.
GTGTTAATGGTGATAAGTCCGAGTCGTCGTACTATCTCTGGGTTGTTAGAGATCTCCTGTGGTCGCAATACCATGCGCGGTTTAAAGAAATCAAGATCTGAATAAATCCCTCTCAGAACTTCAGGCGTAACGGTCATAGAACAGCCGCTCACAAAAGTACAATGACCGGCTTTCATCAAATCGATAACAGCATCCTGAATAACTTCAGTGTACATTTTAAAAGGCGGAATGTCAGGGTTGGCACCCAAAGAACCTAAAACGGCATTGGCCACGTTACCTACACCCGACTGTATAGGTAAGAATTCTTTCGGGATCAAACCTTTCTTCAATTGTTCTGCCAAGAAGTTAGCCACGTTATCACCAATCTTTGCAGTTGTTTCGTCTACCGGAGTGAAACCGCCTATTTCATCATTCGATGTCGTTTCTACAATACCAATGATTTTAGCCGGGTCAACTTTTAATACCGGTTCGCCAATGCGCTCTTCAGGACAGCAAATGCCAACATCCTTACGGTATGGAGGATCTTGAAGTTCTAATAAATCGTGAAGACCACGAATTTCTTTTGGGTGCGAAGAGTTGCGTTCGATGATGATTTTTTTGGCCAAAGAAGCCGCCGTAGGAGCAATACCTACAGCAGAAGTCAAAAGAATCTCGCCCTCGTCTGTTACATCAGCAGCTTCTATTACAGCCACATCAATGTCTCCAAAAAAACCGTAACGCATATCTTGAGGTAAACTTGAAAGGTGACGGTCAAAATAGTGAATTTTACCAGTATTCATCGAGTTGCGAAGATCTTTGTTAGACTGGTAAGGCGTTCGGAATTTTACCGCTTCGGCACGGGTAAGTACACCGTCTAATGTGTCGCCTGTAGAGGCTCCTGTTAACACGCCTACTTTGAAAGGGTTTCCTTTGGCGTGTTCTGCTTTGGCTATCTCTGCGATAGCGCCGGCAACCACCTTGGGTGATCCGGCTGGAGTAAAGCCACTAAAAGCCACATTGAAGTCATGTTTTACATGGCTCGCAGCTTCTTGTGCGCTAATAATTTTGATTGACATATTATCTATTGTTTTATGGTTCCCAAAAAAGAAGCGCAAATATAGCGATTTATGCCATTTTATAAAAGAGAAAAAGAGAGGATTTACGGGCTCTCTGTGAATGGAACTTTTGAGTTGTATTTTATGCCATTTATTTGTCTTGCAATAATCTAAATAACTGATGCTTATGGATTTTGCAAAGTCGACTTTTCAATTTTATTTTTCTTGAAAATTGTGCTTTTTTACTCCTTCAGGAGTGCTTTTACTAACAGTTGACTCAGGCTGGTGAGAAAACTGATATCGGTGCGGTCCCATCTTCGGTGACGCAATAAGGTGGTGCAATAAACAAAGCCTTGCGCCTTACCATCTTTCATCATTGGAATGATAAGCCCTGATTTTACTTTAAGTTTAGTCAGGAATTCATGGTGTTGTTTTTTGAGATGGAAGGCGTCGTCATCGCTATGGTACACCAATACGGGGAATTCCTTGAAGTCGTCTTTGAATTCTTGCCACGCTACTATGTTAGAGCTCAGGTAGGTTTTGTCGTTGACGCTGAGGTGCTCGCTAAATACATTTTGCGAAAAAATGCTTTCTCCATTGTTTTCCAGATAAACAGAAAACCGGTCAGCATTAATCTGTTTGCCGGTCTGTTCTAGAAACTCAACAAGTTCCACTTCCTCATAGTTGCCTATCAGTGTTTTGGCGGCATGGAAGATGAGTTGGTTGTATTGCTCTTTTTTGCGGTGAAGGCGTTTTTTCTTTTGTTGGGCGGTGACTTCACGGGCTACGGCATAATAGCTGAGGTCGTTCTCGTCTTTACCGCTATAGCTTATAATAGAGATGTCGAGCCATATCATTTGTCCGTCTTGACGTATAAAACGTATCAGGTGGTTGGGTTCAAAGGTCTTGTCACTCTTAAGTACCTTTTTTAGACGGCTAAGATCTTCAGGGTGACAATTGTTCCAGAATAAAAAAGGGTTAAGGAGGAGTTGGTCGGAGGAATAACCGGTAGTTTTATATGCTGAAAAAGAGACGTAATCAAACTGTAGAATATCATCGGCCACTATGCCGAAAAAAACCTGTTCGCTACGGGTTAATAGTTGTTCTATTCCTTCCTGTAGAATGGTTTTGTGAATATTTTCCGGCTTTAGCGTGACAATAATCATGCGCTCTCCATCGGCATCAAAAAAGCTGGTGCTAATTTCCATCTTAAGGTTTTGCCCATGTCCGTCGGTTAAAATTAGAGGGAAACTCTTGAGCGATTTTTGGGAGGAAGAGCTCAGGGTTTGGACAAAGAATTTTCGTTTTTCCCCTTTGCCCATGAGATCCATGAAATCCTTGCCTATGATTTGCTGATCAGTGCGTTGGGTGAGGTCTCTGAACTGCTCGTTACAATCGACTATAGTAGAGGGGAAATCCGAAAATGAACGGCATATAGCCAGAGCATTGTTACTGTTGTTAAAAAGGTTTTTATACCAATTACTTTCGCCCTCACTCATGCGTTTTACGATGAGTTTGAGACGTTCGTTTTCAGCCTTTAATTCACTAATGATGGTCGAGGAAACGGGTTTCATTTTAAGCTTGATTTTATTGCTTTGAAAACGCTTGAAATCGGGGTTTTGTTCAGGGCTTGCTGTGGTGAATTATAAAAAAATAGGGGTAAATATTGTTACTTATTGAAGGATGCTGATTTCACAGGATTACCGGGCGAGCCAAATTTTTATCTTTAAAACGTGAACAGTTTATTCCCTTTTGGGGCAAGGCGAAGTGTTGATAACATAGAAGGGAATACATATGTTGTGATATTGCCCAATAACAAGATGAGCCTACCTCTTAGTCAAAAAAAATCAGTCTTTTATGGATGAAAAATTTTTTGTCAAAAATGAGGTAAGTGTATTTGTCTGACTATTAAAATGCTATGTCGAAATAGCAAAAAGGCCTAAAATCGCTGCCATTTAATCCTGTTTTCTTGAAAAAAAAACTTATTTTTGGGACGCTTTTTTCACAAGCTTGATTTCGAAGAGGTGAAAAGAGCATTGTAAGATAATGGAAACCATACATTATCTTTTCGCGAGATCTCTATTTTAATTAGTAACACAAACAATAATCAAAATTAAGCTTATGGGAACAAAACGAGTTTATACCTTTGGTAATGGAAAGGCTGAAGGTAAGGCGGACATGAGAAACCTGTTAGGGGGTAAAGGAGCCAATCTGGCCGAAATGAACCTGATTGGTGTGCCTGTGCCTGCTGGTTTTACAATTACTACTGATGTATGTACCGAGTACAACGAAAAAGGTAAGGATGTGGTTGTAGATTTAATGAAAGCTGAGGTAGAAGCGGCTATTGCGGATACTGAAAAAGTAATGAATGCTAAATTTGGTTCCACTGATGGAACGTTCCCATTGTTAGTCTCTGTTCGTTCGGGGGCACGTACCTCAATGCCCGGAATGATGGACACTGTTCTGAATCTGGGAATGAATGATGAAACAGTAGAAATTGTTGCTGAAAAATCGGGTAATGCTAAATTTGCGTATGACTCTTACCGTCGCTTTATTCATATGTATGGTGATGTGGTAATGGGGGTGGAAGCTGAGGTTAACCCATTTGAAGTAGAATTGGATAAACTAAAAGAAGCTAAAGGCTATAAAGTAGATACAGAATTAACGGTAGATGATCTTAAAGGTCTTGTAGAGTCGTATAAAGCTGTTGTGCGTAAGTATGCCGGTGTTGACTTCCCTATTAACCCTTGGGATCAGCTTTGGGGTGCTATTTGTGCAGTATTCGATTCGTGGAATACTGAACGCGCTATCCTCTACCGTCGTATGGAGCAAATTCCTGACGAGTGGGGTACGGCTGTAAACGTACAGGCTATGGTATATGGTAACATGGGAGATACATCTGCTACAGGTGTTTGTTTCTCGCGTGATGCTTCTACCGGTGAAAATATTTTTAATGGTGAATATCTTATCAATGCTCAAGGTGAGGATGTGGTAGCGGGTATCCGTACACCACAAGAGATTACACTTGAAGGCTCAAGACGCTGGGCGGAACGCAACGGTACTTCGGAAGAAGATCGTAAAGCGAATTTCCCTTCTATGGAAGAAGCGATGCCTGAGCTTTATGCTGAGTTGGATGCTGTACAGCAAAAGCTTGAAGACCACTATCACGATATGCAGGATATGGAGTTTACCGTACAGGATGGTAGCCTTTGGATGTTGCAGACACGTAATGGTAAACGTACCGGTGCGGCAATGGTAAAAATGGCCGTGGATATGCTGGACGAAGGTATGATCGACGAAAAAACAGCGCTTTTACGTCAGGAAGCTAATAAATTGGACGAATTACTTCACCCTGTTTTTGACCTTAAAGCATTGGCGGCTGCCAAAGAGCTTTCTAAAGGTTTACCAGCTTCACCGGGGGCGGCTACCGGTAAGGTGGTATTCTCGGCCGAAGAAGCTGAAAAATGGGCGGCTGACGGTAAGAAAGTGATTCTTGTTCGCCGCGAGACTTCTCCTGAAGATTTGAAAGGTATGTATGCTGCTGAGGGTATTCTTACTGAGCGTGGTGGTATGACGTCTCATGCGGCTGTTGTTGCCCGCGGTATGGGTAAGTGTTGTATCTCTTCGGCGGCTGGTCTTGCTGTGAAATCAGACTCTATGAGCATCGATGGTGTCACTTACAACGAAGGTGACTTTATCTCTTTGAATGGTACTACTGGTATTGTTTACGAAGGGCAGGTGGCTACCGTTTCTCCTTCATTGGATGGTGACTTTGGTCGTATCATGGAGATGGCTGAGAAATATACCCGTATGTATGTGCGTACGAATGCTGATTCTCCTGCTGATGCAAAAGCTGCTGCCGAATTTGGTGCTAAAGGTATTGGTCTTTGCCGTACAGAGCATATGTTCTTCGAGGGCGACCGTATCTGGAAAATGCGTGAAATGATTTTGGCTAACGACGTGGAGGGCCGCAAAGAGGCTTTGGCTAAATTATTGCCTATTCAGCGTGAAGACTTCCACGGTATTCTTGAAGCAATGGACGGGCACGGTGTTACTATACGTTTGTTGGATCCGCCATTGCACGAGTTTACGCCTAATGATGAGGACTCTCAGAAGGAAATGGCTGAAAGAACAGGTATTGCTCAGGAGGTGATTAAAGCGAAAGTGGACGGATTGCACGAATTTAACCCTATGTTGGGGCATCGTGGATGTCGTTTGGGTAATACTTATCCTGAAATCACAGAGATGCAGGCGCGCGCTATTATGGAAGCAGCTTGTGATTTGAAAGCTGCGGGTAAAGATCCGAAGCCGGAAATTATGGTGCCACTTATCGGCACCATCAAAGAGTTTGAGATGCAAGAGGAGATAATTCGTCGTGTAGCTACTGAGGTGCAAGCCGAAAAAGGTGTTGAGGTAGACTATATGGTAGGTACTATGATTGAGATTCCGCGTGCGGCTCTGACGGCTGACTTGATTGCAAGCAAAGCCGAATTCTTCTCATTTGGTACCAATGATTTGACGCAGATGACTTTTGGTTACTCACGTGATGATGCCGGTAAATTCTTGCCTGTTTACCTTGCAAAAGGTCTGCTGAAACAAGATCCATTCCAGGCGCTTGACCAAACAGGTGTAGGCCAGTTGGTAGAGATTGCTGCTGAAAGAGGTCGTGCAACACGTCCTGAGATTAAGTTGGGTATCTGTGGCGAGCACGGTGGTGAGCCATCGTCTGTTGAGTTCTGTCATCGTACAGGTCTCGACTATGTGTCTTGTTCTCCATTCCGTGTGCCTATTGCACGTTTGGCGGCTGCACAGGCTGCATTGCGCTAGTAAATAACAAACCCTGAAAGGGTTCGAACCCTTTCGTGTTAATGAATATATGAAAAGGTCTGGTTCCGATGTTTCGGGGTCGGGCCTTTTTTAGTCTACGGCATTATTTTACCACCCAAAGACCCATTCTTACCTTTCCGGCTTATCTGTGCTACGCTACTTTTGCACCGTAAAATTTTTAATAAATAAATACAATGAAAAAAGTAATGACCCTTATGGTGACAAGTCTGCTCGTGGTAGCAGCTTATGCACAAGCAAATTTCTCAACGGACAAATTTGACAATTTTACAGTTCACACCTATGCCTCTTTTGACCCTATGGCCGATGTGTCGTTTATTATTGAAGGTGAAAATAGTTTGGTCATCATAGAGCCGCAAGCTTTTAAAGGCAAGGTAGAAGAATTTATGGCTTATACCGATAAGCTGGGTAAGCCGATTGAAAAAGTGCTGGTGTCTTTTCACGCTGCCGGTCTGAAAGTGTATCCCGATGTTGACAAGGTGATCACCAAGCCTATGGCACAATTTATGAGCTCCGATGCGGCCAAAGGGATGCTTGGTTTTTTTGCACAGGCTTTTGAAGGTGCTATGGATACCGAAGTGGTGGAATTTGATGAGCACATCGATGCCAACAGTGTTTTTACAGTAGACGGTGTAGAGTATGTGCTGGAACCAACAAATGTACCGGGAATGCCGGGTGTTAATATTGCCATTGGTGCTGAGGTGTATTATCAGCATTTTGCTCCTGCAGTTAATCATCATGCTTCTAAGAATCAGATTAAAGGAAAAGCAGGTATTGATGGCGCTTTAGCAGATGCTATGAAAGCAAAAAGTGGTAAATATACTTTGCTTTTAGGATCCCACGGAATGGGCAAAGCTGGTGATGATGATTTGAAGTTCCAGATTAAATACCTGAAAACAATGCAAAAAATGGCCCAGAAAGCTTCAAGTGCCGATGATTTTGTAGCTCAGATGAACGCTAAATATCCAAACTGTAAAGGAGAGGATGATTTGAAGGCGATTGCTGCTAGTCTTTATCAATAATAGAACTATTTTTTAGGAGCTTGATGGTGTCATTGAAAGCTTTGTGGCTTAAATAATGTGGGGACTGATTTTCTGAAGTCAGAGCTTTTCTGCTTATAACTTTTTTGTATTTGAAACAATTTTCATAGGTTTGTAATGATAACGTTTTTAAACGATGCCTATGAAAACTTTTATTACCCTCTTAAATGTCATGTTTTTATTTGTAGCTTTGAGTGCACAAACCCCTGAGGAAGAGGTTGATGGATTGTTTATGGAATCTATTAGACATGCTGAGAATTTGGATCTTAATAGTCTGAGTGAGGGGGTAGATGATAGCCATAAAGCAGGCTTTATAGGCAATGGTAAATACTTTTGTTCTTATTATATGATGACATTGGATGTTAAATATCATATGAGAAATGTTAAAGATCAAAAAATTACCATCAAGGAAAAGCGCATAACGACACTTTCTGACACTGTAGTTTTAGTGAGTACTAAGGGAAAAGCGACGACTACTTTAAATGATGGACGCGTGATTGATACTGGTTTTCTGTGGTCTTTTGTTTATAAAAAGGAGACTGATGGCTGGAAAGTTGTTCATTCTCACCAATCTGAGCTTAGATAGAAAGCCTTTCGGTGATAGATGATTAGTGTGTTGTAAGCGTAGATTAAGATTGCATCAATGAAAAGGTTTGGCCTAGCGGTTAAACCTTTTTTTGATTGCGATTTTCTTATATTTTTTAGCAGTAGGG
>DHQI01000086.1:99103-107522 GCA_002408065.1 Bacteroidales bacterium UBA5342
TATTTTTTAGCAGTAGGGGGCAAAAAGATGCAAATAAACTTTAAATGGAAATATAATGATTAAATTTGCTCTGTAAAAGAGTTAAAATATTTAAATTGTTTTCCAGGAAGTTTAAAATTGCAATCTTATGATATATTTTACCGAAAATGACATCGATCGCTTGGTAGAGGATGATGTCCCGATGGGGGATATGACCTCTTACCTGATGGATTTTGCAGGACAAAAGGCACGAATAACGATGTATGCCCGCCATGATATGGTAGTGAGTGGTCTGGAGGAGGCCGAAAGAATGTATAAAAAGACGGGATTAACGGTGCACTATGTAGAGTCTTCCGGTGCCTTACTGAAAGAAGGTGAAAAGATGATTGAAGCCGAAGGCGACGCTACTACTGTTCATATGGTATGGCGCACCGGATTAGCAATGATTGAGTTTGCTTCTGGCATTGCTACCCGCACTTATAATCTGGTGCAGGCAGCACAATCGGTAAATGCAAAAGTACAAGTGGCAGGCACGCGTAAGCATCCGCCGTATTTGAAAAAGATAGCCTTAAAAGCCCTGATGGCTGGTGGTGGTGTTCCGCACCGCACGGGCTTATCTGATACTATTCTGATATTTCGTGAACATCTATTGTTCTCAGGAGCTTATGAGAATATTAAAGAGGTCGTAGATAAAATACGCACCAAGCAAAAAGAGCGTAAAATAGTTGTTGAGGCTCACAGCATTGACGAGGCAAAGCTAATAGCAGCATCAGGTGCTGATGTGATACAAATGGATAAACTACCGCCTGCAGATTTTTCCCTTTGTAAGGCAACGTGCGAAGCCATCAATCAGGACATAGTGCTAATAGCAGCTGGTGGGGTGAATGCGGCTAATGCGGCAGATTATGCTAGGGCAGGTGCTGAGGTCCTGGTGACCTCCTGGATGTATTTTGCTCCGCCGGCTGATATTAAAGCGCAAATAGAAAAAATCTGATATGATAAAGTATGTAGCTTTCATTGTGCTGATGAGTATCGCTGCTTGTAAGCCAAAGGAAGAGAAACAAGCCGAAGTGCTGGTGTTTGCCGGAGTTGGAATGAAGGAGGTGGTGAGTGAAATCATTGATTCATTTCAAGTGGCTAATTCTGATTTTAAAGTGCTTGTCAGTTGGGGGCCAAGTGGTGTTTTGGCCCAGCAAATTGCCATGGGACAAGTGCCGGATGTCTTTATTTCTGCCAACCGAAAATGGGTGGATTTTATTGATAGTCTGAACCTGGTGTTGGATCACAGGGTAATGAATGTGGCTAAGAATGAAATAGTATTGGTTGTTCCAAAGAAAAACCCCATAAATTCTTTTGTCTTTGGGCAAGAGGCTGATCTTATAACCTTATTGCAAGGTGGTTTTCTCTCCATCGGTGATCCTTCTTATGTGCCTGTAGGTGCTTATGCTAAACAATCGCTCGATTATTATGGTCTTTATTCTCAGGTGAAAGGGCAGGTTTTGCCCGGTAAAGATGTGCGTTCGGCACTGTGGGTAGTTGAAATGGAGGAGGCGCCTGTCGGAATCGTTTTTCGGTCAGATGCAATGGCTTCGGACAAAGTGAAGATACTGTCTGAAATACCTTCGGAATCGCACAAGCCAATTGCTTTTTTAGCTGTTCAATGTCAGAAAAAGAAAGGAGCAAATTTATTCTATCAATACCTGGATACGCCTATGGCCCGACATCTCTGGGTGAAACATGGATTTTTACCTGCTGAGGATTGAGGGATCAAGATTGAATTCTGTGGGAGGCTAAAATGCTGCTGAAGAGCTTTGATGAGGGCTTAACAATTTAGTTCTACATGTTTTTTATTCAAGGTGCTTAAGAACAGTTTCCCCAAAAGTCTGCGTGATCCGTATTGAGCTGCTTTGCGTGAACTTTAACAATTTGGTATTGGTGAAAATTACTATGGCTATTTGCTCGTTTACGGATGGAGCTTTTGTATATCACTTGATGCTATCGCTTTTTTCTATTGGAGTCGTTTTTTGTGGAACGGTTTGGGGTGTGAGTTTCATCTGATTTTCGACAACAGTGTCTTTCTTGTTGTAATTTTCGAATATGAATTTTTCAATCACGATATTTATAGAATCAATATCGTTTAGCAAGTCGATGCTTGTATTGTTTAAACGTTCTATCTCGTTGTTTAATCTTTCGCGTTCTTCTTCAAAACCTGTGTCGTTAGGACTCCCTGATTCGGTGGCGATTTTTTCGAGTGTTGATAGCTCTTTGCGTCTGTCTTTTAGAGTTTTCTCTGTTTCTTTGTGTGTGCTTATATATTCTTTTTTCTGGTTTTCGAGGCGCTTCATTTTGTTGTCCAGTATACTTTGGCGTTCGCGTTGAAGTTTTTTCTTGTGTTTGTCCTGAGTCTTGTCGCGCTTTAGAGCTTCTTTGTCTAGTTTTTGTTTTCGCTTTTCTATGGCTGCTTGCACTTTTTGTTCTTCTTTAAGCTTTAGCTTTATTTCATGCTCGCGCATTTTGTACACCTTGTAAAATTCCTTATCGTCCTCTAGTCTGTCAATTGTTTTCTGATATTGATCCACATTTTTTTCCATGACGGCCTGCGTGCGTTTGTCTCCGGCTATGCGTGCCTGAATTCCCCTCTTTCGGTAAAACTCCTGCCGTAATTTTGCGTTGTCCAGTTGGTATGTGTATTCCTGGAAAGTATAGTTATAGGGCCAGGCGCGCTGCTTGTTGAGCTTGTTTTGGTCCAGCTCCATGATAGCTTTTTGAAGGCGTTTCTCAGCATTGCAGCCCGGTAGCAATATTAATGTGAAAATGATAGATAAACACAAAAGATATTTTAATAATGAAGGGCGGTGCATATCGACTGTATTTGACATTAAAAGGTAAGCAGCGAAGTAGAAGTGTTGTGCTGTGGACCTTGCTTTGTTAGAGTTTTGCCGGACTCATTTTATCTGCCGTTGTATTAAATTCTTCTATTAGTCGTTTGATGATGTCATATACAGGTTCCACTTTATCAATCATAGCAGCTATTTGGCCTATTTCCAGTTCTCCATCTACCATATCGCCTTCGAAAATACCACGTTTTGAACGTCCACGCCCCAGTATTTCAAGTAATTCTTCTTTCTCGGCACCTTGGTATTCAGCATCATGTATGTTTTTGTAAAATTCATTTTTGATAAGACGTACCGGTGTTAGTTTTTTCAGACTTAGCTGTGTCGAACCTTCCACCGAATCAAGAATGCGTTGTTTGAAGTTAGCATGGGCCGAGCTCTCCTCAGCAGAGGCAAATAAAGAACCTATCTGCACACCTTCAGCTCCCAGTGACATAGTGGCATACATAGCTTCACCGCTTGCAATACCACCCGCCGCTATCAGGGGCAAACTTGTTACCTTGCGAATGTGTGGTATCAATGTAAGGGTTGTTGTTTCTTCGCGTCCATTGTGCCCACCTGCCTCAAAGCCTTCGGCTACAATAGCATCTACACCGGCTTCTTCACATTTTTTAGCAAATTTAGTATTAGCTACCACGTGAGCCACGGTGACGCCGGCATCCTGAAATTTCTTAGTCCAGGTTTTAGGGTTTCCAGCAGAAGTAAAAACGACTTTGATACCTTTGGCTATAATCATATCCACCATATCGCTCACTTCAGGTTTTAAGAGTGGCAAGTTAACGCCCACGGGTTTGCTTGTAGCTGCTAATGCTTTGTCTATATGTACACCTAAAGTTTTGGCATCCATCGATCCCGCACCTATTAATCCAAGACCGCCATTCTCACTTACTGCTGAAGCCAATTCCCAACCACTGCACCATACCATTCCGCCTTGTACGATCGGATATTTTATATTGAATAATTCTGTGATTCTGTTTTTCATCTATGTTTGATTTTTAGAATACAAATGTAATAAAACCAATCCGTATTCAAGCTTTGCCGAGGTGTATATCCCTATTGATGGGGAGGAGGGGGGGGGAGGATGGATTATCTGCTTTGTTGCAAAAGACCTACTTTTATTAGTCCTGATTCCTAATCATCATTGCGTTTAGCTTAGAATTTTCAACCCTCTTTTATGAGGTGAGTTTGATGTAACAACACTTCGTTTAACTTTCAATTACAAAAAACTCTAAATTTCAATATGGTGCAGAAATACAGCGGTATATGGCGAATATGAGATTTTGATAATCATTTAAAAATCATTTAAAGAAACAGATTGACGAACTATTAATATAAATAGTAGAGTTCGTCTAAATCTAATTCCGCCGACAGGTCTGTAGATAAGACCATTGTGATGGTCTATGTCTTAAGTGCATGGGCTTACTACGGAGATGGGTGGTTTATTTGCGTGAATATAAGGTGATTAAGCGTCATTTCAAATCTTTCTTAAGCTTTTGAAAATCAGCGGGCTGTTTAGGCTTTCCAACTCTATGCTTTTCCCGCCAAAATCTCTCATCTTTTTACTATCTTTGTGCCCCTTTGCATTATTATAAGAAGAACGCATGAAGAAGATTAGGAATTTTTGCATAATAGCTCACATCGATCACGGTAAAAGCACCTTGGCCGACCGTCTTTTGGAGATGACTCAAACAGTGTCTGCCAAAGACTTACAGGCTCAAGTGCTCGATGATATGGATTTGGAGCGTGAACGTGGTATTACCATCAAGAGTCACGCTATCCAGATGAACTACAAACAAGGTGATCAGGAGTATACACTGAACTTAATAGATACGCCGGGACACGTAGATTTCTCGTATGAAGTGTCGCGTTCTATTGCTGCCTGCGAAGGTGCACTCTTAATTGTGGATTCTACGCAAGGCATTCAGGCGCAAACTATTTCGAATCTTTATCTGGCTATAGAAAATGATTTGGAGATTATTCCGGTTCTCAATAAAATAGACCTGGACAATGCTATGCCTGAGGAGGTTAGTGATCAAATCGTGGATTTGCTAGGTTGTGACTACGAAGAAATAATACATGCCAGTGGAAAAACAGGACAAGGTGTGGATGAAATATTGCAAGCCATCGTTGAGCGTATCCCTGCGCCGGAAGGTGACCCCGAAGCGCCATTACAGTGTATGGTTTTCGATTCTGTCTTCAACCCCTTTCGTGGTATCATAGCTTATGTGAAGGTGGTTAATGGGACGCTGAAAAAAGGTGAGCATGTCCGTTTTCTGAATACCGCAAAAGACTATTTTGCTGATGAAATAGGGACGCTTCGTTTGGTGATGGAGCCCCAAAAAGAACTTAAAGCCGGTGATGTGGGGTATGTTATTTCCGGCATTAAAACCTCTGCTGAGGTAAAAGTAGGGGATACTTTGACACATCATAAAGCGCCTTGTGAAAAAGCCGTTTCCGGTTTTGAAGAGGTAAAGCCGATGGTTTTTGCCGGTGTTTATCCTATTGATACAGAGGATTACGAAGACTTGCGTGCTTCTATCGAAAAGCTTCAGCTAAATGATGCTTCCCTGACTTTTGTGCCCGAATCATCTGCCGCTTTGGGTTTTGGCTTCCGTTGTGGTTTTCTGGGACTTCTTCATATGGAAATCATTCAGGAGCGCTTAGACCGTGAGTTTAACCAAAATGTAATCACCACGGTTCCTAACGTGGAGTATATGGTGTATACCAAGCAGGGCGAAGTGCTGGAGGTGTACACACCTAGCGAATTGCCTGATCAGATGATGATAGATCATATCGAGGAGCCTTTTATTCGTGCTACCATTATCACACAAAGTGGCTATTTTGGTCAGTGTATGACTCTTTGTTTGGGGAAACGCGCCGAACTTATCAAGCAGGAATTCCTCACAGGTGACCGTGTGGAAATTGTCTTTGATATGCCGCTCGGCGAAATCGTTTTCGACTTTTATGATAAACTGAAGAGTGTGTCGAAGGGTTATGCCTCTTTCGATTATTATCACCTCGATTTTCGTCCTGCTAAATTGGTGAAGTTGGATATTCTCCTAAACGGCGAAGCGGTAGATGCCCTTTCGACCTTGTTGCATGTTGATAATTCTGTAGCAATGGGACGCCGTATGTGTGCCAAATTGAAAGAGCTGATTCCGCGTCAGCAATTTGATATTGCGATACAAGGGGCTATAGGGGCTAAAATTATTTCCCGCGAAACGGTAAAAGCTGTGCGCAAAGATGTGACCGCTAAATGTTATGGGGGGGATATTACCCGTAAGCGTAAGCTGTTGGAAAAACAAAAAAAGGGTAAAAAAAGAATGAAACAAATTGGTAGCGTAGAGGTGCCACAGAAGGCCTTTTTGGCAGTATTGAAGTTAGATTAGGATAATTTAAAATTCTTAGTTCAAAATTAAAAAAGAGTAGTTGTTTTGAATTTTTAGTGCTTAAGAATTTGAAATTTGTTTTTATATGATAGTATTAAAGTTCGGCGGTTCTTCCGTAGGTAGTGTAGGTAGCATACAGAAAGTGATGCAAGTCGTGAAAAGCTATTCTCACCAAAATGATTTGGTGGTGGTAGTGTCTGCGATGCAAGGCGTCACGAATATGCTCGAAGCGGCCGGTGATACCTCCGTTTCTAAAGCTCATGGCTATGTAGATTATATCAAGGCTGTTGAGAAAAAGCACTTTGAAGTTATTGAAGCTTTGGTGTTACCGCAAGAGCAGGAAGAGTTAAAGATATTTACTCTCGCTTTGTGTCACGAGGCAGAAGATATATGCAAAGGTATTCAGATTCTTAATGAGTATTCTGACAAAGCAAAAGCTCGTCTGGTAAGTATTGGTGAACGCCTTTCTTCGCGTTTGATTAGTGCTGTGTTTAAAGCCGAAGGGATAGATAATGAGCTGGTTAATTCGGCAGATTTTGTCACAACAGACGAAAACTATACCAATGCCAAAGTGAATATGAAAGTTTCTACAGCTAAGGCTAAAGAGGTTTTTGCTTCGGTCAATAAACTAGCTGTGGTGCCGGGCTTTTTAGCCACTACCTTTTCGGGTAATATGACCAACTTGGGGCGTGGAGGCTCTGATTATACGGCCTCACTTATTGGTCATTTTCTCGATGCTGAACGTGTCGATATATGGACTGACGTGGATGGTGTGTTAACAGCTTCGCCACAAATGGTGTCGTCGGCATATAGTATTTCACATTTGAGCTACGAAGAGGCGATGGAATTATCTTACTTTGGAGCTAAGGTTTTGTATTCTATTTCTGTAGCACCTTGTATGGTGAAACAGATTCCTATCTTGGTGAAAAATACGTTTAATCCTGATTTTGAAGGAACTGTTATCAGTAGAGCAGAAGATAAGGAGGGAGCTGTAGTTAAAGGTTTTTCATCGGTGTCAGATGTTTCGCTGATTACTGTGACCGGAAGTGGTATGGTGGGGGTGCCGGGAATTGCTATGCGGGTATTTAAGGCCCTGAGCGATGCTGGGATAAATGTCTTGTTGATCACACAGAGTTCTTCGGAGCATACCATTAGTTTGGGAGTGGTCAAGAAAAAGAGCGATTTGGCAGTAGAACGGTTGAATGCTGAATTTGAAACTGAAATAGGGAATGGTAAAATGCGCCAGACTGTGAGCGAAAGTGGCCTTTCTATTGTGGCCATTGTGGGCGATAAAATGCGTGAATCGGCTGGCGTTTCGGGTAAGGCTTTGCGTCAGTTAGGGCTTAATGGTATTAATGTTCGTGCTATTGCTCAGGGAGGAACGGAACGTAATATTTCGGTCGTGATAAAGGAAGAACAGACCAAGAAGGCCTTGAATGTGCTCCACGATGGTTTCTTTTTATCAAAATACCGCAAAGTACACCTTTATGCTGTTGGTGTAGGAACTGTTGGTGGTACTATGCTGGAGCAGTTACGTGATCAAAGTGAATACTTAAAAAATGAATATGGCATCGATGTACGCCTGGTAGGGGTCGCCAATTCCCGCAAGATGTTGTTTGATGAAAAAGGTATTGACCTTAATACTTATAAAAAACAGTTAGAGGCATCTGAAATCAAGATGGATCTGAATGCTTTTGTGGAAAATATCAAGGCGCAGAATTTACGTCATGCTATCTTTGTGGATAATACGGCCTCTTACGATGTGCCTAAAATATACAAAGCGGTAGCTGAGCAGAATGTGTCTATTGTGGCTTCTAATAAAGTGATGGCCTCATCTCCTTTGTCCGAGTTAGAGGATTTTAAAGCGCTTATTAAAGCTAAAGGTCTTAAATTTTTAAATGAAACCAATGTAGGGGCTGGCCTTCCTATACTTAAAACTATAGAAGATCTGGTGGCTGCCGGCGATAAAATAGTGAAAATTCAAGCGGTCTTGTCAGGTAGTTTAAACTATATCTTTAATAATATAGCGGAAGATTTACCCTTCTCGCAAGCGGTGGTTCAAGCCCGCGAACTGGGGCTGACAGAGCCGGATCCGTCTATTGACTTGAGTGGCTTGGATGTGATGCGTAAAATATTGATTTTGGCACGTGTGGGCGG
>DHQI01000086.1:107719-109850 GCA_002408065.1 Bacteroidales bacterium UBA5342
GATTTTGGCACGTGTGGGCGGTAATCTGATGGAACTTGAAGATGTGGCCTCTAAAGACATTATCCCTGCTGAGGAGATGAAGTGTGATTCTTTTGATGACCTATTGGTTAACTTGAAAAAGAATGATCTCGCCATTGAGAAAATACGAAGCGAGGCAGCAGCTGAAGGTAAAAAATTACGCTATGTGGCTGATTTTGATAGTGGCAAAGCTGTAACAGGATTGCAGGCTGTGGACGAGAGTCATCCAGCTTATTATCTTGATGGCATGGATAATATCGTATTGTTGTATACACAGCGTTATGCCGATCAGCCTTTAGTAGTAAAAGGGGCTGGCGCCGGAAAAGAAGTGACAGCCTCAGGTGTGTTTGCTGATGTAATGCGTCTGGCGAATGTATAGTAACAGATGAAATGATTTATAAGACGAAAGTCGTGATGACATGTCTTATGTCATAAAAATAAAATGTTTTAGTCTAAAAAAAGAAATAATAATTTTAATTAAATACAATTATGGAAAAATTAACCGTAGTAGAATCAAGCTGTATTCCATTGCCAATCGAAAATGTAGATACTGACCAGATCATTCCTGCCCGCTTCTTGAAAGCGACGTCGAAAGATGGTTTTGGTGATAACTTGTTTTGCGACTGGCGTTACGACAAAGAAGGAAATCCAATCAAAGATTTCGTTTTAAATGATGATACTTACAGTGGAGATATACTAGTAGCAGGTAAAAACTTTGGTAGTGGATCGAGCCGTGAACATGCAGCTTGGGCTGTTGCAGGCTATGGATTCAAAGTTGTAGTGTCCAGCTTTTTTGCAGATATATTCCGCAATAATTCACTGAATAATGGCGTATTGCCTGTAACTGTGTCTGAAGGTTTCCTGGCAGAGCTTTTTGCTGAAATAAAGAAAGATGCAAAAGTAACGGTTAGAGTGGATTTGCCGGCACAAACAATCACCATTTCTTCTACCGCCAGTACCGAGTCTTTTGAAATCAACGGCTATAAAAAAGAATGCTTGATCAATGGTTTTGACGATATTGACTTCTTGTTGGATAATAAAGAAGCGATTGAAAAGTGGGAAGAAAAATAATTCAAAAAATTTGATTTAAGATTCATCCTTGGGTGTGTGAATGTGGTGTAGATTCTTTCATTCATACATTCTCTCTTTTTCATATTCACGCTTTGTATCATAGTTTATGCAGGATATCACTTTTCCATCACAACTTCTGGAAGATGCCGTAGAGGAATTTTCGCAATTACCGGGGATTGGCAAAAAGACTGCTCTGCGCCTTGTCTTGTCGATGCTAAGGCAGGATAAAGAACGGGTAGAGGCTTTTTCTAATGCCATTTTGCGTTTACGGACCGAGGTGCAATATTGTAAAGTATGCCATAACATCTCTGATGTGGAGGTCTGCGATATTTGCTCTAATCCGGCGCGTGATCATTCTCTGATATGTGTGGTGGAAAATGTAAAAGATGTGATGGCAGTCGAAAATACGACTTTATTTAAAGGCGTGTATCACGTGCTTGGTGGCGTTATTTCTTTGCCGGAAGGTATCGTGCCGGGAGATCTGGAAATCGATTCTCTTGTCAAGCGTGTGGAGGAAGAGGAGGTGAAAGAAATCATCTTTGCCCTGCCGGCCACTATGGATGGTGATACCACAAATTTTTATATTTACCGTAAACTAAAAGGTAAGGATGTAAAGCTTTCTATGCTCTCGCGTGGGGTAGCTAAAGGTGACGAACTAGAATATACCGATGAAATAACGCTTGGGCACTCCATCGTGAATCGTACACCTGTAAGTTTTGAAGTTTAAACGCTCTTTTTTGAAATATTTTTGTTGTAGAATTTGGTGGTAAAAAAATAAGTGTTACTTTTGCACCGCCTCTGAAAAAAGGGGCACATATCTTCCTCAGTAGCTCAGTTGGTTAGAGCGGCGGACTGTTAATCCGTAGGTCGTAGGTTCAAGTCCTACCTGAGGAGCATAAAAAGGATAGCGCGGGCTATCCTTTTCTGTTTTACAGGGGTTTGTCTATGTTTTATGTTTATATCCTATATTCAGAAATAGCCGATAAGTATTATGTTGGTTCTACCGATAATCCACATCGTCGTTTGGAGGAGCATAATATAA
>DHQI01000086.1:109966-110482 GCA_002408065.1 Bacteroidales bacterium UBA5342
GATAAAATCTTGCTCTTTCATATGGACAAAGATATAAACTTATTGAATTGCCCCCAGAAATTTCCCTTGATCCAGAAATAGCCGATAAGTATTATGTTGGTTCTACCGATAATCCACATCGCCGTTTGGAGGAGCATAATATAACATCGGAACACACTTATACCTCCAAATATCGTCCTTGGGAACTGAAAGCTTATTTTAAGGTTGGTGAATCTCGTTCTACAGCTTTAAAGATTGAAAAACACATTAAGAAGCAAAAGAGCAAAACTTATATAGAGGAATTATTGCGACGTAATACCATAAGTAGATTGATTGCGCGTTTTGAGTCAAATGGTTAGAGCGGTCCCGATGTCCATCGGGATTAATCCGTAGGTCGTAGGTTCAATCCCGAAGTACATCGGGACTGAGGAGCATAAAAAGGATAGCGCGGGCTATCCTTTTCTGTTTTACAGTGGTTTGTCTATGTTTTATGTTTATATCCTATATTCAGAAATAGGGATCAAGGGAAATTTCTGG
>DHQI01000007.1:0-19270 GCA_002408065.1 Bacteroidales bacterium UBA5342
TCTTAAGTGTCTTGAGTATTTAAAGTGTCTTAAGTTATTCGGACACGTCAGTTTCAACTTAAGAATACTTTATGAACTCTAGACACTTAAGAATCAATAAACTTTAGACACTTTTAAAACATGGACAATAAAGAATTTGCCAAAAATTTAGAGAAACGGACTCGAAAATTTGCGATAATTATTCTAAAATTGTCCGCAAAACTACCCGATACGCCTGAAGGAAGAGCTGTAAGATACCAGGTTTCTAAATCAGGACCAAGTGTCGGTGCTAATTACAGAGAAGCCAATCGCTCAAAAAGTAAAGCTGATTTTATCAACAAAATCAGAATATCTGAAGGAGAGGCTAGTGAAACAGTTTACTGGTTAGAGATTATTCAGGATATGGAATGGCTAAAAGATGAAGATTTGCATCCGACTCTAAAGGAAGGTGAAGAGCTTCTGGCTATTTTCACGTCAATTTACAACACAAGCAAAAGTAGATTATAACACTTAACTTAAGACACTTAAGTACACTTTAAATACTTAAGACACTTTTAATATTAACCCATTTAACTAAAAACAAAAACACCATGGCAACAATTGCATCATTAGTTGAAAAAATAAACGGGGGAAACAACCCTTTTTTCAAAGAGATTTACGGTACTGACGAAGCTATCCTTAAAACACAAGCGGAGCGTTACGAACTATGGATGAACAATTACAAGGAGCTTTACGGCGGCGACGACGTGACTTGTTTTTCTTCTCCGGGACGTACTGAGGTAGGCGGTAACCACACCGACCACCAATACGGCCGCGTATTAGCAGGAGCTGTCAACCTTGATAACATTGCCGTAGCAGCCGCTAACGGTACCGACATTGTAAAAATTAAATCTGAAGGTTTTGATCCTTTTGAGGTAGACCTTTCTGATCTTGAAATAACAGCTCCGGGTGTAACCCCTACCAGCCTTGTAAAAGCTATTGCTAAAGGCATCAAAGACCTTGGTTTGGAAATCGGCGGTTTCAACGCAGTGATCGAAGGTCGTGTGCCGGAAGGTTCAGGTTTGAGTTCTTCGGCTTCTTTCGAAGTATTGATTGGCGCTATCTTCAGCGAATTGTTCAACGATGGAAAATTGGATCCTGTTGATAACGCTAAGATTGGTCAAAAAGCGGAACACGCTTGTATGAAATTCTGTGGTTTGATGGACCAGACCGCTTGTGCAGTTGGTGGCTTCATCACTATCGATTTCGAAAACCCGGCTGAGCCTATCGTAAAAGCATTGGATTTTGACTTCGCTACAACTGGTTATTCTTTGGTAATCACTAATACAGGTGGTAGCCACGGTGGCCTGGACGAAGAGTACAACGCATTGCCTGCAGAGATGAAATCTGTAGCTAAAGAATTAGGTGCTGAAGTATTGCGTCCGGTATCTTTGGAACAAGTAGTAGACATTATACCAAGCATCCGCGAGAAAGTAGGAGACCGTGCCATCTTGCGTGCTATCCACTTCCAGGTAGAAAATGCCCGTGTAGTAGACCAGGTAGCTGCCCTCGAAGCTGGTGAATTCCAAACTTTCCTAGAAACAGTGATCGACTCAGGTAACAGCTCATACAAATACAACCAAAACGTATCGGTATCAGGCGACCCTGAATACCAAAGTGTAGCTATCGGTTTAGCCCTTTCTGAGTTGGTATTGAAAGGTAAAGGAGCTTGGCGTGTACACGGTGGTGGTTTCGCAGGAACTATCCAGGCTTTCGTTCCTAACGATTTATTGGATGAGTATGTATCTACATTGGAGCATACTTTCGGCGAAGGCAACTGCCACAAGCTATTTATCCGCTCTAAAGGTGCTGTAAAAGTAGCATTATAATTGTCCTTTTAAGCTCCTCCTTCTTAGGAGGAGCTCCACTAAATATCACATAGCTAAAACAGTGTTTTAGTCGAATCTATTAATAACCTTTTATAACTTTAAACATGAGTAAGAATAAATATTTATTTCCGTTAGTTGTGATGGCATCTCTGTTTTTCTTGTTTGGTTTCATTACCACGATGAACAATTCTACCATCGACTTTCTAAAAAATGCATTTGGTCTTAACGACGTACAAAAGCAGCTTCCTAACACTTTCTTCTATGGAGCTTACATCTTATCTGTACCTGTTGGATTCTTAATCAACAAAATTGGATATCGTTTCTCTATTTTTACTGGTCTTGGACTTATTGCTTTAGGTTTCTTGGCTTGTAGTTTTGGTGTAGGCTATGGTTACATCGGATTTTTATGTACCGTTTCTATCTTTGCTATTGGTGTAGTAGTACTACAAGTAGCAGCTGCTCCATACGTAGTAGCTCTTGGACCTGCAGAAACTTCTGCTAGTCGTCTTACCCTAACTAATGCACTTAACTCAGTAGCTACCGTTATTGCTCCTATCTTTGTATCAATCTTGTTATCAGACAAATTATCTGGTAAAAGTGGCGTATTAGAAAATTCTGAAATTAAAGAAATCGTTAGCGGTCCATTTATTGGTATTGCTATTGCAACTGCTGTAATTCTTTTCATTATGTTCTTCTTGAAGTTACCTAACATCAGCGAAGAGCAAGAAAAAGAAGCTGCAGAAGGCGGTAAAAAATTTAAATCAAGTGCCTTTAAATACACTCACGTATGGTTAGGTTCTCTTGCTATCTTTGTATATATGGGTATTGAGATTGGTATCCCTAGTTTCTTTGCTGATTTCGCAGCTAAAAAGGGAATTACTGACATGAACTTTACTGATATGTTGAAATACTACTGGGGTGGTCTAATGGTTGGTCGATTGTTAGGTATTTTTATCTTAAAAAAATTCAGAGCAACTCAAATCCTTTCATTATGTGCATTAGGAGGCGCTCTTATGTTAGTAGCAGCTATCTTTACTACCGGCAGCCTAAGCGTATACTTATTCTTAGGAACAGGTCTTTTCCACTCTATCATGTGGCCAGTTATCTATAGCCTTGCATTAGAAGACTTAGGACCTCACGCTGATGTAGCTTCTGGTGTAATTGCAACATCTGTAATTGGTGCTGCAATCCTTACTCCTATTATGGGAGGTATCCAAACTGCAACAGGAACTGTTATTGCAGCCATTAGTTGTTTATTTGTTTACTACTTGTACTTAGTATTCTTTGCTGTAAAAGGATCTAAACTACGTTAATTATAACGGTTATAATGCAAAGCGGCATTCGTCTTACGGATGCCGCTTTTTTTATGAAGTTGTTTAAGGTCCTATTGGAATTTCTAGAGTGACATATTGATTATCTGCTACAGGCCTCAACTTTTCTGGTCCCGGATTTACATTGGGATACATCAGAACATAATAAAAATTAGCAGAAACCAAATAAATCAAAATGTTATCGCCATATTTCTGAATAAATTCAAACAACTTTTTAAGACAGTACCTTACTGTCATTAGGGAAACCAAATAGAAAAAGCTCTTATCTGAAAAAACATTTCCTTCTTCAGATAAGAGTTTCAATTGTCTTACAACTAAACTTGTGTCAAGTCTATTTCCACATCTCCTTTATTAGCCACAAATTCGGATGGTGTAACTCCAAACTGCGCCTTGAAGGCTTTAGTAAAGTACGAGTTAGAATTAATACCAACCCTGTAAATAACTTCTGTAATAGATACATCCTCACTAACAAGAATCTTAGCGGCTCGCTTTAACCTCAAAGTCCTAATAAACACACCTAAAGACTGCCCTGTAAGCGACTTAATCTTTTTATAAAGATTAGTCCTGCCAATTCCAAGTTCCCTACATAAATCTGAAACCGAGAACTCATCATCATCCATATTTTTATCTATCAGCTCTATCAGCTTATCTATAAATTCCTGATCTTTACGGCTCTTTACTATTTCACGCGTTGAGGCAAAAACATCAGATGCATATTTTTCTTTAATCTTTTCGAAATGATCTAACAAACCATCCACTTTAGCATCTAACAATCTTATGCTAAATGGCTTTGGTATATATGCGTCGGCTCCTGATTCTGCACTTTCAATCTGATCTTCCATAGAAGATTTTGCCGTAAGCATAATAATTGGAATATGTGACGTATTTAAGTCTTGTTTCAAGGTTTTACAGAGCTCAAGACCATCTACCTCAGGCATCATAATATCACTAATAATAATATCAGGTGTCTCTTTGAGAGCCATGTCAATACCAACGCGTCCATTTTCTGCTTCAAAAATGACAAACGAATCTTTAAAGTGGTCAACTAAGAGTTTACGCACATCTGCATTATCTTCCACCACCAACATCGCTCTTTCGGCCTCTTCTACCTCATCGTCAAACAAATGTTCTTCATCTTCATCTAAAAGTCCATCAATGATAATATCATCAACAGAGAAATTACTCTCAGCATCATTATCTATCTCTTGCTTACCGATATGTTCTTTTCCCAATGGGAATGCCACCAATATCTCAGTGCCAACGTTTCGCTCACTACTTACAATTACCTGCCCCTCGTGCAATAGAACCAGACTCTTAACCAACGCTAAACCAATACCTGTACCCAGATGCTGATTACTTTTAGTGCTCACATTATAAAAACGATCGAAAACCTGCCCTATAGACGATTTTGTGATGCCACTTCCACTATCTTTTATTCTAAAAATCGCATACTCATTAGCAACAAACTCACTACCGATACGATGTTCATATTTATACGATGGTTTTATATCTTCTATTCTACTACGGAAAACGACCATTTCTATTCCACCATTATCCTCAGTAAACTTGATGGCATTAGATACAAGGTTATTTATAATTTTTGTTACACATTCGTCATCAACAAACACATTTACATCACTCGCTTCTACTTTTAAGTCAATATTTTTCTGTTTAAAAACGGCCGTATAATAGCCTAAGACTTCATTTAAGAGATGAGTAAGGTTGCTTTCATGGTATTTAAGGTTCATCTTACCTCTTTCAGACTTTCTAAAGTCCATCAATTCATTAACAAGAGACAGCATCCGCTTAGCATTCTTGTCGACCATACACAACAAATCCTTACGTTCTGAATCAGAAACATCGGAATGAAGCATTTTCTCAATAGGCGATAATATCAAGGTGAGCGGTGTTTTAAACTCATGTGAAATATTGGTAAAAAACTGCAACTTCATCTGGTGTAGTTCTTCTTTTTTAGCCTCCTCGGCCTCTACCATTTTCAGATTATTGCGCATAGTTAGTAACTTCAGCTGATGCCTGCGTACCAAAAGCGTGGCGGCCAAAACAAAAACGACATATACAACAAAAGCCCAAAAGCTTAACCACCAAGGTGCATCGATATGAACCTTTAATTCTGTAATATCGTCACTAAAAATACCATCATGATTAGAGGCTTTAACCATAAAGACATAATCGCCATATTTCAAGTTGGAATAGTTAGCAATCGGGTACTCTCCTTTTTCAAAAACCCAGTCATCATCATAGCCTTTAAGCATATACTTGTAACTACATTTTGACGGATTGGCATAGTGCATAGCCGAAAATGAGATGGAAAAATCATTTTCTAAATAGTTAAGTCTAAGCTCATCGGTATATGCCAGTGTATTAGTAAGGATTTTCCTGTTATTCAAAACCTGTCCGGAATTAATCACCTTATTCTGTACCGAAAGGTTTGTTAAAGATACTTTAGGTTTGTTAGTGCTGGCTTTTATTTCTTCTGGTCTGAAATAATTTAGCCCATTTATACCTCCAAAATATAGTGTTCCGTCCGTTGCTTTGTGTGCTGCTCCGATCTTAAAGCCATTACTTTGCAATCCATCATTCACATCAAATTGCCAAAACTCTTGCGCCTTTTTATTGAATTTTGCCAAGCCTTTGCCAGCCAGCCACAAATTACCTCTATCATCTTCGAGCAGGGTTTCGATATCCCATACACCTTTGCGACCTCCCGGATAGAATGCTGAAGAAGTATAAGGTGCCAACGTGGTTTTTATCGCCTTATCTTCAAACACCAAGCGGTTTAGCCCACCGCCCAAGGTCCCTATCCACAATACCGAATCGCCTTCTTTAAGCATAGGCCATAAATACTCACCAGATAAGGAACCACCACCTTCGTGCTCGCGATAATAATAAACGGCTGTGACCTGTCCATTCTCATCGAGCTGTATCTCGTTTAAACCTTTGCTAGAGGCGGCAAACATTACATTTCGACTTTGGTCGAATAACAAATTGGTGATAGTATTGGAGCTTAAAGGAAACTCCGAAGATGTATTTAAATGTACAAACTCCTCTCCATTAGGCGTAGACTTCAGTATGGACAAACCACCTCCCCACGTACCACACCACACTTGATTATAATGATCTATTTCTATCGCATAAATAGCTGAATTCGGCAAGTGCCCACCATCAACTTCCTGTTTATAAATTTTATTATTGTAATTGCTCGTGTTTATTCTATTTAAACCATTAGAAGTCCCCACATACATTACATTTTCGCCTTTGCATATTGAGCGCACTTCTGTAGAACTCAGGTTATTCTTTTTTCCGGTCAAGCGACATAGAGGTGTCACTCGTCCTGTAAAAGGATTATAAATATCAACCCCTTTGTCTTTTAAACCTATCCATATATTACCATTCTCATCTTCGTTGATGGCTCTTACAAAAGGACTTGACAATGAGGTTGCAGGCATATTAATATCATGCATCAGCAAATTAAACTTTTTCTGAGCAAGATTAAGAATAGACACACCACCTCCCCAGGAGCCAACCCATAAAGTATTAGCTCCATCGACAAATAAACTTGATAAATGATTAGAGGAAAGCGACAAGGGATCAGTCACCGAATGCCTAATTAGCTTAGCTTCTGAGTGTTCAGACAAAGGATCTTCCATTAGAAACAAGCCTTCTTTTGTCACGCCCCATAAGTTCTCATATTCATCGACAGTAATTTCAGTAACAACAGGGCTGGCATTATCAACTACAAAACCTGATAAAATCTCAGATAGATCTATAGTTTTAAGTAAATTTCGGATACGATGGGTTTTACTATTAAGCGATACAATATGTAGTTTCTGTCCCTTAGATATCCACAAACGATCATCCCAATAATCAATGAACCACATAGAGCCCGAGAAGTCTAACCCAATAGTATTATTAGACGTTCTGTGTACTTCTTCAAACTCAAAAAGGTCATCATGGATAGAAAAGGCTATCACACCTTTGTTAGCGGCCAGCCACAAACAGGAATTATCGTCTGTTGCAAAGCTTTTTATATCATCGATCGGGAACCATTCGGGATATTCATCCAAAAGTTCTTCAATAGGACGGATTTTAATCTTATTCTCGTCAGATATGTAATTGCAAACGTATAACCTTCCGCTTACCTTTACAAACAACCAGTGGCCTATACTCTTAATACTCTTAACAGTACCTTGAACAATATTATTAGAATTGCCCTCATAAGAAAAGACTTTAAATTTCTCTTTCTTAAGGTCAAACAGCTGAAGTCCTTGTTCAGATCCTACCCACAAAAGATCCCCTTGTTTACACAGAGACCATATACGGTTAGAATAAATCTTACCTGTCGACAAAGTGTTATTTTTAAAAGTCTTTACGCTTCGACCGTCATACTTGTTTAGTCCGGAATTGGTCCCAATCCAGATAAACCCCATATCATCCTGTTCGAAACACGTGGCATCGGTATGTGCTAAACCTTCATCAATGGTCAGATGCCTAAACCGCTTAATGTTTTGTGCCTGTAGACTGGTTACCACCAAAATGGTAACTAAAATTGCTAATTGCTTCATAAATACCCCCTATTTTTTTAGCAAAAACCATCATTTCAATGGTTTATTATTTATCACTCATATAATTCACGTTCAATGCTTCATCAATTTCAACACCCAATCTTCATTATTAGGTTTGTCCAGCGTTAATTTCTGACCAGCAACAACTTTAACTTCCTCATCAATATATATTCCTTTTCGTGGATTATACCACTGCCCCTTAAAAGATCCTTCTTGCCCACTTAAATCAATATGACCTTGCTTTGTGCCATATTTAAAATAGACCACATAAAGGATACCTTCTTGACAAAAGCAATAGTCTCCTTCTGCCACCAACTCATCCTTCGAAAACATCTTATCTACGGGTAAAGATCTTAAAAATTCAGCGGCATAATAGCTTTGTTCCCACATTTCATCTCTGCTTCGCCAATCCTGACAAGTAAGGTCTGAATGCGGATGCTTATAACCAAAATACCATTCTACTCCGCAACCGCCGCCCATTAGAGTACCCCAAAGGGCATTCCCCCGGGCTTCTATTCTCAATTCATCTTCAGCATCAGGCATCAATGCGTGACCTGCATCGCCGGGTTCGTCCACAGCTACTACCCATTTTTTGCCTGCTTTAGCTGATGCCTTCACCCACCTGACTACTCTGGAGTGCACATCTCTGAATTTTGTATCTTTCAATTGGTTAGAAGTACCGGTCAGATTAGATTCAGGTCCTAAATGAGGTGTATATCTTTCTTCCTGTTCAGGAAATGTATGCAACACAATCAAGTGATGATAAGGATCAATACTGTGCACATAATCAACAGCCTCTTTTACCTGTTGTGTTTTCTGAGTGTTCTCTTCGCCCATATTCCAATTAAGTGCCGGATGGTGCGCAAAGCGGGCAATCAGCTCACGGTAATATACCTTACGTTCCACACCACAATCGCCACCGTCCATACGGTGATCATTTTCGGTCTCCTGTGTTTTAAAATGAAGGAACATCCCCTTTTGGGTACCGTATTCAAACACCTGCTCCCATTGTGCCATTTTAGACACATCGAAACGTGTATGATGTACCAATTCTTTCCAAGCTCGTTTGTAAGTTTTCTTTTGGCTGGCAGAATCTTCATAGGTCTGCAAATCCACTTTCAACAGATGTGGAAATACATTTCTGTCATCACCATCGACATTAAAAGTCAAAAAAGAAAAAGCATTCATCTTTTTACCGGACAAATAATTAATGGCGCCCAGTAGGTTTTTCCCTTTATCGGCATTCTCACCCCAAAGGCAGTGAAGAGCATCCCTACTAAAATCCTGCGCATGTGCCGACCAGTTTTTTCTTAGTCCTAAAGCATTAGGCGTATTGTCAAAATCGTCAAAAGCCAATAAGTTCTCTGGTGCATCGGCCCCCACTTTTATAAACCACTTTCCTGTTTCTGCCTCTTTCAGGTAATGTTCACCCACATATTGCAGACGACCTTTAGCCCTCATATCTGCACCATCCTTATCAGTCTCATCCACATAAAATACGCCTTCGGTTCCATCAAAATAGCCGGCGGATTCAAACCCGTGAGAATTATCGCTCACCGCAACATTTATACCTTTTTTAAAACTTACTTTATAAGACCACTCACCAACTTTATTGGGAGAAAAATGAACCCTCCAGATATTACCTTCACTTGCTGAGGTAATGTGCGCTTCGCCATCGGCTGCAAAATACCCCGGCACCAAAAATGTTTCCTTCCCATTAGAAAACGCGACATCCATCCTGTAATTCAAAAACGGGTTGCTATCATCATTTTCAGACACCTTAGGGCCTTTAAAAGAAAGGGTTATCTTATGCCACTTTTTCAATTCACCATCCACTTGCACCTTTTCCTGACACGAAAATAACAGCAATGACAAAACGAATAATATTACATGATATTTTTTCATTTTCCGAAGATAAAACTTTTTATTAACAAATACATTCACTAATTAAACCACACTCATACTTATTTAACATTCATTTTCCCATTTATTTTTAGTCCACTGCCCGTGTCTTCTATCTCATAAAAAGTGGCTCGGGCCAATGGCGTGTTATTGGGTGAATGACATACTAAAATCAATTGTCCGTCGAAACGGTAAAACAGACAGCCGTGTCCGTGCCCTTCATCCAGCAAAGGCTTCTCCGGATGTATCCAAGCCCCATTTAAATCCCCACATTGCGAAACAGCGTACGACAAACAATAGCCCGTATCATCAAAACTGGACCACAGAGTAAGCATGGCCCCATTTTTTGTTTTGTAAAACCAAGGCCCGTCCGTTACCCTTCCCGAAAACAGAGTGCCTTTATAATTAATACCCGAACGTGTCCACATAGCATCACTGGCTCTGAACATAGTTTCAGGTTTTCCTATTGCCCGACTCAAATCATCAGCCAACAATACCCTTTCAAAAGTTCCATCTTCTACCTGAGTCCATTCATGACAAAAAACCATATATGGCATCCCGTCTTCTACATACAAAGTGCCATCCAGCGCCATCCAATCCCCGGGGGTAGTGGGTCCTGAACGGGCTGTTGGCACAAAAGGACCAAGCAAACTCTCAGAAACAAAAATTTGAGTCCCCCTTAATGTGTTCTGAGGTCTGCCTGCGGGCGTATCCAATTTCTTTTTTGAGCTTAAAGTGCAAAACAAATAGTATTTTCCTTTATAGCAATGTACCTCTGGCGCCCAAATTCCATGTTGCGGATCGGCCCAGGTATTTTGCGGCACTACAAAAACAAGCTCCGGCTCTGTCCATAACGACAAATCGTTGCTTTTATAAACCATCACACCTGCACGCCCATCACTTATTCGGAAAGGTTTTTTAGTAGCCGCATACATATAATAAAGACCGTCCTTTTCATTGGCATAAATAAAAGGATCACGTATCTGAATTTCTGAAGTTTTTAACAGGAACAATTCACCGCTTTGGGCAAAACCAGCCAAAGTAATTAATATCATCCAAGCTAAAAAAACTCCTCTTCCCATTTTTACAATATTAAAACGCATCAAAAATACACGCTTGCCATATCACCTGTTACACCTGCTGTTCATCCCTTTTATTCTATTGTACACACAACGCCTACAGTCTTATTTCATACCTGATTTAGGCTCTCTTGCAAGAGTTGGTACAACAATAAGGACAATAAAGCCAAAAGATAAAATTTATCAGTATTAATTTTGATTATGATAAAACAATACGCCATGAAACAACTTTTATTGATAGCATATATCGCATTAACGACCAGCCTATATTCACAGAAACAACCTAATGTCATTATCATTTTCACTGATGACCAAGGCTATCAGGATGTTGGCTGCTATGGTTCACCAAAAATCAAAACCCCTAACATCGATCAACTGGCCAAAGAGGGCATACAGTTTACCGACTTTTATGTTAGTGCTTCGGTTTGCAGTCCTTCACGGGCATCGTTACTCACGGGGCGCTATGGATTCCGCAATGGTGTAGGTGGCGTATTTTTTCCTGATGCAAAAGGAATGAGCACCGATGAAATAACGATTGCCGAAGTGCTAAAAACAGTTGGATACAATACTGCTTGCTTTGGCAAATGGCACTTGGGCGACGGCAAGGCTAACCTACCCTTGGCACAAGGTTTCGACACCTATTATGGCATCCCGTACAGTAACGATATGTACATTGGCAGCCAGATGAGTTTTGCTAAAGACGTAAAATTCCGCGAAGGCTACAATCTGGCAAAAGCTAAATCTGATCAGGCATTTATAGCGGAGCACAAAAACGATAGAAAGAAAATAAAAGAAAAAGGGATCAAAGAACTCTGTCCCCTTTTCGAGGGCAACGAGATCATAGAATACCCTTGCGATCAGAGTGCTTTAACTCAACGCTATTTCGACAGAGCACTCCAATTTATAAATCAATCAGAAAACCAGCCTTTCTTTATATATCTGACACCAGCTATGCCGCACGTTCCATTGTTTGCTTCTGAGCAATTTGCTGGGAAAAGTGAACGTGGTCTTTACGGCGATGTGATTGAAGAAATCGATTGGCACACCGGTCAACTGAGACAACATCTAAAGAAAAAAGGTCTGGAAAAGAACACCATAATTATTTACACTTCGGACAATGGTCCTTGGTTAGGCTATAAAGACAAGGCGGGTTGTGCCCTGCCCTTGCGCGATGGTAAATTTTCCAACTACGAAGGCGGTGTACGTGTGCCATGCATTATGTCGTGGCCGGGAAAATGGGCATCAGGAAAAGTATCACACGATATAGCCTCTACACTTGATTTATTACCCACTATAGCGCATTATGCCAAAGCAGAACTTTCTGACAGACCCATTGATGGTAATAACATAGCCGCACACCTAGAAAACACAAAATACCCGATAGCCAACGATGTCATATTATACACCAAAGGCAAATCGATTGCTGGTATCAGACAGGGTGATTGGAAATACCTACCGCACAGCGGTGCCCGACATGCAAATCAAGATAGTCCTGCTGAGCTTTTTAACCTAAAAGAAGACATCTCTGAAAGCACGAACCTGATAGAACGTTACCCTGAAAAAGCATTAGACCTAAAGAATAAACTAGCCGAGATTGAGAGGAAAATTAGAGTGGAAAAGCAACGTTAGTGCTTTGTCATTGCTTTGAATATTAGTTCTCTTATTCTATAAGGATAAGAATCGAAACGTTTCTATCAAGCATAAATAATTAACCAAAAAAAGTTTCACTGCTCTTTATACAAATCAATAAGAAAAGAGAACACTTAAAGAGCAAGTCTATCATTACATCATAACACTGGCTTATTATGAAAACCAAGATCACTATATTCTTTATACTATTACCATTTTACGTTTTTTCTCAGGCACCATCCAATACATTTACCAATCCGATATTGCCAGGGAGTCATCCTGATCCCTCTATTTGCAGAGTTGACGACAACTATTACATCGTCAACAGTTCCTTTATATGGTATCCAGGTATTCCCATTCATAGAAGTAAAGATATGGTAAACTGGGAACTGGTAGGCTATGCTCTAAACAGCCCCAAGCACCTTGATGTGAATGATAAAACGGGTGCTCACGGCGGCGTATGGGCACCAACTCTCAGGTATAACGAAGGCTTGTTTTATCTCACTGTAACACAAAAGAACTGCGGAAACTCAATAGTGACAACAGCTAAGAATATAGAAGGACCATGGAGCGAACCTATTACCTTACACAGCCAAAATGGGATTGATGGTTCATTGCTGTTTGACGATGATAAAACGTGGTATTGCTGGTCCGAAGATCACTTGATTCTTTTGAGGGAGTTTGACAAGAAAAAATTAGAACTTAAAGGAGACACTGTACTCCTTCTTAACGAACAAATGTTTGGAGATGCCTATTCACACATTGAAGGGCCTCATATTTACAAGCTAGATAATGGAGAATATATGCTACTAATAGCCAGTGGAGGCACTGGTACCAACAATCATAATGTTTCGGTCTTTAAAAGTCAATCACCCAAAGACCCTTACAGCCCTTGTCCGCACAATCCAGTATTAACACACCGTGGTACTAATAGTCCTTTTAGCACAATAGGTCATGCTGACATTGTGCAAACACAAAATAACGAATGGTACGCCGTAATGCTAGGTGTACGCCCCATCGATGGTTTTACGATTATGGATCGCGAAACCTTTATGGTCAAATTCAGATGGCAAGATGGCTGGCCTGTATTTGATCATATTGTATTAGAAGAAGATAAGCGCCCACAGCTGCCGTGGTCTCCTGTGAAAGAAGTGCCTTACAAAGATGAGTTCAACACCGAAGAACTTGGACTACAATACAACTTTTACCATACTCCACAAAAAGAATCGTGGAGCCTAAGTGAGCATCCCGGAAACTTAAGAATATATGCTCAAAAACCATCCACCACAGACCAAACCAATATTCCGATTATCGCGCGTAGAATAACACAAGCTGCTTATGAGGCTACTACATCTATTGATTTCACCCCTCAAAATAAGGAAACAGCCGGCTTAATTGCCATAATGAATCAGCGCGGACAAATGCGTCTGGAGCTTTTTAATCATAAAGGTAAAACCTATGCCCGTGTAGTATCGCATATGAAACACCGCAAGACACCGCTTGTAAGAGTCGTTTCTGACAGCGTTTATATTAAAGACCCCAAAGTAATTCTTAAACTTGAAGCAAAGGGCCTTGATTATCAATTCTACATAGGCCCTAACGAAAAAGAACTAAAACCCATAGGAAAGACCTTTAGTGGAGAAGCTATTAGTCGTCAAAGAATAGGAAGCTACAGCGGTGCATACATCGGTGTATTCTCCTCTTCTAACGGGGAACATAGCATCAATTATGCAGATTTTGATTATTTCACCTATCAACCAAAATAATACAACTATGAAAACGACTAAACTATTTATAATCCTGTCTTTTGTCGGACTTCAACTCCTAGCTAACCCTCCTAAGAATTTCTCAAACCCTATTATACCAGGCTTTCACCCCGATCCATCCATTTGTCGTGTAGGGGACGATTACTATCTGGTCACCTCTTCTTTCGAATGGTTTCCAGGAATTCCAATTTTTCACAGCAAAGACTTGGTCAATTGGGAACAAATAGGCCACGTGCTCAACCGCCCCTCGCAACTGAATATGGTCAACAATCGCTTCTCATCTGGTGTTTGGGCGCCAACGATCCGCTATCACGATGGAAAATTTCATGTGGTAGTTACCTGCAAACAGTGTGGTAACAACATCTATGTAACAGCCGACAAACCAGAAGGCCCTTATTCTGACCCTATCTACCTCAACACGCCAAAAGGTATTGATCC
Organism: Bacteroidales bacterium UBA5342; assembly: GCA_002408065.1. Classification (GTDB taxonomy): domain Bacteria; phylum Bacteroidota; class Bacteroidia; order Bacteroidales; family UBA5342; genus UBA5342. The sequence goes on from DHQI01000007.1 coordinate 14,576, forward strand.
CTCACTGTTTTGGGATGATGATGGACGCTGCTGGTTCACTGCCAACCGTTTCCCTGAAAAACCAGAATGGGATGCGCAACACATCATTTACGTTCAGGAACTGGACACTGAAAAAGGAGAGTTGATAGGTGAACCCATTGACTTGACTTATGGCATGCGAGAAGGTACCCGCGCCACTGAAGCACCACACATTTATAAAATTAACGGCACATACTATCTGATTACAGCCGAAGATATGACCTGGGAAAAACATATGGTTTGTATGTATTATAGCGACAAAGTAACAGGCCCTTATAAACAAGTAGAAAACAATCCTGTTTTATCTCATCGGAACAAACCCGATAGTCCGATTCAACACACGGGACATGCAGACATTATTCAAACCCCAAACGGCGATTGGTGGGCTGTTATGTTAGGTGTTAGGAAAATGAACGGCAACTACTATCTCGGAAGAGAATCTTACCTCACGCCTCTTCATTTTGAGGGTATTCAACCGGTTTTTAACCACGGTAAGGGCGAAGTACTGATGGAAGACAAACGACCTGATTTGCCTTGGACACCAGTCGATGAAATTCCAGAAACAGACCATTTTGACAAGGAAAAACTTGGCTTGCAATGGGCCTTCCTACGCACACCACAAGAGCAGTGGTATAGTATAAACAAAGGCAGCTTAAATCTACAGCTTCGTCCTACAACAACCAAAGACGGAGGAAATCCATCGCTTATAGCCCGTAGGTTTCAGCATCATCATTTTTCAGCAACAACTAAGATGAACTTTAAACCCTTATCAGATAATGAAGTAGCAGGTTTGATAGGTATTCAGAATGAAAATTTTCATTACCGTTTAGAACTTGGGTTAAAAAACGATGCACAAGTTATTTCACTATATAAAGTATTTAGCAAAAAGCGAAAAGAACAAATTGAAACCTTAATAGCTCAAGCCCCCTACTCAAAGCACAAAGTTGTACTTAGTATGAAAGTCAACAAGATGGACGTTGAATTCTTTTACGGGAAAGACGAAAATCATCTGCAAAAATTAGGCGAAACACAAAGTTGCGATGCGTTTTGCTCAAATTATTCGGGAGGTTTTATTGGCGCCTTTGTTGGAATGTATGCCAGCAGCCAGGGACAAGAAAGCACCAACGAGGCCAAGTTCGATTGGTTTAAATATAAAACTATAAATATCAAACAACTATGAAGAAGCATTTACTAATATTCACAATACTGGTTACTGTATTTTTTTCCAATGCACAAACCCGTATTTTCAGACAATTACCTAGCGACAACAGTATTGGTTTTGCTCCTTCTGAATTGTATAAGGTTGAAGTAAAAACCTGCTCAGAAAGTTTTAAATCGGTTTACACCTATGGCATCACACCCAACGATGAACGCGTGACAAAAACAGAACATATAGCTATGTTTGGTTTTAAACCTGAAGATGGTCCACTTACTATTAAGATTTCATTACTCAATGGAAATGATCTGAACAGTTCTAATATTGAATTGGTCAATAAAACCTACAAAGGCATCACCACCAGTTACAACAACGGAGCTTTCTTGATAGATGTATGCCAACCAATAAAACAGCTGATGGTGCGTATGCCGGGAAACAAAGCGAATCCATTGATGATTCACGTAGATCCTTACGACAATCAGGACATACCCACTGGTGCTAAAGTGGTCGTTTTTGATGGTGGCACCAACGGAAAAATACATGAACAGATAGAACAATACGACCGCTACACCGTACCCAATGATGTTGATGTGGTAGTTATAGAAGATGGCGCACTATTTAAAGGAACAATCCATACCAAAAGTAACCGCTCCACCCCCTTAACGGTGCAAGGCAATGGGATGATTATCTGCCGTGAACTTTCCAAACCAGCAGACAATATAAAAATGGAATACAACGCAATGGAGATTCAAAATGTTAAAGGTCATATCGTTAATGGTCTTACTTTTGTCAACGGTCGCCACTTTGCCATACGCATGAGTGACAATGGTCATATACAAAATGTGAAAATCTATGGATATCGCGCCAATAACGATGGTATAGTAGCTGGTAAGAACTCAGTGATTGAAAATTGTTTTTTCAAATGCAACGATGATCATATAAAACTATACAATCCTAATATGCACATCCGCAACTGCGTAATGTATGAACAAGAAAATGGGGCATTATTCCAAATGGCTTGGAACAAAATAAAACCGGGAGATAATTGTCTCATTGAAAACATAGAAGTCTTAGAATGGGAAGCCGGTTGTGGCGATCCTGACCTTGGCCAAGGTGGAATAGCCCGTTCGTTTATCAATCACCGGGAATCGGAAGAAAACGGTAAGATTTGTGCCAACACAACATTCAAAAATATCTATATACAACCGCAAATCGCAAGATTCATTTGTCTTAATGGCTTAGACCACGGCATTACCTATCAAAATCTAACGCTTGAAAATATCACTTTGGAACAAGCCCCTAAAGGTTATAATTGGATATATGCCAACAAAGCCGACGATAATAGTACTTCTATTGAAATAAAGTTTAACAATGTACGCTTTGGCAATCGTTTTATACAGCAAAGCGATTTTAAAACCAAAGGAACAGTAAACTTATCTTTTGATAATAATGGTGAAAAATACATCGGTTTTTTAAACCCCGAAGAAGACAACGATTGCTCCTGCTCTGGTCTGTCAAGTCCAGAAATTGAAAATAAAGAAGTCTCTATTTTCCCTGTTCCTACATCAGACTACTTGAATGTTTCAGGTATTGAACAAGGCAAAAAAGTCACAATCTACAACCAAATAGGATGCAAAATTCTGGAAAAGCAATACGATAGACAACTAGACATCAGTGCACTAAAAGCTGGCATTTACTATCTAAAAATTGATAATAACAATAAAGCATTCTACCTTATTAAGAAATAGTTTAAACGCCAATAACTATGTTACACAAATACTCAAAACACATTATCCGTCTCTGGGCTTTAATAAGCCTTGTTGCATTGACACCATCTTCCGCTTTTGCGCGAAAAAACGTGCTATTCTTAATGGCAGACGACTTCAACTACTGGACCTCTAAGGACGGCTATTATCCGCAAGCTAAAACCCCTAGGATCGATGAGCTGGCCAATATGGGCGTCTATTTCCGTCAGGCGCATTGTCCTTCACCGGTGTGTAATCCCTCGCGTAATGCTATTTGGTCCGGTTTACGACCTTCTACGACGGGGATTGATGCTAATGGTGATGGTTTTGTACGTGAGAGAGAAGCCTTTAAAGACATCATTACGATGAATCAATATTTTATGCAAAATGGCTATTGGGTATATGGTGCGGGCAAGCTTTACCACCCTAAGATGAGCAAAAACAATCACGAAACAGATCCTGAAAATTGGTCTTCCATCAACGAAAACGGACAGGGATGTAACGGAGGTTCTGTATACAAATATTGTAACTCGGCCAAAGGCAATTACTGCTTCAGCGCTAACCCCGATGCTATGACACGCAACAACTGCGGTGATTATAATCTGGCCAACGATGTAAAAGAACTCATAGAAGCCTACCCTACATCTACGCAAAAAGACATGCCTTTTTTCATAGCTTGCGGTGTATTCCGCCCCCATATGCCTTGGAACAGCCCGCTCAGCTTTTGGGATAAATTCGACTATGATTCCCTAACAGTACCGGCCGGCTACAATTCTGCAATAGACGAACCTGGCAATAATGTACACAAAGACTTTGTAGAAAACGGCCAATGGATGCGCGCCATTCATGGCTATTTGGCTAGCTGTGCTCTGGCCGATCATAATGTGGGTATTATGGTAGACGCCCTAATGGCCTCACCATATAAAGACAGCACCATTATCGTATTCTGTGGCGATCACGGATGGAATTTGGGCGAAAAAGGACACTGGGGAAAGTACAACCGTTGTGATGAAGCCAACCATACGACACTGATTATCTACGACCCTACTGCCAAAGGGAATGGAAAAGAATGCGTGAAACCTGTTTCATTGCAGGACTTGTACCCTACCCTGATAGAACTGTGCAATTTGCCCGAAAGAAATAATGTAGAAGGCAATAGCCTGAAACCTCTGCTCGATACGCCTGACCATCCTAACATAGAAAGCTTTGCCTTAATGATGTATGGCGACAGACATTATATAAAAACCGACAAATGGCGTTTTATTGATGATGGTAACGACAGTAAACTGCACAACAATATTGATGATCCTTACCAATGGCATAACTTATACGGCCAAGCTCAATACAATGGTGTAGTTGCCGAATTGCGTCATAAAATGGATAGTGTTATTGCTATAGGTACAGAAATAAAAAACAATTACCATCAGGACGGCCCACCTGTAGCTCCGAGCAATTTATCGGCAAGACCTGTTAGCACTACACAAATAGATCTGAAATGGAAGGATAATTCGGGTAATGAGGATAACTTCGTAATATACCGCAAAGAAAGCGGGCAAAATGATTTTTCAGAACTAAGCACATTAGCTGCCAATAGCATCTCATTCTCTGATACTAAAGTGGATTCTACAAAAACATATTCATACTATGTAAGCGCTATAAACGAACACGGGTTAAGCAAATCAAATACAATAGAAAACGTACAAGCACAAGAAGTCACTTATCTGGCTGAAGCTTTTAACGGTAGCCCTTGGCAAATGCCCGGAGCCACTGTAATGT
>DHQI01000007.1:19427-20317 GCA_002408065.1 Bacteroidales bacterium UBA5342
CCGGAGCCACTGTAATGGCTTTCCAGTACGATAAGGTAGACGAAGGTAACAATTGGACTGCGGACTCTGCCGTAAGCATTGGCATTTACAATACTAACGTAGGTACATCGGGACAAGACAAACGCTCATATGGGGATGACTTGATATACACAGCAGCCCGATGGAATGGCGGTAGTAGTACCATCAGAGACAATGGACAATGGCTCAGATACACGTGTAGTTTCGAAAAAGGCAATTACAAACTGAAAATAAGAGGACGAAACTCATCTAAACCAATCAACTTAAGCCTACTGGACAGAACATCTCTGAGTCAAGTCTTTAATACTAGCTTAGACTATCCTAATGATTTTGACAATTTAGGGGCAGGTGGCGACAATAGCAACGTTACATTTTGGTTTGAAAAAGATATCAATATGGCTTTAGAGGCTGGAGAATATATCGTTGAATTTTCGGTTCCCAGTGTATCCTCAGGAGGTGTATTTGGCGAATTCTCCTTTGAGAAAAATGGCAACACAGCACTGCAAGAAACTAAACACGAACCACAAAGCATATTGATAAGCAGAATTGTAAAGGATGGGAACATCCGCTTAGATTTAAGTCGACTAAATCCATCAGCTTGGGTCAGAGTATTAAGTATGCAAGGTAACATTATGCAAGAGCTTATGGTAGCCGGCGAAGAAATAGCAACGATAGAGCTTAACCCTAAACTGCCGAAAGGGATGTACATCATCTATGTAGACGATTCTGAAAGTCAGTACTCAGAACAGTTTTTATTGATGTGATAAGCCGTTTTCAGAATAAAAACAAAGCCCTCAAGGAATGACTCCTTGAGGGCTTTTAGTTTAAACTATTTATACCTAATAGACTATAACAACACTTCGTTAAACTTT
>DHQI01000007.1:20571-37182 GCA_002408065.1 Bacteroidales bacterium UBA5342
TTCCAATACCACACTGATATTCAGCAGTATATGTTAAATGCAAAGATTCCAACAAACATTTGACAATCAGATAAATAGAAAAGATTAACGAACTATTACTATAAAATGAGCATTATAGATTAATTCTTTTGCGTTTACTCTTCGTTAAAAAAGTCTCAAGGTAACTAGCGCCTCCGCAGAGTATCTTCGGCGCTCGCGGACAGCTATCTCTCACCTTTTTGTCTCGATTAAACACATCCCGATGAACATCAGGACTCAAATTATTTAACACATCTCATAGTCTAATTGGTATTACACAAAAACAATCAATGCCTTCTCCCCGGCAATTCTTTAGCCCATTGGGCTGGAATATGGGTTCTAAACTCCTTAAGCACGTCATCATATTTCGGATCATCTGCCAAATTATCCCACTCGTGAGGGTCTGCTTTATGATCATAAAGCTCCTCTGTTCCATCAGGGTACTGGATAAAACGATAATTATTATTTCTTAAGGATGTAAAGTGTTCGCCTAAGGACGTAAGCACTACTCTTACATCATCAAAGCTTCCTGTTTTTATACCATTTACCAAAGAAACACCATGTAGATTCTGAACAGGTTGCTCAATACCACACAAGTCCACTAGTGTAGGGTAAATATCAGTTAAACTTACAGAAGCAGTCACTTCTAAGTTCTTCATTTCCCCATCGGGTACATCAATAGCCATAGGCGTAAGGCACGCTTGCTCCCACAGCACTCCTTTTTCCCAGTGATTTTTCTCACCGCACAGGTAGCCATTATCTGACCAAAACACCACAATAGTATTATCGGCATATTTGCTTTTTTTCAAAGTATTAAGTACCTGTCCTATGCAATCGTCGGCAAAAGATGTGGTAGCACAATACCCTTTCAGTAAATTTTGCCATTGCTTCGGCGTATCTGCTCCACTTACAGGAAAACGCCCAAAAGGATCGATAAGCTTGAGTGCATCCCCCTTAATATCATCTAGGTCATCAGCTTTATAGCCTTGTGGAATAGGAAAATCAGCTCCCTCATACCTGTCAAAAAAACGCTGGGGTGCTGTAAATGGTGTATGAGGTCGCCACAATCCGTAGACCGCAAAAAACGGATCTTGATGATCTCTTGACAGAAAATCCTTGGTGGCCTCCATATTAATCACATCAGGAAAAACAGAATCAGGAAAGGCCTGCACGCCCCAAAAATTACCTTTCACCTGATGCCCCTTATCCGGGAAAGGACCAAAACCACCTCCCCAAAACTTATTATCCCATTGAATCTTCTCACGTTCAGCATCTAATTTAGCGTGATACACTTTACCACGCCCAAAGGTGGTATAGCCATTGCGCTTAAAAAGTTCCGGTAATGTCTCTATTTGTTTTAAGGTATCTGATTTACGCCAAGGGTCGCTCCCATTTTGATAAGCCCCGGTAGCATAAGGATGCAAACCACTAAGAGTAGCAGCACGCGAAGGCGTACAGACGGGTGATGAACAGTAAGCATTGCGAAAAGTCACGGCTCCTTTCTTGAAGGCATCCAAATAGGGCGTCTGTGCCACAGAGTACTGATCAAAAACACCATAACCATTCATATCATCGGCTATAATCATCAGTACGTTGTACGGTTTATTAGTCTTCTTAGGGCCAGAGCAGGCACACAGCACTACTCCTATCAATAAAATCAGATGTTTGAACTTCATTATTTCAGCTTTTTAGGCAGTACCTTATGTGTATTGGCCCACTCCTGCCATTGCGCATCCAGTTGTTTTACAACTTCCGGATTTTGAGCTGCCACATTGTGTTGTTCGGCTCTATCTGTGCTCAGGTCATAAAGTTCCCAATTCTTATCACTTAGCCTTTTATAGCCTTTCCAATTTTGATAGCGAGCCGAGCAATTGTTTTGATGCTCCCAAAACATAAATTTATGGTGCTGAGCTTTTTCGCCTTTTAACAGCGGTAACATACTAATGCCCTCCAATGGATGAATAGTATTGCCACCGTGATAAACTTCCGGATAATTGGCGCCAGCAGCCTCCAATATGGTCGGCATCACATCTATCAAATAGTTTTTATTCGGTGTAATTTTTCCTTTCTGAGTTTTTATTTTTTCAGGCCAATGCGCTATAAATGGCGTTGAAATACCGCCTTCGTAGGTTTTCACTTTATAATCGCGAAATGGGGTATTAGAAGCATTAGCCCAACCAATACCATAGGACACCGCACCGGAATAATTTGCATTATTAATCATACTGTCTGGTTTTGAACCGAATTCATCATACATTTCGGCACATCCGCCATTGTCAGATAAAAACATAATCAAGGTATTGTCCAACTCGCCGCGCTGTTCTAATAAGTCGATTACGCGCCCCACATTATAGTCTACACAATGTACCTGAGCGGCATAAATTGCCATACGATAATCGGAACGTACCTTTTGTTCTTCACTCACCTCGCTCCAGGGACGCACACGCTCGTCACGTGCCGACAAGGTCATCTCATCATCCCATAAGCCCAATTCTTTTTGCTTAGCTAAACGATTGGCACGCACTTCGTCCCATCCGTGCATATATTTGCCTACAAACTTCTCTATATCCTCTTCCTTAGCGTGTAGTGGCCAGTGCGGTGCTGTATAAGCTAAATACAAGAAATAAGGTTTGTCATCTTCTTGCTCTTCGATAAACTGTAAGGCATAGTCAGTAAAAGCATCGGTGGTATAGTAAGCTGAATCAGGTGCGGGTAAATGCTCATTCATCAGAGTCACCGGGCGTTTGCCCTGCGGACGAAAATAACTGGTAGCCCCGGCAATACTGCCATAAAACTTCTCAAAACCACGCTGCATAGGCCAGCGGTCCTGCTGATGATAGCCCAAGTGCCACTTACCTGTCATATAGGTATGATAGCCGGTCTCTTTCAGCACCTCGGCAATAGTCACACAGTTACGGTTCAGATAACCAATATAGCCTTCTGTTCCCCAGCTGTTGTAGGTATCTCCCTTCGGTGAATTGGTCATTTGCCCTATGCCTGTCTGGTGTGGAAACAAACCCGTCATTAGGCTGGCACGAGTAGGACAACAGCGCGCCTGATTGTAAAACTGTGAAAAACGTAAACCTTCGAAAGCCAGCTCATCGATATGAGGTGTTGGTATTTCGCTTCCGTAACAACCAATATCGGAGTAGCCCATATCGTCCACCATAATTAATACCACATTAGGTCTTTTCTCTTTTGTTGTTTTTGCTGCTGTACAATTCACCAGTACTACTGGTAAAATTAATAGTAGTATTACTCTTCTTAACATTTTATTTGTTTTTTATTGATGTTGTTTTTTCCAGTTTTTCGTAATCTTTCCACCAACTGCTCCATGTCTCTTTCATGTTATTTGAAAAGAACAAATTCAGAAAAAAACAAACGGAGCTCTCTGATATTTTAGAACTGATTATATGTGCCTCCATCCACTGTCAAAAAATGAAAAAGGGCATTTGAACCCAATTCAAACGCCCCCTCAACCAAATTAAAAAACCCAAGTCTCCCTACTAAGGAAATACGATTGAAAATTCCTCATATGTAAGATTATTATCACGGTATACCAAAGTGTCCATAGCGTGATAAAAAGTTCCATTAAGTTCGTATTCATAATCTAGGAATAAGGTACGATGGCCAATCTCAGCATACACATCTGCAGCCGGATCATCAGCATTTACATAAGTACCAGTTCCACTTACAGGTGTTGACACTCCTGCATCAGTAGGTAAGATATTGATGCTTTTATTAGTTTCATCAAATACCAGATTCATCGTCACACCATTTTTGTCACTACCACCTAAACGTGTAATGGTGTTTTCTGTTAGTGATACAGTAGTCAACATTTGCGCGAAATCTTCCGTATTGTATTTAGAATGATATACAGTGGTATCCACATTATTTCCACCTTGAGCGTCAAGTTTGTTTACCTTACCACGCAAGAAATAAACCCCGTGCATGCTATTGATGTATTTAATGGCAAACAAGGTATAATCTTTGGGTAAATAGCCAGCATTCCAGTGTTCCGGCTTACGCGGGTCAGGATCTGTCACCTCACTCAATGGCCATCCACACAATACCGAATCCTCTGTCTCTTCTGTTATTCGCAAAGGAATCACATAATTAACATCAGTAGCGAGAGTATCAGCAAAAAAGGCATCCGTTAACTGAACTTTAATTTTACCTGAAAATTCACCAGAAGGAATAACTATCTGATCAAATGACATAGCTTCATAGTGCGTAGAAGGCAAAATTTTCACTTCATTACCTGCACCTGTCTGAATACTATCAGCCAGTTCTGGAGCCAACTCTATTTTTACTACTCTGTCTTTGGTATTAGCGTAAGCACCACCATAACCAACACCAATACTAAAGGCATGTTGAAGATCGATGGTATTATCGTATCTGCTTTCGCCTAAAGCCAATGTTCGCACCGGATATTGAATCGGGAAATATACGGTTTGTGCTTTATAGTCGTCAAAAGCAATATCCTGGTTTTCGCAGCCTACTAAAGCTGCGAAAACGCCAAGTGTTAATATCAATTTCTTAATCATATCTGTAAATTTATTTTGCAGTTATTACCAACCTTTATTTTGCTCAATATCGTAACGCAAGGTTTCATCTAAAGGGATAGGGCCATAAATAGGTTTACTACCAAACGCTCGTGGCTCCACATCGATGGGGGTATAAGTAGTACCATCAGCCGCTACATCTATACCTTGTGCTGTTTCACTAATAACATTCGTCAATTTCCAACGTCTAATATCAAAAAAGCGATGCTCTTCGAAACACAATTCGATACGGCGTTCGTTTCGAATCACGTCTGTAATATCACCTAAACCATCCACATAGTCATTAGAAGTAATACCAGCTCTGCTACGAATAGCATTGATCACCTCGCGCGCCGTAAAACCGCCGATAGCTGCATCAGCACCACCAGCAGCATTAGCAGCCTCGGCGAAGTTGAGCAACACTTCGGTATAGCGAATGTAGCTTTTGAAACGTGTACCTTTAGAACCAGCTCCCGGTGTCAAATCTACATTCTCATTCATAATCTTTTTGATGTAATAAGACGTTTTAGTAGAATAAGTATTGTTGTCACGTGCATCGGTGTTTTGAGCATCAGCCATATCAATAGTATTTCCTTTAAAAGTAGAACCATTGTAAATAACGTAAGCAGACAAGCGAGGATCACGATTAGCATATGGAGTGGTAGCCATAAATGCTGCAGATTCACCTATTGGAGTTCCATCAATCATAGGGAAAGCATCAACAAAATTCTGTGTTGGATTAGCGCGCCCTTTACCATACAATGATGGAGGAAAGTTTTCACTTTCCCATCCATTTTGGTTAGTTGACAAGCTTGAATACCAAATATTCTCACTTAAACTATTATTCTTATAAAAAGTGATATCTGCAGCTGATAAATTAGCTAAACCACCATAACTGTTCATGGCATCAGCAGCTGCTTCGGCAGCCATCTGCATCGTATATTTAGTACTGTTAAATGCCGGACTTGCCGCATAAAGCAAAATATATGATTTCAAGGCTTTGGCCGCCATCCCATTAATGCGGTTAGTGTTACGCGCCCCCATTACACGGTCATAATAAATTTTCTCATTATTGGTAAAAACGGTATCCATATCCACTCCATCAACAATTGGATAATCGCCATCTTTATACACCAATGGAAGGTCTTTAATAGCCTGATTGACATCTTTAAGCATAAAGGCCACATAATCATCCAAGGTTGCACGTGGTATTTGATAATCTTCGGATGTATGATCCACATAATGATCCAAGATAGGCAAACCTAGCGTTGTACCACTAGTACCTACACCAGCATGTCTTTTAAACAGTTTGAAGTTGTACCAAGCACGAAGAGCATAAGCTTCACCACGTAGTTTTCTGGCAAAAAGCGTATCTTGCATTTCACTTTCCCAACTCCACTCTACACTTTCCATCTCACCGATAAAAGTGTTGAGGTAGCTAATACATTCAAATGATGCATTCCACGTACTCATTGGATTATTATCAGCAGCCCAACCACCGTTAACAATAGCTTTAGTATTAGAATTATTGTTATTAGTAATCAGATCACTACTACAGAAGTCGGAGGTCATATTATAGCCTGTGTTCAGTCCTTTATACGCCTTCATCAAAAATCCTTCGGCATAGGATGGATTCGCTACAATTTGTTCCATCTCCAAAATGGTTTCCGGATTAGGCTCTAAGGCCTCTTCACAAGCTGTAAAGGTGAGAGCAACTGCCGGAACGAGTATGGCTAAATATTTTTTAATTTTCATAATTCTATATCAATTAAAAGGTTGCAATTAGACCAACAGCCATTGAACGGGTCGAAGGAGCCGCATCAATTTTCACCATTGATTTGTCTTTGTTCTTATTAATCATCACTACATCGGTAGCTCGCACATACAATTTTGCATTTTTAAGGAAAGAAGTCCCAAGATCACCAAAGTTATAGCCTAGCTGCATAGCAGGAATGGTGAACCAATCGTTGTCATACAACCAAAATGTGGAGTTACGGTAGTTGTTGTTGTTATTAGTAGTAGACAGGCGCGGATAAAGTGCATTCACATCCTGATTGCTTGGCCCATAAGCATCAGCTAACACTTCAGAATAATTCATATCGCCATAAGCCCAGAAATAATCGCTTTTAGCCAACTTATCCTGACCTAGTTGTCCGTACCCTAGAGCATAGAATTCAAAACCTTTGTATTCTAAATCGATATAAAGACTATATTGAACCCGTGAACTATTGTTTCCGATGATGTCCTGATCATCGGCATCAATATCTCCATCATTATTGATATCCAAATACTTGATATCACCAGGTTGTACAGCACCGAAAGTTGGAGTAGGCAAACCAGCGACTAAAGTTCCGTCGGCATTGAAGTCCTCGGCACCATACAAGCCATCAGCAGTCCACCCCCAGATGCCATCTGACTGGCGACCAGCCTTATAACGATACTGGGCATCATCAGCATATAACGGTTCTTCCATCTTTATGTTTTCATTCATACGGTAAACACCGTTTGAACCAACAGTAACAGATAAATCACCAAACTGCTTACTGTACTCTAAACCAAATTCAAACCCTTGATCGAAAGAACTATTATAGTTTTCGTAGATATAAGAGTTATAACCCAAAATATTAGGATAAGTACTGGTTTTATTAGTTATTTTGTCGAAAGCTTCGCTACGGAAATAACCCGCTTCAAAACGTAAGCTCTTATCCAGCATCAAACCATCAAGACCAATCGTAAAATCTTTACGGCCTTGAAAACCGATAGAGTTGGCAATAGACTTGTAATTAATTTCCTGATTTTGGTTTACACCATTACCATAGTAAAACTGTCCACCTTGTACGTAAGTATTACGGTACAAGTAATAATCGTCCCAAGCATCGTTGCGACTAATACCAAAACTAGAGCGTACCTTTAAGAAGTCTATCAAATCATTATCAGACAAGAAGTTTTCTTCTGTAAGCACCCAAGCAGCTCCCACAGATGGGGCAAAACCCCATTGATCTTCCTTAGCCAGTTTTTGCGAACCCACCATTACAGCTGATGCATCAACAATATACTTGTTTTGGAAAGCATAATTAGCTTGCACACCATAGTGCAGATTAACAGAATTTTGCGCGCTATTATCAACTTTTAGTTCGTCGCGATAAAGCAATGCCACTGCTGATATGGCGTGATCGTCGAAGGTACGGTCATAGTTAATGTTTCCATAAAAACCGAAACGACGTGAGAAATAACCTTCATTCGTTTTTTGGTTGTATTGTGCACCTGGCACATCATTTTCACCATTGGTCCATACACTTACAGAGTCGGCACCATCGGCAGCTACACCATATACAGGTTCGTAAACAGCATAAGTAGCACTCTGGGCTTGTACACTTTTGTTATAGAAATTCATCGTACCATAAGCCGAAGCACTCAAGCCTTCAGTCAGCCAATCCATATCCCAATCCAAACCGGCATTGAACTGCATAGCGCGTTCTATTTCTTTTCGGTTACCATTGCGGTGCATTTGTGCATACAAGTTGTTTTGGTATACATTAGTTCCCCCCAGTAGCATACCATCTATCAGGTTAGCATTAGTCATTACCTCTTCTCTCACTAAAGGATCAGTAATAATGTTAGGATCCCAAGTAATAGGGTAAGCGTTCGGTAAGTTAGTTCTTAACTTTTTCCAATAGTTATCAGTCACTACACCATTATTGTTTACAGTATATACATTGGGCAAATTGTTAAACTCAAAGTTAGCCACGGCATCTACTTTCATACTTAAGCTATTGGTAATGTCGAAATCTACATTACCGCGCATATTCAAGATATCAGTAGCGTTATCAACACCGGCAATCCAACCATCATTATGCTTATAACCGAAGTTGGCATAATACTGAGCATCATCGTTACCACCAGCTATATCACCAAAAACTTTAGTGAATTTAACGTTAGGGTTAACGAAGTCTTCTCCAAAATAATCCACGTCGGGGTAGCGAGTAGGGTCTTCACCTAAACGTGTAGCTTCAATCTGTTCTGGCATATAAACAGGTAACAAACCATCGTTGAGGCGTGCTTGCGAGTGCGCTGTCATATAATCAGCAGCATTCATATATTTAGGTTGCGACTCCTCTATAGGGTTGCTTATACCATATTCGCCATTGAGGCGGATCTTACGTTCACCGCTATAACCTCTGCGTGTTTTCACCAAAATCACCCCTTGGTTAGCAGCTGCACCATACAATGCTTTTGATGCATTATCCTTCAATACTGTTACTGATTCTACCTCCATCATATCCAAGTAGTCATAGTCACGTGGCACACCATCTACAATTACCAGTGCATTGCCTGTGCCCCAAGTATTGGTACCACCAAATACACCAGCTACTTTTCCATTAAGTACAGCATTGAGGCCTGTACGTTGATCACGATTAAGCTCTTTCTGCACATCGACCTCGCTCACCGAACCGGTGATACGACGACGGGCTATGGTGTTGAATGGTACGTTTACCATATCATCTTTTCCGCTATAGATAGCTTCTTCGGTCATTGTCACAGTAGAATTAGCTACCAAGTCTTTCATCAAAAGCTGCACACTAGCAAAGCCAATAGCCTCAACCTTAACCTCGTTAGATCCAACAGGAATCGTAAAACGACCATCCTGCGTAGTAAATACAGCATCAGCGGCATTGGGTTTCACCATAGCACCCGCTATAGCATTGCCTTGTTCATCTACCACGTTTCCGGTAATGGTTTGTTGCTCTTGAGCATGCAAAGCACCCAAACCCAGTACCATCAGAAACATGATTAATATTTGTTTTATATTTAATTTCATCTTATTCATATTTTTGAATTCATACTTAAGTGTGTTTACCATCCCGGATTTTGTGGCCAACCTTCGTAATACTGTGTTGTTTGGTTACGGAAAGGTACCCACCAGTGACGTTCTTCGAATACAAAGTTTTGAGCCGCTACACGGTTTACGACACTATAGTCACTATTAAAGTCCAAACGCCATAGCACTTTGTCCAATTTAGTCCCTATTTTCCAACGACGTACATCATACCAATAACTACCTTCAAAACTCAACTCTACAGCACGCTCATTACGTATCAGACGCATAAAAGGATCGATATCCTCTTCGCCGTGCCCCTGACGTGCCGTAGCGTATGCCGGAGCATCTGCAGTAGCATCTGGCATCAAGGCGCGTCTTCTTACTACATTTATAGCCTCCAGAGCAGTTAATGTAGCACCCTGGGCACTACTTGTGGCTGTTCCGGTAGCAGCATATAAAGCCTCGGCATACACCAAGTAGATGTCAGCTAAACGTATCACAGGTGTAGAGTAATGATACTTACCATATTGTTGATTCTTCTTATCAGCCCCCTCTATCATAAATTTATGAATCAAAAAAGGAGACTGCATATTAGCATCAAACTTTTTACCACCGTCAGAAAAATCCAAAGCTTTAGTACCAACATTATCTTTGTGTACCCAATAAGTTTTACGAAAACGAGGATCGCGATTATTAAATACTTGATCAAAATCTGAATCATAAGCCTTCTTATAAGCAGTACCATCGGCCATTTCCCATTTGTCAACATATTGCTGTGTTGGGTTTTCAACCACGGCGTTACCTCCTAAACCAGGAGGAGCATATATACGTCCAATACCGACAGTGAACATACTAGTTCCCCAGCCAAATTCTTTATTATTCACACGAATAAAAATAGTTTCTTTGGTATAACATTCTATATTCTCAGTTGTAGCAAAATTCAAGCGATATGGATCAAGCTCCACACCTGGTTGCAATTCGGTCAATTCATAGATACCTGAATTAATCACTTGCCATGCTGCCTCAGCTGCTTGTGTACAGAAGTCAACATCATAGCTTGCACTAGCACCACCATCTTCGTTGAACAGAGGGCTACCGGCATAAAGCAAAACTTTCGACATTAAAGCATATGCAGCTCCTTTAGTGATACGGCCTAGTGTGCTACTATTTTCTGTCGTCCATACATTAGCATCATCACCCCAATGCCACGGTAAGGCATCGGCTGCCATTTGCAAATCTTCGGCACATCGTTTTAATACCGCTTGTGAGTTTTTATAGGTTGTACCATCTTTTTCGTATTCCCAATAGCGAGCTAACTTGTAGTTAGACTCATTGAGGACCTCATCTACATAAGGAATAGAACCAAAAGCTCTCACCAATTCCCAATGTAAATAAGCACGGAAAAAATATGCTTGTCCTGCCAATAGTTGCTTCTCTTCATCAGTAGCATCAGTCAACAAGCCGCTTTCTAGTTTTTCTAAAGCATAATTGGCTACACGGATGTTTCTCCACCCCCACTCATAGATACCTTCATCTGTCGTACTCGTAGATTTATTGTTACCATAACCAACAAAGATGGAACGGCTATTGGAATTAATTAGAGACCAATAATCGCCATGCGAACCATGATAACCTGAGCTCCAACCTTTAGACCCCATCGTTTCGCCGGCTAAGTTGGCGCTGACACAAATACCGGATTTATTAACGTCTATTATCCCCTCGTACAGCTGGTCTACAAAGCCCTGAAAAGCATTGTATGAACCAAACACCTCATCTTCAGCCAATGCAGTTGCATCTTCTTCTACATGCAAATAATCTTCGCAGCCCGGCAAGGTCATCGCTCCTATTACCAAGACTATTAAATAATATTTTAGTTTCTTCATTTTCATGCTTTTTAAAATTGTACGTTAACACCCAAGGTAAATGATTTTTTAACCGGATAGTTTTTGAGCTGGAAGTTTTGCCCCTGTACATCTACCGGCATATCGGTCCATAACAACAAGTTGTTACCATTAACATAAAAACGCATTTTAGAGATACCTATTTGCTTAGTAAAGTCTTTTGGTAAAGTGTAAGATACCTCTGCTGTTTTTAAGCGTAACATAGAACCATCGCGATAATTGTAATGACCACTTGAATTATTAGATCGTAAGAAGTTTAAACTTGCCATCGTTGGATCTGAGTTATCATACTCTGGCATATAAACATCCTGAAGTGTTTGCTCATAAACTGTAGGTGAGTTAAATGAAAAACTTGGCAAGGAAACCTGAGTCGTTACATTGTATATGCCATAGAATTGCATACTAACAGCAAAACCCTTGTAACCACCACCTAATGAAAAACCATAAGTATTCATAGGCACATTAGAGTAAGCATAAGGAGCACCATCGTTAGGGTCAATAACACCATTAGCATTATAATCTAACAAACGGAAATCACCAGGCAGGTACATTGAATTATCTGAGTAATCGACCACTCCAGTATACATATCGTCCCAGCTTTCTACAAAACCGGTAGAGATTTTTGTTTTAGTTTGTCCTACAGTGTAACCAGCTGTCTTTTGATAGTCTGGTTTCAACTCCGGATCTTCCTTATAAATAATCTCATTAGTCGTTACGGTCCAGTTACCACTCGCCCAATAGTTCAAGGAATTTTCATGCGTTTTGCGCAAAGTCAATTGCAATTCAGCACCTTTTGCTTTAAGCTCTCCTAGGTTGGCGGGATAAGGACTAGCTCCTACAATCTCATGTACATTACGTGCACCAGTATTCAGCACCATGTCAGTGCGGTGTTCGTTAAAAATATCAGCCGTCAGTACCACTTGATTTTTGAAGGCGTTCAACTCCATACCTAAGTTACGCTTGTGAGCTACTTCCCAATGTATATCGGGGTTACCTGGTGTACCTTCGTTGTATTTTGTATAAGGAGAAGATTGTCTGGTCGGATAACCAAATGATTCTGAAGCGCTACCATTTGAGTAATAAGAACCTTTGTTCCAAAGCGTCAGGTAAGACCAGCGTCCACCGCTATAATTATCACTACCAACAACCCCGTCAGAATATCTTATTTTTAAAAGTTCGATATACTTCACGTTGTCTTTAAAGAAATTTTCGTTAGAGATGGTCCAACCTAAAGCCACAGAAGGAAAAAAGTCGAAACGGTATTCCGGACCGTACTTTTGTGAACCATTATAGGCTCCGTTTACTTCCAGTAAGTAACGGCTATCATAATTATAGGTCGCACGTCCTACATAGTCTTCACGTTTGGCCAACCAATTGCTACCACTTTGTTTTTCCTGACGGTTAAAAAGAGCCATAGCCCCCACACTGTGTAGACCAAACTTACGGTTATAGTTCAATCTGGTTTCATAATATAATTTACGTATATCTCCACTGGATACAACCTCATTGGTGTACGAGTTTGGCGCTGCTACCCAATTGAAACCGGATGAGGCATTAGTAGACGGATAGTTGAACTGAGTATAGTCATTCATATCTATCAACTCACCATCCATCATATAAGCTCCGGCTGCTTCATCATAATAACCACCTAGCTCATAAAATTCAGGATCGATATACTTAGTAAGTACACCTTCTGTTTTAATGTTTCCCCCACTTGTCTTGAAAAAACTATCATAAGCCACACGGCCCGAGATTTTCAAGCCCTTAGTAAGAAAGCTCAAATCTTGTTCTAAGGTGAAGTCCGAGTTTACTTCTGTGCGGTTATTACGTTTTAGCCCGTTGAAGTTAACATTGACGTATTCATTCTCACCTACACGCTCATAAATACCTTGGCTATCGCCATACACGCCATCTTCGTACTGAATAACTGGCCAGTCTGGGGCATGGTTGTATACCCCATACCATATAGAGTGCACACTACCACCCGATTGCTGTTGTTGACCATAGTAACCAGAGAGGTTTACTTTAAAAGTTGTGGTCTTTGTTAAGCTGAAATCCAAATTAGAACGAAAGTTGAAACGATTGTAGCTAAACTCCGGATCATAACCTTGCCCCACGTCTTCGGTGGCCAAAATATCCCCAATATGGTTGTAGCTCAATGACGCAAAATACTTCACAAAATCGGTACCACCACGTGCTGTCATATTAAAACGGTGCGAACGACCATAGTCTTTCAACATCTTGTCTGCCATATCAGTATTAGGATAGGCAAAAGGATAGGTATTGTTGCGGTAGTAATCCAACTCAGCATCCGGCGTAAACTGTGACCAACTATCAGGATTGGCAGCTGTCTCATTAATTATGGCATAGTTACGTGCCTGAATACCTTCAACAGCATCTACCATTTCCGGAATCTTACTAACGTTCTCAAAAGTAGTGTTGGCTTCGAAGCTTAATTTAGCTTTTCCTTTGTTACCACGTTTGGTAGTTACCAAGATAACACCGTTACCCCCCTTCACACCAAATACGGCTGTAGCCGAAGCATCTTTAAGCACCGAGAAACTTTCGATTTCGTTGATGTCGATATCATTCATATCGCGCTCAATACCATCCACTAAAACAAGCGGAGCAGCACTATTCCAGGTGTTTTTACCACGAATAAGTATTTCAGTCGCTTCATATTCATCAGAGCCACCGCCACCAGGCAAACCAGTAGATTGTAACACGGTAACCCCCGGCATAGATCCTGCAAGGGCGTCTGCTACATTAGATATATTACCTTGTGACTTTAATTCCTCGGCTTTAGCCGTAGCAATGGCACCTACAACAGACTCTTTCTTCTGTGCACCATAACCTACAACAACAAGTTCTTCGACCAATTTTGCGTCAGTCTGCATTTGAACATTTAACACAGTAGCATCGGTCACTGTCAGTATCTGATCAGCATAGCCGATAAAAGAAAACTTGAGTTGCTGACCTTTTGCTGCAGAAACTGAATAATCACCATTCACATCTGAGATTGTTCCGTCACCAGTTCCTTGAATAAAAACGGTTACACCAGTCAGGGGCTCACCATTTTCATCACTTACCTTACCCGTTATCGATAGTTGCTGTGCATAAGAGTAAGAACCTAATAGTATTAGGAATACCATTATTTTTTGTTTAAGACTCATATTTTACATTTTATTTTAAAACAATTGGACTATAAAATAAGGCTATCACCTAAAACGAAATATGAAAATTGCGTTGCTTATTAATCACCCAATTATAAGCTTTATTTAGGATTTCACGAAAAGATTTTACGATGGGTACATCGTGTGCATCGAAGTAATAAGTTTTCTTCATGGTTTTTAACAGTTAGGGTTTGTTTATTTTTCTTTCGAAAGTTTATATAAAACAGCGCCGTGAGGTTCTATTTCAGCCTTTAATGTCTGACTCACTTTGCCAATATCTTTTCTTAACCAAAGGTCTCGCACAGCAAAAGATCCGCGCAAGCTCACTTGCTCCAATTTAAAATTGACCGACCTTTTCTTTTCAGTCATATTAAACATAGCCACATATTTGTCGCCTGTATCATTATCAGTAGCTACCCACACAGCCTGACCATTACGTTTGAGCACCTGATGATTCTCCTTACTGTTTTGGTTAACAGCCAATACTTCGGGGTTGGTAAAATAACTTAAAGTTGTATCATTACTGCTAAGCAGATCAGCTCCTATCATAAGAGGCGAACGGGCAATACACCATAAAGTCATTAAAGTGGTATGTTCCGGCCAAGTAAATTTCGATTGACGTTCCGGACCATGTGGACGGTTATTTAAGGAGATTGGGCCAAAAGGAATCATGTCGGCATCCGGCCAATGTCCTGGTCCTGCGTGAGCAGACCAAGAGTTAAGCAAATCAAAATTATGCTCTAAGGCTTCCCAAGTATCCCAAAAGTCCGCAGATACACGCCACATATTGGCATTCTCTTTTAAATGGTCGGCTTTGCCAAGAGGAGCTTCGCCACACGAAAGACTCAAAACCATAGGTCGTCGGCAATGATCAATAGCATTTCGGATCAACTCTATCTCACCTTCATGATATGGAGGAAACATGGTATCATCAGCCTTAATGAAGTCAACTCCCCATTCGGCATATAATTCAAAGAGTGAATTGTAATATTCCTGTGCACCTGCCTTACTGGCATCCACACCGTACATATGGTTACACCAGCCACAAGTATCAAAAGGTTCTGCTATTTGATCAGCCGTAATATCAGTGCCTTTTATTTTTACTTGGTCTACAGCAGCCTTACGGTGTATACCACGCATAATGTGAATACCGAATTTCAACCCTTTGCTGTGTACATAGTCACCAAGAGCTTTAAAGCCTACACCACCGGCCGAAGAAGGAAAACGCTCTACAGAAGGGAGCAAACGTCCGTTTTCATCCATCGTGATGTATTCAGGATGCAACAGACTACCGTCATTATTATAGCGTATATTAGGATGACCGAAACGGCGGGGAGTATCCCAATTACCAGGTTCCGGATGCCACCATACATAGTCCATCACTACATATTCCCAACCGAATTCTTTTAGATTGTCGGACATAAAGTCCACCGTTGCCTTAAACTCGTCTTCATTAATCCTACAGTCGTAAGCATCAAAACTATTCCATCCCAATGGAGGCGTTTGTGCTATCACTTCTGTCTCATTTAAGTTATCTGTAGTCCTTGGTTTACATGAATAATTTAGTAAGCCAAGACAAAGACATATGCTTATTCCTATTTGAGAGATTCGTATCATTTATAAGTTTTTAGTTGGATTCACATTTTTTCACCCAACAAATATATTTTGAAGTCTAAGCAAATACTTGTTTATCTGTACAACAATTTAACACCTATACAGAATCGCAACACGATAAACCCTAAACACTGATAAACTGAAACTTACCTGTAATAAAATCTTAACATTTCTGAATTATTTTTTTCATCTGGATAGTAAAATGTACAGCAAAACAAACAAGCTGCACTAAAATCAGCTTTACACAAAAGCACATTTTGGAGTATTTCAATCGGACATTCCACTTTCTTCCTTCCTCCAGACATAATTCGAAACAATAGGTATCTAAGTTAAGTATTAGCATCACTATTTAGTATCAATAAAGCAGCAATAACTATTAGGGATCAATCAAAACCTGAATAAGGGAGAGGGAGACAGTTATTATTCCACACAAAAAAAAGGATGCTCATATACGAACACCCTTTCCTAATTGACGTTTTATTATTCAAAAAATCTATCTAGTGTCAAGTCAAGCATAAACTGACGCACCAAGTCTTATTCTT
>DHQI01000007.1:37399-117437 GCA_002408065.1 Bacteroidales bacterium UBA5342
TGACGCACCAAGTCTTATTCTTATTTGTTTTTATTTCAAGATAAAAAGACTCACGTAGCTATGGCTATGCTTACTTTTTCTCTCTTCTTAAAAAGCAAA
This sequence comes from Bacteroidales bacterium UBA5342, assembly GCA_002408065.1. Classification (GTDB taxonomy): domain Bacteria; phylum Bacteroidota; class Bacteroidia; order Bacteroidales; family UBA5342; genus UBA5342. The sequence continues at coordinate 37,499 of DHQI01000007.1, forward strand.
AAATAATGACGACTTATACATCATTTTACACTTGACTTAACACTAGAAGACTTTATATTCCCCTGTACCCAAATCTTCAAACGGCCCAACCAGTGGATTTTCCAAATTGCGTGGCTTCCCAAATAAATCCTGCTCCAACTGAAAACTACTGCCATCGGGGTTATCAAAAATGGCTTCGGATATAAACGTTTGCCCCAGCATTTCGGTATTAATAGACAGCGTAGTGGCCTGCTCTAATGTGGCTTGCTCTGCGTTTACATTCAGATAATAACCATCCTTTCTTTGTTCTAAAGTTGCATTAGCCTCCAGGTCAACCTCATAATGCCCGATCTCCTTTCCATAGGGTTTGCTCCCTTTATAATAAAGGTTACCACCAGTCCATACCGGAAATTTGAATACAACGGCTTTATGAGTGGCTCGCACAGTATCGCCCATATCATCAGAATATACTGGATAAGGATTAAACGAAGCCAAACCATTTAAATAGGGTTTCTCTGTTGCATTAGACAAGAATACGTTGTTGTAGAAACGCACATCACCTCCTGTATTGTTAAACAAGCCTTTAATCTTGGTAGAATGTGGATAATGATAAGGCGTATAGCGTTCTTTCGACGATCCGGATTTTAACCCACCCCAAAACAGGTTATTAAAAACAGCCATTCCTTGTCCACCACGAAACAGTACACTCAATTCAGAAAGACAAATGTTGTTGTAAACCAATGTAGGGCCGTGAGACACCTCGAAAAACATATCTTGTTTTTCACTTTCAGCAATCACGTTATTAAGCACATGAGTGCCTTGCGCTTGCCAATCAAGCCAAATCCCCATAGTGGTATTTACTATCACATTATGCTCCAAACGGGCGTCAATAGCAGCATGCAGTTTTATACCGGCGGTTTCGGCACCACTCATCGGGGTGTTACGATTAATATCACGTATTTCGTTATGACGTATAATACTAAAAGCAGCTCCCATATGCCCTACTATTCCGGCTTGTCCGCATTGATGTATTTTATTGTTTTGAATAAGGTGAGAACCGACATTCGTCTTATTCCACCCTAAGTCATAAGCTTTAAAGATAGCTTCTATCTCCCGGTTAAAACCACTTTTGTTATAGCCATATTTTCGATTGTATAAAGACCACATATTATGGCCACTTGCTCGTGTTTTACCCAAGCATATCCCTACACATTTCGACTGCATAACCTCACAATCTTCAATCACCCAGCCTTTACTCCAATTAGGGCCAATAATACCCACCTGTTCCCCTGTAGGAGGTGACCATTGCGTAGCAGCTTGTGCCATACGTAACCCTCTTACTTTTATATAGTTTACCCCTGTAGTCTTCGGAAAAAAGCAAACTGGTCTCACATTCACTTCTACTAAGGATTTATTAGGTTTTTGCTTCCCAAAATTGACCTTGAGAACAGTCTTTTGATCCCCTACTTCGGCTATCCACGTATTTGTCGATGTTTTTACTTCGTCATAGTTTTTTCCCTCAGAAAGCGACTCCCCATCGATGTAGACCTCCCCCAAGTGTAAATGTTTCCCCTGCGAAAGCCAATCGCCGTAAACGTTTATTGCAAATGGGTTAAAATCTCCAAACAACTGATTATCTATCTCTGTAATCCAAAGACCATCGACGGATTTTTCCCAATGCTCTACCACTTCTGAGCCTTTGAGCCACACTTCCTCTCCCTCAGCAGCCATATACACAATACGGCGTAACGGACTTATACCAGCATTAGCAGGAGAAACCCACTCACGGTAAGTGCCCTCCTGAATCAAAATAGTATCCCCTGCAATAGCCTCAAAAGCAGCTTTTGAAATGCTAAGAAATGGCTCTTGCTGCGTTCCATTGTTGGTATCTGACCCCTCTTTTGAAACATGTAATACCCGACCAAAAAGATGGGTTGCAAAAACAAACGACAAAAGCAATAATACTATCTTTTTATTTTTCATATGACTCCGTTTTCTTTCTTAATCTACATAACGAAGCTGTTTAAAGTCCTCTTGAAAATCTACAAGCAACATCTTGATTTCATTGGCTTCTGCTAATTTTTATTACGTCCCGATGTATTCCGATATACATCGAAACAAGAAAAATTGAGCCTTGCCACTGAAAACCAATATGTCACTTTCGAAATCCCAAGAAGACTTTGAACGACTTCAACTTGTATAAGCGTTTTTATCAAAAAAAACCTCCTTTGAAGTATACTTTTCTAAGGAGGTTCCGTTTTTTTAATGCTTCTTTTTATAATCAGCTATGCCCTCTACATTTTCCTCGGGTAGCCATTTTCTAAAATCTTTCAACACCTTTTCGTATTCGGGCTGCCCTGCCAGATTGGTTATTTCCATAGCATCAACTGAATGATCATAAAGCTCTTCTGATCCATCTTCGTATTGTATAAAACGGTATCGCTCGCTACGTAACGAATGCCTGTTGCGCCCCATAGTGGTCAGCGACGGACGTTTCCATTTTTTATCTACATCTTTCAGTAGTGGTACAAAGGACACCCCATGTAAACCTTCTTTCTCTGGCAGTTCACACAATTCATTCAAGGTCGGATACAGATCGATAAGATTGACAGGACGCGTACACTTCCCGCCAGCTTTTGTCACTCCAGGTGCTACTACCATTAGCGGTACATGACAAGATTCCTCCCATAATACAAACTTGCGGTAATGTAATTTTTCACCCAAATGCCAACCGTGATCGCCCCATAATACAACAATCGTATTGTCGGCATAGTCACTGTTTGCCAACGCATCTAAAACTACACCAACGCACTCATCAGCATAGTTGATAGAAGCCAAATAGGCTTGTACTGCTTCTTTTTGTTTGTCATACTTTTTAATACGGATATAGTCCTTTTCCTCGTGCAAACCGCCAGACATCTGTTGCCCGATGCGTGGAATATCATCCAGATCATTCTCATCAACCTCAGGAACAATCATATCCTCTAAAGGAAACTTATCGTAATATTCCTGAGGCAAAAACCAAGGTAAATGAGGCCTGAAAATACCACAAGCAAGGAAGAATGGTTTTTCGTGCTTAGCAGCCAATTGCTCAGCAGCCCATTCAGCAGTTTGATAATCGGACGTTTCCTCTTTAGTTATATCTGGATAAACAGCCCAGTCCAAACCGCGTTGAAAGGTGTTTTTGGCCGGCATACCATTGACATTCATTGTCTCGGTCTTATTAGGATGCTTGTGCATAGCATTTCCTGTAAGCGCCACCATAGTATCCCACGACTGAGCATCGGCAAAAGGACCGTGAGGATGATGGAATATTTTTCCACGTGCCATCGTTTTATAACCATAAGAAGAAAAATACTGAGGTATAGTCTGGGCATCTTTCAGCACCTCCGACTCACGCAGCAATTGACTATTGCCGTAGACCCCAGAGGTAGAAGGACGAATGCCCGTCATAAGTGCGGCACGTGACGGATTACATACCGACACAGCACATTGCGCATTGGTAAACATCACCCCTGCTTCGGCCAACCGGTCTAAATTAGGCGTTATCGTTTGCGGATGTCCTCCGTAAACACCAATCCAATCATTCAAATCATCGACAGCAATAAACAGAACATTCATGGGTTCTTTTGCCGTTTTATCTTTTGCTGTTGCACCACAGCTAATAGCTAATAAACAGAGTGCAACAAGCCAACCTTTCCTTATCATTATTCAAATTATTAAAAAGGTGTTTCCACCTCACTATTATCTTCTGTAAATAAAGAAACGACATCGAATTCAACGCGAGCATCCTTAAATATTCTCTCCATTTCTGCTACTATTTCTGGGTTTTGCTTAGCTACATTTACTTTTTCTTCAGGATCATTTTTCAAATTATACAACTCGAAAACAACCGGAATAGATGCATCTCTTACATTCAGTTTCACCGCTTTCCAGTCGTTGCGCAAAATGGCCTGCTTACCACCTTGCTCAAAGAATTCCCAATAGAGGTAGTCGTGCTGCTTTTGGTTACCGTGCCCTGTTAAGGTCGGATAAAAAGATATACCATCAGTTTTTGCGGGCTTTTGCACACCTGCTATATCGCAAAAAGTTGGTAGCACATCCCAAAACGCTGATAAGTGCCCCGTAGTTGTGCCAGCTTTTACTTTTGCCGGCCAACGCACTATGAAAGGTGTTCTAACACCACCATCATAAAAGTCACGTTTTTTACCTCTCAATTCTCTATTACTATTGAAAAATTCCATCTGGTGGCCACCTTCTTGGTGAGGGCCATTATCCGAACAAAACACCACCATGGTATTTTCATCAATACCACATTCTTTCAACTTATCCAGTACCATCCCTACCGAATTATCAAGATTGGTAATCATCGAAGCAAAACCCTTCTCTACAGTTGGCCAATCTTTGTCGGCATATTCTCCAAAGTCAGGCACTTCACAACCTGTTTTAGGGTCTTCATTATTGGCATGAGGTACATTGTAGGCTAAATACAAGAAAAATGGATTATCCTTATTGGTCTCAATAAAATCTATTGCTTCCTGATCAAAAAGGTCGTGTACATACTCTTCACGTACCTGTGCTACCCCCGTTCCTTCCGGCATATCAGCCCAAGGATTAGTACCATCTTCGTTTAGTCTCAACTTGTTTTTCAGGTCTACACGTTCACCATTTCTGTAAAGAAATTCAGGATAGAAATTATGGGCGTGCCACATATTGATATAACCAAAGAAATGATCAAATCCTTTGCGTTGCGGATCATCCAATGGCGGTGGGTGACCAATACCCCACTTCCCAATTCCACCTGTAACATATCCTGCTTTTTTCATTACTTTAGCTAGGGTTATCTCATCATCTTTTAAGAGCTGAGCCGGCATATTGCCTCGTATATTACAATGCCCTGTATGCACACCGGTCATTAACGATGCCCGCGAAGGCCCACAAACGGTAGATCCTGTATAGTGGTTAGTAAATATCATTCCCTCTGAAGCCATCTTATCTATTTTAGGCGTTTTCAAAGTTTCCTGACCAAAACAGCTTAAATCGCCATAGCCCATATCGTCTACCAAGATAAAAACAACATTCGGTTTGCTCGTTCCCTTCGTTTTGGCCTTAGAGCCGCAAGAAGAAAACAGTACAGCTGATGCCAGTATCATACTGCCCAGCCACATCTTTAATTTCTGTAATTTCATATAATTTTCAAATAAATAATTCTACCTGTCGTCATTAATTTGATGTAAAAGTATAGCTCCAAAACTACAATACTTTGTTTTCGCTTTCAATTTCTTTGTATTTATGTACAACAATTGCTCTATACCACAAAAAAACATAGTATCGGAGGCGTATTGAATAATAGAGCAAAAAAAATCCCCTTGAAGGACACAACAGCTTTCAAGGGGAAAATACTAACTCTAATAATGAGTCCTATTTTATCGTAAACTTACAGAAGCGTTTTCCCTCTCTAAGCAAGTAGATACCCGAATCAAAACTTGACACATCAATTGTAGACTCATGTGTAGAGTAAACACACTGACCATAAACATTAAAAATTTCAAGTTCTTGGTATCCTGTATGGTTTTTAACCGTAATAACCGAATTGGCCGGGTTTGGGAATATTAGCAAGCCAGGCTCATTAGCTTCGAGTCTGTTCACTCCCGCCACATGATTCACGCCAAGATCAATATCATTACGCAAATAATCATTGGGGTTTAACACATTTAGCTCGTCAAAGGTATTGCTTCCGGCTTCGAATTCCACTTCCACTACGTGATCGGCCGTAACATTTTCAAGATGTATAACCTGCAAACGTCCCAAATCCTGATAATCTACTTTTACATTCTTGATGCGGAAACCCGGATCCGGTTGAATACTCACATACTGCGAAGTCCCCTCCGGCACTGCAATATCACCAGCAGGAAATACATTACCACCGCCATTTGCACTAGCTCTGAGCGTATGCACATCACCTTTTGCCTCAAAGTTGATGTTGTACGCAAAACGCTCATCTATTTTAAAATACTTATCCTTATTGTTGTCCAATACAAGCTCTCCCGCTACAACAAGGTTTCTGAATGTAATATCATGAACCGACGAGCGCACACCATCTTTCTCAAAGCCCTCTATGCGCTGCCATGCTTTTTCACCACTGGTTTTAATGAAAGGATGTTCTACTTTTATATTTTCGAACAGAAAGTCTTTAAACTCGCCAGGATCATTTGGATCAAAAGCCTGCCCTTCTGGATCATAAGTATGTCTCAACACTGTTAAAATAGTCGTATAATCTTCAAGATACAGGTTGCGCAATGTATCATTCGAAATATTACTACCTTGATCATTTTTTGTTCCTAAAACACCCTGATTGCCAACTTTAGATTCAGGTCTATCCCATTCTGAATTTATAAAATAAAGGTTTTCATAAGTCGCATGACCTCCATCAAACGATTGCCAGCCTAACATTGAAAAAGCGCCATTGCGCATAGGCCATAGCACACTATTTTTGAAAATATGCTGACGATCGCCATAGTCGCGGTCATCCATTGTACGCATAAATACTTCTTCAATATAAGAATTGGCTCCTACGCGTGTACCATCAGCATTGTATGACCAACCCATTATCTTCATATTTTTGAAATACGAATTAGAACCCGATGGGATAGAGTGGTGGCAAGGATCCGTTATCGCAAAACCCTCAAAATGACAATTATCAGATCCTTGAAAATTCATATAAGCCTCTTTATGCCCATCTTCATCAAGCAGTTCATGGAAAATATAATCGGCCCCTGTAAAGATGCCTCGTCCATAAAGCCAGATATCATCATAACCCCCTGCCCACACTGTACCACGGATGTATGCACCACCTTCTGCATATACTTTCTGTCCGTTTTTAGTCAACTTCAGTACACCGTCTTCCAACTTGTCTTTCAGGTTATAGTCGCCGGCCGGGAAATAAACTACATCAGCATTCTGAACCTGAGTAGCAGTAACAGATTCATTGTAAATCACCGTTCCGGGAGCATTTTTATCAGGCACGTGCATTTCGAGCTTATCGCCAAACAACATCATCCCATGATAAGGTACCTCGTGATTGTAACCCTGCTGATCCAGGTTATCGTCCGAAATAAAATTCACACTAATATAGCTGGGTTTCTCTGGTTGATGCTTTAAGTAAAACCTTACCGTACGACCGTCAAAATAAACCGGATTTATCCCATAAGCTTTGGGCTGTATCTCTACACGTTGTGCTTCTGTTCCAAAGTTCTTAGTTACTTCTACCAGTATCTCATCAGTGTAGGTAAACTGACAAAATGTTAAAGTACGATCGATCATAAAATTTGGAATACCGTAGCCATTATCACCCGGGTACTGCGAAGGGCGTGTGTCCGGCAAGGTTAAGTGAGGGAATAGCTCATATTCTTCGCCATCCAAGGTCACTTTTGCTGAATACTTATCGGATTTCGGAATAGTTGTAGGCCAATCATAGTTTATTACCTGAGGCACAATAGAGGCCGGGTGTTCTGCCACAAAAGCATACTCTCCTAAAATACCAGAGCTACCCTCCTGAGGCAGGTCTATTTGTACCAAATAAGTCCCTTCTGAAATCGTCAATGGCTTATTGATATACATCCAACGTGTAGTTTCGCCCTCATTCTCTTCTGTAAGGTACTCTACGCCATCATCAAAACTAAAAGAGAGAATTTCGTGCTTCGAGATAGGTTCCAATATTCTAACATTTGCTTTAAATACAGCTTGTCCTATCAATGGTAAACCCCTAAACTTAAAAAAATAACTTCTCTTACCTTCAAAACGGGTCGTATAATTGTACCAAGCCCCATTACTTTGGAACGTATTCGTTGTTGTATTCCAACGCACGACCCCTTTGTCTGGGTTATCGGTATACGATCGTATATTATTTCCAGCCGTACTACTTGCAGTACCATAAATGCCAACACTTACATCTTTATCTTTTGCAAAAGACAGAGCACCATCGTCCACCTTATCGTACTGCCAGGCCGGCACCACATCTTTACCAGCTACCCAAGGTATATCATTATAAGGCGTCGCATTATAAGCTGCTGCTTTATTGAAGGTAAATACCCCCCAAGGCTGATGTGTAAAGGTGTAATAAGGCGTTCCTAACTCCACCACATAAGTCCCTGACGAAAGCGAAATCTCATCCAACATTTTGAACCAATCGGTATCGGTATTGCCACCGCCCAGACGCACAATATTATCCGCTGTAGCCCCCTCTTCGGGGAAATTAGTTGTTAGATCAATGACCCGACTAAATACAGCATTTGATAAATTAGATGGCTTATAAATTTTAAGATCAAACTTATGCTTAGACACCGCAAAACTCTTAATATTACCACGGTAAACAAAGTTATAGTCCCCTTGCTCAAAATCAATGGTAAAGCGTACCCATTGACCTGCCTGACGAAACATATTGCTTCCTCCGTTCCAACGAATAGGCGTATAAGCCGGGTTTTTATCGGTAGAATAACCACGTTTATCCATTCCTCCACCATCTGTACCCGAACCGGAATAAATACCATACGTTATATTCTTGTCACCAGTTAAGCTCGCCCCGGAGCTACTTGCCACATCAAACCAATATGCTGTAACCACACCATCAGTATTCATTTCATCTCCGGATTCAGCACTTATTTCTGTTCCCGGCATACTATAATTAGTTCCAACCTGGCCATTAGCAAACCCTTTGCCGGTATACACTTGTCCAAAAATCAAAGGCAAGTTACACATAAAGGCAACAAACAGCATAAAAGTCTTTCTCAACATCATATATTTATATTTAAGGGTCGTAAAACTATGGCACTTTCTTGTATGATTTTTTTGATATTGTACAAGATATTATAGCGTTTGTACATATCAGGTATTTATATGGTTTTCTGAATCCTTTTAATACATTTTCATACAAAAAAACTACTTCTGTTCCCAAGGAAAAGCCTTTATCCCATTTGGTCTGTAAACTGGTAACACATTATCCGTATCACGGGCTTTAGTTTTCTTTTTTGCAAAATCTTCGGCACTATCTGTAGGATCCCAATACCAAGGGTGAGGCTGATGTTCTGTATCCAGAATCTGTTTTGCACGTTTAGCCTCTTCAGGATAAATTGCTGCCAAATCACGTTCTGTATAAGTATCTTCCTCTACCAGATATAGACACACTTGACTATCCGGATTTTTACGATAAGCCTTCCATGGCCCCATTCTAAGGGCCTGCTCTCTGCGGCGTGAAAAATACAGGTAATCATGCCCTTCAAAATCCTCCCCTTTTAGCAAGGGCATTAAGTCCTGACCATCGGTTTTATAAAGCTTAGCATCGCCCCCTGCCAAATTTACTGCTGTAGGAAAAAAATCGGGCAACCACACTACTTCGCTACTTACATCCGGAGCTATCTGTTGTGGCCAATGCACAATGAATGGCACTCGACAGCCACCTTCGAGCACTGAAAATTTGCCTCCACTAAAAGGGCCCTTGTTACGCAACCACGGATCATCCTTCCACTCGGGGCCATTGCCTCTAGCAGTATAACCACACATCGAATAGCCGTTGTCCGAAGCAAAGAAAATAATGGTATTATCGTACAGACCTTCTTTTTTCAGTTTACTAACAATACTCCCCACTGCCTTGTCAAGTTTTAATACCATAGCCGCCCATTCACGCGAGAGCTGATTGACATCTTCTGGTTGATTCATCTCTCCTATATCGTCTAAGATCACTGGTCCGTGTGGCAATTGCGTAGCGTAATAAAGAAAAAATGGTTTATCCTTACACTTATTAGCATCAATAAAGTTTATAGCTGCATCGTGTATAGGGTTTTGTGCATACACATATTTATCGGGATTGTTCAACTCATTGATTCGTAATTTCCCTTCAGGATTGTAGGTATTTATCGCTTTATTTCCTGCATAATCGTATCGGGAATACATGTCAAATCCCAGATTATCTGGATATTCAACCTTCTTGTCATTTTCCCAAAGGTATTCAGGAATATACGTATGTGCCCGGGTCTGATCGTAAAAACCAAAGGTAAAGTCAAAACCTTGCTTATATGGCACTCCCTCGGTGCCCGGTAAACCAATGCCCCATTTACCCACAAATGCCGTAGTGTACCCTTGCTCTTTCAATACTTCGGCAATAGTAATGTCTTCATCACGCAAATTATCCTGACCGCGCGCACTGGAATTTAACCGAATAGGCCCGTGTCCTGTATGCAAACCAGTCATCAAACAGCCTCGTGAAGGGGCACACTCAGGAGCAGCAGCATAAGCTTGTGTAAAACGCACACCCGATTGAGCCAAAGCATCAATATTGGGCGTTTTATAGCGCTGTTGCCCAAAACAACTAATATCACGATAGCTTAAATCATCTGCTAAAATAAACACGATGTTGGGCGGGGTGCTCTCCTCTTGCTTTTCGGCACAAGAAAAAAAGCTCAACATTATTATGAGGATTAAAAAAAATCTATTCATTTTTATCACGTTAACAACTAAAACTTTTGAACCTCTTCAGCTCCTGGGTAACGGTAGTCCGGATCTTTGGCCCATACTTTTACTTTTCCATCTATCATTTGTATTTCGATAGGCACCAAGGTCAAACCTTGTTTGTTCAGCGTATATGCCGTGTGTCTAACATCTAGGGTTTTGGCCTCTTCACGTGTCATCGTTGGTTTATTGGCATTGTAGAATGCAGTACACCACCAACGCCCCTCCTTGTCTTGAAACGGAGTGCCGTGCCCCAAAAAGCGCCCAGCAAACTGACGTCTACCATAGGGGCCTTCGAGCTTATCGGCTACTGCATAATAGAGATTATAAGTCCCGTGACGCAATGTATCACGACTCCAAGCCGTACCAAATAGGATGTATTTATCTTCAAATTTTACGATATATGCACCTTCGTGTCCCATTTTCCGGTCAGAAGGGTTAAGTTTTATGGGTTGCCCATCAAAAGCGGTCAAATCTTGATTCAGTTTCTGTATTTGGGCACAACGTGAAACCAACCAACAGGTACCATCATCATCTTGAAAGATTGTAGGATCATGCTGACGTCCAAAACTTTCTCCCCATCCCTGATAGGGAGGCTCCAGTTTTTCACCTTCTGAAGACGCTAAATTACCCAATCCCGCATTTGAAGTGTGCAAGACATGCCATTTTTCATTAATAAAGTGTATCTCTGGTGCCCAAAGTTTTAAGGGACCTTGTTGGCCTTGAGCCTTTCGTGCTTCCCACTTCTCTATATATTTTTCAGCATTAGTAGCATCCTTTTTAATATCGTAAAAATAACCTGCAAATTCCCATTTTGCCATATCCTTACTTTTATAATATGGTGCACCTGCATTAATAACAGCCCGGCCATCGATGGTATCACCGTGTTGTGTCATCGTCAGATAGTAAAATCCATCAGGAGCTAAGGTAATATAGGGGTCTCGCATCCAGTCATCAAAAACGTGCACCGCCTTATCATAAGCTTCAATCTCTTTTCGAATATCATCAATATCTCTTGAATACACCTGAGCTCTGGTTTCCACAAAATTCAAAAACACCATCAGGATAATAACTGAATATTTACACATCTGTCTTGTATTAGATTTTCATTTTTCACAAAGAAACCTCCATTGAGGTAAAACACATAACAACGGGGTTCGAAACACTAACACTATTGTACTTTTTTAATCAATCAAAGCTCTCTGATAAGATTAAGTAAAACGCTCCGTGATGAAACACATTTTCCGTACAAGCTGATAAAAGAGCTGAACGTGAAGCAAAAAACACAAGAAAAGAGGGAGGTATATTTGGCACTTCGTAAAAAACAAACCCTATGAGCAAAAGAAAATTCTCACTGCTGATCTTTGTGGCATTTAGTGCCATTGCCTTATCACAAATCACCGATTTATCTAGCTTGGAATGGAAAATTTGGCTGGACAAAAACGCCCAATGGGAAAACGACGAATTGTTTTTACCGCCGGTAGATCTGAGCACCATACCGACGAATAAACCGACAGTCGGATGGAAAGTTTTGCAGCAACAAGAAGCTCAAAGCACTCAACTACCGGCAACTGTAGAACAATACTTCTGGGGTGAAAATGGCAATGCATTTGGCGTATCGGGTAATTATGTTGGCGTCTCTTGGTTTTATACCACATTCAGAGCTCCTGCCAATGTAAAGGACAAACGCGTAGTGCTCCACTTTGAGAGCGCCCGGCTAAGAGCTGAGGTTTATTTAAACCAGAAATTGGTAGGCTACGACATCATTAATGGCACTCCTTTTACGGTGGATATTGCCGATGCCCTTAAGGATGGAGAAAACTTTTTAGCAGTGCGCATTACCGATCCTAACGGCAATTTTGCGTGGCGCGATTGGGAAACTTACCAGTGGGGTAAATATCAATCAGTTCCAAGCCACGGCTTTGGTGGCATAACGGGAAAAGTTAGTCTTGAAGTGACTGCCCCTGTATACATCAGTGATGTTTTTATTAAAAATAAAACCAAGGCAAACAGCGTGGATGTGGAGGTCGAAATCTCCAATGAAAGCGACCAAGCAACTAATGGCAACATCGTTTTATCAATAGATGATAAAGCAATGGCCACTATAAATGTTGACGGACTAAAGGGCAAAAAAGTTTTCACAAAAACACTGACGTTAAAAAATGCCCGACTATGGTGTCCTGAAAACCCTCAGCTTTACACCTTAAAAACAGAATGGAGCGGACAGGATAGCCACTATCAAAAAGAACAACGCTTCGGCTTTCGATGGTTTGAAATAAGGGAAGTAAACGGCGATCGTATGTTTTTCCTTAACGGGAAACGTGTAGTGGCGCGTAGTGCCATATCTTGGGGACATTGGCCGATTAACGGCATTTTCCCAACGGATGAGTTGGCAATAAAACAGATAAAAACAGCCAAATCTCTGGGATTAAATATGCTTAACTTCCACCGTGGCATTGGCCAAACCAAAGTATTTAATGCTGCCGATGAATTGGGGCTTATGTACTACGAAGAACCTGGAGGGTACCGTCCGGGAGAGAGCGACTTTGTAAAAGCCTATAAGCGCGAAAAGCTGCTGCGTATGGTCAAACGTGATCGTAACCATCCCTCATTAGTCATTTATAGTATGATAAATGAAGCCGGTCGTGACCCTTACGCCAACGAGAAACAGGACATTCGTGATGCGCATCAACTGGACCCTACCCGCTGCATTACTTTTTCGTCACAATTTTACCCAAAAAAATACAAAGGTGGGGAAGCTCCTAAGACGCCATCAGAAGGTAAAATGTTTATGGAGCCTTACGATACTACCGTGTACTATCAAGGTTGGTGGGATGAACACCACGCAGGTGGTCCCGGCGTATACCGCGATTATTTTTACAATGGGCCGGAAGATTACCTGCGCTATACCAACCACGCCTCTGAAATAATAGTATGGGGCGAGGAAGGTGCTATAGGCAGCCCACCACGTCTCGATTTATTAAAAACGGAATACCAAAAAGAAGAAAAAACAGGTTGGGATGGCGACACTTACTTAGAACAACACAAAGCCTATGATGAATTTCTTAGCAAAAAAGGATTTCGCGAAGCCTTTCCTACTGTGGATGATCTATGCACTCAGATGGGCGCTATCTCTCACTACTATCAAGGGCGCATCATTGAAAACATACGCATTGGCAATGTGACCGACGCATACATTGTGAATGGCTGGGAAAGCACTAAAGTGGAAAATCACTCAGGTGTAGTGGATATTTACCGTAATCCTAAAGCGTCTGCATCCATTTTGAGTAAATACAACCAACCTCAGTATGTGGCCATAAAGCTGCGTACCAAAGTGCTCGAAACGGGTACTTCATCTATAGCTGGCATTTACGCCATTAACGAAAATGGGCTAAAAGGAACCCATACACTTAAGTTAAGTTTACAAAGCCTAAGCGGAGAACAAGAGATAGGCAGCTATAAGGTAAACCTAAAGGGCGGCACAAATTATGGGCAATTGCTAAAAAAAGCAGTTCAGTTTAATGTACCTGAAGAAGGTTATTCCGAACTCAAAGCAGAACTATTAAAAGGCAATAAAATACTGGCTAGAGGCTGTGAGAAGCTCTATTCTGTGACTACAGGACAAAAAACTTTCCCTAAAATAGCAGTACTCGATACGTCTGGTTATTTACAGGAAACATTGAAAAATGTAGCGGGACTCCACTTTGAAAACATTAAAACAGGCAATGCCTTAGATGGTGCAGATAAGGGCTATAAAACACTGATAGTAGGAGGCGATATGCAGCCGGGAATGACTCCTGGCACATTTCGTATGACCGCTCCTGTGATGGACTGGGTAAGTCGAGGTCATACCATTATTTTCATGAAAAATGCGTGTGATTGGGCTCAATACCTAAACGAGAAAGAAATACTTGACTATCGAGGTTTTAGAGAGATAGACCGTAACTGGTTTGGAGGTAGTTATTTTGTTAAAGCCCATCCTTATTTCGAAGGTTTACCCCAAAACACCGTTTTCAACTGGGAATACCAATGCCTGGCGGGATATGATATGCACCGTGTAGGCTTACGCCTAGCTAACGACCACTGCCTTGTTGGTGTAAATGCAGATCACAATCACGAACTGTATTCGGCTATGTCAGTTATTCCACACGGAAGAGGGAAAGTGGTACTGATTGCTTTGGATATCACTAAAGCACTAAACAACCCGCACAGCTCGTCGGTAGTCGCTAAAAAACTCGTGGAAAACATCCTGGCTGAATAAAGCTATTGTTTACGAAGGCGATTTAAGACTTTTCCTCATACAAAAAAGAAACCCTGTCAACAGAACGAAGACAGGGTTTTTCTTTGAGAAGCTGTTTAGAGCCCTCTGATATGAAAAATTATTTTTTGCGTAACATTTTCACGATTTCAACCCCAAAAGCTTTGGCTCCCACAGGACCATTTGCAGTAATAGTACAGCCATCAACACAAACGGAATCGGTGGAATAACAGGCTCCATTTTCTTCCAATTGTGTAATAAAACCTTTCACCGGATAAGTCGTCGCTGTTTTATTTTCCAACACACCTGCTCTGGCAAGTGACACAGCTCCGGCACAGATTCCTGTCACCAGCTTCTCTTGCATTTCAAAATCAAGCACTAGTTGATTCACTGTCTCATTTTTCCAAAGGTATTGACCGGTCCCTTTTCCGCCCATTATACAAATAGCGTCATAATCCTTTACTTTAACGTCACTAAGCAGCAAATCAGCAACTATGGTATTTCCCATTACTCCTTTTATCTCTCCGGTTTTGGTACTGGCTATCGTTACTGATATTCCTGCGGAGTCCAAAGCTAACATTGGATCCGAAAACTCAGTATCGTGATAAAGATCAGGTGGCACCACCATTAGCAACTTGGGGCTTTGAGCAAAAAGCACTAAACCAAACATCAAAACAAAAGCTGAAACACAAAAATTCTTTTTCATATTATTCATTTAATCGATCTAAAATTTCACCCCCATTTCTTCAAACATAGCAGCGCCTGTCAGGAAGTGAGCTGTAATCCAAAACACGGTCCAATCCTCAACATAGTTTCCCCGGTAACTTAAATAGTCATCGGGAGCTCCGCCATCTTGTGTATAATTGGTTTGTTGCGGTTGTTCGCCCTGGCTTCCATAAGGGTCTATCAGCTGCCCGCAACTCACATACATCAGTTTAGACAAATGCTTTAAACGCTCATCGTCCAAATAATTCCCCAACTTGTAAACAAAAGGGGCGATTAGTACCCCAAAAACATCAATGTGCATATTCTGCACCGAAACAGAGGTCCAGCCACGGGTTTTAAAATGATGATCGCGCAGGCGTCCTGCAGGTAAGTCCACATCCCACACATAAGTATAAGAAATCACGACATCGCAGGCGTGTTTTGCCCATTGTAAGTATTGCTCCTCTTTTGTCAACTCAAAAAGAGACAAAAAGCCTTGAAAAGCAGCAAAAGCGCCCTCTTTATCTTCGCAAACGGCATCTAGTGTCCCACCCCAATACACCTCATTCATCGACAAATGACGTTGTGCATAATGGTGAGCTGCTTTCAAAGCGGCTTTTTTGTATTGACTATCATTAAGTATTTCATAGGCTAAACACAAAGGAGCGATAAAAAAAGCTTCATCGGTAGATTTAGGGTTCCAGTTGTCCATCAATATTCTTTGACTATGGTAATCAGAAGACTTTGCAAGGAAATGTTTCCATTTTTCGGGATTCAAGCCCGTCGTTTCTGAAGATTTTATAGCTTGTGCCACATTAAACATCACTTGTCCCTGCGACAAAAGCTCTGGATTAGCTCCCCAAATACGTTGTCCCCACTCCTTTTTATCCACGTGATACCAGGTATTTAAACCCTGCTCTCCTAGAGTGGCTGAGGATACAAAATCCAGTGATTTCTGAGCTTTCGCTAAAAGCGCATCATTATTGACCCTGCGGTACAAATGCTGGTAAGCATAACCTGGAGCAGCAGCCTGTCCTACCCAGCCTAAGACGATGTATTCTTTTCCTGTTTCTTTGCTAAACTGATTATAACCCGCATAGTGCTCATCATCTATCCAGCGACTTTCGGCATAGTTTATCTTTTGCTCAACAATATCTTTATACGCAGGCAAACCTTCTATAGCCGGGTTAAATATATCGATAGAAGAATAAAGTGGTGTCTGAAAAGAAGATCCGGGTTTATCTACAGTATAAGTTTCCAGAAAAAACGTTTTTTCAATAATATCACCCGGCGCCATACGGAGAAAAGCATTGTTATAGGCACTAAACATACTTCGCTTCTTTCCCTGATGCGTTTTTATCACACTTTTGTGCCCATTAAAAGCACAAGGCCCGGAATACAAACTCAACAAAGTGCCCTCATCCCGTACCTCTGCACCTAAAGACCACCACTGATCGGCTTTATTAGCACCCGCCACCACAGAGGGAATTGAATGTAAAGCTGCACCTTGCATCTGTTTTTCGCCCCACTCCATACTCACTAAAGGCATCGGGAAACGATGCTCTTCGAAAAGTGCTAACTCCCCATTCTTGCCTTCCCAAACAGGTGTCCTACCACTTTTTGCACCAGATGGGTTACCATAATACATAATGCCAGGCATAAAAAGTCTTCTATTCTTTTCAGGTATGAGGTATTGAATAGCTAAAGTCACACTATCCAGAGGAACCTTTCCTGTCCACTGATAACGACGTGTACATTTCACCCGCCCAGCTTCTTGCTTATAGGCATCCCGGACTAATAAATCGCCATCTTGCAAAGTAATTTTACCCGAGAGGATAATATAATCATTGACATCTTCCCGTTTCACCGGATATCCATAATGCCAGTTCTGTGCCCATTCATCACCCCAAGCTGTAGCTACACTCCACAATCCCTTGGAGGATACTTGTAGCCCCACATTTCCATCTTCATCGATCAATTCCAAGACATACTTACTTCCTGCTTTGTTTACTTTTAACTGGGAATTCCGGGCCATAAGAAACGGTCCTGCAACGGTCAGTAAAACCACTAACATTAGGCTTCGCAACTGAGGACTTTTTTTAAGCTTAAATACTTCCATTTTATACAATTCTGATACTTCATTTTTTACAAAACAAACGTATCTAAATCACTTTATATCATTTATACCTAACGTACACATTGCTATTGTATCTGTACAAAAAAACATATCCCATTCGTTATATGACAGTTAGATCATATTTGCTTTTAAACGAACAAATGAGCAAAATGCAAGGATTCCTGTAGCATTCCCTAAAGCATAAACACTGTATATTGCCTAAAATTTTTATAAATAAATAAAGTAAAATGAAAAAACGACTACTATTAATGACCGGATGCTTACTTTTTATATTAGCAGCATCTGCTCAAAATCTCTTAATCAATGGAGACTTCAGCTATAGCAACTTGAATGGCTGGACAGCAGTGAATGGAACCAATGGTACTGATGGAGCAGAATCTGGTACCGTTGTCTACCTTTATGATGGCGACCAACTAGCTCATCTGCACGGCGATGGCTCCCTTTATCAAAAGGTTTCTATTCAGGGAGGCGACCATTATGCTTGTTTTATAAACTTCAAGTCCCTGGCTGTTAAACAAACGACAGGTTACGGCTATGCTTTTGAAAGTGGCACAGTACTTAATTTTGGCACCTTAAAACTAGGGGCCAGTTCTTTAAACGGAGTATGTGAAAATAACAATGGCGCTTGGATCGGGCTCCCAACAAGTGAAACATCTGATTATACGGCTAATTTTTCATTCGTTGCACCAGAAAATGCAACATCTGTTTATATCTGCATAGGAACCAAAGGAGCTATAGCAGACCTAAAAGTCAATGCTGTAAGCCTAAAGAGAGTCATCAGCAACGACGTGATAATTAGCATTAAATCATCATCAGGTGCAGCTCTGCCAAATGCCGAAATTACCGTAGATGAAATCAATAAAACCTACCTCACGGATGCCAACGGACAAGCTACTCTAGCCTTAGCAGCATCCGAAAGTGCCTACAATCTGACGATTCAATGTGATTACTATCAGGAATTAAAAACCCAACTACTGGTTGAGGAACAAACCACATCGGCTTCTTTTACGCTTGAAGATATTGTTGAAATAAAACAAGTAGAAACCCGTATATCAAGCTATATGGATAATGCCACGCCATATCCTTTATACGGTCATTTCTGGAATTCCGGAATGGATTACAATACGCAACAGATGGAGCTTATAACTGATGCTTTCGACTACATTATTGGAGGAGGAGGCACACCCCGCAATGCTGCAAAGACCAAACAAATGCAGCAAATGAATCCGGACTTTCAAGTCATACGTTATACCGGAGGATGGGAAATGGGATATGCCAGAGCCGAAAAGGACAAAATCAACCTGCCTTACTACCGTTGCGGAAGCTTATCATCTGACATCACTGCCAGTAGTACTACCTTTACGGTAAATGCCCCACCTAACACCAAGGGCAGAGGATTAATGGCCAGTGAAACGGGTAAATTTGACATTTGGATACGAATGGGTAATGAATTGATGAAGGTGAAATCGATAAGCAGTACCACCTCGTACCCTATCACTGTGACCGTAGAAAGAGCTTATGACGGCAGTACAGCCTCAGCACACAGCAAAGGAAGCACCGTCACACTACCGCTGTATTGTCAGCCTCCGGTAGCTGGCACCAATAGTAGTAACCGTACTTATTTTGTCACCAACAAAGGGGTACGCTTTCAGAAGACACTGGATGAATTATTTGATGTCATGGATAACTTCAACGAAGATGGTATTTGGATCGATATTTTGACAGGACGCTTGGGTGCTTCCAGCCTTTACAACAATAACTATGAGGAATGGGATCACGAAACAGAAACGCTACTAACAGGTAAAAAAGAAATGGCCAATAATAAAGATGCTGTTGCTGCCCTGTATGAGAAATACTATGCGCGTCGTGGGTATTATCCTGTTATTTATGGCAATAATGTGCTATACAGTCAATCTCTAAACGAATCGCAACGGGCATATATTATGGTCAAAACGGATGAGCACCCCCGTGTATTGGATGGCTTTTGCCACGAAAACAGTTGGGGACATATGAGCTCGGATGATTCAGGCATAGATCACGAAGGACAAACAGAAATAGTGGATGATAAGGTCATTGAATACGGCACTGATGGTAAATTTATTGAATGGTACATAGGAGATATATGGATCAACAATAATAAAGCAATTGCACTTTTAGCTGATAACAAATTACCCAACCAGCCTATGACCATTAATGCTGGTTTTAAGAACCAATTTTTTGCTGAAAATCTAACCGATGACCAGCGTTACCGCTTTAATAAGTATGCCTACGCTTCTTATCTGATGTGTGTAAAAGTAGACGAAGACAATAAAATCTCCTGCCGTATGGGCATCTCGCCTCAGGTAAAGAAAGGGGGCAGTGTCTTAGTTAATGTTGAACCGTTCTTTTATCATAATATTGGAGTACCTGTAGATAATTATACGTCTGCAAATTTCACCAAATACCGCTATAATAACACCAATCTATACTATCGTAAGTTTAGCAATGGTTTAGTATTGATTAACCCGTTTAAAGACGCAATGACAAGCGCTGTTAACCTTGCTGACATAGCAGGTAACACAGTCTATCACAATCCAGACAACAACAATGCGGAGGTAAGATCTGTGCAGTTGGAATCACGCGAAGCTTTATTTTTACTAACGGATGATGCAATGCGTATCGCAGAAAATGCTACAAAACAAGTAAATGTGTACCCTACTTTCGTTGACACAGAATTAACACTTGAATTAGCTAGCCACACACAAACATACACTATTGAAATACTAGATATGTGCGGTCAACTTGTTCACCATGAAATGGTAAATACTCAGAGCTCTAAACTAAACGTTGCCGGCTTAAAACAGGGTGTTTATGTATTAAAAATTAAGGAACTTGACACCGTTGTTAAGTTTATTAAAAAGTAATATATCCTAAACAAAAAAACGTGAGTAAGGTCTTGATATTTAAACCTTACTCACGTTTTTTTATGCTCTCCCCCCTAGCTCAAGAATGATTTGTGGTTTACTTATTCTTTAATCTCCTTGGGACAACCGGCAAAAAAACGCAGATTAGAAAAACGTAGTGTTTCACCATTTTCTGTTTTTACAATCAAGTAAATATCACTCTTTCCATTAGCTTCGCGCAAAAAGGTTTGTTCTTTACCTAAATTTGTAAAACAACTATTGTCATTTATTAAAAGAGTACCCATCAGCAAACCGTCTTTGGCACCTTTTCGTATTTCTATTTTGCCCTTCCTTACAGGTTTTTCAATTTCTGCTTCAAAATAATAATAGCCAGTACCCAAATCAATATTTTTAAACCTCATAAGACCTGCATTTTGGACTTCATAAGCGGCATTGTTCATTTTAACATTTTCCACCTGTGCCTTTTTAGCATTTAAGCTAATAGCAAATGGTTGATCGATATGAATTTCATCCACACCTTCTATGGTTTGCTGAACAGGAATTACTGTACCATCATTGTTATAATTCAGATAATCGACACAAACAGAGCGTTGAGTCCAGGTGCCCATATCCCTAAACTCATCCTGACGCCACGACGACAAAGCTGAGGTGTGATAAAAGAAATATTCCTGTCCGTGATACTCCACCACAGCTCCGTGATTTGATTGGGTTAAACGCCAAGGGACATAAGTCTTACCTGGATATTTTGGACCGTTTTGCACCCCATAGCCCAGTTCATAATTGATTACTCCCTGATATATTAACGGACCTTTTGGTGAATCCCCCATACTATAATCCAATTGTGATTTCTTCCTTTCGGAGTCATCCGGATTATCCGGATTAACATGCCGATTGTATTTGGTATGATAATTAAAATAATATTTACCTTGACGCTTATGCATCCAGGCCGCCTCCATAAAGTTTTTTGCACCTATATCAAGCTTAAACATTTTACCATCTATCTCACGCATATTATCCTGCAAAACGCCCATATAGGTCTGGTTCCAATATAAATATGCCACACCATCATCGTCGATAAAAACCGAAGGGTCGAGACCGGCCTTTTCTACACCTTTCATCCTGGGATTAGTAATCGTAAAACGCTCGTCCATACGATCGCTTTCGGCCACTGCTACATAACGATCAATCGTGCCGTCAGCCAAGAGGTTGCGCATCGGAAAATAAAGATAATAAGTCCCGTTTCGGTAAATAATATCTGGTGCCCAAATGGCCCAATCTTCACCTTCAGGCACATCAAAATCATTTATCCCCAATATTTCACCGTGATCTACCCAATTGACCATATCAGAAGTTGAAAATGCGTGCAACGCGTGCATCGTCGAATAACCACCTCCGTCTTCGTGATCTACTGAAGTCACCATCCATAGGCGACCATCGGGCATTACCTTTGGCGCAGCATCGGCAGTGTACATGTGGGTGATGACTGGATTACCATATGGGTAAGGTTTGGTATTTGTATTCTTCTTGCCTTTTTGAGCATAAACCCCGGCAATGGTCATTAATACAATAATATATGTTGTTATTCGTCTCATTTTATTATTTTTTTTAGCACAAAGACTCAAAGAAAAACAAAATCATCTACTAGTGAATCAGAATCCTTTGCACTTAATGGTCTATCTTTTTTATTCTACAATTACTTTATGAGTTTCGCACATAGCGCCGCATTGAAAGAAAACAAAATACATTCCTGTTTGATAGCCTGACACGTCGATTACGCACTTATTGGTTTCAAACAGTTTTGTAAACACAACTTTACCACTTAGGTCAATTAACTGAAGCTGTCCGGGCATATTATTGTCTTTTTCAAAAACCAAGCGTGTGCTGGCCGGGTTGGGATATACTATAAGCTCTTTAGTATCGTTTACATCAGACACCCCAGCCGATGACGGATCAAGTGTAAAATCCACCCAATTAAAGTTCCAACCACCACCTTTGGCATAAACCCTGATTGTTTGTTTTCCCTTACTTAAGCGAACTGTTTCAGACATTCGGGCCGTTTTCCAGCTTTGCCATCCACCAGAAGTTGGCGTTTGCAATGTTCCCAATACCTCATCGCCTTTTTTTAATTCAAGCTGAATCTCTTTACCAGCCGACGCCACCCTAAAATCAACAAAATATTCACCTGTTTCTTTGACATAAACCAAGTAATCCATCCAATCATCGGCATCAATAAAGCCTACATTTTCGCCTCCACCTGCATCACTGGTAGCTTGGGTTTTAATGCCCAACATGTCATTGTAGTTTTCGGCTTCAACCCGACCTTCTACTGCTGGAAAGAACTCGACCGACACGCTATGATGTGCACTTACATTCTCAAGAACAAGCTCCTCAATAGCTCCTAAATCCTGACCATCCAGATTTACATTTACTACAGCGTGATTGGCATCTGGAATAAAACGAATCGTTTCATCAGAACCGGCCAATAAACTTACCATACTACCTTCGGGGCTCACCGTTCCGTTGCCACTTATTGTAACAGTTAAACTATAATACTGGAAATCATTTTTCGTAGTAAAGGTCTCATTTTCGCCAATGCTTCCGCTAGCAGCATATAACGGACTTGCCGGACCACAGTTATCTTCTACCCTCACATACAAGCCCATTGCTTTGGACCACAACGCAAAATTGTCATCGCCTAAATCTACCCATTTAAACTTGGCCTCCTCAGTAATACCCTTGTTATCAGTATCACCGCGGGCAACATCAGGAATGGTATACATATAACCATAGCGCTGCGGATCTGCCTTAAAATAATAGCCATTGGGAGCTTTTATCGCAATATAACCATCTCCCGCATCCTCTACTTTAAAGATTTTCAAATTTAAAGATCCATTAGCACACAAGGGTTCAAAACTCTGAGGCAAGGAAGCATCGACCTGAACAAATTTATTTCTGTGCTCTGAAAACATAGCTACCCCCTTGCCTATCATACTTGTGATTCCGGAAGGTTCACTGATTTTATCGGGTAAGGAAAAGAATGTCACCGTATGCAACAGCACACCATCATCATAATGAAAGAGATTACCATCGTCAATATGTTCGACATGCTTACCTTCTATCGTTAGGCTATCGAAATGAAAGAAACGTATATAACCTTTTTTATTCAAATTGCTGTTGGAAGCCGCCAATAATTCATTCTTTAAACCCGATTGTTGACGGATATTGAAATTTTTAAAACTCATATCACCCAATATGCTTACTGTATTTGGAGTAACAGATCCCTCATCCCAAATGCGAGCCCGAAAGACAAGGTTTTCCTGACCATAGAATTCAAAATTCTCATACAAACCCCCATTATGATTTCTTAAGTTTTCTAGATTTAATCGTGAATTAAAAACACCATGGTTCTTTCCCGATTGACTAACGCTTTTGCGGTCAGATGACCACAGTGTGTGATTCTTTACAGCTACAGGAATGTTCTGCTTGTCGAATTTACCCCAACCCATTTGAAATGTAGGTCCATTAACCATATTGTACGAGGTACAATATTCCATACTGTAGTTTTCATGTACGTAAGTAATGTCATCGTCGTTGCTTAGCATACAGCCTTTGTAATATGCCGTCGTTTCATAGGTTTGGAATGTTCCACCACCATAGCCCACATCTTTATGATTGATAAGGTGCATCGTGGCCTGATTATCAACAACAGGGCCCATACGACCTCCTATATTGGTGAGCCCGTCTATAGTAGCACCATCTTTATGTTTACTAAGAAATAAGGCACGGGCTTCCCAGTAATAATTAGAAATAGACCAGCCACTAGCTCCGCAACAGCGCTCAGTAGACCAAGGCGTTCTTCCAGGCACCGAATAATCGTATTCCGTAGAACTGAGGTAAAGATCAAACATTTCGTCACTATATATACCTCGTCCCCAAATTTTTACTCCAAAGTTCTGATTTTTAAAAATAAAACCGTAGTGCATATAAGCATCACCAGGGGCATACATTTCTCGACATTTGTCATTATTACCATTGCCAAAAAAACGATAACGGTTCTCCGGCAAATGGATACCAGGGCCAATAGCCACAAGCTGACCATCATTAAACTCTTTTATTTCATCTTGAGGGGCAGAAGCCGGCGCCAAATGCACCGGATTAATAAAAATAAACAAGGGAGATTCCATCACGCCTTCGAGACGTTTAGCCTGAGCAACCCAGGCTTTTTTATTAACCGCTATACGATAATGCTTTGAATAATCGCTAGCTCCGGGCAATACTAATTCTAGTGTTTTATCATCTATCTTTTGCATCGAAAGGGGTTCCGGTGCTACTTCCAAATCGCTTAAATCAAATATTTGAGGCGATGGTGCACCATCCAGTAATGTAAGTCGAAGAGTCACATTTTCAGCCGCATCAAAATTGGTCCAGTGCTTATTGTGCAGGGTGCGCCCGGGAAACGTACTGCTAGGCCCATATTCTCCGTAATGATACGGGTTATGACCTGAGGTGTGTGATGGGTCATTTTGGGCAAGATTATTTCGTATCTGCGGACGGGTTTCGTACACCGGGGTGGAAACAAATTCTGACCCGGAAGAGTTTTTTACCTCTATGGAAAAGTATGTAGATATTCTTGTGGCTTTTCCTTTTTCCGGCTCAGCAGGACACTGATCTTGCAGCTCAGAAAAAGTAATACCGTCGATGGTCAAGGTCTCAGGATTCCTGATACCGGGCACCTCCTTGTAAACTTCCAACTTAGCATCGGCACCCACCACACGAACGGCATCGGAGTATGGTGAAAGACTTGTCCCGTCAGTAGCACAAATCCTAAAATCGGCAGATACGCTCCTGTCAAAGTCAAAAATTTCGGCAGATGTATTATTAGCAGTATTAACCTTCTTAAAATCTGCCCAATTCACACCATCGGTGCTTCTTTGTATTATAAAACCTGTCTCATTTGTACTATTATCCGTCCAATAAAACGTAATTGTATGATATGGCTCTTGGCATAAATAATACAATTTAGATGGCGCGTCCACTTGAGCTATAACACTTGGCCTTGCCAAAAGCAGCAACAATACAGTAATTCCCAAAAAAACACTCCTTTTTCTTATGCTTTCCATCATATAAAAACACTATCCAAATTAAAAAAAGGCCAGAGTACACAAAAGTAACCCTGACCACTCTGTCCCCACAGAAATATTTCACTACAAAAAGAGTAAAATAGTTTTTATTATTCCATATATGGCAAAATAGATACTATTTAAACCTTATATATAAAGGAAAAATTAATTAGCATTACCAGCAAACACTCTAAAGTCTGAAAGCTTTATCTCATTCTCTTCTTCATTTAGGATGACTATACAAAGTGTATGTTTCCCTTTAGCCCCGCGTAAGAATGTTTCGGCTATCCCTTTATTTATAGTAGAACTTTCTGGGCTTAGCGATAATGCCCCGAGCAACAAGCCCTCCATATGATCTAAACGTACTTCTACTTTAGCGTTAGCTGCCTGCTTCACCTTACACCCAAAGTAATAATAACCAGATCCTAAGTCAACATCGTCAAACAAAAGACATGCTTTTTTTGCATTAGAAACAATACCTTTTCTATCTCTTTTTGCCCCTTGCAATTCAGCATCGTTAAGTTGTATTTCAAATGCTTGTTTTTCTTCCACCTTTTCTACCCCCGTCAGTGTTTGTTGCACAGGAACGATAGTACCATCTGGCTTATACTTAATTTCATCAATACAAACAGAACGCTGTGTCCAGGTGCCAGGGCCTTTAAACTCATCTTGTCGCCACGATGACAAAGCCGAAGTGTGATAGAATAAGTATTCCTTGCCGTGATATTCTACAATACCGCCGTGGTTCGATTGATACAAGCGCCAAGGCACATAGTCATAACCAGGCAGCTTTGGTCCTTCATTTACATTTACACCAAGTTCATAATTCAGCGTTCCTCCATATTTGAATGGCCCCAATGGATTATCACTCACCCCATAATTCAATAAAGACTTCAAACGATTAGGGTCATCTGGGTTCTCAGGATCAATTGGTTTTCCATAATGTGCATGATACGACACATAATATTTCCCTTCTCTTTTATTCATCCAGATCGCTTCCATAAAATGCTCATCATCCACTTTCATATGCACAGGCTTACCATCAAGTTCGTACATATTTTCTTTTAGCTTAGCGCCATAATGGCTACCATAGTACAAGTAGGGTTGATCGTCATCATCAATAAATACAGCTGGATCAATGCCCCGTGTACCCTCTATTTTAGGATTAATGACTTTAAATCGCTGGTCGGGAGCATCGGCTACAGCTACAGCAATATACGACTCCGTCTTACGTTTTTTCTCATCGTATCCATGATCTTTATGCAGTATTCTGACGGGGAAATACAAATAATATTTACCGTTGCGATAGATCATATCCGGCGCCCAAAGTGCCCAATCTTCACCCTCGGGTTCTTTATCATCACCAAGCACATCCCATACACTCAAAACTTCTCCGTGATCAGTCCAGTTGACCATATCAGTACTGGAAAAAGTGTGATAGCTATGCATTGTAGCATAATTCCCCCCCTCCTCGTGGTCCACCGACGTCACCATCCACACCCTTCCGTCGGGCATCACGTGTGGCGCTGCATCGGCAGTGTACATATGTTTCACTACCGGGTTATTATAAGGATAGGGCTTCGTGTTCCAGTTTTTCTTCTGAGCCATAGCACCAATACATACCATCAGGGCTAAAGCAATCATTTTAAATCTCATATATTACAATTCTATTGTTTTTCAACATCATTATCTTAATGCTGATTTTATTCTCCAGCTGCTATTTTTGCTCTTCTCAACAGCTCTGCTCTAATCATTAGTGCCCATTCTTTGTAACAATCTTCGTTGGCTTTCTCTACTGAAGGTTTATTCGTTCCATTGCTGGAAATATCACTTAACCCCACCCCCCAGTCTCCAAGAAGCGTCCAGTAGGTGGCACAGTCAGAATCATCAACACTGTTATGAACATATTTCCCTTCGGCAAATATCTTCCCTAGCTTACTCACTTTGAACTGATCCCAGTATTCGGCTCCCTTAGGACTGCCACTCACAATGCCGTGTTGCCCTATTGCACCACATTCATAATACTTAATATGACCATTTAAAGCCATGTTTTTTAGGTAAGCACAAGCCTTAGCATCTTCTCTGCAGTTGGCTACATCCTCAGGATGCTCTGGCGATCCCTGATGCCAGGGCGAATTAGTCCAATGGGGAATAATTCTTATTTTCTCCAAAACGTCATACCTCTTATTAGCTATTGCGTAACTGACCAAAATAGCCGGCTCTGTAAGCGAACCCCAGCACAACACATTAATTGGTTCTGTACTATTATCAGCCTCCACAAACAAAGCTTCTACCGTGGTATAATCATCCAGACTTTTATAAGTCTTATCCGGATCAAAACGCTCTGCACTTTCCTTAATGCAACTCTGCACAAAGTTTATTTTTTCAGGGAAACCACCAATATGCTTATTCAAATTCACCACTTCTTCCTGATAGGCTTTCCCGAAAAACGCGTTTGCCCATTGGGCTTGGTTCGGTGTAGTGCGATGCTCCTTACGGTGCGTACTCCCAACAACAATTGCACGGGTATCAAACATATTGGCCATTAGTAAATAGGCTGCCATAGCCGACACATCATCCGGGTCGTTAATAGTCCCCATATGGTTATTCCCCGGTATTTCAGGATTTGTCATATCCGTGTATATCCACACCGCTGGCTTTTGAGCATTAATACTAAAAAAACCTATCAAAACAAACAAAATTATCAACGTCCTTCTCATCTTTCTTATTTTATTCTACAGTTACATTATCCACTTGAAATTCTCCTATCTCAATATCATCCAGCGTCAGCTTCTCCCCATTAATCAGTATGTTTTTCAACGCTATATTGCGAATCCAGGAACTTGACTTCTCTCTTTCTTTCCGTCCTTTGCTGGAGGTAATATTACTCTTATTGATAACCGGTCCGTCAACAATAAAATTCTCCATTGTAATATCATGCAAGGAACCTAAATTACCGCTACCATTAGTTTCTAAACGAAAAAGTGTCCACACCGGCCCCTCTATGCTGATGTTTTTAAAATGAACATGCCCCACATCGCCTTCGCGTGATTTTCTTGAGCCAATAATCATACGATTGTTGGCCTCTTCGGTATGTCCGCAATGTAATATATTACAATCGTGCACATAAGTGCCTTGTTGATTGACTTTGGCTCCGCCCCAGCTAAACTGAAAAACACAACCATTATTACCTTGCCAAAAATTACAATGATGGATATGTCCATAATTCGGACTGACATAAAGCGCATCGTCATTGCAATGAAAAAAGCAATCATAAATTGTGGTATTAGCTTGACCTATGGTCGATATTCCATCTGTATTATAAGGCCATGCACCAACCATTTTCACATTATAAATAGTCATAGGAACGCCGGTAGCACGAATAAAAAACTGACGTGGACTAGCAATGGTAATCCCTTCAATGGTCAGGTTATCACAGCCACTACCCGGATAATCAGCATAGGTATTCCAGCTCACATCGTTCTGATCAGACAACATATTAATAGCATGATAGCGCATACGCTCAGCCACCCTCTTTTTAAATCCTGTTTCTTTCTTAAGTGCAAGTACTGCAGCGCGCGAAATACTATCACCGGCCAAAATACCACGCCCGCGAATAGTCACATTAGGCGCCATACGCCCATGTAAGGTTCCAAGCAGATAAGATCCTCCGGCCAAATAAATCGTTTGATTGGCAAATACTTCGAAAGCAACTCCAATAGGATGCACTCCCGGTTCAAACCAAACAACAGAAGCCTCTTTGGCCTTAGCCTTTACGAGCTCCATATTATCTCCGGGGCGCACGACTAATGTTCCCATTTTATCCTTTTCCGGTATGCCCTGTTCCAACGCATCGGCAAACAAAAAAAGTGGATTCAAATAATCACCGTTCATGATGATAGCCACTTTGCGGGGTTCTTGCAGTGTAAACTCCAATTCCCCGTTGTTCACAACACCTGAAATACCATAAGCAGAGGGTAAAATCTCAAACTGATTTATCTCAGTATCCGGACAACTGAGCTGTACTTTTATCTCATCATCAAAAGAAAAACAAGTGTAGGAACAAGACTGCTCTGCCTTTAAGTCACCTTCATTACCTGAAAAATAAAAATCCTTAAGTTGTGGATTCTCATTTATGCCTTTAATCACTCCACTACGTATACGTTCAGCATTAGCGGCATCATTGTCGAGTGGGGTTGAGTAATAAACAAAAGAACGATAATCCTCTCCCCCCTGCTGCACAACTACCTTAAATTTTTCTGAAGCAACAACACCTTGAGGTTGTGGATAAACATCCACCTTTGCCATAGCTCCCAAAGAATAGCTTAATAGCATAATCAGCCATAAAAAGATACTTGAATTTTTCATTCTTTACTTTTATATTCAAACCAATCAAAACACGCCTTATTCTTCGATGCTTTCCCGCTACTTGTAGCGTACATCCCGACAAATGGACCATTGAAGCCACTCGCCTTTTCATCCGAAATAATACTTAAATCTTGAGTAGTCCCAATAGGCTTTAGCTCTGCTTCTGATTTTCCGTAGTAAAAATCAACGCTATTGTTATGAGCTTTTGCACATAGTACAATATCTTTTTTCTCATAAGCCACAGCAGCCACCTTTTCCTGTATTCCTCCAAATGTTTTTAGTAGTATAATTTCATTTCCCTGCTTTAATAGCTGATAATGATTAAGGCTTCTTCTATAAATTACTAAACCAGCTTTTTCATTCTCCCTCTTACTTTTAAATGTCATTTTAGTTGAGGCCTCCCATTGGTGATGTTGTATGCGTCTGGCAATAAAAGATGGATTGGTCAAACTATCGATAACCTGAGGGCGAAGCTGTAAAGCTAATACACCATCGTGCAATTCGTGCCACTGCTCA
This sequence comes from Bacteroidales bacterium UBA5342, assembly GCA_002408065.1. Lineage (GTDB taxonomy): Bacteria > Bacteroidota > Bacteroidia > Bacteroidales > UBA5342 > UBA5342. Next base: position 67,988 of record DHQI01000007.1, read on the forward strand.
TAGGGAGTTCTCAAAAAATTCCATTGCAAAGCCAAACGTTCACCCTCAAAATGGTCTTTTGTAGGTACTTCTGGAATGGGTGTCCAAGGTAAGTCTGGTCTTTTTTGAACAACAGACAAGCCCCCCACTCCTGGGTTAAAAATGGGACTCATATCTCCTTCATTTTCTTCAAAAACAACTGGAGTTAAGAATGTTTCACGCGCCAACAATGTTTGTCCATCAACCTTGCGTTTAGCCAAGCCTACAAACCACCAATCACCTTTTTGTGTCTGCACTAGATCACCATGTCCTACAGAATGAACAGGGTAATCTCTTCCAAACTGACGATGACTCAGCACAGGGTTGACGTGATTGGGCACATAAGGCCCCCATATACTATCACTATGATGTATCGTTATACAATGGTAATAACCCGTACCCCCCTCAGCTACAAGCAAAATATATTTTCCATCTTTTTTATAAATATGAGGTCCTTCAGTCCAACGGGCATTAGTGGCATGACCGTGAGTCAACTGCTTTCGCTCACCCACCAGTTTTTTTTGCTCCAAATCCAACACTTGCATCCAAGCCCCATTCTTTTGAGGCCAATCATTCACACCTGTAATATTGGCGTGACCAGTATAATAACATGTCCCATCATCGTCCCAAAACAAATCAGGATCGATACCACGCGAATGCAACCACACAGGATCAGACCAAGGACCGGCCGGATTTTCAGCCGTGATGTAGAAGTTGCCTTCGCACTGTACGCATGTATTTATGATATAAAACAAACCATCATGATACCGTATAGTTGGTGCATAAACACCGCGCGAATCACCTAATCCCTCAGGCAATTCAACCTGATCAGGACGATGTATACCATAACCAATTAGTTCCCAATTCACCAAATCCTTGCTATGATAAACAGGCAAGCCGGGATACCATTCAAAACTAGAGTTTACCAAATAATAGTCGTCACCTACCCTACAAATCGATGGATCCGGATGAAAACCCGGAATAATAGGGTTAGTAAAGTTTTCTGCCACCTTGTCCTGAGCCATACAACTCTGCATCATTCCACAGAATATGAGCAATATAAAAAATACTTTCTTCATCAACTTCATTTTTACTGATTACAGATTTTACCTGAATACAAAATTACTAACAAGTACTTGATCCATTATAAAACCTGTATTTAAGACTTGCTTCATTGTACAACAAACAACTCTGACAACATTAAATCTGGCAATAAAAACAAGTTTGTACAAAAGATGAATCACCACGAACAAATGAGCGCCAATGGAGCAAACACAACCTGTACCTTTGTTTAAGGTAGTAAAATATTTAACGATGAAGAATACATTATACTTCTTGGCAATGCTGACAATTGCCAGTGCCTTAAATGCCCAAAACCTGCTTAGCACCGATTACGATGCACAGGTGGTAAGTCCTATACTCAGTGATTCCATACGGCATCCTAATATTCTTTTGGCAAAGGACGGCTACTACTACCTTACAGGAACACAAGGAGGACATAATTGGGAAAAAGAAAACACAAGCATCAGCTTATGGCAATCAAAAGACCTAAAACAGTGGAAAAACACAGGTGAGATTTGGAATATAGCCCAACACGAAGCTTTCAAATTACCCAAAACAGGCCTACCCGGCACCTATCACAGTCAAAAAGTGGTGGCTTTCAGAGCACCGGAAGTCGCTCAAATCAATCAGGATTTTTACTTAATATATGCACAAACTACAGGTGGCATTTGCCTTTGCAAAAGCCAAACACAAAAGGCAGAGGGGCCATACAAGGCGCATGCAGTTCTAAGAAGCTATGGCTACGATCCATCGCTATTTCAAGATGATGACGGCAAAGTATATTTAACATTTAACGGCGGTTTCGTTGGCCTTTTAAATGAAGATTTGAGTGCTTTGGCTGAACATCCCCGGTTTATCTATCCTGAAATAGCATCAAAAAAAGGCTGGGGACTGCCTCCTACACTAGACAGGATTGGCACTTATGGCGCAAAAATCTTCAAGTTAAACGGCAAATACTGCATCAGCGCAGGTGATGCCCATTGGCGTTTGAGTACGTATTGTCACGATTTATTTATTTCACAGTCGGAAGGTGACATTTACGGTCCATACCACAGACGCTATATGGCTGTACCGCACGCTGGTAATGCTTGCGTATTCGAAGGTAAAAACGGACAATGGTGGTCTACTTATTCGGGAAACCCTGATGATGCTTACACGCTATTTTCAGGCCAAACAGGCATCATTCCTATGACAGAAGTGAATAAAGGAGACAAGAAAGTATTACTCCCCTCTCCTAAAGTCATTATGGAAAAAGGCCCCACTGCAAGCTGCCACCCTGTCAAGGACTTAAAAGACCAATTTGCCCGTGATCCAAGCATCTGTATAGGGCACGATAATGCGTACTATATGGTATGTACTATTGGCCCAGAATCACGCGGTCCCAAGGGTGGAATTAAAATGTGGCGATCGGAAGATTTGCACCACTGGGAAAGCCTGGGCTACGTATGGACTTGGAAAAAGGACAGCCCTCAATGGCTAAAGGAGCGCAATATGAACGATAACTTATGGGCGCCGGAAATAAGCTTTATCAATAACAGATATTACATTGCGATTAGTTTAAGCAAAGTACCACGCTGTGTGATGCTACTCCAAAGTCCGAAAAACAATCCCACAGGCAAATACAATGATCCGGTAGGTCATAAAATTGCAGATGGCATAGACGGCTACCTGTTCAAAGATGTGGACAAGACCGTTTATTTCTTATGGGGCAACGGGCACATAGCTCCAATGAAAAAAGACATGAGCGGTTTTGCCGCTGAGCCCTGGCACATCAAAGACAAAAACGGACTATCACTGGGTTACGAAGGCGTTGGTATTATTCGCCACAAGGGAAAATACATTATACATGCAGCCGACCATAGCGGCGACCACAATGGCAGCTACGATATGACCTATGTGGTAGCAGACAACATCAATGGTCCCTATTCTGAACGAACTGTCACACTGCCTCACGTCGGACACACAACTATCTTTAAAGGCAAAGACAACAAATGGTATTGCTCCATATTTGGTTCTACAGGAAATTTTTCATTCCACAATCGCTTTGGATTATTGGAATTAGAAATAAGGGATGATTTTCAGTTTGAAGTGAAAGATACTCGGATAGGGTATTAGTAAAGAGAACTAGAGTGAACTAGAGTGTGCTAAAGTGACTAGAGTATATTAAAGTTATATATGACTATCTCTGTTTTGACAAAGCAAATCCTGATTAACATCTCTTTTGAAAACAAATTGAGAAAATAAATTAATAATACGATGAAACGAACATGTAAATTTCAATTATTCATTTTACACATACGCGTGTCGCTGAAGCTTTAGCGTAAGCATAAGAGAATGATTGAAATTTCATGAGAGTTCCATGTGGCAAAAAAATAAAATTATAAACAGATGAAAAAACACCTTATGCTATTGCCCCTCATTCTGCTCATAGTGGGATGCGGCAAGAAAAACAAAAAAGAATTAGTATTTCAATACCAAAACCCTATTACCTCCGGTATTGACAAAAATGGTTTGCGCGATTGCCAGATACTAAGAGACGGCGACTACTGGTATATGACCGGAACATCGTACCCGCACTGGAGTCGTCAGGAAAAAGATGGCAACTACAATAAAGGCGTGGCGCTTTATCGTTCAAAAGACATTAACAACTGGGAATTTGTAAAATACATCGTAGAAGCAGGCGGGGTAGACAAGTGGTATCACCGCCGCTTTTGGGCACCCGAAATTCAAAAGATCGGCAACAAGTATTATGCCCTATTCAATTGCCGCAACGATAGCTTAGGATATGTGGGACAATTTACGGGATACGCTGTAGCAGACCATATCGAAGGTCCTTATACTATCGTTACCGAAGACAAACCATTATCAGCCGGCAATGACCTCACCTTTTTTGAAGATACCGACGGTAAAGTATGGGCTTTCTGGAACAGGGGGCGGGAATTTGGGATCGGTTTTGCACAAATAGATCTTGCAACGGCTACATTTCTAACAGAGCGCACAAGTGCCATACAGCCCTCTAAAGTAGATTATGCATATGATGATAAAGGTGAAATACTTAAAGAAGCAGCTTACGATGGCCGCCTAAAACCTAAAGTGGCCAAATATCACGACTGGGATGCTATTGGTATAGAGGGCGCCTACGTCATCAAAGAAAAAGGGACCTACTACCTTTTTTATTCCAGCTGGACCCGCGGCTATGAGATAGGATATGCTACCGCAAAAAAAATCACCGGTCCATGGACTAAACACAAAGACAATCCTTTTTACGGAGCACAAAGCAAGGAAGCTTGTGAGAAAAATGGTTTCGTCTGGGAAGGTGATTCTCAAAACCCCTTTAACCAAGTGGGACATAACGAAATTTTTAAAGGACCTGATGGTCGTTACTGGCTATCTTGTCATGGCATTATTCCTGGCAATCAACCCTCGCTGGTTATCGACCCTATATGGTTTGATGAAGAAGGCAATATTCAGTGCGACGGACCAACGTATACTTTGCAAAAGGTGTATAGGTAGAGGACGGATGACAGAAGACGGAAGACGGAAGACGGAAGACGGATGACGGATGATGGAGGACGGATGACGGAGACCTGCTTAAATCTAACACTAAAAAAGATGAAATCGATATTAAGTATCCTTCTATTAATCATATTCTCAGTGACGGTAGTGTCGCAAATCCCTGAAGGTTTCACCCCTCTTTTCCCAAAAGGAAATCTAGAAGGCTGGACGCGCATAGGAACAAGCTTACCGGATAGTGTATGGACTTGGGAAGGCAAAATTCTAAAAACAAGCCAAGGGAATACCGGCGGTGCTGGGTGGATTCAGTACAATGAGAAAATGACGGATTTCGAGCTCTATTGTGAATGGAAGTGCGACTACAATGGTAATTCCGGTCTGTTCCTTCATGTTGGCAATAGTGCCAAAGAACCTTATTGGGAGGCTATCGAAATACAAATATGCGAAGACCCTAGCTTTAGTTGGTGGTGGGCAAAAGATGGCTATTACATCGGTGATCCACGCCAAATATCAGGTTCAGTATACGGTTTTGCAGGTGGTAATCTTGGCGCTTACAATGGCAGAAACAAGTGGAATACAATGCATGTAAGTTACATCAAAGAGCGCATTGTAGTAGTGCTAAACGATGTAGAAATGGTCAATATAAGTGTTAATGACTACAACGAAGATATTAAACTCTGGAATAAAACACGCCCGGCACTTTCCAAGCGCCCACGCTCTGGTTATATTGGACTGCAGTCGCACAAGGGGGGAGCTACATATTACCGCAATGTAGCCATTAAAAAGTTATAACTTAAATCAAAACTAATATGAGAAGAATTAGTATCCTCACAGTTATTTTGGTAAGTGTTCTTTCCTATTCGTGCCAACAAAATGGGAAAGAAAAAATGCCGTATAAACTTCTGAAAGAGAAAGAATTTATAGGTCAACTAACAGACAAAGGTATAAAACTATTCACCTTGAGTAATGAAAATGGCCTTTCTGCCCAAATTACCAATTTAGGAGGACGTGTTGTCTCCCTTTGGGTGCCTGACAAGGCAGGTAATTTCGCCGATGTTAGTCTGGGGTTCGCTACAGCTCAGGACTATTACGATGCCGGAGAACGCTACTACGGTTGTAGCATCGGGCGCTACGGCAACCGCATAGCTAAGGGCAAATTCAGCATCGGAGAAGAAACCTTTACTTTAAACTGTAACAACGGAGCAAACACACTCCACGGCGGGCCTACTGGTTTTGGTGAAAGAATATGGAAGGGCAAACAACTTAGCCCTTCAAAGCTTGAAATCAGCTACAAGTCTGCTGACGGAGAAGAAGGCTACCCCGGCAATCTAAACGTGCGTGTACTTTTTCACCTAACTAATGACAATGAGTTTAAGATTGAATACTTTGCCACGTGCGACAAAACCTGTCCGGTTAACCTGACCAATCATACCTTTTTTAACCTGGCTGGTGAGGCTAGTGGCACCATAAACAATCATCTGCTGATGATTAATGCGGACCATTTTACACCTATAGACTCCACTCTAATCCCTACAGGAGATATTGCGGATGTTTCAGGTACGCCTTTCGACTTTAGAAAAGCAAGTGCTATTGGATCAAGGTTAGACATCGTTAATCAACAGTTAAAATTTGGCGCAGGCTACGATCACAACTGGGTGCTGAATCAGAATGGTAATGGTTTATTTCACGCAGCTACCTTAACTGAACCCATCTCTGGTCGCACTATGGAAGTCATTACAAACGAGCCAGGTTTACAGTTTTATGGTGGTAATTTTATGAGCGGCAGTGATATTGGCAAGTTTGGTAAGGCTTTTAACTACCGGGAAGCTCTTTGCCTGGAAACACAGCATTTTCCAGATAGTCCTAATCACTCTAATTTCCCTTCTACTTTATTAAATCCGGGAGAAGAATATTACTCGATATGTGTTTATAAGTTTACGCAAAAACAATAGTCCCAAAGCACACTAAAAAAGCAGAAAATCTAAGATTTCCTGCTTTTTTAGTTTAAGACAGAGTCGTTCTATTTCTGTAAAACAATACGCCCAACAAACTCTTCTCCAGTGCTATTTATCGTTTTAACACAATAAATACCATTTTCTAAACCTGATAAATCAACGTGATCATCCTCTACTTTTAAACGAAATGATTTGAGCTGTTTTCCATCCATCGAATAGACCTTCAATATTTCAAAACTTTTATCAGATGAAAAAAACAGTTTTCCACTTACCGGATTGGGGTAAAAAACGACTTCTCTATATTCCTGTTCTGTAACAGATGCTTCTGTATTATCAACTTTAACATTTGTAAATGAATAAATCCCGTTTGCATCACGCGTATGGGTAGTAGCAGCCAATGCTACATAGATGTCAGTCCCCATAGCAATGGTGACACTTCTGACATCCGTCCAGCTTACACCATCAGCACTAACAGCGCCAGTAAACAGGTTTCCTTGACGTGTCATCCGTACCCAATACGGCGCCTGTTCCTTTGTTTTTGGCAGAGGTTTTTGATTAACCACACCATTTGTTTCAACTCTATCACGTACTACTGGCCCAGAATCCGAAATCATAAACATAGAAGCCATCTTAGCCCCATCATCAAGTGTTTCACGCATCATTACACCAGCCATTGCGTAAGCTGCTAACTTAGAAAAGGTATTGACTTTAGCAACAATACTGCCGTTACCTGAAAACGAACGATAAATAATCGCGCCTCTATCTTTTCCTGTCCAGAAATCCATATCACCAGCATTCAGGGTAAAGGTACCCTCAGTATATGTTGCATCAGAAGCCATAGCCATCTCATCCATTCCTAAGTCTTTGTGCTCCCAAGGCTGAGGCAAATCATCTGGGTTCGTCTTAGGCGTACGGCCTGGCATAGCTGTAGATGGCAAGGAATTTTCTTCTTCAAAAACGCCAATCACACGGTAGTCGTAAAGCACAAAATCATCCGCTGTATTATCAATAATGAAAAGAGAATCTCCCTTTATAGAATCAATTCTTGCAAATTCATTTTGCCCTGCCAAAGAACGCTCAACAATATAGCCAAGCTCATCACTAATATCACCCCAAACGATTTTAAGATTGCTCCCCTCAAAAATTGTTACAGCTAAACCCTCCGGCGCTTTTATCACCACATCGCAGGCATCGCCAATACCGTCACCATCCGCATCTTTTTGGTCTGGATTATAAGCATCTACACAATTGTCCACATCATTAGCTACACCGTCACCATCCACATCGTTGGGATCGTCAGAATACCAGCGATCCACCAATTTTTCTTCACACTTTCCAAAAGAGACACCCCGCCAGCGGGCGCGTGCAAAACCAAAAGCATTGCCTTCGGGTACCAGTTCATTAGAATTAGATAAGAATTCTACAAGAATTTCAGCTCCGGCATTTATCGCAACATCCATTTTCCCGACTCTATAAGGCGTATATTCTGCTATTGTTGTTCCGTGTATACGTGGGTTCTCAAAGTCAATCACCTTATTACCATCTACAAAAACCCTATAAGAGCACTCGCCATCAGACTCTAACAACGAAGTGAAGATCAACGAATAAACTCCTGTCTCGCCATCAAAAGTGCCTTTTGCTGCTGCCCATTTGTTGGTCGGTTGTTGTACCGTATTTATTTGCACAGCCATACGTCCATTGTCAAGCGAACCCTTAGCTTCATATCCGCTCACATTCAGGTCCCAATCTGTATATGTGATTTCATTACAATCTATTATTTGATCACAATCTAGTTCACCTGTTGGTAAAGACGTACCTGACTTAGCAATTTTAAAGCCATCGAGCTGAACACCGGCACTACGGCCTCCAATTTGTATCGTATGTTCACCTGCAGAGAGCTGATAGACAGTAGTGATGACCTTATCCCCTGGCTCATATTGGTTTTGCCAAATCCAGTTAGCCCACTGCCCCTTAACCATCGTTTTGATCCAGCTTCCGTTATCCACTTTCACAAAGATGTCATTACATTCATCACTCGCTGCATCAGCAGGACAATTACAGTAACTTCTATCACGGCGTCCTCTGACAAAAACAGTATAATTACCAGCTTCTTTCACCGTAAAAGTATGGGTCAAAATATCCGAAGCAGAAGGAGACGAGAACTTATCAGGTCCATTCCATACCACATAGGCACTACCACTAAAGCCGGAGTTTTGTGTACTTAGCTCCCATTTACTACCTGAGGGTATACTCAGATCTTCAGCCTCGAAACAGGCAACTATCAGCGAAGCATCTTGGTTTTCTTCCACCTCTCCACCTTCAAACAAAGCTTTCATTTCAGGCCATCCCCCTTTGTCATCACCATTATTGGGACCGCCCGTAATCAACCACCAGGTCATACCTGCGTCCGACACGTCAAAGGTGTTTTTTTCGTTTCTATCAAATAACCATTTCCAGTTATCATCACTTTTGGGGGAATTTTTAAGCCATAGCCATTTTGCCTCTGGCGTATTAAAATCATAATTTCCATCACTACTGTTTTGGTCTATAATATCATAAAAGGTCACTTCCTTAAAGTCACTTTTCATATCAGCCCAAGTGTGAAAATTTTGAGCATCATTATGCCTATTGTTCCAGCCAGAATGTGAAATACAGTGAATATATTGTCTTTTGTCAGCAGCACATGCGTCAAGACATCGCCAAGGCATTTCCATAGGACCGGCACAAATAAACCATAAAGGATTATCGGCCGATGCCGTCGCCGCTTTTGCTACAAAGTTAGCCACTGCTTCAGTTGCCTCTTTTTGATCATCGAAGACGATGCTTGTATTTAATCCAAAACGTTGAGCTCCTATTTCAGCAGCTTCTACCATTTTAGAATTCATGGTGATATCGTTATCGCCCATATGGTCTGAATGATCATAATGCACCAACTTATCACCTAGACCGGCATAATGCAACATAGCTAATGACATTGCAGTAGCACCATAATCGTCCTTATCGTGCTGATTACCATCTGAACTAAAAGCAATCATACCTCCAGGGAAATTTACGCTTGACAATTGAGCTTGGCTTACCACAAAGCCAAAACAAGTCAGTACAAAAATCAATAGTGTTTTTTTCATAATTTAATTTTTTAATAATAAATATTAGGGTTAACAAAAAGACAAGCAAAGACTTACAACTCTCGCCACAAGCTATTTAGCTTGAATTATACGAAAAGAATCAATTCTGACTAATTCCCGGCCTTCAGTTCCTTCGAAAACGAAACTTAAGGAAATATCACCTTCAGGGTTTTTATTCAGAGGAATAGATAATACTTGATATTTAGACCAACTGTGCGTAGAAGAAAAAGAAGCTCTTCCCAGTTCGGGTCCATTAGCATTAAATGCCTTTACAGAAATCTCTCCTCCCTCTTTATTATTACAAGAATAAAGCAATTCTATAGTCGCGTTATAGGGGACATTTTTAATATTTGGGAAATTTAGAAAATCACCATTTTTCAGCTTCTGAATTTCAAATCCGTTGTTACGAAATTCGACCTTTTCAGGCCCTAGGGACTTTGCCATAAACCACTCGGCCTGTATGGTGTCCCAAGTGGCATCATATTGTCCTACCCCGTATTGTTTTATAAGCTCTTCCATAGGAGCAATGGTGCCATCCTTTTTATAATGCACATAGGCTAATGAAGCAAAACGGTAACGCCTTCTTTTGCCATCTTTCAATGTTGTATAGTTGACAAAATTTTGATTATTAAAATCAAAAAAGCCAAGATGACCTTTGGCACTATGCTCACCGATATAGGTATAGGGTCCATATATGTTTTTAGACATCGCATAAGGGCTTCTCCATGATAGGTAATAATAATCGTTGTGCTTGTGTATAAAAGAGGCATCAACAGGAGGAGTATCTTTAGAATAATCACCAATGATTTCAATCTTTCGTGGTGCTTCTTTTAAGGAAAGCATATCATCGCTTAGGGCTGCGATGTAGTAGTTAATTTTTCTTTTTTTATGGTTGCCGAAGGTCATATAAGCCTGTCCGTCATCATCAATCAGCACACAGTTGTCGTACTCATGTGCATCAGTTAATTCTTCTGGCAAAATTGGTTTTCCCAATGCATCCTTCCAAGGACCTTTAGGCGAATCAGCCACCGCCACGCCGGTACTCTTTACATAATTACTGAAATACCAATACCATTTGCCCTCTTTCTCTATACCATGCCCGGCAAAGCATTTATCACTCTTCCCCATATAAAGATCGGCAGGGTCTAGCATACTCTCATACTCCCAATGGACTAAATCAGTAGAAGAAAAACACCTCCAGTACGGCATTACAAAGGTTTTTATTTCTTTATCGTATGGATATAAGTCTGTTCCACAAAAAGCATAAGCTCTGTCGCCAACCTGAATAATATTGACGTCAGGCATCGAAAAAGGAGGGTTAATCTGAACTTGTGCCTGTAGGCTAATAATCAAAGTACACAGGATTAAAATAAAGTTATTTTTAATAGTCATATGGATAGGAGTATATATTACGATAACAGGTCTTAGTCAATAAATTCATTATACAAAGTGGAATTCTATAACTCACAACTCCAGTAGAGACAACAAAAGAGTTAAACCACAGCTAAAACAAAACACGCTAATACCCCCAGCCTCCAAGTGCATACTTTTCGACATTCAAAGAGATTATTTTTCAAGAAATGTTGTTTGCTTATATGTACCAATATTATGTACTAGTGTTCTTGAAACAGCATCCTTGCCTACTTGCGTACAATAGAGCCAGTCATAATCACAAGTGTTTATTTAATTGCTTATCTATATTTTCACCCTAAAACTAAAAATGATGTTATTGAAAAAGTTATCCTTATCGGTCTTATTGAGTTGTCTGTTTTTTGTATCAAAAGCAGTTTCTCCCCCTAACATTGTTTTTATACTTGCCGACGACTGGGGATGGACCGACTGGCAAATGAATGGCGACATTAATGGATCTACGTTTTACGAAACCCCGCACCTGGATAAACTGGCACAAGAAGGTGTCTATTTCACACAAGCCTATGTTCACCCCTTATGTTCGCCTACACGTGCTGCTTTAATGAGCGGGAAATACCCAGGAGCACGCCTCCATATGCACCAGGCTATTACCAGTCATAGTGTTTCGCAACCGAAGCTGCCAACCATAGCTAGTGCGAATAAAAAGACCTGTTTCCCTCAATCCCGAAACCACCTACCTTTGAGTGAAATAACCTTGGCCGAGGAATTAAAAAAAGCCGGTTATCAGACGCATCATTTCGGCAAATGGCACCTTGGTAACAAGAACTACTACCCAACTCTTCAAGGTTTCGACAGCCAGTTTGCAGTGGGTGGTGCAGGGCCTGGCCGAGGGGGTTATTTTGCACCGTATTCTGGCTTAGATGATATCATTCAGGGTCCTGACGGGGAATATATTGCTGAACGCTTAAGCAATGAAGTTTGCCAAAAGCTGGAAGACCTGCAAAACGAAAGGTTTTTCATTTATTTAGCACATTTCAATGTACATTCTCCTTATCAAGGCAAAACGGATTTAATTCAGAAATACTCGTCAAAAATTGATAGTAACAACAAACACCAGCACCCAACTATGGCTGCAATGGTTGAGTCACTCGACCAAAGCGTGGGGCAAGTAATGGCTAAAATCGAAGCACTTGGGCTAAGCGACAATACCATGATAATAGTGATGGGTGACAATGGTGGTATACATTGGGCGAATGACAAAAACTACCCCCATACCAGAATAACATCCAATGCCCCCCTAAGAGCAGGAAAATCGTGTTTTTATGAAGGTGGTGTACGTGTCCCCTTATTAATAAAATATCCGCCCCTAACAGAAGCAGGCCGCAGCGAGCACACGCCAGTGCATATCGTCGATTTCTACCCTACATTGCTATCATTAGCCCAAGCTAACATAAGCCCAGAAAAGGACGCATACGATGGCGTTAACATCATCCCGCTTATAGCTAATACTGCTAAGATTGAGCAAAGACCTATCTATTGTCATTTCCCGCGTACCAAACAGATAGGAGCTCCCGTGGGAGGATCATACATCCGCTACGGTGATTACAAACTATGCCGTTTGTATGGCCTGAACTATGATGGTACTGATGCCTATGAATTGTACAATATAGAACAAGACCCCGGTGAACAAAGGGATTCATCTACACTACTTCCACAGGTCTCCGAAGAACTCAAACAAATGCTGGATCAATGGTTAACAGAAACAGGTGCCTTGGTGCCTCATATCAACCCGGATTGGACAAATATGACAATAAACAATTAAACTCTAATACTATCAATTATGAATTTCAACATCAATCAACTTTCCAAAACACTGTTTATTTCTGTGATAATACTGCTCAAGAGTATTATCTGTGTGGCTAATGACACTGACAACACCCTTTTCTATTGGGTATCTGACAAAACTGGTACCGACGATACTTTTCTAAAAAAATACGGACCCGATTCACAGGGTGAATGCCTTCATTACTTGTCGCGGGTAGATGGGCTTAGTTTACAAAGACAACCGGCAGTGGGCATTGGTAATGCTATGCGCAATAATACCGAGAACTGGCAGGGTTTTGTGGACTACGTAGCCAAAGTCAACCCAGATATCGTGTTGGGGATGAATAGCGGGTTAATGAATAAAAGCTGGGCATTTGACTCTCGCGAAACTTGGTCTAAAAGTTGGGCAGGCGATGTAGGCCTTATCGTTAACGCTAAAGCAGCTGGGATAAAGAAAGTCATAATGTTTATGCAAAGCCCTCTATCAAAAGGACAGAAGCAAACCTTCGATCCGACTCAGGGAGGGGCAGACCTTAACCAGCGCATTCTGGATTGTGTTGAATACGCCGATTTTGTGGAGGCTACTAAACCCGATGGCATTACTGTGACCTACGGGCTTATTGATGCGCATCCTGCTAAATCGACCATAGCCCCGGACGACTACCACAAAGCTTATGTAGATCTGGTAAAAGCGTTTAAAGCCAAAAACTATGTACTCGAAGAGATACAAATTGATATGAAAACGCAAACCGTGAACAATAGTGCTAACAAATTGATGTCAGCCTGCAAACGTGCTTACACTGAGATACTACAACAAACCGGTGAAAAAGTACGCCTAAGCTGGTACACCTGGAATGGTGGTGTAGACAACTTATCTGATGCCAATAATATGCTTCGAAATGCTTTTGAAAATATAGCCCAACACCCCGACCGCAAATACATCACCGGGCTTTTGTTGGATGGTAACAACGAAAACCGCTCCGGCATCACAGACCTCATCCCTACCGACCAATCACAAAAATACACGATCACTGCCCGATTAAACGAAGCCTTTAGTATACTTGAATATCTGGAAGTATTGAACCCAACACAGAAAGGAGATCCAATACTGGGCTCTAATAATACCAGTGGTAGTATAAAAATCCCCAAAGCTAAACCAGACAATGTCTCAGTTACGAATGTAAGCAAAAACAGCTTAAAGATTAGCTGGGAAGATAATATACAGAACGAAACAGGGTTTGTTATCGAACGTTCAACAGATGATAATCCAGCTTGGGAGACACTCAAAGACATTCAAAGCAACACCACATTATACAGAGATGAAAATCTCAAAGAATTCACAAAATATTACTACCGCTTAAAAGCGAAATACAAAGGTGATACCTTATCCAATGCCACTAATCCCGTTATCGGACGTACGTCCAAAGGTATTCATCAAAGTCTTCAAAACGGATGGACAGGCATTTCTCTTGGAGACAGCCTCGTAAGCCTATCAAGCACCTCTTTTTTTAGCAACGACACCCTCATCATAGATGCTGGCGATGGTGATTTTTGGACAGAAAAAGACCGTGGACACTTTGTCTACCGACCAATGACTGGCAATGGATATCTCATTGCTCAACTCACCAATTTTGAGCACGCACAAACTTTTTCGATGGCTGGCTTAATGATGCGAGAAACGCTTGATGAAGGTGCGAAAATGACCAGTATGCTATTAGTATCAGATCCTGGCCCCATCCTTCGCGACCGTACAATAACCAACGGAAGCGTGAATCAAAAACCTTTTAATAAAACAGGAGAAAAAGCTCCTTATTGGGTAAAAATAGAAAGAGTTGATCACACTTTTAGCGGATACATTAGTCCTGACGGCACAAGCTGGAAATTAATAAGAAGCATTAGTATTCCTATGAACAAAGACATCTACGTTGGGTTTGTGGGGACTACTCACACCAACACTTCCATTGGCAACTATGGCTTCACAAACATTAGTTACAAGCTAGAAACGTCCAATCAAGACATTAAAAAAGAAACCATTCATCTCACCTATAACAAACAGAAAGAGGAAATATCAATAAAAAGCCTAAACTCCTATCCTGTAAATGTGTGCATTTATGACCTCAGTGGGAAATTGGTTCTCAGCACTAAGACTCGCACTCAATCAATAGATGTGTCTCATTTGAAAGTGGGTCAGTATATTGTTTCTGTGCACAACAAGACATTTAATGCTACGAAAATTTTTACGAAGTAGAGAAGGTATTAACATTGTGCCGCAGACCTTGGCATGTAGGAGTTAGCCCCAAACTGGGGTCGCACGTCTGCAGAAGAATAATTCTTCTACAGACGTATGACTCCTTATCCAGAGTCACACAAAGTGATAACAGACTAATATTCAACATCCACAACTCCGGCTTTAGCCTTTTTGTTATTGAGAACAAATCTACTAAGGCACATAATTCCGGTCATCGGTATTCAGCCATCCAGCTTCTATTAGCTCCCCTGACATTCGTCTATTGTAATAATTAGAATCACGACCGGAGTATTTGTAGTTATCAAACAGATCGCCTTGGTCCAACATACGCGGATCGCCTTGCAAAGTAAGCTGACGCTCCATTTCGGCACATAGCTGACTTGCAAGTTTTGCCTGTGATAGAGCTAAATTGTGGATACAATAAGGGTCTCTTTTCAAGTTATAAAGTTCCATTTCGGTGCGTTTACCAAAACTCATGTCCCAGTATTTTTTCTCATCCTCCTCAAAAAGGCTCTGTAGCACCTGTGTCTTAGTTGGGCTAGCGTCTACATTGGGATATCCCATCTCTGGATTTCCTGCCGGCCAGCGCTCTGTCTTATAGTTTTTCACAAAAAGATATTCTTCCGTCACCATACCACGTATGGGATAGCCTTGGTCATCAGGACGACCAATATCATGACGCTCCTTGCCTATCAGCACTTGTTGACGTTCTGCTGTAACCTGACCTTCATTTTTAGAGTTAAATATTTCTGTCAAACTGCGACCCGTGAACGCCTGCATCCCTATGTTCTGAGCATCAAAACCTGCTAATTCCAAAAAACTAGGAACAAAATCGATAAAACTCACAAAATCGTCGATCACACGCCCTGGTTTTTTAATGCCCTGAGGCCACATAATAGCCAGAGGTAAATGATTAGAAAACTGATAAGCCTGACCTTTGGCCCTCGGAAAGGGCATCCCGTTATCTGCCGTCACTACTACAATGGTATTCTCTAGTTCTCCAATCTCTTCCAGATGGCCTAGCATTCTACCCAAGTGTTGATCAAAATGATTGAGCTCAAAAGCGTAATCCATCATATCAATCCGCACAGAATCGTTATCGGGCCAAAAGGACGGCACCTCATCTATCATTTGCGGATCATAGCGTCCAATTTTTATTGAAGATTTAAAAGTATAAGCCCGGTGAGGCTCCAAACTACCAAACCAAAAACAAAAAGGCTGATCTTTCGGTTTATCCTGCAGAAATTGCTTAAAATTGGCCGCATAATCGTTATTCGAAATCTCTGGAGTAAGTGCTTTTAGTTTATGTGCATCCCATCCTTTTCCTGCTAGCTGGCGTTTTTTTCCATTAATATGCCCCGGATCTCCAGGTGCCCATTTTTTTCCGGTAGCGCCTACAAAATAACCATTTTCGGCTAATGCTTCCGGGTAGGTTTTAAATTCTTTAGGAAAATAACAAAAATGATTAGCCGCCTCCTTTAGCTGCCAACTGTTTCTCCCTGTAAGGATACAAGCTCTGGAAGGGGCACATTTAGCATTGGGAGTAAAAGCATTGGTAAACAGTAAACCTTCGTCTGCCACACGGTCAAAGTTTGGCGTTTTTACCCAAGTACAGCCATAGGCTCCCATATGCGGATAAGACACGTCATCGGCTAAACAGAATAGAATATTAGGCTTGCTCTGATTATTTTCAGAAGGTTTACAAGCACACAAAACCAATAACAAAAAAGATATAGACTGAATTAACTTCATATTATAATAAGTCCTTTTTTAATAGATACCAATGAGTTTTCTTTCAAAAAATCAAAAAAAGAGGTCTGAAAACCATCCAGACCTCCTAGTTTTAATTATGAAAAGCTACTGCACAACAATTTTATATGTTTTTTGCGCCTCTTCAGTAGCTACTTTAAGCAGATAAATGCCCGGAACAAAGCTCTTTTCAGAAACAATGCGCGAAGTCGAGAACTGATCGTTGTACAAGCATTGTCCTGACAGGTTGTATACTGACAATTGTGACTTTGTAGCAGCATTTAGCTCTACAACCATCCTGCGATCTGATACATATGCTTTTTCACAAATATCTACACGCTCAATAGCTACAGTAGTATTCTTATCCGGCAAGAAAGCAAATCCAGAGAAACTAGAACCATTGCCACCTGCTAAGTGCTGTACTTTTAAGAGATACTTTCCTGTAATTGAAGCATCAATAGTGATTGAAGACGTAATTTTCACCCACACCGAGTTGGCCTGACCACTTGCCAAATTGGGGGTTTTTGCTAAACCGATATAAGAACAATTGGATGTACCAAGATCACCATTGGCACTTGCAATACTCAGACCTCCTGCATTAAAGTCAAGGTTCACCACTTCATTCGCATTATTGATTTCTTTATACTCCATCAGGCTGACTGCAAACTGAGAGCCATTACCACCTCGAGTGCGTGCTGCTAGCTGGTATTTACCTGCCTTGGCAAACTCTACCGTATAGTAAAAGGTCATACCCAGGGTATTTTCGATAGAATACGGATTGGAATTAAAACCAATAGAAGTATTATAAGTCGTCTCAACAACACTCCTTGGGTGATTTGTAAATGAAACAGGTGATTTAACATCGCCTTCTATAAAAGTAACACCGGCATCCTGATCCATAGAAGCCACACCGGATGAGACCTTATCAAAATGTGAAGCATCACACATATAGAGCTCGTTCCATTTATCAATTAAATGGGCCTCTGTTAAGGTGTCAGTAGCCTGAAAAGCAGTATCTACAGCACCTGCAAAATAGGAATAAAACGGGTAATCGGTGCCTGCAGTTACCACATACACTTCTGTCGTATCCTTCTCGCCTTTACTATTGATAGTACTGGCTTGCACTAAATATGATCCTGCACTTGGCAATACGTAAGTGTCGCTCCAGTCATCACCCGATTGTGTTGGTGTGCCACCATAGGAGGCGCCATTGATAATAAAATCAACAGAGCTAATAGTAGTACCCGCAACAGCTGTAGCCGTAGCAGATAGATTAATAGTGCCACCAATCATAGTATTGCTATTATTAGCTGGAGATGTTAACTCTACAGAAGGGTCTGTAGCTACAGATTGTTTTACAAAAGTAAAACCTCCAAACTGTCCATTTGTAGATCCGATAGAACCAATAGCATCACCTGAAACTAGCATAACGACATACTGATCCTCGGTATTACTAACTGTAAGGGCTTCGTCATTTACCAAAAAAGCATCAGAGCCTGTTCCCCAACCAGTACCCTGAGCAGTACAGTCATCCGTGGTACTTTTTTGTTTCAATGCTGATACAATAGACAGTTTACCATCTGTTTCTTTTTTATAAATAGCATAGCCAAAATTCTGATTAGCCTTAATGCCGACATAAAAATCATAGCTGCCCACTTCTGGAAATTGAACAGTATAGAAAGCCCATTGTCCCTTTCCACGCCAACCTTTAGATCCTCCATTATAGCGCAATTGCGCTGTTACTGTCGTAATATCTTTATATATTTCACCACCACCAGTATCAGTACTACCGGTTGAATTATACCCTATAACAGCACCAACTTCACCAGCTACAGTTCCGTCTATACGGTCAAAATCACGACAATCAACAAAATCATTCAATGGTGACGCAGGAAACTCAGTAAGCATAGTTTGAACCCCATCAGTATATTTACGCTCTCCTGCATTGCTCCCTACACCTGTATACTCACACCCTACGCCAGGGTAAACAATACTAGTATAATCCGGTATTGGCGTCACGCTTGTTTGTGCACTTACATAGTACAAAACACTTAACATAAAAAGTAAATTTCCAATTCGTTTCATAATTAAAATAATTAGTTGGTTAAATCAATTTTATTCATTAAAATCGAATGCAAGTAATTCATTTTCAAAAACCACACCTTGCTACAACGTGCAAAGATTTATCAATTTAGTACATTTGTTATTGCTTGAAAAAATCATCGTTCAGCTCATTTGTACAAGCGCCGTACTGATATTAGTTTCATCATTGAAAAAAGCCCGGATAAAAATCCGGGCTTACTAAAAACAAAACTCTAAAAAACTACGGTACAACTATTTTATAAGTTGCCTGCGATTTTTCAGTGGTCACCTTAACCAAATAAACCCCTTGTGAAAAACTCTTATCAGAAACGATGCGTGATGCATTAAACATATCTGTATAAACACAACGACCCGATAAGCTGTAAACCGACACCTGAGACTTAGTAGCATCAGGCAGCTCAACCACTACTTTTCTATTGGCAGAATAAACTTTGTCACAAACTGCAACACTCTCTGAGATAGCAGAAGCACCATTGCTTGGCAAGAATGTAAAACCTGCAAAACTAGACGTATTACCCCCTTCCAAATGACTAACTCTCAACAGATATTTTCCGGTAGCTGCTGCATCTATCACAATAGGAGTAGCTACACGCACCCAAATAGAATTGGCTTGAGTATTCTCTACATTAACAGTTTTCGCCATACCAATATAAGAGCTCTTCATTGTTGTTGTATCTTTGTCTCCATTTGCACTGGCCACACTAATCCCCATTGTGTTAAAATCAAGATTAACAACCTCTTGTGAATTATTAATCTCTTTATACTCCATTAGGCTTGCAGCAAATTTTGAGCCTGCTCCCCCTCTTGTACGAACAGCCAACTGATATTCTCCAGCTTTGGCAAACTCTACAGTATAATAAAATGTTGCCCCAAGTGTATTTTCAACAGACGCCGGGTTACCATTGTAACCAATAGAGGTAATAACACTAGTCTCAATCACTTCTCTTGGGTGACCTGCAAACGAAACCGGACTTGTATTTTCTCCATTTATAAACGTCACACCAGCATCCTCATCAACTGATGCTGTGTCAGCTGATACTTTATCAAAACATTCCGTATTACACATGTAAGACTCATTCCATTTATCAATAAGGTCTGCTTCAGTCAAATTATCAAGTGCTATAAATGCAGTGTCAACTGGTCCTGCAAAATAAGAATAGAATGGATAATCTGTTCCAACGGTAACCACTGTCTTTTCAGTTGTCACTGTTTCGCCTTTGTCATTTGTGGTAGTTGCCTGTACAGTATATGCGCCATCTGCTGTCAATTGGTACGTACCACTCCATACATCACCAGCTTGAGTTGGAGTTCCACCATAAGATTCACCATTAATAAGAAAATCTACAGCACTAATGCTTGTCCCTTCGGCAGCTGTCACAGTAGCACTTAGGTCGATAGTAGCAGCTGCAGCGCTATTGCTATTATTAAGCGGAGCAGTAAGCTCAATCATAGGTTTGGTATCTGCCACCTGCTTAATGAAAGCAAAACCTCCAAATTGTCCGTTAGTAGCACCTATTGCACCTGTAGCATCACCCGATACTAACAAGACAACATATTCATCATTGGTATTACTTACAGTAATGGCCTCATCATTTACTAAATAAACAGCAGCATCACCTTTCCATTCACCACTCATCTTACAGTCGTCATTAACACTTTTTTCTTTTAGTGGAGTAACAACTGAAAGCTTACCATTAGATTGTTTTTTATAAATAGCAAAACCAAAATTTTGATTAGATCTAATGCCAACATGAAAATCATAAGTAATAGCTTCAGGAAACTGCACAGTATAAAAAGCCCACTGGCCTGTACCACGCCAAACATCTGCTCCGCCATTGAAACGCAATTGTGCAAAGGTGGTTGTTTTGTCAGTATAAACCTCCATACCTCCGCCGTCAGTATTACCTGTTTTGTTGTATCCAACAACAACACCGACCTCGCCTGCTATCGTACCATCTATACGGTCAAAATCACGAACGTTAACAAAATCATTTTTAGCAGTCGCAGGAAATTCGGTAAACATCATTTGTGTTCCGTCTGTATACGTTCGTTCACCAGGATTTTCTCCTTTAGCTGTAAATTCACATCCAACACCGGGATAAGAATTCATCGTATAATCCGGTATAGGATTCACACTCTCTTGCGCGTTGATAAACCCAACAGCACATAACATTAAAAGTAAATTTACTAATCGTTTCATAAGAATTTGGTATTAAAATTAAACTTAGATATTAAATTTGACTGCAAGAACTTAATTTTCTACTTCTTTTTTTAGCCAAAACGTGCAAACCATTATCTATGATGTACATTCCTTAAATTTCACCTGTTCACGATACAAGCTCATATGTACACTACCAATTCGTACAGCACGCATAGTGCAAGCCTGAGCTGAAATTGCTTTTGGTCAACGAAAAAAAGTCGTCCGATAGACCATCAGACAACTTTTTATAAAAACACCTTCAACTTATTATTCCTAGCTTATCTTTTTTTATGACAGCACTTCACATTATTCAGGTTTTACATACGCTGTACTCAGGCAAAATTGATCAAACTCAAATCCATCTTCGCGCATTGAAAACGAAATAATATGCTCCCCTTTTTCGGGCACATCAAGATAAACAAGTCCCGGCACACCACAATGCTGTTTTGAAGTCCGCTGTTTACTCTCCCAAGTCCAGGTATGTTTGCCTTGACACCACTGCATACGCTTACCACTTTCAGGCCACTGCCCGTTGATACCTACATGAATACCATTATCCTCAGAACCGGTAGAGTACGCCCTAACCCAAACGTAATATCTGCCCGGTGTGTCGAAGTTAACCTTATAGCTCACCACAGCCACCTCACCTGGTGTACTGCAAAAATTTTCCCCTTTTATCAATTTATCGCCGTGGGTACGGCGCGTATCGGGCAGCAATTCAAGGTATGCTTTACCAGAAGCTGTTTTATAATGCGCCTCATCACCATCCACAATGTCATCACCCGAGTATCTCTTATTAATGATTTTCCATTCGCGCTTTTCGGTAAGCGTTTGTTCAAAAAAGTCTTCGGCTTCTACCACAATCGCTATTTTATTAGATAAATCAACCGGTATTAAACGGTATAAGCGGCCTTCGTGCGCTTGAAGTTCTACTTCTAATCGTTCGCTGATGATACCTAGATTTTGCCCAGACCACAAATCAACCACCTGGTATTTGCCCTTTAAGCGATCCCAAAAAAGTTCAAACAAAACATCCGCTTTTTCGTCTTTCATATTAAATAAACCCAAGTATTTATCTTCCGAATCCGAAATATCAGCCATCCACACACGTGAATCTCTCCGCTCATATATCTGACGGTTATTCTCACTATTTCGGCTCACATCCAATACCGATTTATTGCTAATCATATCTACCGCTTCCTTTGAAGAAGTCAAAGGATCGCCCCCCCACATCAGCGGACTACGCATAATACACCATAACGACATAAGTGCTCTTTGCTCGTTTTCTGTCAACCTACTATCGTGCTCTATATGTGGGTGCTTTGGATTTTTATGAGCCCCGGGATAACCACTAAGGTTCAATCTTCCAATAGGAATCATATCAGCGTCAGGCCAAGTACCATTTCCAATGAATGGCGACCACATTTCGGCCAGTTCAAACATACGCTCAACATCCTGCCATCGGTCCCAAAAGTCTTTTGACATACGCCACATATTAGCATTATCACTTAAATGCTGTGCCTGTGATAAAGGCGCCTCACCACACGATAGACTTAAAACCATATCACGGCCCGAATTATCAATGGCTTTACGCATCATCTCAATTTCACCTTCACGGTATGGCGGCACCATCATATCATCTGCTTTTATGAAATCCACCTCCCACTCTGCATACAAGTCGAATAGTGAGTTGTAGTATTCTTGAGCGCCCTCTAAATCAATATCTACACCATACATGTGATTCATCCAAGGACAAGTGTCAAGTTTGTTGACAATATCAGAAACATTAATGTCAGTCCCTTTAACTACAAGGTTACGACTAAGGGCTTCACGAGGCATTCCCCGCATAATATGTATACCAAACTTCATGCCTTTGGCGTGTACATAATCAGCCATAGCCTTGAACCCGACACCATCAGCAGCCGATGGCCAACGCTTTACATCAGGTAACAAACGGGCATTTTCATCCATCACCAGCGAAGGACTTAAACGGCCATCCGCATATTTTTTTTGCTTTAGCTGAAAGGTCTTCCAGTCGGCATTGTACCACGCTTCATTAGCAGGACGGTACCAGCAAAAGTCAATCACTGCATATTCATAGCCCAAAGGCAACAGATTGTCAGCTAACCAATCCACACAGGCTTTAAACTGGTCTTCAGTAATAGCTCCATGGTACGCATCATAACTATTCCACCCCATAGGAGGTGTAGTACTTATTGAGGTAAATTCTTTCTGAGCCTGACTATATATCAGGGGCAACATCAGCAGTGCGATAACTAATAGTTGTTTTTTCATAACTTTTGTTCTTTTAAATATAACCATTCTAAATAACCCTTTTATTAGTTTCATAATTAATATGTTAACTCAATTTTTTTTAATACCGTCTTACAGGGTACCAAAAGAAGTCAAACCTGCGTATGTCACTTGTCAATGACATACGCAAGTTTAATGATATTGTACATTTAACACAGCCTTAGCCCTAAGTAAGCTTAATAATGGTAACGCAAGTACATTGCACTAAGCATTGCGTACCCCAAAACAAAACAGACTCGCTAATGCAAACCATATTTGCAGAGTTATTAAATCTTAAAAACAATATAATAATGAGTAAAATGAGATCTTGTCTATTATTGATAGCTGCTCTGTTAGCTTTTAATGTCAGCAGTAAAACAAAAAAACCAATAAACGTCGTCATGATAGCCATAGACGATATGAATAACTGGGCAGGAGCCTGGGAAGGCAAAGCCATCACACCTAATATAGATCAACTGGCACAAGAGGGTACACAATTTAGAAATGCCCACTGTGTAGTACCTGCTTGTAACCCTTCGCGCGTAGCACTGCTAACAGGACAACGCCCCGAAACGACCGGACAATACGTTAACCCGGGTAACTTCCGCGACAAAGAAGGTGGAAAAGACCGTATCACCTTACCACAATTTTTAATGGCAAAAGGTTATGAAACCATAGAGGCTGGAAAAATATTTCACAAGCAAGCTGGTATGGCTAAAGAACCACATGAACAGTCGGACCCTATTTCTTGGACTCTGCAATACAGAACACCTACCGGAACACCGGGACACGACCTGTATTTAGATGAAAACAAGCACGCCAAATGGCTGAAAGGCACCTCAGAACACGATGGCATGGAATATGGCTCATACCTTCGTAAATTTGCTGTTTGGGGGGCTATCCCGCAAAGCAAAGAAGAGTGTGGCGACTGGATGTCAGCTGATTTCTGTGCCAATTATTTACAAAAAGAGCACGACAAGCCATTTTTATTATCGTGTGGAATATTCCGTCCTCACTCACCACAATTGGCTCCTAAAGCGTATTTTGACATGTACCCACTGGATGAAATAGAGGTCCCTGAAGTAGCCGTAAATGATTTAAGTGATGTGCCAAATATTGCTAAAACAAACTTCTCCTCAGGACTGGCCCGTAAAGTAAAGAGCGATAGCTTAGAATGGAAAAAAGCCGTACAAGCCTACAAGGCCTGTATGACCTTTGCCGACGACTGTGTAGGTCATGTACTCAATAGCCTGGCCAATAGCAAATATGCCGAAAATACGATTGTCGTATTCTGGACCGACCACGGCTGGCAACTGGGACATAAAGATCGTTGGGAGAAATTCTCTCTTTGGAATCAAGCCACCAATGCACCAATGGTGATTCAGTTACCCCAACAAAAAGACGGAGGTAAAGTGATGGAACATGTCTCTTTCCTTGACATCTACCCTACTGTTGTAGAGCTTTTAGGGTATGATCAACCTGAGTTTCTCGAAGGGCATTCGTTGACACCACTTATCAAAAACCCCCAAAAAGAATGGCCACACCCTGCAGTCACCACTTATCAGGAAGGCAATGTGTCTGTAAAAATGGATAACTGGAACTACATTACCTATAAAAATGGGGCTGAAGAGCTTTATAATTTAGATACTGATCCAAATGAGTTTAAAAATCTGGCTTCAGACAGTCAGTACAAAACTATTATTGAAGAGCTGAAACAGTATTTACCTGAAGTAAAACAAACCCAAAAGAAGTTTCAGCCCAAAGGGTAGCAAGATTTTAACAATTAAATATCGAAAGCTGCTCCATAATATAGTGGGGTGGCTTTTATTTTATTAGAAAAAATGATACGAAAGATAATTTTAGCGGCATTAGCTGGCTTAAGCATGAGCCTGACAGCCCAATCAGTCGCAGATTTGGAGAAACACTATTCCGGACAAATCAACTGGGATAAAAACAATGCATCCCTAACCTTTGAGACAAGTGGCAGCATCGATTTTCCATGGAAAATGGGCAATGGCAAAAACCTGGAGCAAGATTGTAAAAACAATTATTGGAATGTTCCTACTGAGGTAAAAACAATTGTTATTGGTAAAAATGTAATAGTAACAGGCGCATTTCACACCTATGACGACATCCTCATAAAAGGGAAAGATAGAAAAACATCAGTGATCTACGGCACCCCCATTCAGACCTGGACCGATGCCAACAACCCTTTAAAAGTAGACTTAAAAGAATGGTACTATTCACAAATTCAAGTATATGATGGCATCGCTAATATTGAAAACCTAACGATCAAAAACCCATTTTCTTATTTTGTCCGCGGTTTTGGCCCGGTTGTTAATATGAAGAGTTGTGACTTAATAGATGATCGCGACGGCCACCACAATCATAGCGATGGCTATTGTGGCGGAGATGGCTCTTTGGTAGAAGATTGCTATTTCGAATGTGGCGATGATGTGTTTAAAGCTTATTTTGATTATACCGTCCGTAATTGCACTATCAAAATGATTACCAATTCAGTTCCCATCCAGTTGGGCTGGGGCAACTATCCCAACGGCACAGTTTGCAACTTCGAAAACATCACCATCTTTGGCAATTCAGGGCGACAGGCTTCTGACAACGCTGTGATATGCGGACGAAATGGCAAATACAAGGTGACTATTAATATCGACGGTCTGGAAGTGAATAACCCCAATGCCGTTTTCGTTAAACTCTTTAAAAAGCATATGCAGCTTGATGGTGAGATCAAGAATGCCACGGTAAATGTAAAAAAGTATTACGGACGAAATAAAGGAGTGGATAACCTACTGATTTGTGGCGATAAAATCAGAAAAAACGCATTCGATTGCAAGGATTAATGCTTTAGCGTAATACTGGCATAGTCTGGATTTAACTCAACTCAGGCTAAAAGAAAAAAGGGAAGAACAATTACAACATCTTCCCTTTCCCCCAAGTTTAAAACTAATAAACCAGTTTTAATATTACTTATAACCTGAGTTCGGTATAAGCTTATCCCGAACTCAGGTTTAGATTTCTAAAACGGAGCGCCGCTAGCTATACCACCGGAGGTATGACATTCAAGTGTAGCCCCTAAATTTGATGCCCCGCAAACATTTCTCAACACCACTTCACCTAGCCCCATTACACCGGCTGGAGCACGCATCGAGACAGGTGCTTCTTGACTATTATCAATGGTCAGTTTAGCACCTTCTGACTTTAACCACACCAAGGGTAATGGATCACCTGTTCTAATCGTTAATCCAGAGCGTACAGATACCAAGTCTACCGCCAAACCTTTGCCTTCAAGGGTTAATGTAGCATCAACATTGCCTGATGTTAAAGACGCTGAAATAGCCGCTAAGTTATGCTTGGTTGGCCCATCTGGCGCCGATATTATTTTTACATTATCAATCGTATGCTGTGTTGCACTTTTAGCCCCCCAACCTAACTGTAAAGGAGCTCCATTAGCATTGTGCACTATGGTCACATTCTTAAGCGTTGTATTGCGATATAGCTTAACCCCATCATCCCAAGTATCGATCTTCGTATTTGAAATAACGGTACCTGCCCCACCACCAATACCATCACTGTTCGACTTGTAGTCACTGCCTTCGCGCGTATTGATAATATGTACATTATCCACCATCAACTTCTGATCAAAAGTAGTGATAGCATAAGCCCTAGGGTTTTCTATCGTCAGGTTTTTTATTGTAAATACCGCACTTTTATTGGCCTCTGTACGATGATGTGAGATAGCGCCATAGTTCCACTTTTCACAATCGTGTGCCCTATCATCTCCCAATCGACTCCCGCATGATGAATTATTAACACCATCAGGTCCAAGCGCCCAGTTTTTGGTATCTGTACCAAAGATACGACTTGTAGAACGATCAAGGCCTTCAATCACCACATCATCGCGAAAGCGAAACCCGCCAGTAATGGTGACATTCGCTTCAATAATGATCTTTTTAACCACCGTAGGCACTTCCCAATAAAAACCTTCAAGGTCGTTATCTACATCAACATTAGCACTAAAAGTCACGCTTTTGAGAAAGACAAATATGCCATTGGCCGCATCCCAATCCACACTTTCGCCATCGGTGATGCCTTCCGGCAGATCCAAACCTTCAGGAACCGCTTGAGAGTAGTTTAGTACTACTTCTTCAGAGAAAGCACTTTCATTGCCTGCTGCATCTATAGCCGTTACGGCAAAACGGTATTCTGCCACCTCGCCTATGCCTTCTACTTTGGCATAAGTTAAGGTGTTCAGGACACCTGTTCTTTCCCCATTAACATAGACATAATAGCCTTTTACCCCAACATTGTCGGTACTAGGTACCCAGGTAAGGGTCAGCCAATCACTTTGCTGTGTATCTATCGTTAATTGTGTAGGTGCACTCGGTGCAACATCATCTTGTACTTCTGTAGCAGAATCCTCTTCGCACGATATAGCCATCAGTAAAATAAAAAGTAACAGTAAGCCTCTTCTTATCGTTTTCATCTCATCTCCTTTTTTGTGTACTAAACAAGTCTCTATTCAGTTAATTTCTCTCCAAACAACCAGATGCACTGACTATTAACATTTCAACAGTCGCACTCCATGGGCATTGATTTCTAATGAAGTTTGAGCACTAAGCTCATCTTTGCTCCATAAGTCTTTAGCCGTATCCACACTTTTACCCACATATTTTTCCGCCTCCAGATCAAAAATCATCGGCTCGTCTGTAATATTAAAAATAGCAATATACCGGACATCTGACTGACTGTCCTCTGCCGTCCAAACAATACATTTATCATCTTTAAACGCTTGTTTGTTGTTACAAGAATTACGGTTGATTTCCAGAGCTTCTGCATTGGTCAGCAAGCCAATGGTAAAAGCGTCACATTGGGGCAGGTTGCCACCAAACATCAATGGAGAACGAAACATACACCACAAACTAATAAGTGTTGTCTGTTCATCTTTGGTAAAATTTGTATTACGCTCCTGTCCGCCTGACTCACCACGTGGCATATAACCCAATGGCAGCATATCAGCATCCGGCCAATGCCCTTCTTTTATAAAAGGCGCCCAAGTGGCACAACGCTCCATCTGTTTCTTTAAGGAACCCCATTCATCCCAGAAGTCAGCTGAGATACGCCAAAGGTTAGCGTGCTTACGCAAATGGTTAATTATCGTCGTTTCAGGTCCTCCCGGTGAGATACTTAACACCATCGGACGACCACAGTTGCTTATGGACTGGTGTATCCCTTCAATGTCATCAATACGATAAGGAGATCCGGTACCTGTAGGAGATCCGTCGCTATTATTCACTTCATGCCAAGCATTAAGGTCATCAGCTTTGATGTAATCAACCCCCCAACTTGCATACAATTCAAAAATAGAGTCATAGTATGACTGCGCTCCGCCTTCTGCAAAATTTAGCGTACGCAAACTGTTGTACCAAGGGCAACGTTCACGGTCATAGGAGATTTGATCTGCCGTAAGTGCTGTTCCTTTTACGGGGCTCTTGGCCTCTACTGCCTGTACTGGAATACCACGCATAATGTGTATGCCAAATTTCAATCCCAAACTGTGAACATAATCAGCCAAAGGCTTAAACCCAGCCCCATTGGCTGACGAAGGAAATTTCTCAGGATCAGGAATCAAACGGCCGTACTCATCTATTAATTGAGGAATATTATCATTTTTATAATTCGTATGGTCAGCCCCAGGAGCAAACCAAGCCAAATCAACAACAATATATTCCCAACCAAATTCTTTTAGATTCTTAGCTACAAAATCAGCATTTTGCCTCACCTCATCCTCGGTCACACTAACGCTGAAACAGTCCCAGCTATTCCAGCCCATCGGAGGCCTTTTAGCCCACTCACTTATATTTACTTTACTCATTTATACTCCAATTGAAAATACTATAACAAAAACAATCATTAAAACGAAACACAAGGTCCACCAGAAAGTAACACCTGAATACCATTTATCGCCAAGACCTTCTTTAAAGATACCACTCATCTTTTTAAAGTTAAAGGCCAAACCATCCGATACTTTTTCTGCTGCAGGTGGTGGTGTGATAAATGCAGAAATACTCGTTACAATCATACAAAAAGCCCACACAATTAAGCCTTGATTTGCAAATGGCTTAATAAAAGCTGCAAATGCAGTTGTTGATTCTTTCAAAGCCACCAACTCGAGATATTTTAATATCCCAGCTAAGGCAAAACCAGCGATAACTGCAATCAGCACATCCTTACCATTCACTCTGCGCCAAAGCATACCTATCAAAAAGATGGCTGAAAATGGAGGAGCAATAAACGTATACATCGTTTGTATGTATACAAAAATATTAATCTTTGTCTCAGCCAAAACCACTGCAAGTAAGATGGAAATAACGAGAATAATGGTACCAGAAAGCTTACCGACTGTTATTTCACGTTTGTCACCTGCATTTTTATTAATGTACTCTTTGTACAAGTCAATAGTAAAAATCGTAGATGTGGAGTTCAGTACCGAACTTACAGTACTTTGAATAGCACCAAACAAAGCGGCTAATAAAAAACCCACCAAAAATACAGGTACTAACTTATCAATCATTAAGATGTAAGTTTTATTAGCCTCCTCGCTCATCGTAGCCCACGAGCTACTGAAAAGAAAATCAGGTTCCATCGCAAAATATATCAGCCCGGGAACCACAACAATAAAAGGTAACAAGAGCTTCAGAAAAGCCGCAAAAGTCATCCCCATACGGGCGTGATACATATTTTTAGCCGCAAATACCTTTTGTATCATATGCTGATTAATAACGGTGTACCACAGCCCGATATAAAAGAACGAAAAGACCCAGTGTGTCCAAGGCGTTGTAGCGTGATTAACGGGCTGTAATACAGACAAACGGTTATAGCCATCGCCCGCAGATGAGCCGTTCAGAATGTTGACCACATTATTATTAATCCATTCTTTTGCCCAACCAGTATTTCCTCGGTTTACTTCCAGCATCTTGCTAAAGCCTGCCACAACACCTTCACCATCGCCAAGCCACGTAAGGCCAAGAAAAGTCACCGTTAAACCACCAGCTACCATAATCACAATCGTCAACACATCCATCCAGGCAACGGATTTCAGTCCACCCCAAATAGCCCAAACACCAGCTGCCAAAGCAATGAGAACTATTGAGAAATACAAACCCCAATTCATAGCATCGCCCGAAGCAATCAGTCCGGTATCCAGTCCGAAAAGTTTATTGAAACCAAGGGCTTCTTCCACAATAAGAC
The DNA here is from genome assembly GCA_002408065.1 of Bacteroidales bacterium UBA5342. GTDB lineage: Bacteria > Bacteroidota > Bacteroidia > Bacteroidales > UBA5342 > UBA5342. The sequence goes on from DHQI01000007.1 coordinate 98,714, forward strand.
CTCCGCCATAAATAACAGGAGCCATAAATGCCGAGATATTAGCTATTATAGTGATAACGGCAAAAATAATCCGCATCTCTTTGTTAAACCGCTTTTCTAGAAACTCTGGTGTCGTATATACTTTTGAAGACAAGAGGAAAGGAATAAAAATCCAAATTAGGAAGGTAAAGGCAATCACGGCACTCCATTCGGGCGTAGCCACCACAATACCGTATAATACCGCTGCACCTATCATTCCCAGAAAATGCTCGGTACTGATGTTTGCAGCTATATATGAACTTCCCACCACATACCAAGGCAAGGTATTTCCAGCCAAAAAATAATCAGAGGCGGCATTTTTTTTACTCCTCCCCGCAAACCATCCTATAACACTCAACAGTATAAAATACAAGAAGAATGCTGTGAAATCTAACCAATGTAAATTCATTATATTTTTTTTACTTTTTATTCATTAATAAAAGATATCGCCATCGCGACCCTTTACCGCAAATTCTTTTCCCTTTGTGCCATCAGAAAGCCTTGTGCGCTCTGTGTCAAATTTGACTGTGAGCGTAGGATTACCATAATGATTATACACCACTACTCCATTTTCATACTCGCGCATAGCAAGTCCATCTTTACGTTCCACTCGTTGTGCTAAGGGTTTACCAAGGTCATAATCCCATTCTTTATACCAGTCGTGATAATGATCCGGTGTTTTAAGCGGGTTAGGATCGGCATATAAAACATAACCATCAGAATACACTAAACCTAAAGTAGTAGTAGCGCGCATGCGTGACTGATCATCACGGTTCCCCCATACTTCCAAACAGTTGACATGTGGTTCCTGAAAATTATTCTCGAAATAGACTAAAGCATCACGCACCTTATCCCAATTACGTTTGTTCACATCCTCTTTACCATATAGCACTAAATCCTCTACAGGCAAACTCAAACTATCGATAGGGTTCAGCTCCATAAAAGAGCCATTAATATAGTCTTTAAACATCTCACCGTCGTGAATATCATCGTGTATGTTGACAATTATCAACTTATCTGATCCAATGGCCTTGCGTACTTTTTTCACAATTTCCAGATGTCCACTCCAGTCGAGCATAATACCATCATAAACCCCTGACTCTACTGCCAATTGACATTGACGGGCTACATTATCCTGGAATTCAGAATTTTCATAATTAAGCATTAAGAATGGCTCCCAGCCTCCCAGCCAGCCTTTTACAATTTCACCATTATCATCGCGCAACCACCATTCGCTATCTTCAGGTAGAAATGACTGCGGAGCATCGCGCCATCGCACTTCAAAAAGACAAACCATATTCGGGTTGGCTTCCAATAACGCTTTTTTATTGCGCTTTGCTCTTTTTAATGAAGCATCAGTAAACGATGTTGCCAAACCATTATTTTCATGGTCCCACTCAAGGCCCAACACCAAATCAACTCCTTCGCCCAGTTGACTCAAAGGCTCCTCCCACATTAAATCGTGCATAGCAGATACCTGTATGCGTTGCTCTTCGGTAGTAGTAGGATAAAGCTCAGGCATATCCACCGAATACCACGCCTGAAAAACGGACGGATATGTTCTTGAATCCACTCTATTAACTACCGTTCGTTGCGGCTTCTGACATGAACTTATGAGAAATACAATTCCCATAAGAAAACAACTTGCTATCTTCATATTCTTATATAGTTTTCAATAATTAGTACTACAAAGAACTATAGTTTGGCAGAAACAGGCTTTGCTTGCTGTACAAAGGTGAGGTTGGATTGTACAAATTCAGTAATCAAACCTGCTTCTTCTGTGTTAAAAATACATAAGCTAATGCAAGTGTACAAAAGGACAAGGGATATGTACATCTATCGACTTTCAATTACCCCTTAATTCAAAAAAAGTAGTTTTAGAAAAAGTCCCAGTTTTATGCTAAGCCTATACTCTCTCTAGCATTAAGCACCTAATAGACACTAAAACTCGCTATAAAATCAACATATTTCCTCCTAAAAGCACGATTTGTACATATCCCCCACTCTTTTTTTTCGTTAATTTGCAAGCATTAATAAAATCAACACAATTAAAAAGTTCAAATCTAAACACTAAAATTCCATAATAGTCAAACCCGGACTTTGAACTTTTAAACTCAAAAAACTTTTAAACCTATGTCTACAAAAAACAGAGTAGTGCCAATAGTGATGATGATTCTCCTATTTGGTATGATTTCTTTCGTGACCAACCTGGCGGCCCCTATGGGTATTGTCCTTAAAGAACAATTTGGCGTTAGTAATTTCCAGGGAATGCTGGGTAATGCTATGAACTTTATTGCCTATGCAGTAATGGGCATCCCCGGTGGTATTTTACTACAGAGAGTCGGCTATAAAAAAACAGCTCTTATAGCCGTATTTGTTGGTTTCGTGGGTATCGGCACACAGTATCTATCTGGTCACGTAGCCGACAGCGCCGCATTTTCAGTTTACTTACTAGGTGCTTTCATTGCTGGTATTTCTATGTGTTTGCTCAACACCGTTGTAAACCCAATGCTTAACACCTTGGGCGGTGGTGGCAACACGGGTAACCAACTTATTCAGGTGGGTGCTTCGTTCAACTCTGTGATGGCTACTTTTACACCAGCTTTTGTAGGTATCCTCATAGGTGAGGCAGCTAAAGCCCAGATCACTGACGTATTCCCTGTTATGTATATCGCTATGGGCATATTTGCCTTGGTATTCTTCGTATTATGGTTGGTAAATATACCTGAACCCAACGTAGAATCCGGTTCTGAAGATTTAGGCAGCATGCTGAAAGGCGCATTGCGATTCCGCCATCTGGTACTTGGTGCTGTGGCTATCTTTGTATACGTAGGTATCGAAATTGGCGTACCGGGCACCTTGAACTTTTGGTTATCTGAGGAACCTACCGTAGGAAAAACCATAGCAGGTACTGTAGCCGGTACTTACTGGCTGCTGATGCTTGTTGGCCGTTTATTAGGCGCTGGTTTAGGCGCAAAAATATCGACTAAAACTATGATGATTACGACTTCCGGCCTGGGTTTATTGCTCGTTTTACTTGCTATATTCCTGCCTACAAGCACCAACGTAGCTTTGCCGGTAGTGCAATCATCAGCTACAGGAGCACTATCGTTTGGTTTTGCCAAAGTGCCAATTAATGCTATGCTATTGGTTCTTGTTGGTCTGTGTACTTCTATTATGTGGGGTGGTATCTTCAACCTGGCTGTAGAAGGTCTGGGCAAATATATTGCTGTGGCCTCTGGTATCTTTATGACGATGGTTGTAGGTGGTGGCATCTTGCCTCTAGTCCAGAACTTCTTTGCTGACCGCATTGGCTATCTACCTTCTTATTGGGTGATAGTAGCAGGTCTTGTTTACCTTTTATGGTACGCTCTGCAAGGTTGCCATAATGTCAATAAAGATATCCCTGTAGATTAATTTAATCTTCGGTAAATAACCCCAAAGCCCCACTTCTCTTTTGAGTTGCGGGGCTTTTTCATATTAACTGTGACTCAGTATAGATCACATATTTAGTATCTCCTTATAATACGCCAGATACTGCTTCACATTTTCTTGCCAGGTAAAGGTGGCCGCATATTCCTGTTCGGCTTTAGCTTTCTCTTCGTTGAAATCTGCCATTCCTTCTTCAAAAACCTTTTTCATAGAAGCAGGGCAAAAATCAGTCCAGAAATAAGCGTGACCTCCGGCAATCTCTTTCAAACTTGTTTTATCAGTTGTAAACACCGGTTTGCCAGCTTGCATCACCTCTAATATGGGCAGGCCAAAACCTTCCACAATGGAGGGAAAAACAAATGCTTCACAATGATGAAACAAGAAACTCTTCTCTTCTTCTGTTATTTCACCTGTCAGGTAAACACGGTCTTCCAGACCTTTTTCTTCAATCATAAACTGAATATAATTACCATAGCCGGTGTTCTCGTTACCTGATATCACCAAAATATAATCTTCAGGCAATTGTTTGATAAAGGGTAATAAGACCGCAAAATTTTTACGCTTGGTAAACACTCCAATAGAAAAAAGTACTTTTTTATCGGGCAAATCCACAGGTCTGTCTTCTTTTTTAAATAAAGGCTCCACCCCATCATAAATACGACGATACAAGATAGAATCAGGTATCTGCAATTTTTCTTGACTATCTTTAAGGGTATAATCAGAAATAAATGCAACAGCAGTCGACTGATGCACCAATCGGCACAGTTTCTTACGCAATTGTCGTTGCTCCTTCTTGGTATGATTATAGGCAAAGCTCAAATCGTGGATAGTTAACAGTAGCTTACTATCTTTCCTTATACGGTATTCTGGCCGTTGATGCACAGAATGAATAAGATCAAAACGCTTCTGATAAAAAGGAAATAATTGGCGCCACCAGGTGAGTTTGATGGTTTTCTTTCCCGGTAACAATGATGCATCATAATGAGATGGTACCAGGTAAGTAAATGAAAAATCTTGGGTATCTTCTAAGGCTTGGGCATAGTCAACAGATACGCGTCCAAAACCGGAGTTAGGACTATTCAGCTTATCAAGGCCTATCAGTATTTTCTTCATATATTTTAAGCTAAGGTTGTAAAGACACAACACATTTTTTGGCTGTTTTGTTGCACAAGGAATCTACATTATTTCTTTTCACTGCAAAACAGTTCCCGGGCAGACTCATGCCTTGTGACGATAAAAGTATGACGATTAGGCTTTACAAAAGAATAAGCCTATTAAAATTAAAGCATGGGTCAGCCCTGAAAACGATCCCCTCATCTCAGAGAAAAATCATCCGGTTTATGATTAAATTTTCATCAAATAATTAAACAATTGAGCTATCTCTATGTTTTTACAACAATTATTCGTACTATTGAAAAAGCAAACCCCCAATTGCATATTATTCTAAAATAGCAACAAAAGAAAAGTTCCTGCAACTTTGATCAAATTTACATAAGGTTTAATCCTAAATAAAACACTAAAAATGATGGACAAAAAGAAATTAATTTTGGTAGGCTCCACCGGGGTCATTGGATCTAAGGTAAAAGAATTACTAAGTACAGATTATGATATTATAGACGTCAACCGAACGAGTGGTGATTACCATGTAGATGTATCAGATGCCGATGCTGTAGAGGCTATGTTTAAAACAATAGGTCATTTTGATGCGTTGATTGCTACAAGTGGATCGGGTAAATGGGGCACAATAGACGAACACAGCATTCAGGATTTCCATGATGGCCTCAACAGCAAATTGATGGGACAAATCAACTTGGTGATGCTGGGGCGTAAATATGCTAACAAAGGAGCATCATTCGTTCTATCGTCAGGCATTTTAGCGCATGAAACTATTGTTGGAGGTTTATCTTTTGGCGTTATAAATGCAGGCATTGAAGCCTTTGTGCGCGGAGCTGCTCACGAGATGAAAGGCATGACAATCAATGTCGTCAGCCCATCCTTTGCCAAAAAAACTATGGAACAGATGGGTATGGATCCCGAGGAGGGCATCCCGGCTATTGAATTTGCAGAATTATACAAACTAGCCATAGAAGAAGGCGACACCGGATTGGTTTACCATTTCGAGGAAGATTAAAATCGGTAGAATTTCAGACTCTGCCCCGGATTTTTTCGGGGCTTTTTTTCCCCCTTTTCAACAAAAGACCTGCCTTTTTGTTATTCAAGAATTATTCATCTAATAATTCTTATTATGAAACACATCTCCCTCCTCCTGCTCTCAGCATCTTTTTTGCTTAGCGCACATTCACAAACAAGCGACAGCCTACCGGGAAACACGGCGCTCCCCTCAAGCGCTGAGGAATTAAAAGCCTTAGCTGCTCAGGAAACACAAGAATACGCTTATTCCGTTGAAGACTATTTCCAAAAACCCAGCAAAAGCGATTTTCAATTTTCGCCGGATGGCCAATACCTCTCCTTCCGCGAAAAAGATAAAGACGGTAAGCGCCACGTGTATATTCAGGATACAGAAAGTGGAAAAATAACAAAAGCCATAGTAGAAGGTGAAGACTTGGTACGCGGCTACGGCTGGGCTAACAACAAACGCCTCATTTATCTGAAAGATAATGGTGGAGATGAAAATTACCACCTTTATGCTGCTAACATTGACGGCAGCAACGATATGGATCTGACCCCTTTTGAAGGCGTAAAAGCTATGTTCTCCAACCTACTCAAAGACCAAGCAGACTATGTCATTATCAATATGAACAAAGACAATGCTCAGGTCTTTGAACCCTACAAACTGAACATCAACACAGGAGAGTTTGAGAAGCTTTTTGAAAACACTGATATGAGCCAACCTATTATGGGATATGATTTCGATAAAGATGGCCAGCTACGTGGCTACACGCGGCAAGTAAACGGCACTGAAATGCAACAACTCTACCGTACATCAGCAGATGCTGAATTTGAAGTTATAGAGCATTACGACTGGCAGGGCAGCTTTGGCATTATTGGCTTCAATTACACACCTGGTAAAGAGCACATAGCCTATGTAGCCACCAATCTTGGGCGAGACAAAGAGTGTGTCGCTACCTACGATCTGGTCAATAAAAAACAGCTGGAAGTACTCTTTGAAAACGACACTTATGATGCCAGTAGCATGTCACGATCGCGCAAACGTAACTGGGAAATTGACAGCTACTCCTACCGTGGCGAGAAACACGTAGTGGTACCTGTCAGTAAAACCTACCAAAAACTGCATAAAATTTTTAAGAAAGAATTTGGTAACAAAGCCTTCTATATCTCTGATGTGACAGATGAAGAAGACAAGTACCTGCTTTACATTACCAGCGACAAACTCTATGGTAAATATTATATGTACTCAGTGGCCGACAAATCATTTAAAATGCTGATTAATACGATGCCACAACTCAAAGAAGAAGACATGGCCGAGATGCGCCCAATACAATTTACCAGTCGCGATGGCTTTACAGTACACGGCTACCTTACCATCCCTAAAGCCGCCCAGGATGGCCAGAAAGTGCCAATGATTGTAAATCCTCACGGAGGCCCCTATGGCATACGTGACTCTTGGGGCTTTAACCCGGAAACACAACTATTTGCAAGTCGTGGATATGCTACTCTACAGGTCAACTACCGCGGATCTGGAGGTTATGGAAAAGAGTTTTACCTGGCCGGCAGTAAACAGATAGGCCGCAATATGCTTAACGATCTGGAAGATGGCGTAAAATATTGTATAGAAAAGGGCTGGGTAGCAGAAGACAAGGTTGCCATATATGGTGGCAGCTATGGAGGACTAGCCACCCTTGGTAGCCTAATCAAAACACCCGAATTATATGTCTGTGGGGTAGACTATGTAGGTGTTTCTAACCTTTTCACCTTTGTCAATTCATTCCCCGCTTATTGGAAACCATATATGGCTCAATTTTATGCCCAATGGTACGACCCGGACAATCCTGAAGAGAAAAAAATAATGGAAGAGGTGTCGCCGGCACTCAATGTAGACAAACTCAACAAACCCCTGTTCGTGGTACAAGGAGCCAACGACCCACGTGTAAACATTGATGAGAGCGACCAAATAGTGAGTCAAATGCGCGAACGAGGCTACGATGTCCCTTATATGGTAAAATACAACGAAGGGCATGGTTTCCATCACGAAGAAAACCGTATAGAACTCTATAGCAGCATGATGGGATTTTTCGCTAAATATTTAAAATAAACCCTCTTCCCATAATAAATCAAGCCCTGATGCCTCTATACATCAGGGCTTTTTTTAAATTCGTCGGGCAAAAGAAAAAAAACATGGTTAGATAATATTACCTGCTTCATGTATCTTTGCCGAACAATAGTAGAAGTATGACCTTACAAAGAAAACGATGAACACAAACTCACAAAAGCTTAGCAAATACCAATACGCATGTATTGTAGAAAATAAAGAAAAACGTTATTGCATTGAAAAAAGAAGTATTAGAAGCTTGTACCGTTTGTACACACAAAAAAGAACGGCACTAAAAGGAGCTAATATCACTATACAAAATCTGGGTAAAGCAAGTGCCGCTTTATTAGCTATGGCTAAAGTAGAAAAAGTTCATGCCCAAACGATAAGTACTGATGCAATCAGAATATTGCAAAAAGAGAATATCAACGTCAGTTATGAACAACAAGTACCTTATATCATTAACGAAACGCATGACGACTGGTGCCCAATGGAGAAATTATGCTACTACGAAAATAACCTGAACAAAATTTTAGAAAAAATAAAGACCTTTCTAACAAATCGTAAAATAAAAACGGCCGGACTTATATTCCTAAGTGTTTTCTTGAGCAAGGCCTACGCATCCGAAGAAGAAACGACCTTCCCGACTGACAGCAACATTCATACCATCGACGAAGTCACCGTAACGGGCTCACGCAACCAGGTAGAAGTACGCCAACTCCCCCTGACTATTTCTATAGTAGACGAAGAACAGATTGCTAACCGCTACCAATCATCTGTATTACCTATTCTTAACGAGCAAGTGCCGGGCTTATTCATCACCAGCACCAGCGTACTAGGTTATGGTGTAGGCACCAATGCCTCTGGTATGATGAGTATGCGTGGTATAGGGGGCAGCCCTACCACCCGCCTGCTAATGTTAGTGGATGGTCAGCCACAATATATGGGCCTGATGGGACACCCGCTAGCCGATGTATATCAGTCGATGAGCGCCGAACGTGTGGAAGTGGTACGCGGTCCGGCCTCAGTGCTATACGGCTCTAATGCTATGGGAGGAGTTATCAATATAGTAACTCCACAACTGAAACAGGACAGCAGCATCACGCAAGCTCAGATGAGTTATGGTGCCTTCAACACACTTGAGACAAGTGCCTCTAACCGCTATCAAAAAGGTAAATTCAGCAGTAAAATAGCCGCTTCGTATAACCGTACAAACGGGCATCGCGACAATATGGAATTTAATCAGGTCAATGCTTATGCTAAGCTAAACTATGAGCTCAACCAACAATGGCAACTCTCGGCCAACCTTAACTACACCGACTACAATGTATCTAATCCGGGGAGTGAAGAAGCTCCTGTTATAGATAACGACTCACACATCAAAAGAGGCATGTCATCGTTGACCATAAACAATAAATACTCAAAAACCAGTGGTGCTACGATGTTGTTTTATAACTGGGGGGATCATTTCATTAATGATGGCTATGCAGAGGGAAGCACGCCACTAACATACCGTTTTAACTCCACAGACCAAACAGCCGGCCTGATTGCTTACCAAAGCATCCAAGCCTTTGAAAACAATACCATCACAGTAGGAGCTGATATCTTTCAAATTGGTGGTGAAGCATGGAATACTTTTACCAACTCGGATGCAACCTTTAGCTTTGCCGATACTACTGCCAACGAAATAGCCGGCTATGTAGATGTGCGTCAGAATTTTGGATCTGTTTTGACGCTTGATGCCGGCATACGTTACGATTATCACACCCAATCAGGTGGCGAATGGATTCCGCAAGCCGGTCTATCAGCTCATTTAGCACATAACATAGAACTAAAAGCCATGGTGAGCAAAGGCTTTCGAAACCCAACGCTAAAAGAACTCTATATGTTTATGTCTAAAAACCCTGAATTAAAACCCGAAAGCCTTGTCAATTACGAACTATCGTTCAATCAAAAGCTTTATAAGAATGCTATGGCCTATGGTGTCAATCTTTTCTATCTGGAAGGTGACAACCTGATTCAAACGGTCTTTTCTAACGGCAGTCCTCAAAACATCAACACAGGAGCCGTAGAAAACTACGGACTGGAAGCCACTTTTAGCTATCACATCAATCCGTACTGGAGCACCTCAGCCAACTACAGCTATCTGTATATGGAAAACCCTGTAGTAGCAGCCCCTGAGCATAAAGTATATGCCGGACTAACTTATCACAAAAACAAGGTTAGCATCAATAGCGGCTTGCAATACGTCGATGGTCTGTATACCTCAACCAGTCCGGAAGAAAAAGAAAACTTTGTACTCTGGAATGCACGAGCCAGCTATCAGCTAAGCCCGTCACTTCAATTATTTGCCAGAGGGGAAAACTTGCTCAATCAGGACTATGAGATAAATAAAGGATATAGCATGCCAGGAGCTACCATTTCTGGTGGATTTAAACTCAAATTTTAATCTAAACAGATTCATGTTTAAAGAGTAAAAAACGACAAGGCTTCTTTAGTGCTGACAAACTACAGTGTCTTTACATATCAAGTTTACTCCTTGATAAAACGCATAAGATCATTTTCTCCGATTTGCAAGAAATAAATACCAGCTCTCAAGTTAGCAACATCCATATTCTTATGTGTCATAGTTTGCATCACCAAACGACCTGATACGTCAAGAACTTTTACTTTGGTCATTTGCTCTAAACCTTCGATAGAAATAAGAGTTTGTGCGGGGTTCGGTTTTATATGGTACAGATTTTTTGGCATTTCGGAAAGGGCTGTAGAGGCACCACTATTCACAAATTTCCATTGCACTTTAGTCCCTGTGTAATTGGTGGGGACAAATTGTAACGTAAGATTATCCGATTTGGTAAAGATACGTTCACCACGGCTCTTGTTAGTCAGGTAATAATAGTCGTTTCCGGCATCACCCAATGCCCATTGTACGTTGTCGCCGGTCCATTTGTTTTCAGTCAGGTCAGGGACTTCTTCGCCATTGTGCAAGCGGCTTTCAGAAGCTATATGTTCCACAAACGAATAAGCATCGTCGGCGGGAATAATAATCCACTCGGCCTTGCTCCCTGTCTCATTGGCACTCCCCATTTCCAAGGTACCATTATTGACAATTAATCGCTGGCCACTCTCGTTATGCTGTATATAAACAATAGCGTAATTGCCATCGTCCAGAATGGTACTAACTTCTTCACTATAAGTTGAATATTCATCCCCCTTGAAAGCACGAATACGATAGGTGTATGTCCCAAAGTCAGATAAGGTATTGTCTGTAAAGGTCACTTTGTATGACTGTTCTCCTTCCACCCTTCCTATCTCGGTAAAAGCCCCGTCATTCAGTGAGCGTTCGATGGAAAAACCATCTTCCTGATAAGCGTTCTCGTACCAAGTAAGCGTGGCATTATTGTTATCATCCTTACTAATGGTCAAAGTCATGGGCTTGGGGATTTCAACATAAGGTGGAACATGTCCTACCGCCCCGGTATAAGCAAAAGGTGATTGTTGATTCAGATACACTTCGCCAGCCGGATACAGCGTACTATCAGCCCCGTTGTTAGGCATAATGTGACGGTAATCGTCAGGACCTACCCACGGATAGATACAGTAACGCTCCACGAAACTACAGGTATCGAACATATGCAGAAAAGTAGCTATTTTAGCTGCCTGCTCTTCGTAAGTAGGCGTACATCCTGTCCAACTGGCACCATTGTTAAACTCCGTAACCCAGATAGGGCGCCCCGTACGCTCATGCACTTGTTTTATCCAGTTATAAAAATTCGTCGCATTAGAACAACCTTTGTACCAGTGAACTCCTACAAAATCGACCCTATAATTCAATTCATCGGCTTTCTCCATAAACTCATATAACCAATCGCGACCATTATCAGCTATGTTGGGCGAACCAGCACGCAAACCGGTAGCCAAAAGTTTTGCGTATTCGCGCAATGCGCCATCCACACTCATATTAGCTTGTTCCTCGTGGCTGGGCTCATTAAAAGCTAGCTGATGGGTGATATTTTTGGTATCGAACCAATAATCGCCCAAAGAACCACCGGCACTGCTACGCCATTTCATCGGAACAAACTCAAAATTATCACGCGATTCACTTCCTGATCCCCAGCTGTAAGACCAGGTAGCCTCTACAGCATAACCGTGCTTATCCATATTATTGATGCCCTTTTTGCTGGGCCAGTTCCAACGCACTACACGTACAAATGAAACTTCGTTGTTAAGACCTTCGGGCAAGGCATTAACGGTTATATCTTCTTTGTCTGCCACATAATTGCGACTATAACCGCTTCCATTACTTTGTTGAGCAATGGTCATCATATACCCTTTTCTTAAAATAAAAGACGAAACCACGTTATTCATCGTTCCCAAATCATCTTCTCCATTAAAAATAATATGATGCACAAGGTTAAGTGAGTCACCAGATAGGTTCTCTCCATCAAACAGTGTTGCTCCGACATAGTCGTTATTTTGGGAAATCAACACCGTCCCCATTTCATACTGATGCACTCGTACATTCTCATCATCTACAGCTACACTTCCATTTACCGTAAACTGACTAAGTCGTTCTTTCAAATAAGAAGGGCGTTCGTTATGGATAAACACCCACACATTATCGCCATAAATATTGAATGTAGCTCCATCAATCGGATCTTCGGCATTGAGGTGCAATTCGCTATTACCTTCGATGTTGACGGTCTGATTTTTTACATCATCGTAAGTTTGAATAGTATCTTGAATATTGATATTTTGCGCAGAGAGTGATGCAACAAAAAACAAAGCAATAAGGGTATTTAGTATGTGCATAAGTTTATCGTTTTATTCATTTTTTTTGGTGGGATGTGCCACGTCACAATGCGTCCATCCCTCTAATGGTTGATTATTAACTTTTCAGAGAAACTAATTCCAGCCCCCTCTATACGAAGCAAGTAAACGCCATTTTTTAATTTTGATACATCAAGGCTTTCCGGAGAATTACTTTGTACCATAACCTCTTGTCCACTCACAGTGTAAAGCTTAACATATAGATTCTGACTCTTAATATCTTCACTATAATCAAGCTGTAGCTTAGCACCCTCAACAGGATTAGGACTAAACCTTATCCCACTCTCTTCCAGTCCAGTAGCAAGACCTGCCGACAGGTCAGGACCATTCTCATAAGTCTCCTGTAAGTAAGCCTCCGGCGATGCGTGATTGGCATAAAACTCCCCTACCGTGTTTAGTGTAATTGGTGATCGGACAGACATCAACGAATGGTTGCCATAATCGGAAGGCTGCCAAGTAAAGACACAGTAACGTTCTACAAAGGTGGCCTTATCCATCGCTTCGCAATAGGCTGTCATACTCGATAATATTTGAGCTTCAGTCTTATCTTTTTCATTAGAAGCCCAAATATCGCCGTAATTAAATTCCGTTACCCAAATGGGCACCTGGTATTCATCATAAAAATCCTTTAGCCAAGCAATAAAGGCATCAGTTCCCATTATTTTGTAATAATGCACCGGTATAAAATCGACACGATAACCGGCCGCTATGGCTTTGGTCATAAATTCATCGAGCCATTCACGCCCTTTGGCTCCGTCAGTGACAGCCGGGGCTCCCAAACGCAAACCAGAACCTTGCAAAGCTTCATATTTAGTAATAGCCACATCCACCGTCATATTCGCCTGATTCGATCCGTCTGGCTCATTAAAGGCCAAATGGTGGGTAAAGCTCATATCCTGTCCTAGTTTAACAGTATTAGAAGTACCACTAAAGTTCATTGGTACATACTCGCACTCCGTCATACTTTTATCAGCATTGCCCCAGTCATAAAACCAGTCGCCGTTCAAAGCCAACACCACATCATTATTAGCACTTTTACCACTTGAACCTTTTTTCTCAGTGTAGCGCCACGGACCTACACGCAAAAAAGAAATGCTTTGCTGTAAATCTTCCGGAAAATTCAGGCGCAGCTCATCATCAGCGGCAATATAAACCTTACTAACACCAGTTCCGTTGACATTTTGGGCTACTGTGAGCATATAGCCTTTTTCAAGGTGAAAAGAGACCGCTTTATTGTCAAAGTCAGTTAATGTACCATTGTAATAGCCACATTTCATTGCTTTGACATCCCCTTGCAATTGCGAACCGGAATAGAGCTTAAGTACTACTTCGTCTTTGTATGATTCCTCGAAAGCTGCAATGGCTGTAGTCACACTTTCTTCAGCGGTATCAATCTGCGCTTGTGTGGCATCACAATTATTCAGCACCACTTCGGCCTCAGAGCTCGCTGTTTTTAAGGCATCATAACTCTCCTGAGAATAGCCATACTTAGGACTCAAAATCACAGAAAAGGTCATATCACCGACCGAACTCACAGCAGCAGAAAGTCCTGAACGATCCACCGTTTCTTCGTCCAAAGCTATATTGTCAAAGAAAAAACGGCCTTCATTACTATACATACCTAACTGCTGGATGTCAATTTTTACAATATTGACCGCACTCTCCAAAAATGGAATACCTGCAGCTTTCACATCCCCACCTTGATAAAAGTCCAGCGTTTGCTTCTGGAAATTAATCTTTACACTAACACTATAGTTGGTATTACTGCCATAGCTAGCATCCAGTAGAGCACCATCATACGCGGTAGGAACACCGCCCTCCAGAGCCGTAGCATACTGAATATTTTTAGTCCCGTTATTACCAAAAACCAAACTCGTGATATACTTGCCTGACGACGAAGTCAAATGCATCTTAGCCACTACCCAATTGCGGGTACTCTGCACATCAAACGATAACGTTAGGTAGCCTGTTTCGGCATCAAACGTGCGGTATACCGAGGGTTTATCAGCGGTAAAATCTAATTTCAGTTGGCCGTCCTCTACGCTCACTTGACCTGAGGTGTTGTACTCTGTCCACCCGGTAGGTAAGTCCCCGGTGCCATCAAACGTATCGGTAAAGATATTCGTGCCGCAGTTTTGTGCATTAGCAATACTATAAATGGACAGCAGCATTGCCAGAATGAATGTCGTTTTTGTTTTCATAAAAACACTAATTGTTATAAATATTATTTACTTAAGGGGTTTTGACACCCCTTAAAATCCCCAGTCCTTCATTTTTTCTTGATAAAAAACGAAGCAAAAAATCAAGCAGAAAAAAATGCTGCCCACACTCTCTTGGTTTTCTTAACGCCCTACGTATTACAGCTACTTCAGGCTAAAAACCAATTCACTCCTACCCACGCCCGCCTTTTTCTGCAAGGCCAACGCTCTCCTTCTTCGTTTAGAAGCTGCGCCTCTATAACTCTGCTCTCAACAACTATACAAGTACATTAAGAATTTTCCACTCTTGCCCTATTAATTTCTGATTATAATTTTTTGTACGGCATCCATCTCAGCATTTTTTATTCGTAGCATATAGAAGCCGTTTTTTAGATTAGCCACATTAAGTTGATATATATTATTAGCAAATAAAACTTCTTTGCCACTCACATCATAAAGGGATAACGTAAACGGTGAAATTCCATTTTCGAAGCTCAGATTAATAATACCATTTGTTACAGGATTTGGGAAAATGGTGATACCAACCTCTTCGGCCAGTTGTGTTTCAATACCGGTTTCAATGTAAGGACCATCTTCGTATACTTCTTGTTGATAAGATGGATTTTTGGATTCCAGATCGCGGTAATACTGCCCGGTTATGTTTAGTTCTCCACCAGTCATACCTCCTATTCCGGTACTTTCGCCAAAGAAATAATACCAATTGTAACGCTCGATATAATCCGCCGCTTCCATAGCATCAGTCAAGGCTTTGATGTTCTTATAGCCCTTGTCCAATGTGACATTCGGAGAGCCCATATTAGGGTTACCGTAGTTGTATTCGGTCACCCAAAGCGGTATTTGGTATCGATCATAAAGGGCTTTGAAACGTTCCATATATTGCGCTGTGGAAAAGCGCACATAGACGTGAACCGGAATAAAATCGACACGGTAGCCACGGGCTATACAAGAGTCCATAAACCCCACAATCCAGGCATCGTCAGCCCACATATCTTTGTTAGGGTTGTATTCGATGTTTTCGACCCCGGGTGCTCCTAAGCGAAGTCCGGTTTTTAATAACTTAGGATAAGCAGTCAGTGCCTGTTCCACTGTCATATTAGACTGACCCGAATTATCCGGTTCATTAAAAGCCATATGATGATTTCTAGCCAGATTTTGCCCAACGACCACCAATTTATCTTTATTGGTAAACTTATCGGCAGCACTCCAGGACATAGACACATGTTGCACCTCAGCACTGCAATATCCGGAAGTCTGTTCTGGTTGGCCCAGCCCCCAGTTGTAATACCACTGCGTATTATAGTTATCAGACGTGGTCCATTTATGGTTGCCCAAAGCTCCTTTTTTGCTTACCGCAAACCACGGACTCACGCGCATAAAGGAAATCGTTTGCTGTAATTCTTTGGGTAAATTAATAGACAAAGCACTATCCTGAGCAATGTAAACTTTGCTGAAACCCATACCATCCACATCCTGGGCAAAAGTGGCCATATAGCCTTTTTCCAGTTTGAATGACACCGGGATATCTTCAAAATCGCCCAGGTTACCATTGTAGTAGCCACATTTGTAGGTGCGCTCTGCACCAATGAAGTTATAGCCAGAATACATTTTCAAAACCACTTCATCTTTATATGAGTTTTCAAAATCTTCCTCTGCTGCAGCTATAGACGCCACCATAGCATCCATTTCTTCCTGCGTTAAGGTGAAGTCATACAAGTAAGTTGCGGCACTTTCGCAAGCTGATTTCACCGCATTGTAGTTTTCGCGGCTATAGCCATATAGCGGACTAATAATGGCTATTTCGTAGACGTCCAGAGTGGCAGAAATAACAGAATCCAGCACGCTACGATCAACGGTAGCAAAGACAGAATCATCAAACGTACTTTTAGCCACCAACACAAGAGCAAGTACAGAATCTATTTCTGCCTGTGTGGTAGCACAGTCTACCAAGTATACATTAGCATCATCACAAAGCTCCTCTAAAGCATCATAAGCCTCATAAGAATATCCAAACTGCAAACTATTGATATACGACTCGTAATCGGCCTGAGCATCTATGATAGCTTCAGCCAAATCAGTACGGTTAACATCAAGCGTTTTCAGGGTAATGTTATCAAAAAAGAAACGCCCTTCGTTAGCATACATCGAGATTTGCTGAATATCAATTTTTGCAATATCAGTAGCCGCCTCTAAAAAAGGAATGCTGGTGGCTCCTACATTATCTCCCTGATAAAAATCCAGCGTTTGCTTTTCAAAATTAACACTGACACTGACCGTATAAGTCGTGTTCTTATTATAATTTCCATTAATCAATTTTCCGGTATAAGACCCCGGTAAAGAAGAGGCATCCAGAGCGGTGGCATATTGGATGTTTTTTATCCCATCATTACCTATCATCAGTCCGGTGATGTATTTCCCATCAGAAGAGAGAAGGTTTACTCTAGCCTTTACCCAGTTGCGGGTACTTTCTACGTCAAAAGAAAAAGTAAGATTATTGCTTTGCGCATCGAAACTACGGTAAGCAGAGGGGATATCAGCCGTAAGATCAAACTTCAAACGCCCACCTTCTACCGTCACTTGTCCGCTGGTATTGTATTCGGTCCATTCGGCAGGAATGGCACCATCGTCAGGAAAAGTGTCTTGAAGCATTAGCGTGCCGCAATCTTGTGCATTAATGCCGGCAAAGGCAAAAAACATTAATAAGGTAATGAGTAATTTTGTTTTCATAATAAACTATAATTTGCGAAGAGATCTTTCTCCTAATTTTGAATAAATACTTTTTGAGTTACCTCTGCATCTGAATCTTTTATACGTAGCAGATAGAAGCCACTCTTCAAAGATGAAACATTGAGTTCTTTTGTATGATGCTTTACTATTATTTCTTTGCCACTAACATCATAGAGATGCAATGTTGCAGAATTCGTTGCAAGATTATTTAAAGTAATACGTCCACCTGTTACAGGGTTAGGGTACACTTGAAAAGCTGTTTCAGAGACTTGTTGTGTTTCAATACCAGTCTCAATGTATGGGCCGTCTTCGTAAACTTCTTGGGTATAAGCCAATGGTGACTCGTGCTCTTTATAATACAGCCCAAGCTCATTAAATACAATTGGCGTACGTGTCTCAAAAAAAGACAACTCACCATTATATCCTTGATTTGGTTGAAATGTAAAACAAGCATAACGTTCTACAAACGAGGTTGTATCAAACATATGAGTGATGCTTGATATATTATTTACTACTTTATCGACACCAATCTCAGGAGAGCCAATATTAGGGTTACCGTAATTGTACTCAGTCACCCAAACTGGCAGCCCATACCTATCATGCAAAGCTTTAATCTTTTTGTAATGACTGGCAGCGGAGTACCTAACATATTCGTGATAAGTTAAGAAATCGACACGGTAACCTCTTGCCACACACGAATCCATAAATTCGACAATCCAACTACCTTCATTAAACTCCCCCTTATTTACACTAAAACCACAATTGGCAGGCACAGGAGCCCCTATTCTAAGCCCTGAAGCTAATAAAGTAGGATAGAAACCAAGTGCCTTCTCTACATCCATATTAGCCTGATCTTCAAGATCGGGCTCATTAAAACCAAGATGATGAGTAAAGCCCATATTGGCCCCGATAGCTTTAATTTTAGATAAGCTAGGAGATCCTCCCCAAGACATTGGTACATATTCGCGCTCTGGCGTAGTCTGGCCTTGATCCAAATACCAGTTATAATACCATTCAGGCCCCATAGCCTCGATATAATCATCTCCTTTACCTGATGCCCCTTTTTTCTGCACATTACGCCAAGGACTCACGCGCATAAAGGAAATCGTTTGTTGCAATTCTTTGGGTAAATTAATGGACAAAGCGCTATCCTGAGCAATGTAAACTTTGCTGAAACCCATCCCATCCACATCCTGGGCAAAAGTGGCCATATAGCCCTTTTCCAGTTTGAAAGACACCGGGATATCCTCAAAATCGCCCAGGTTACCAT
>DHQI01000035.1 GCA_002408065.1 Bacteroidales bacterium UBA5342
GGTAGAGCACAACCTTGCCAAGGTTGGGGTCGCGGGTTCAAATCCCGTTTCTCGCTCACAGGTAGAAGGGAAAGAAATTTCCCTTTTTTTGTCTTTAGACACATTGCCCAGATGCTGAAATTGGTAGACAGGCACGGTTGAGGGCCGTGTGTACTACGTACGTGCGGGTTCGATTCCCGCTCTGGGCACAAAAAGGTTGACGCAAGTCAGCCTTTTTTTGTTTTACAAATCCATCGTAAGCTGCTCTACCTTATCACCGATAGCCACTACTTTTCCTAGTCTTACATACCACAAATATCCCTTTACCTTTTCTTTTCCCATTTGTCGTATTAGCTGCACATAACGGCCCACTTGCTTATGATAGCTGTTTTTTTCAGCTGAACCGAATTTAAAATCGATTACAGAGATTTCACCATTAAATTCTACCACACGATCAGGGCGGTAATTATGACCTTCCGGCGTGAGTATGGCCGCCTCTTTGCGAAGTTTGGCTTCGGGTGAGAACCAGCGTGTAACTTTAGGGTGTTGTGTAGCTGACTTTATATTGATTTGCAATTCTTCGGCCGCATTGGCTGACACAACACCTTCCTGCATTAGCTGGTTAATAGCATCAGGCAGTTCGTTTAAAGAATTAATTTCCTCGAAGAGTCGGTGCCAAATTTTACCGGTTTTGCTGGCAGTCGGATTTATCTTATTATCGGTTATTTCAAAATCGTGTGATTGCAGGCGCAGCTGTAGTTTTTGATTTTGTTGGTTACAGCTGTATTTTTTTAATAACATAAGTCCCGAATCTACCTGGGGCTGTTTATTCTGAACGGGCAATTCGCCATAGCAGAAGGTGAGCCTTTCTGTATCCCAGTAAGCAGCCATATCTATGGTGGTACTGCTTTCTTTTGGGGATTGCCCTAGTACCTCAGTAAGAATAGCATCCAGATTACCTTTGCGTGAGCTGTCACCAAAGGCATACAGAGCTACTTTAGCACGTGTAAATGCTACATAAAGAAGATTGAGACTATCAATGTATTGCAGTAGCTTCTCACCTTCATATTCTTTTTTAAAGAGCGATTTTTTTAGTTTACTACTCAGGCGTACCGGCAGGTAAGGGATTTCGTTCAGCGGCTCTTCTGTAGTTGTTGTCCACAGGTAACCTTTGTCTTTAGCTATTTCCCAATCCAGGAAGGGAACTATTACTATTTTGTATTCCAAACCTTTCGATTTATGAACGGTAAGAATATTAATGGCGTCCTGCCCCTCAGGAGTGCTTACAGAGCGTGTTTTGCCGCTTTCGTCCCACCAGGTCAGGAACTCGTTAATACCGCCGGACTGCTGATATTCAAAATCGTTGACAATGTCTATAAATGATTGAATAAAAATAGCCTCACTAGCTTCGCTTCCCAGCTGAAAACGGGAAATGAGTTCTTCGGTACTTTCAAGTAAGGAGAGAGAGGTGAGATTTTTTAGCTTTTCTACAATGTCAGGATGTAATATGGATGAATTCCAAATGAGTTTATTGCCTTGCGTTTTTTCGCTTAGGTAGTTACTGTATAACATGTTAAGCTGTGATGAGACGATACTACCGGGCTGAACAATATATTTGAAAATATTAATGAGAAACTGCACGTCGTAAGAGCCGGAAACCCACAAGGCTTCGTCGGATATTACATTGTAATTGTATTTGGAGTCAGGGTGTGTAGCAGCATAATTAAGCAAGTAGCGCGATATCTGTGCACCTTCGGTGTTACGGCGAACTAAAATGGCAATATCGCTAAGTTGATACCCCCTATCTTGAGCCTGTTCTATGATGCCTGGAAGCTTTTCAATAGTATCTTCCTGCCAGTTATCGTTGTTGTCTTTATGATAAAACTGCATTGACACAAAGCCGCCCTGAGGAGCCTTGTCTGGCACTTGCTGAATAATATCGGCATATGCTGACTCAAAGAGTTGCGCGGCATCAGAAGCCTCTTCGCTGTCCATTTCTGATATAAACCGTTCTTGTAAATGCTTTGCCGTTGTGCTGATAAGCGTGTTGTTGAATCGTATGATGCCCTCGTGACTGCGCCAATTAGTGGGCAGGACTTCTTCGTGGGCACGGCTTGTGAATTCATTACGTATACCATGATCTAGCTGTTTCCAGTCAGAGTTGCGCCAGCGATAGATGGATTGCTTTACATCACCCACTATCAGGTTTTCGTTGCCTTCGCCCAAGCTGTTGCTGATTAGTGGTTTTAGGTTACTCCATTGCAGTTGGCTGGTATCCTGAAACTCATCAATCATAAAATGGCGATAGCTACTGCCGGTTTTCTCATAGATAAATGGCGTATCACTATCTGCAATAATATTGGCAATAAGCTCGTTAGAATTAGAAAGCAACAGAATGTTGTTGTCGTCGGTATAATTTTTCAGCTGGCGTTCCAGGTCCGAGAGTATGCCGAGAGAATAGAAGTTAGCACGAATGAGTTCTATGCTCTGATACATAGGGAATAGTTGCTTCCATTTTTGAACGGTAAGCAAAAGACTGTCTGTCAGCCCTGCATTACAGGCGGCTATGATCTCCTCTTTTTGCTTGGCCGTTTTGGTGTAATAGGCTTCTTGATTTTCTAACATGTCGAGCGTGCGTGCTCCTAATTTTTCAGGAATATTGCCAGAGGCTGTTTGGTACAAAAAATTAATGCCTGAGCTTTTGCCATATTTAAAGTCAGTAGCAACCAGACTATGGCTTTCGGCAATGCTTACGCCACGTTGGGCCGTGCTTTTTAGCTCATCCTTAATCTGCATTTGGTGCTTTGTGATTTTACTCAGAAAGCTTTTTAGTACTATGAAATCCCCAAGAGCTTTTTCGTTTTTGCTGCTGGCGCGCTTGTAGTCTTCGCTTAGAAATTCCTGACTTAACTTACCGATGCTTTCGCTGAAATTCCAAGAGTTGCCATTTTCAATTTGTTCTTCAGCAAAGCTTGTCATCCAATTGACAAGATCTTCATTGCCTTTTTTCTCCAAATCAAAGAATAGCTGTTCACTTACCTTTTGCAAAACGGCTTTATCGTCAAGCTCTATGCTGTAGTTGGATGAGACGTGCATCTCACGCGCAAACGAGCGTATAATTTTCTGAAAAAAACGATCGATAGTAGTGATGGATAGGTGCGAATAGTCGTGCAGAATATTCGAAAGAGTATGCTGGGCACGCCGGTTCAGCTCTTCCTCGCTTTTAATAAAAGGAAGGTGTTTGAGTAGATATGATCGATGAGCGCTTTCGTGTCCTTTAGCCAAAGTGTGTAGTTCGCTGATGATACGGCTTTTCATTTCTTCTGTGGCTTTGTTGGTGAAGGTAGCAGCCAGAATATGCTTGTAATTGTCTTTTTCCTGAAAGAGGAGTAACAAAAAATTGCGTGACAGGGTAAAGGTTTTTCCGGAACCGGCAGAAGCTTTATAGATGGTCAGTTGAGACATGAAAGTAATGAAATATATGAAATTGATAAATGAGGCTTTGACTTGACAAGGCTTCTGTTTATATCAAAGCACCTCCAAAGGTAGGGAAATAGCTTTAAAATTCAAGACTGTGATTTTACGATTCTTGATTTTCTTATAGAATAAATGCCCGGAAGTTTTTTATTTTTGTGCTTCAATTCATACGGATGTCATTTTTTTTAATACTCATAATTGCAGTTGGTTTGGCGATGGATAGTTTTGCAGTATCTATTGCCGGAGGTGTTTCATTGCCGAAATACAAGCTAAGGGATTCCTTACGTGTAGGGTTGGCTATGGGGTTGGCACAGGCATTATTCTTTGCATTTGGGTATTTCACCGCTTTTAGTATTGCCCCTCTAATCAAAAGTTGGGATCATTGGCTGGCTTTTGTTTTATTGTTCTCTATTGGCTTGAAAATGATATTGGAACACAAAAAAGAAGATGATGAGAAGTTAGTGGATCTGCGGCGCAAACGTATTTTGTGTACTTTAGCTGTAGCTACTAGTATTGATGCCTTAGCGGTAGGGATTAGTTTTTCTTTTCTGGATTATGAGATTGTCACGACCTTGTTTTTTGTTGGTTTTACGAGTCTTGTTTTTGCGGCTGTTGGAGTGTATTTAGGGGCTTTCTTTTGTAACGTACGTAAATTTCCTACCTATTGGATTGGCGGTTTACTCTTGATAGGTATTGGCACTAAAATTCTAATTGAACACTTGGTCAAGCATATCTAGATTTGACGACAAATCTATAAACGCGCCAAAACCTATATAAATACAAGCCTTTATTGTTGCAAAAGTTTATAAATTTGCGTCTCAATGCACTCATATTTTGTTTCAATACTAAGCTCCCATTAGTTTATTATAAATCTTAATTTCATGATATGTATAGAGCAAACGAAAAACGATACGATACGATGCCTTATCGTCGATCCGGACGTAGCGGACTAATGTTGCCGGCTTTATCTTTGGGTATGTGGCACAACTTTGGTTCGGTAGATGTGTATAAAAACAGCAAATCAATGCTGGAGTATGCCTTTGATAAAGGGATTACGCATTTTGATTTAGCTAATAATTACGGCCCTGAACCCGGGAGTGCTGAGTCGGTACTTGGTAGGGTAATGAAAGATTCCCTAAGTCCTTATCGCGATGAATTAATTATTTCTACAAAAGCTGGTTATGGTATGTGGCCGGGACCTTACGGTGATTTAGGCTCAAAGAAATACTTGGTTGCCAGTTTAGACCAAAGTCTGAAAAGGATGGGCTTAGATTATGTTGATATTTTTTATCATCATCGGCCGGACCCAGACACGCCGTTGGAGGAAACAATGCTGACCTTGGACCTGTTGGTGAAGCAAGGAAAAGCTTTGTATGTAGGCATTTCTAATTATGATGCCGAGCAGACCAAAGATGCTGTAGCTATTTTGCGTGAGATGAAAACACCTTTTGTGATACATCAGTTTCGTTACAATATGATGGATCGTTGGTCTGAAAAAGCACTGTTGCCAGTATTAGAAAACGAAGGTATCGGTGGTATCGCCTTTTCACCGTTAGAGCAAGGTTTATTGACAGAACGATATATTGATGGCATTCCGAAAGATTCACGTATGGCACGGGAGCATTTTCTTACATCGGAGCGTTTAACAGAGGATTATCTTAAAAGCATTAAAGTGTTGCAGCAAGTGGCCTATGGTCGGGGGCAAAGTGTGGCTCAAATGGCTTTAGCTTGGTTGTTAAAAGACCCGCGTGTCACCTCGGTATTGATCGGAGCCAGTTCTACTCATCAGTTAGAAGATAGCTTAAAGACTCTAGATTATTTAAGTTTTTCAGATGAGGAATTGAAGTTATTGGATCAACTTTTTAGTTGAGATAAGAGCAAACTTTTACTTGATAGTAATTGGTGATTTTCTATGATCCAAATTCTGAGGTCTTTGTGGTGAATCTCATTGTTGGAAAAAAGAACCTTGAGGCGGTTTGATTATGTTTCAAGCAGAATTTTGGGGTGCGGCAACAAAAAATGTATAATAACGGAAGTAGCGAAAAAAATTGATTGTTGAGAGTCGCCAAATCCCGATTTCAAAATTGATTTTTTTTTAGGAATAAATTTAAGCTCCATTCATTCTGCTTATTTTCTTGTTTGTTTTTAGAGAAATAATGACAGAAAAAATGGATAGAAGTAATACTCTAATTTTAGTCCCGGGAATTCTGCCTAATCCTGGATCAAGGGAAATTTCTGG
>DHQI01000056.1 GCA_002408065.1 Bacteroidales bacterium UBA5342
GGGTGGATGTTAATACGGGAGATGGTTTCTTGGCAGACTTTAATAGCGCTATTGGTAATACTGGTAATATTGGTCTTGCAGGAATAGGACTAATGAAAAAAACATTAGGATCTGAATACCGTAATGGTGGAGATGTAATGGATTTGATGATTGCCAATAAGCAGTTAAACAAAATTGCAAAGCCATTAAAAGGGTTGGGAAAGGCCACAGGTATTGTTGGGGCTTGTTTAGCTTGGAATGATTATAGAAATAATCCTTCAACAGGGAATTTAATACAAGCAGTAGCTACGACAGGGTTAGTTTTTGCAAGAGTAAATTCATTTGTAGGGATAGTTATGACACTTAGTGATGTAAGCGGGTTGTCTGATTACATTTATGATGGAATTGGAAATACAATAGATAAAAGGTTTTAAAGGTGAAGAATGATGTTGTATTTATATTAGCTGTGTTTTACAGATATTATGATAAGGGAAGTACGCAGTTAGTTGCATACCAAAGTGCTGTAGTGGCTCTTTTGCTATTGGTATATATGAACTTATTAGCACTGACAGTCTTTTTAGGAATTGAAGGTCCTAGTTTTTTAAAATTACCGGAAAACAAACTAGCGCAATATCTTATTGGTTTAGCAATACTAATCTCTTTTTATTTAATAACAGTAAAAGTATTCAAAAAAGAAACAGTAAAGAAATACAAATTAAGTGATAAGCAATGCTTTTGGGGAGGAGTAGGCTTAGTATTCTATATTGTTTTATCCATATTCGCAATTGTCCTAGCTGTTAAAACGATGTCTTAAATTGTTCACACTGTTTTCGTAATATCGTTTTTTGTTTGATATAGCCTCTTTGGCTATATTATATTTAAAGTAAGGCTCTAGTTTTACACAAGTCAGGAGCACTTCGGCTGCTTCGTCCTCAGGGATATGCACACCCTCGTTGGAGGGAAACAACGTTCAGCGCAGCTAATTGCATTCCCGACTTTGCTAAATATTAGGATTTTCATTCCGATTAGAATATAATACACGTCTACAATCGGATTGGAAATCCTTATGCTTGTAAAAGGTTGGATTACAAGTCCAACCAACGCTGTATGGTGCATATCCGAAGGGACGGGGGAGCTACTAGCTGCTGGCGGCAAAATGGCAGTTGCTGGTATTAGAGTAGGTATTGACGCTTCGATTAGTTTTGCTGCAAGGTCATATTTTGTTTCAAACAATGCGATTAACATCACTGTTTCATGGCTTAATAAGAACCCAGCAGTATTAGTTGAGTTACAAGGAGTGATTGGCCATGCTGTAGGTTATTTAAATAATAAAGGAGCAGAAATTGTAACAGGTATGTCATTAGTTGACTATACTGCAACGGTAACACAGTTTGCAATCCATTCTTATGGTGTTGTATACTAATTTGATAAGACATGAAATATTTAATTGTTTTTATAAAACCCTCTTGCATAGCTTTTGTTGTGACATTACTTGCTGGTAGGTTTTTAGGTTTCGAATCATTTATGATATCTCCTTTATCATGGGAAGATTTATTTACTGATTATAAGAATTTCCTTATTATTTTTCCAGTATCATTTGGAGCTTTAAGGGTATATGCACTATGGAATGATAACAACAAACCTTCATCTCGTACAAGCTTGTGACGAGTGAGCCTTAAGGCAAGTCTCGTTATATTTGGACTTGCCTGTTCATCTAAAATGAAGGGAAGCACATTCGATAAGATTAGTTTATTTGTTGTCCGTAGTGTGTTGTTGTGTTTGGCGTAGCTCAGAAATCACGTTACAGCTAACAGATATCTATGAGAAAGGAAGCCTTGACGGCGCAGATGTTTTGTTGATTAGCAAAAGTCTGTTTTGGATTAACATTTGCATGTGTAAAATATACTAATCCCATAAAAACAAGTTCGATGAAACTACGTTTGCTATTGATTTTAGCCTTATGTGTACAGCTGAGTATGGCGCAAAACTACATTCACGATGTTAATAGCCAAAAGCGGCAGAGTGAACTTAAGAGCGACAGGGCCATGAATCTTTTTCGCGATGTCTCGATGGTGGTGGGCAGTGTTTTCTTTTATGCCGTGACTGATGGACAGCTCAACATATCTTACAATGACGATATTCGTATTAAAAAGATATGGCTGGAAAATGGCAGTAAGGACACCTTATACCTCAATATGATGTGCGATATGAAATGGGATGAGGATGAGTATTGTGATTTTATGGATGTCAGAATACCTCCAGGTAAAAAAGTTAAAATGCTGGTGCCACGCCATACACGTTATAATGTGCATTTTAGGACTACTGCTGAGGCTACGGATAATGAAATGATGGTAGAGCTGAATACTGACCGAAAAAAGCACTTACTTTTAAATAAAGATCTGATCTCTACTCTGAGTAACTGGACTCAACCTTGACCTTGCTTATTGCTTGATGATGAATCTGCAACCTCAACCTCAATCTCTATTTATCATTGTGTCTTCCAGTTTCTCATCGCCGGAATAAAAATAAAGCATGCCATAAAATATGGTATAAGTAATCACCCCCCAGTAGCGTAGGAGCATCGATTCGAACATAAAGCTAACGATTACCATGACATTGAAAAGGTGAAGAAGCATAACTTTCTTTTTTTGGGCACGCAAGGAAACAGTAACAAATCCCCATATTAAAATGAAGAGGCCTATGATGCCACTCTGAAGCCAGCTGGTTAAAAATTGGTTGTGAGAATTTGCTTTTTTCTTGGCCAGTTCTGTTTCTCCCATTCTTTCATAACTACGGAGAAGTTCCGTTTTGTCGTCACCAATACCAGTTCCTAACAGCCAATGTGAACTAATAACATCAAAAGATGCCTGAGTGACTTTTACACGTTGATTGAGCGACTCGCTACTGTTAGTTTCAGCGATGTTTCTAAGCTGAGGATTGGCTAAAAGCAGAGCCACAAAAATGAGTAGTATGCTGTAAATAGCACGGCTATATTCGCCATAATGTAATTTTCTTACCGATAAAATGCCAATAATAAGAAGAATAATAATGGTGGCTAATGCCAAAGTACCATTAAAAGAAAATGATATGATGGTGATGCCAAAAACGGTAAAACAAAACAACCAGAAAGGGCGGTGGCTTATTTCTGTTGAACTGGTTTTAATATAACTAAGAATTATAAACATAGCTATACTTAACATTAAAGCATTATAGGCGGGGTGGACAAAAACAGAAAAGGTGCTTCCTAAAAAATAGTTTCCGCTAACATCCGAATCAAGCATGGTTCCCGTTGTGCTTTCGAATACAGGGCGAAATATAAAGGCGTCGCCTATAAGTGATGATGAATTATAAATCGCAATGCCGTATAGAATGGCCACAGAGCTTAAGCAGCCCAAGAGAAACATATAGAAGCCTTTTTGTACCGAGGACGCCGGTATTTTGTTGAATAAAAAGGCAATAGTTGCAACCACTAAAGCTATTTGCGTGGTGAGGCAGGATAAACCGTGACTAATTTCGTCTGAATAGAGAAGACTAAAAGAATTCCAGACAAAGATGGCTATGAGAGGCAGAAAATACAAAAGCTTTTCTTTTGTTGGTCTCATAGGTTTAGTCGCTACATTAACCAGTAAGGTGGTGGAAAAAAGCACTAATGGTACAATGGATAATGTCCACCCAAAAGGAATGGTGAAAAACAAAAGTCCGATGAGAAACTCTTCCAAACTATTAAAGTAGGTAATGATTTTTACAGCCGTTTTATCCATAAGTTGAGTCTTTGCTAACAACAAAGTTAAGACATACTGTTAGAAAAGGTGCAATGATCTGAAAAAAAGATTTTTTTAATTTGAGGTAAACTCTTTCTTTTTTTGAGAGAAATATGATATTTTATTACGTATTTGTTGCAATGAATCGATTTTCCTGTATATTTGCAATTGAATCATTTAAAAAGGTAGAATTATGCTTTCAAATCTGGATAATCTGGACAAAAAGATTCTCAGAATAATATCTCATAACGCCCGCGTTCCATTTAAAGATGTAGCCATCGATTGTGGTGTGTCACGAGCAGCTGTTCATCAGCGCGTTCAACGTATGATTAATCTGGGAGTTATTACAGGTTCAGGATACTTTGTTAATCCTATGAAGTTAGGATTTAAGTCTTGCACATATGTTGGAATATTACTTGAAAAAGGGTGGATGTATAATGAAGTGGCTGAGCAATTAGCTGAAATTCCTGAGATAGTGGAATGTCATTATACCACCGGACATTTTAGTATTTGGATTAAAGTTTTTGCTCGGGACAGCGAAGATTTGATGAAGATACTAAACGGTAAACTTCAAACCATCAAGGGCGTTTCGTCCACCGAAACATTCATATCGCTGGAACAACGCTTCAACCGAACTATTCCAATAGAATTTGACACTATGGAATTCTAAAAAAAATAATGGAGCCTTCGGGCTCTTTTTTTTGCCTTAAAAACTCTTTTGCCTGATTTCTTCTTCCCTTTATTTAAGCTCCTTTTGTGTTGCTCCCCGCGGTTTTTGTACTTTTGCCTTTTAGCCATCTTTTTCAGATGACTTTAGTTAGTAATATTGGGGGATTTTTAGTGTAAATTTAATTCTTTATGGGAACTTTTCTTTTTGACGCGCCGGTGTTTGGTCCGGTCAATAGTCGTCGTCTTGGTGTATCTTTAGGCATCAATTTACTGCCTGCCGATGGCAAAGTATGTTCATTCAATTGTCTTTATTGTGAATGCGGCCTTAATGAAGAACGCCAATCCGCTAGTCATACCTTACCTGACAGAGCACAGGTGAAGGAGAAATTAGAAGAACGTTTAAAATTAATGCGTGATAATGGTGAGTCTCTTAATGTGATTACTTTTGCCGGCAATGGTGAGCCTACTCTGCATCCCGATTTCAAAGAAATCATAGAAGACACCATTGCTTTGCGCAATTCTTATTTTCCCGATGTGGAAGTTTCTGTTTTGTCTAATTCTGCTCACCTGGATCGCCAACAGGTGGTGGAGGGGCTGTCCATGGTGGATAATAACATTCTGAAACTGGATTCAGCTCTTAAGTCAACTTTTCAGTTGATCAATAATGCTAACAGTTCTGTGCATTTTGAGAGTATTGTACCTAATATGAGTCGTTTTGATACCCCTGTAATAGTGCAAACATTATTTTGCTACGGTGAAAATCAGGGTGAAGTGTTTGATAATACAAGTGAGGAAGAGATAGAAGCTCTGTTGACGGCCTATAAGCAGATACAGCCGGAGCGAATAATGATATATTCACTTTCGCGCGATACGCCTGTGAACACCATCTATAAAGTAGAGAAGGAAAAACTGGAGAAAATTGCAACAAAATTGCGTGAAAATGGTTTTAATGTAGAAGTAGCTTGATGCCAATGTT
This sequence comes from Bacteroidales bacterium UBA5342, assembly GCA_002408065.1. Taxonomy (GTDB): domain Bacteria; phylum Bacteroidota; class Bacteroidia; order Bacteroidales; family UBA5342; genus UBA5342. Next base: position 5,386 of record DHQI01000056.1, read on the forward strand.
TGAAAACCAACGTATATTAATATGCCCGCTCAATTGGGGGATTGGTCACACCACACGTATGGTGGCCTATGCCAGACAGCTGGAGCAAAAGGGAAATATCATTTTAGTAGCAGGAGATAATGCTGTGCTGGAAATCTTTAAGGAAGAGTTACCACACATAGAGCGTCACTTCCTCAAGGACATTAATGTGCATTACTCCAAAACAAATAAAACGGTTAGGAAACTGGTCTTGCATTCGCCGTTTTTTCTTATTTCGTTGTTTAAACAGCACCGTGCACTTAAGCGCTTACTTAAAAAAGTTAATGTTGATGTTGTGATATCAGATAACCGCCCCTCGTTGTGGTCCAGAGACGTGAAGTCATATTACGTTACTCATCAGCCCAACCTGAAACTTTCGGATGGTTGGCACTGGGGCGAAGGTATCGCATCGTGGATTCATCAGTGGTTTATTCGTCATTATGAGGCATGCCTTATTCCTGATGTTAAGGGAAAGGACGCTCTCTCCGGGGACTATTCCGAGGTCAAAGATGAGCGTATAAAGATTCACCATATTGGTTGGTTATCGCGTTTTGACAATGAAAACCTGGAAGTAGAAAAGGAAGATTACACCTTACTGATACTTTCCGGGGTAGAGCCTTCGCGTAGTCAGTTGCGCGACGAAGTGGTGAAGCGCTACGAAAAACTGGACGAACAATTGATTGTGGCCGGTGATGACGAAGCTAAGCAAGTAGGAAAAATTATTACCTTGCCTTATGTGCGCACCGAGGCGCTTAAGCCCTTGATCCTTTCTGCTAAACACGTCATCTGTCGTTCGGGTTATTCTATGATGACCGATCTCAAAGTATTGAGGTGCGAAGCCGAGCTTATTCCTACTCCGGGGCAACCTGAGCAGGAGTATTTAGCCCAATTGCATTCTTTGAAAGTGAAAGGCGCTTAATATTGAAATTATAATTGTAGTAAATATCGTACCTTTTTTTAGTCTGTTACCGTTTAAGAAAAAAATGAAACATAAAGCCGGATTTGTAAATATAGTGGGTAATCCCAACGTTGGGAAATCTACCCTGATGAATGCCTTGGTGGGCGAACGTATCTCTATCATTACCTCTAAAGCACAGACGACTCGTCACCGTATCATGGGTATTGTTAATGGTGAGGATTTTCAGATTGTTTATTCTGACACACCTGGTGTGTTGCAACCTAAATATAAGTTGCAGGAATCGATGTTGAAGTTTTCGACCTCTGCTTTGGTGGATGCTGATGTTCTTTTATACGTCACCGATGTATTTGAAGACCGTAAAGCCAACGAAAAATTTCTGGAAAAGGTAAAAAAAGCAGACTTGCCCACTATTTTGGTCATTAATAAAATAGACCAGTCGCAGCAAGATAAACTGGAGGAGCTGTATGATGTCTGGAAGCAGGAGTTGCCACAGGCAGAGATTTTCCCCATTTCTGCTTTGCACAAGTTTAATGTAGACAATTTACTCAACCGCATCAAAGAAAAGTTGCCTGAAGCAGAACCTTTCTTTGAAAAAGATCAATTGACGGATAAGCCGGCACGTTTCTTTGTGACAGAGATAATACGCGAAAAGATTCTACAGAATTATACTAAGGAAATACCTTATTCGGTAGAGCCCGTGGTGGAAGAATTTAAGGATGAAGAAAAAATTATTCGTATTCAGGCAGTAATCAATGTGGAGCGCGATTCGCAAAAAGGTATTATTATCGGTCATCAAGGCAAAGCACTCAAGCGTGTAGGTACCGATGCCCGAAAAGACATGGAGGCTTTCTTTGGTAAAAAAGTATTCCTACAAATGTTTGTTAAAGTACAGAAAGACTGGCGTAATAAAGATTTTAACCTCAAACAGTTTGGCTACGAAAGTTAATAAATATTATTCGGTCAAAATTTCAATACCAAAGGTCTATAGTCTCATAATATAAAATTTAAAACCTTGAATTTTGAAACTTTAAATATCCCAGAGATTTGGTTGACGATAATGAGTAATGTTTATTATCTGACTATCATAGGGGTGATAGTGGTTCTGATTCTCGAAAACCGTAATCCTTTTAAATCTTTAGGCTGGATTCTTGTGTTGATAGCCTTGCCCATTCTTGGGCTGATTTTGTATTTCTTTTTAGGTCAGAATTTTCGGCGTAATAAAATCATTTCCAATAAAAGTATTAAACAGGTAGAGCTTATTAATGGCTATTATCAGGCATTAAAGCAGAAGTTTAGCATTCAGGAGATAAAATTGCCCGAAAGTCTGTATCCCCGTCGTCGTTTGATATCCTTGTTGTACAAAAACAACCATGCTCTGTATACTTCTGACAATGAGGCAGAGGTTTATTACGAAGGCAAAGAGGCTCTCGATAATATGTACAAAGCCATTGATGATGCTGAGGAATATATTCATTTCCAGTCTTATATCTTTGAGAAAAATGATGAATTAGGCCAGAAGTTTATCGCTTTGCTCAAACGTAAGGCGCAGCAAGGTGTAGAGGTAAGGCTTTTGGTCGATTCTGTTGGTAGCTGGAGTCTTAATAAAAGGTTTCATCGTAAGATGCGTGATGCCGGTGTGGAGTCTTACGAATTTCTTAAAGTCGTATTTCCGGTATTTACCCGTAGTATCAACTATCGCAATCACCGTAAAATACTGATTGTAGATGGTCGGATCGGTTTTGTTGGTGGTATCAATATTGCTGATCGCTATTATTATGGTGCCCCTAAGATACCTGGTATATGGCGCGATACACACCTGAAAGTTAGCGGTAGTGCCATCAATGGTCTGCAATCTATTTTTATTCAGGATTGGTACTTGGCCTCGCAAAAACACCTTAAGGACAAGTGTTATTTTGAAGTTAAAGCATCGAAGGGGAGACGTAAGATGCAGATTGCTTCGTGTGGACCTGATTCTGATTGGAAAATTATTGAGCAAGCTTTTGTGTTGGCTATTAGTTCTGCCGAAGAATATATTTATATTCAATCGCCGTATTTTCTTCCTACCGAAAGCATTCGTACAGCTCTGAAAGTAGCAGCTATGAGTGGAACCGATGTGCGTTTGATGATTCCTCATATTTCTGATGGACGCTTTACGCAAAAAGCCTCCCATTCTTACTTGAAAGAAATGCTCGAAGCAGGTGTACGTGTTTTTAGATACAAGGGTGGTTTTATTCATAGCAAAATGATGGTGTCGGATAATAATCTCAGTAGCATTGGTAGCACCAATATGGATTTTCGCAGTTTTGAATCCAACTTTGAGGTTAATGCTTTCATCTACGACACTGTAATAGCTAAACGTTGTAAAAAACATTTTCATCTGGATGAAACCAAGTCTTATGAAGTCACAAAAGACGTTTGGGAAGCCCGCCCGAAATACAAACGTATAACGGAGTCGTTTACACGTTTGTTTAGCCCTTTGTTATGATGCTTGTGCTTTGTTATATGGGAGATTCCCCATACGAAGGACGAGAGTAGGAGGTTTGTAGAGCAAAAAATCACAAATATTTCCCTATGCCCTTTGTGTCACATAAGATCTGAAAGAGGCAATGTCAGTGCTAAAACCTGATAATGAGCAAATGTTTGTGACGATTGTTGCACCGAACTAAACAAAATCCTTTTTTATCTGTTCTAAATCAATACAAGCTAAAAATCTTGTTGTAAACAAAGGTCCCCAATAGAATGAGACAACTAAAAATTTCACATCAAATAACTAGTCGAAACGATATTTCAGTAGATAAGTATCTGCTGGATGTGTCACGTATCCCTTTGATTAATTCTGATGAGGAAGTAGAACTCATCAAAAGAATCAAAAACGGTGATCAGGTAGCTTTTGATAAATTAATAAATGCCAACCTGCGTTTCGTGGTGTCTGTTGCCAAACAATATCAAAATCAGGGCTTAGGATTGAGTGATTTGATCAATGAGGGTAATATCGGTTTGATAAAAGCAGCCCGTCGTTTTGATGAAACGCGTGGTTTTAAATTTATTTCTTATGCGGTATGGTGGATTCGTCAATCCATACTGCAGGCTTTAGCCGATAATTCGCGCTTGATTCGTCTGCCTCTCAATAAGGTAGGGGCTTTGACCAAGGTAAATAATGCCATTCAGCTCTTAGAGCAGCGTTTGCAACGGGAACCTTCGGTAGAAGAGCTGGCCAACTTTTTGGATATTCCAGAATCACAAGTGGCACAATCGCTAAAGTCGCGTAAACGACCAGTTTCGATGGATGCTCCTTTGCAGAGTGACGGAGAAGATGGTGGTACCATGTACGATGTGCTTAAAAACGCCAATTCTCCTTCGCCCGACACGACTATAATGGGTAAGTCATTAAAAGATGAGCTCTACTCCAGTCTTGGTATATTAAGTGACCGTGAAGTGAGTGTGCTTACGCAGTTTTATGGTCTTTTTGGAGAAGCGCCAAAGTCTTTGGAAGATATAGGGCACAATATTGGTCTGACAAAAGAAAGAGTAAGGCAGATACGGGAACATGCACTTACAAAGCTTAAGAAGAAGCGTTACAAAGATCCTCTGACAAATTATATTTAGCATTATAAGCCTCGTACATGCGGGGCTTTTTTGATGCCAATATTTCCTGTATTTTTGTAAACCTCTAAAAACAGGAAGCCATGAATACACCACAAGAAAAGATACGCACTTTGCGTCAGGAACTGCATCGGCATAATTACCAGTATTATGTTGCCAATGCGCCGACTATTAGCGATTATGATTTTGACCAAAAGCTTAAAGAGCTGGAGTTGTTAGAAGCTGAAAACCCGGAATTTTTTGATGCTAACTCACCGACGCAGCGCGTCGGGAGCGATGTGACCAAAAGTTTTGTGCAGGTAAAGCATCGTTATCCTATGTTGTCGCTATCCAACACTTATTCCGAGGGTGAATTAAAGGATTTTGATACCCGTACCCGTAAACTCATCACCGAAGACTTTGAATATGTTTGTGAGTTAAAATTTGATGGTCTTTCCATAAGTTTGACGTATGAAAACGGCCAACTGCTGCGTGCCGTTACCCGTGGCGATGGTGTGCAAGGCGATGATGTGACGACTAATGTAAAAACAATCCGTTCTGTCCCTTTAGTGCTTAATGGTGATGATTATCCTGATAATTTTGAGATTCGTGGTGAGATAGTGATGCCCTTTGCAGTGTTCGATAAAATTAATGCAGAGCGATTGGAGAACGAAGAGCAGCCTTTTGCCAATCCGCGTAATGCTGCATCCGGCACCTTGAAGCAACAAGATCCGCGCAAAGTGGCTGAACGTCATCTCGAAGCTTATTTTTATATGATATACTCTGATGATTTGTCGGGGGATAGTCATTTCGAAAATTTAGCCTTAGCCCGCAAATGGGGTTTTAAAGTTTACGAAGGGGCGGTGAGGTGTGCTTCTATCGAAGAGGTTTTTAAGGCCATTCATTATTGGGATAAGGAGCGGGACAAGCTGCCCTTTGCTATTGATGGTATGGTGGTCAAGGTCGATAATATAGCCATGCAGGAGGAGTTGGGTTTTACGGCCAAATCGCCGCGTTGGGCCATTGCATATAAGTTTAAGGCCGAGCGTGTAAGCACACGACTCCTGAGTGTTGATTTTCAGGTAGGACGTACTGGCGCTGTCACTCCTGTGGCCAACCTGGAAGCTGTGCAGCTCTCGGGCACTACCGTGAGGAGGGCTTCGTTGCATAATGCTGACGTGATTGCCGATTTGGATTTACACCTTAACGATGAGGTTTTTGTAGAAAAAGGGGGAGAGATTATACCTAAGATTGTGGGGGTGGATACTAAGCAGCGCGACCTGTTTTCTGTACCAGTCGAATTTATCAAGAATTGTCCCGAATGTGGAACTGAGTTGGTCCGCATAGATGGCGAGGCGGCTCACTATTGCCCCAATTCTGCCGCTTGTCCTCCACAGATAAAAGGAAAGATTGCCCATTTTATTAGTCGTAAGGCCATGAATATAAATTCTATTGGCGAAGAGACCATTGAGTTGTTTTATGATAATGGTTTGGTGAAAAACGTCAGTGATTTGTACCGCCTTCAGATGGAGGATATATTACAGCTCGACCGCATGGGCGAGAAATCAGCTCAGAATATCGTAGGCGCTATCACACAATCTACTCAAGTACCTTTTGCACGGGTTCTTTTTGCTCTTGGAATACGTTTTGTAGGGGCAGAGGTGGCCAAAAAGCTCGCAGCTCATTTTAAAAGTATAGAAAATCTACAGCAAGCAAGCTACCATGAGCTGATAGCAGTAGATGATGTGGGCGAAAGTATAGCCAAAAGTTTGTTATTGTGGTTTTCTGAAAATGAAAATATGGCTATGATAAAAGATTTGAGTAATTTTGGCCTTCATTTTAGTCTGGATGAAGAGGAAGTGGCTAATCAGTCAGAAAAACTCAAGGGTCTAACATTTGTTATCAGTGGTACTTTTGAACGTCATTCGCGCGATGAACTAAAAGCGTTGATAGAAAAAAACGGAGGTAAAAACACATCATCTATTTCTAAGAAAACGTCTTACCTGCTTGGAGGAGCTAATGTAGGACCAAGTAAAATGGCCAAAGTTGAAACTTTGGGTGTAGAAGTTCTTACAGAAGAAGGTTTTGAAAAAATGATTGCCGGATAAGTCGCAAAACACAAGGAGAATGTTTGCAAAGTTTTATTATAAACGAAAATTAAAAGCTTATAAAGCCGCTCTGAATGTAGAGCGCCATTTCCTTAATGAAAAGGAGATGAAACACCTTGTGGTGGCGATGGAGTGTGACGATGTGACGGAATTGCGCCGGATAGAGAAAGAAATAAAACCTCTGCTTAGAAGAGTGCCTAAGGTGAGTTATCTCATCTTTTTGAATATGAAAAAGATAGATGAGTTTTCTTACATTGCTACATCGCAAGACATATTGTTGTTTAAAGAAGACTTGGTACGTAGATACACTCCCAAAGCAGATGTGGTAAAAGCGATAAATGATCTGAAAGCCGATGTTTTTGTTAATCTGAATAGAGAGTCATCCTTAGTGATTGATTTTCTTACAGAAATATCAAATGCCAGGATGCGTATTGGTTTCAATGAAAAAGTGGCTATCACAGAGCTGCAAATAGGTGTGAAAGAAGAGAAAGGTCATACGGCTTTTTTCAAAAAAATGCTTCATTTTATGGGGCAGATAAATATGAAGGTAGCATAATAAAGTGTGTTGTCCGGTGTGTAAGATTGAATTTTATTTAGAATATATATTTTCCTGATGGATATTAGCAAATTCAAAGGTTTAGGAGTGGCGATGGTAACGCCATTTGATGAGGAGTATAATGTGGATATTGACACCTTAAGAAGTCAGACCGCATTCCTCGTTGAGAGTGGCGCAGACTATCTGGTCACTATGGGAACAACGGCAGAAACGCCTTCGCTTAAAAAAGAAGAGCAGGACAGCATATTAGCCTGTGTGGTGAGCGAGAACGATGGTCGCCTGCCAGTGGTGATGGGCGTGGGTGGCAATAATACTTATGATGCTATTGATCAGCTTCAAAACCGTGACTTGTCGGGTGTAGATGCTGTCTTGACTGTAGTGCCTTATTATAATAAACCGACTCAGGCTGGTATGTACCGTCATTTTGCGGAAATCGCAAAAGCAACAGATATGCCCATCATTCTCTATAATATACCGGGCAGAACTGGTGTGAATGTGACGGCTGAAACAACCCTACGCTTAGCACACGATTTTGATAACATTATTGCTGTCAAAGAAGCTTCGGGTGATTTGGTACAAATGGCAAATATTATAAGCGGACGGCCGGACGATTTTCTGGTCATTTCGGGCGATGATGCACTCACTTTGCCCTTGATGTCGGTAGGTGGCGATGGTGTCATTTCGGTTTTAGGGAATGCTTTTCCTGCTCAGCTTTCGCAAATGATTAAGTTTGCTAACGATGATAAATTGGCGGAGGCACAAAGTATTTTTTACCGTTTCTTCGATCTGTTCGGTCTTTTATTTGCTGATGGCAATCCGGCAGGCATCAAATCGTTGATGGAATTGCTGGATATGACTACCGCACGTGTGCGTTTGCCTTTAGTACGTGCTCAGAAATCTACGGTAGATGCTATGAAACTCGTTTTGCAGCAAATGGATATAATGTAGTGTTACTACAGAAAAAGATAAACAAATGCCCGGTCAGTTTTTTGGTCGGGCATTTTTTCATGTAAGAGATCAAGTTATTTGGGATCAAGCAGAATTTTTGGGGATCAAGATTAAATTCTGCGGGAGGATAATTAATAATAACAAAAAATCCTGAAG
>DHQI01000055.1:0-208 GCA_002408065.1 Bacteroidales bacterium UBA5342
TCATTCTCGCATTCTATCATTCTCGCATTGAACCATTGAAGCATTGAATCATTAACTCATTAAATTTAGTAACTTTGTGAAATGAAATTCGAAGTCACCATTTTAGGATCTAATTCCGCACAACCCACACCCAAACGCTTTTCCTCGGCACAAGTCATCAACTTTCGTGAGAAACTTTTTTTACTCGATTGTGGCGAAGGAACCCAAA
>DHQI01000055.1:441-24989 GCA_002408065.1 Bacteroidales bacterium UBA5342
TTGTGGCGAAGGAACCCAAATACAACTACGTCGTTACAAACAAAAATTTTCGCGTCTAAACCACATATTTATTACCCACCTGCATGGCGATCATATGCTGGGACTGCCAGGCCTTATCTCCACCCTCAACCTGATGGGACGCAAAAGCAAGCTCCACATCTATTCGCACAAGGACTTGAAAGGCATACTTCAGCCTTTGCTAGACTACTTTATGCATAAGGCCATGTTTGAGCTGGAATACCATCCTTTTGATCCGACAAGAAACGAACTGATTTACGAAGACAAATCCTTGGAAGTATACACCATTCCTTTAGAACACCGCACCCCAACGGCAGGTTTTCTTTTCACAGAAAAACCAAATGAATACAATATCAAAAAAGAAATGATCGAAGCCTTTGGATTAGGCATAAAAGATATACTAAAAATAAAACAGGGTGAAGATTATATGACCAGAGACGGAAAAGTCATCCCCAACAGCAAACTAGCCACTCCGCCCAAACCAAGCCGCTCATACGCCTACATCACCGACACCGCCTACAAACCAGACATCTGCCCGATGATAGAAAATGTGAGCACGCTTTACCACGAAGCCACCTTTGCCGACGACGAAACGCTGCGCATCAGCAAAACCCTACATTCCAGTGGCGGACAAGCTGCCCAAATTGCTAAACAAGCCAATGCCGGCAAGTTGTTGATTGGCCATTTTTCGTCACGTTATAAAGATGTTAGCATTGTAGAAGAGGCCGCTAAAGCGATTTTTGAAAATACCCAAGCCGTTTTTGATGGAATGACGGTGGAAGTTTAATTTCTTATATCTGCACTATGCAACACTTTAGAGAAAAAAGAATCCATCAAAAAGCACCTCAACGATCTTTCCAATGAGCTTATCGACAGCATTTACAAACAAACCACTGATACCTTAATAGCCGGAGAACCTATTTGACTATAATATTATCACCAATAAAGCTATTACCGCACCAGCCTAAAAAAAAAGAAATCGATAAAAGACTAAATAATTCTGAAAATCACTTCTTGTCACAAGAAGAAGTTGAAACATTATCATCACAATGACACAAATAAGCCATGTAATATTCCCCTACGAAACAACACAATATACAATCTAACAACAACACCTTCGTCCAGAACCACAATTCTCTTCTTTCTATGTTTTCTTTTCTCCAGTACCGTCATCACAAAGGATTTCTGCAAGCTAACAAAAACAACAACGAAGGTCTTTAGATTTTTATAATATATTATATTTGCGAACACAAAGCAGAAAAAAAATAAATACAATATATGACTCACAATATTAAATTTGCCGTTATAGGATACGGCCACATTGGTAAGCGCCATGCAGAAATGGTGCGCCGTAACCCTAATTCTGAACTTGTTGCCGTTTGCGACATACTAACAGCCAAAGAGTGTGGCGCCGATGAAATAGAAGAGCAATTCTTCAATTCATACCAGGAACTTTTAGATGCCAAATTAGACATCGACGTTATCAATATATGCGTTCCCAACGGTTACCATACCGAATATTCCCTTATGGCCCTAGAAGAACGCAAACACGTAGTGGTAGAAAAACCCATTGCCCTAACCCGTGCCGATGCCGAAAAAATGGTATTCAAATCACTGGAAGTATCACGCCACGTCTTTTGCGTGATGCAAAACCGCTACTCTCCTCCAAGCGAATGGCTAAAAGAAATCGTTAGCAAAAAAACTATTGGTGAACCACTTATGGTGCAGCTCAACTGCTTCTGGAACCGTGATGATCGCTACTATAAGCCCGGTAACTGGCACGGCGATGAAACTCTTGACGGCGGAACCCTTTTTACGCAATTTTCACACTTTATCGACATTATGTACTGGCTCTTTGGCGACATCACCAACATACAGGGAAAGTTCAAAGATTTCACCCACAAAGATCTGACTGCTTTTGAAGATTCCGGCTATGTTAACTTCGATTTTGTGAATGGTGGTATGGGATCTTTAAATTACTCAACAGCCATTTACGAGAAAAACTTTGAAAGCTCTATCACCATCATCGGTTCTAAAGGTACCGTAAAGGTAGCTGGACAGTATATGAACGAAGTGGTGTATTGCGAAATTGAAGACTATGAAATGCCGGAGCTTCGTCCTTCTAATCCACCTAACGATTATGGTTTATACAAAGGCTCTGCACAGAACCACAATTACGTAATTGAAAACGTAATAGACAAACTTCAAAAAGAAGGCACCATTACCACCAATGTATTGGAAGGTATGAAAGTGGTAGACATCATAGAGCGCATCTATGAAGTGAGAGACAAACAAGGGTATTAAATCAGCCATTGGCGTTTAGCTATTAACCCTTAGCTAAATACAGCTAAAGACCAAGGGCCAATAATCATAAGCTCAAAACATTTAACAGGCTTTCGGATTCTAATTTCAATCTTCTAACATCAAATTTCAACCCCCTATGCCAAAACGACTTTTAGTAATCAACCCCGGCTCCACTTCAACTAAGCTGAGCATTTTTGAGGATAACAATCAAGTATTAGACACCACCTTGCGCCACACAGCGGATGATTTAGAGGGCTTTACCACTACCTATTCCCAAAAGGATTTTCGTAAAGGATTGATTGAAAAAAAACTAAAAGAAGAAAACTATGACCTAAAAAGCTTTGATGCGATTGTTGGTCGTGGCGGCATGGTACGCCCTTTAGAATCTGGCACCTACAAAGTATGTGGGAAACTCTTGGAAGATTTAACAAATGCTAACTATGGCGAACACGCCAGCAATTTGGGCGCCATCGTAGGGAGCGAATTGGCCAAAGAAGCCGGCTGCGATGCTTATATATCAGACCCTGTGGTGGTAGACGAGCTGCACGATTTAGCACGTATCTCAGGTCTGCCAAATATGCCACGCCGCTCTATTTTCCATGCCCTAAACCAAAAAGCAACGGCCCGTAAATATTGTGCCGAAGTAAAACAAGACTACAAAGACGTACGAATACTCATCTGCCATATGGGAGGCGGCATCTCTGTAGGAGTACACAAAGGTGGCAAAATCATTGATGTTAATAACTGCGTAAACGGTACCGGAACATTCTCTCCTGAGCGCTCAGGCACCTTACCTGCTGACGACTTGGTCAAAATGTGCTTTAGCGGTGATTACAGCCAATACGAAATCAACAAAATGATAAACGGCAAAGGTGGTTTGATGGCGCATCTAGGTATGAACCAAGCCCACCACATCGTGGACAAAATAGAAGCAGGCGACAAAGAAGCTGGTTTAGTATTAGATGCCATGGCCTACAACATAGCCAAAGAAATAGGTGCAGCAGCAACCGTGCTTGAAGGCAAAGTAGACGCCATCTGCCTGACAGGCGGCATCGCCTACAACGATTACGTGTGCAGCCGTATCATTAAACGCGTAGAATTTATAGCTCCTGTGAAGCGCTATCCCGGCGAAGACGAAATGGGCGCCCTCGCAAGCAACGTTCTTCGCGTGTTGAATGGCGAAGAAGATCTGAAGGAGTATTAAGATTCAAAATTCTTTATTTAAAATTCAAAATTAGCGGAGCTTCCGGATGGGAGTTCCGCTTTTTTTTATGCTATTTTTCAAAAATCACAAGCTGTATTTCTTTTCGGACTGTCAAAAGCATCGATTTTTTAAAATCCCGTAGGGATAGAAATGTGGGTAGAAAATGTAATGCAGATACCATCGTCGTGCCTTTAGGTACGAAATATGGAAATAAGCGAAGATTGAAAATATGACGTACCTTCGGCACGTTATGGTCAACGTTATTTTTTCTACCCCTATTCGGTCCCAATGGGACACGCACTTGTCTCCTCATCTAACAGATCAAGATTATTGAATTAGCAGCGAAGTATTAATATTCTTAATTTAAGATTCAAAATTAGCAAAGCTTCCGGGCAAAAGTTCCCTTTTTTGCATTTTAATCGCTTACTTTATACAAGCAAGCCTCTTTTGCAAAGTCGGCATGACAAAAAACCAATTTTCTGCAAAACAGGCTAAAACAGCGGCATTTTTCCACATAAAATAGCTTAATGATGCTTCTTTTTTCAGAGAATTAGAATTAAATTCGCAGCCTCTTTGGAGAAAAAATCAATTTAACTAAACAATAACTAATTTTACTTATGGCAAATTTATTTTCATCCTCAATTGGGAAAAAGCTGATAATGAGTTTATCTGGCCTATTCCTGATTTTGTTCTTGTTAATTCACCTGACCATTAACTCTTTCCTGCTTTTGGATGGCGTTTTCGGCTTTGAAGAAGGACAAATGTTCAACGCCGGTGCTCACTTTATGGGGACCTTTCCGTTGATTAAAATTGTAGAGCCTATCCTTGGACTTGGCTTCTTAATCCACATCGTGTATTCTTTGATTCTGTCGTTTCAGAACATGAAAGCACGTGGAAGTGCTAAGTACGCGTCAGGTAGCAAAACACAAGATGTCGAGTGGACCTCTAAAAACATGCTACCTCTTGGTATCGCACTTTTAGCTTTCTTGGCTGTTCACTTGGTTAACTTCTGGTTAAAAATCAAATTTGGCATCGGAGGACACCCCGCAGAAGCAGAATTCCCATACCTTGGTACCGGAATGGTGCACGGAGAAGATGCATACGCATTGGTTAACGCAGCCTTCGGCAACATCCTATTGGTCCTCTGTTATGTGGTTGGTTCTATCGCTTTGGCATTCCACCTTTCGCACGGTTTCTGGTCTTCTTTCCAAACTATTGGTTGGAACAATCAAATCTGGATGCAGCGCTTAAAAGTGATTGGTAACATTATCGCTTGGGTCATCGGTCTTGGTTTCGCAGTTATCGCTGTAGGTCAATACTTATTTTTCCAATAGATTTTGAAATTTGATATTTGAAAATCGAAATTTGAACTTCGAACTCCGAACTTCGAACTTCGAACTTTAAAACTAAGAAGAAATGAAATTAGACTCTAAAATACCACAAGGAGCAGTAGCTCAAAAGTGGACCAACTATAAAAACAACCAGAAACTGGTTAACCCTGCCAACAAGCGTAAACTCGACGTTATTGTGGTAGGTACTGGTTTGGCTGGTGGCGCAGCAGCTGCATCACTTGGCGAACTTGGTTTCAACGTAAAAAACTTCTGTATTCAGGATTCACCGCGTCGTGCTCACTCTATTGCAGCACAGGGTGGTGTTAATGCAGCGAAAAACTATCCTAACGATGGTGACAGCGTTTACCGCTTGTTCTACGATACCATTAAAGGTGGTGACTACCGTGCCCGCGAAGCTAACGTACACCGTTTGGCTGAGGTAAGTAACAGCATCATCGACCAATGTGTGGCACAAGGTGTTCCTTTCGCCCGCGAATACGGCGGTCTTTTGGACAACCGTTCTTTTGGTGGTGCGCAGGTAAGCCGTACCTTCTATGCTAAAGGACAAACTGGTCAGCAGTTGCTTTTAGGTGCTTACTCAGCATTGATGCGTCAAGTAAACGCAGGATCAGTAACAATGTACACTCGTACCGAAATGATTGACCTTGTAGTAATCGACGGTAAAGCACGTGGTATCATTGTTCGCGACCTTGTAAGCGGTAAAATTGAGCGTCACTTCGGTCACGCTGTAGTAATTGCCACTGGTGGTTATGGTAACGCCTTCTTCCTTTCTACTAACGCTATGGCGTCTAACGGATCGGTAGCTATGCAAGTGTACAAAAAAGGTGCTGCTATGGCTAACCCTTGTTTTGCACAGATTCACCCTACTTGTATTCCTGTTCACGGTGAATTCCAGTCTAAGCTGACGCTGATGTCTGAATCATTGCGTAACGATGGCCGTATCTGGGTTCCTAAAAAGAAAGAAGACGTGGAAGCTATCCGCGCCGGTAAGAAAAAACCAACCGATCTTTCTGAAGACGAAAGAGATTATTATTTGGAGCGTCGTTACCCTGCATTTGGTAACCTTGTACCACGTGACGTTGCATCACGTGCTGCCAAAGAGCGTTGTGATGCCGGATTTGGTGTAGGTGCTACAGGCTTGGCTGTATATCTTGACTTCAAAACAGCTATCGAGCGTTTGGGTAAAGATGCTATCGAGGCCCGTTATGGTAACTTGTTCCAGATGTACGAAAAAATCGTTGATGACAATCCATACGAAACACCGATGATGATTTACCCTGCTATCCACTATACCATGGGTGGTGTTTGGGTGGATTACGAATTGCAAACTACTATTCCTGGTCTGTTCGCAGCAGGTGAGGCTAACTTCTCTGATCACGGTGCTAACCGCCTTGGAGCTTCTGCCTTGATGCAAGGTTTGGCTGACGGATATTTCGTATTGCCTTATACTATTCAAAACTATCTGGCTGATGAAATCCACACGCCACGTATGAGTACTGACCTTCCTGAGTTCGAAGAAGCAGAGAAAGGTGTTCAGGCTCGTATCGACCGTTTGATGAGCATCCAAGGTAAGAAATCAGTTGATACACTTCATAAAGAGCTGGGTCACATTATGTGGGAATACGTAGGTATGGCACGTAACGAGGCTGGTCTCAAGAAAGCGATTAAATTGATCGCTGAACTGAAGAAAGAATTCTACAGCAACCTTTTCATTCCGGGAGATAAAGAGACGATGAACATCGAACTTGAAAAAGCGATTCGTCTTGAAGACTTCCTGATCACCGGTGATTTGATGGCACGTGATGCCTTGAACCGTGAAGAGTCTTGTGGAGGTCACTTCCGCGAGGAATACCAAACTGAAGAAGGTGAAGCATTACGTCAGGACGACAAATTTATGTATGCGGCTTGTTGGGAATATATGGGCGAAGACAAAGAGCCTAAACTAAACAAAGAGCCTTTAGTATACGAAGAGACTGAAGTTAAAACACGTAATTACAAGTAAACTATCCAACAATGGAAAAAACAATAAATTTAACACTAAAAGTTTGGCGCCAGAAAGACGCTAAAGCAAAGGGTGGATTTGAAACCTATAAGGTGAATAACATCTCGACTGACAGTTCTTTCTTAGAAATGTTGGATGTATTAAATGAACAACTCATCAGCGAAGGACAGGAGCCGGTAGCATTCGATCACGATTGTCGTGAAGGAATCTGTGGTATGTGTTCGCTATACATCAACGGGCACCCACACGGACCAGATGATGACATTACCACTTGTCAGTTACACATGCGTAAATTTAAAGATGGCGAAACAGTGACCATAGAACCTTGGCGTTCGGCGGCTTTCCCTGTCATCAAAGACTTGATTGTTAACCGTCATGCTTTTGACGAAATCATGGCTGCCGGTGGCTATGTATCAGTAAGCACTGGAGGTGTACCTGATGCTAACGCTATCCCTATTCCTAAACCTATTGCAGACGAAGCAATGGATGCTGCTTCTTGTATTGGATGTGGAGCCTGTGTCGCCGCTTGTAAAAACGGTTCTGCTATGCTTTTTGTTTCGGCCAAAGTAAGTCAACTGGCTCTTTTACCTCAAGGTAAAGCCGAAGCTTCGCGCCGTGCTAAAGCAATGGTCGCAAAAATGGATGAATTAGGTTTCGGTGCTTGTACCAATACCGGTGCTTGTGAGATAGAATGCCCTAAGGGTATTTCTATTGCCAATATTGCCCGCCTTAACCGCGAGTTCTTGTCGGCTAAATTGAAAGACTAGTTTTTAAAGGCTGAGACTGAGGTTAAGGCTGAAGCTGAGACTTAGTATATCAAAATAATAAAGGAGAATCCTGCGGGGTTCTCTTTTTTTATAATATAAACACTTGTTAAATAGTTTTCACCAGACAAGCCCTACCTTTTGTCAACTTATCAGTATTTCATACATTTGTGCAATTATTTCATAACATTTCAATTGACAAGTTTGAAACGCAGAATTTATAGAAGCCTCATAGTAGCCGCCTTTTTTATCCCTTTTCTTTCTTCCTGTGAAAAGGTAAAAGGAGTGGGTGGTAGTATTACATTGACCCGGGACGTAGGTAGTTTTTTTGCTATGGACATCGACATACCATGCAATGTTAACATTGAATATGGCGATAGCCTTACTTTTTCTATTACAGCGCAGGAAAATATCATTGCCGATATTAGCTCACTTGTTTCCAATCAAACCCTGAATATTGAATTTATTCAAACGCCACACGAGTATAATCCTATTCAGCTTAACTTTACCATGCCGGACTTTAGAGGACTGAGCATCAGTGATATTTGTAAAACTAAAATCTCATCCTCTTTTGAGAGCAGTTCCAGAATGCGATTTGAAATCACCGGATCAGGAACACTAAATTTTTCTGACACCATCAAATGTTACGAATTCCGTTTAGAAAACAGCGAAGGTGATGTAGAATTAAACATGGCATACCTCAGCTGTGAAAAACTAAGCATCAACACTTCAGCCAACACCTTGGCAACAGTGGCCGGAGAAGCTGCAATAACAAATTTAAACATAAGCGAAGAAGGCAAGCTAAACAGTCTGGATGGTTTTAATTTTCCTAGCAACAAAACCTACATCGACATTGAAGGTATTGCCGAAGATTTACAGATCAGTGTCCTAGACGAACTTTATGTTAGTGGCGATGGATCGGGCACGATCACTTATAAAGGTACACCTCATACTATACACGACACGTCAGGCGCTAACATAGAATTGATTCCAACCTCGAAATAATTCATTTGAAACAGAAAAGCACACATCCGCTATCGTGGCTCTTTAGCCTTTACTTTGCCGAAGGACTGCCGTATATGATGGTGGTGATAGTATCGACGGTAATGTACAAAAACCTTGGCATTTCAAATGCTGACATCACCTTTTATACCGGCTGGTTTTACTTGCCTTGGGTGATAAAACCCTTCTGGAGCCCGTTTATTGACAATACAAAAACAACGCGATATTGGGTTGTCATAGCTCAATTTACAATCGGTATTCTCTTTGCTCTTATAGGTTTATCCTTACCACTCGAAGGCTTTTTCAAATGGAGCCTTATCCTGATGTGGCTAATGGCTTTCTCATCAGCCACACATGACATTGCAGCCGATGGTTTTTATATGCTGGGATTGAACAAACACAAACAAGCGTATTATGTCGGTTTCAGAAATCTTTTTTATCGCATATCTATGATAGTAGCGCAAGGAGGCATCGTTGCTGGTGTAGGTTTTTTAAACAAAGGTGGCATGGCAATGCAAAATGCATGGGGAATAGCTATGATCAGTTTAGGTACCTTTTTTGTGCTTATTGCTTTTTATCACCGCATCATATTACCCCAACCAAATCAAGAAGATAAAAGCTGGGGTAATGCCAAAGAAGCGGTGCTTAATTATGCCGGCACAGTACTTAGCTTCTTCCAGAAAAAAGGCATCATCCCTGCCATACTATTCATCTTATTTTACCGCCTGGGAGAAGCTCAACTGACCAAAATGGCTATGCCTTTCCTTCTGGACAGCAAGGCAGCCGGAGGTTTGGCCCTCAACAATGAGCAGGTGGGCTTTGCTTATGGCACAATTGGCGTCTTAGGCCTCATTGTGGGGGGAATAAGCGGAGGAATGCTGGGAGCAAAGCACGGACTCAAATTTTGGATCTGGCCCATGGCGCTTACCATGAACTTACCCAACATTATCTATGTCCTTTTAGCGCAGCATCAACCTGATAATATGCTCATTATTCAGGGCTCAATCTTTCTTGAACAATTTGGTTACGGCTTTGGCTTTACAGCTTTTATGCTTTATCTGCTCTCCTTAGCCGAAGGGAAGAACAGCACGGCTCATTACGCCTTTGCTACGGGTATTATGGCACTGGGCGCAATGGTGCCGGGAATGATTAGCGGCACCATACAAGAGCACGTAGGCTATCCCCATTTCTTCATCTGGGTTTTGCTTTGCGGCATACCGGGGCTTGTCCTTATTCCTTTCTTGAAATACGATAAGGATTTCGGAAAAAAAACACCCCTATCATAGTGACATAAAACTCCTTATAATAATTTGACCTTGTAAATTACACCAAACACCCCCCTATTCCCTCAGAAACAAAAAGCTATGAGCACTCGTCAACTAGAACATCAGGAAATAAAGAATCAACAACACAACTTTCCTCTTGTTTTGGTATGCCACAACATTAGTTCACCCGAAAATATGGGAATGCTTTTCCGCATTAGCGAGGCAATGGGTGTTGAACATCTCTATTTGTGCGGCGA
The DNA here is from genome assembly GCA_002408065.1 of Bacteroidales bacterium UBA5342. Lineage (GTDB taxonomy): Bacteria > Bacteroidota > Bacteroidia > Bacteroidales > UBA5342 > UBA5342. The sequence goes on from DHQI01000055.1 coordinate 10,610, forward strand.
CACCCCCACACCAGAGCATAGAAGAGTGCAAAAAACCTCCCGCTCCACGCAAAAATATATCAAACACAGCTATACTAACGATGCCTCTGTTCTGGTTCAGAACTTAAAAAATGAAGGCTACACCCTCATTGCTCTGGAAGTCACCAACAACAGTCAGGTGCTTAGCAAAGTGGACTTTCGCTCTTTTGAAAAGTTTGCCCTCATCCCCGGTAATGAACAGCACGGCGTAGCGCCTGAACTATTGAATTTAGTTGACCTTTCGATAGAAATCCCAATGTATGGCAAAAACACCTCCATTAATGTAGTGAATGCAGTAAGTATCACACTGTATGAAATAGCCAAACAACTAAGCTAGATGAGATAGCATATATTTTTAGTTACTTAAGCAACATCAACACTTCGTTAAACTTTCAATTGAAAACCCCTATAACACGCTGTTTTTCTGTAATATGTTACAAACTCCGGGCTTTTGACAAACATCTAACAATCTGGAAAATAAAAACTTAACCAGTTCTTACATAATGATATAAGGAGTTGTTTTTCAAATCCCCCAAGCCATGCACTTTGACAAGAGACTGCAGAGCTGGCCAAATGTTCTCAGCATTCTAAGTTCTACCTCTCTGGCTAGAAACTATTAAGTTCCCATAAAATCGAAAAAAGTCCCATATTATCAGTAACATTACTACTTGTCACCTGCTGACAGTTTAATTTAATTGATACTTTATTTATCAAGGCATTAATGATTCATCAATAAAAAAATGTAATATTGGGGAATTCTTTTCAGCAATATTTACTCTTTTGAGGCTTAACGTGAAATAAAATCTATAAGGAACTTGTCAAACAATAAAACAATCCAGACCCCCATGAAAACGGCAGTATATTTCTACGCAATTATCCTTTTGAGCAGCACACTATCAGCTACAGACTATAGCAATGAAAGCAGCCCAGACATGCTATCTCCAGACTACTACAATGCCGGAGAAGAAGACAGCATCCGACTAATAACCAATAGTGTAATAAGTTTGACACGAGAAGAGGGCCTACACCATCCTCTCTTGGGAGAATCGCTTCCCAACTACTCAATATTTAGAGATTTTGGCGACCTTGTAGGGCGCAATAATAACTACCAGTATCATCCCGCAAGAGACTTTTATGTTGAAAACAAAGCTACACTTGTTAATATATACGCTGCGCACGATGGGCTAATCGATACTTGTACTAATATTACAAAATACCGACATCATATTAGTATAACGTGCCCTATCCTCAGCAAGGAAGGAGAAGAAATTGCAAAACTCACAACAATTTATGCTCATGTGGATTTAGATTCAAACATGCTTGCTTTGCAAGATGGTGACTTTGTAAAAAAAGGTGATTTAATATGTACGCACCTCTACAGCGGAACGATGGGTGGACCTCATCTACATTTCGAAATTCGCTTTTACGATAAAAATGCCGAAGGCACAGAAGAGTTTTATGGCTGGGCTTTCAGTACGCCCTCTTCAGGTCCCTGGGAATATGGATATTGGGATACAAGCATTGGTTTGGGCTATGGCAACCCAGATAACTATATAAGCGATGAAAACACTGCCATCCAAAGCACAGAATCATTAGCCCTCCAAGTATACCCCAACCCTACAAAAGGGAAAATCACCTTTCCTTTTGACACATCACAAATTATTGGAGATATTAAACTCTACCAACTCAATGGAAATTTATTAGAAACCCTATCGCCAGCTTTATCAAATTGTTCTACCATAGACCTATCTCATTATCCTGACGGCTATTATTTAGGCTTTTTTGAAATAGCCAATGGCAACAAGTATAGCTTTAAAGTCCTAAAGAGAAGCTAAATAAAAAACATTTACGAATTAGTTATACAGAATTATCATCTTTATTGTTATTCTTATAACGAAAGTGCAGTTCTTTGTGCCCAGTCTTCATACATTAATTGTACATTATTTACTTTCAGCATTCCATCGTAAAAAAAAGTGCATTCGCATAAAATAAGCTTGGTTTTCTATATTTGAAGGATAACATAATTGTTCATGAAGCTCTAAAGCCGTAATTTTGCCAGATGTCAAAAATGCCAGATGAACATAGTGCCGTGGAGCAGTTTTCTGCCGACGGAACAGAACAAATAGAAGTCTTTGGGGCGCGCAGCCACAACCTGAGAAACATAGATGTAAGCATACCCCGCAACCAACTTACGGTGATTACCGGACTAAGTGGTAGTGGTAAATCCTCATTGGCTTTTGACACCATTTTTGCAGAAGGACAACGTCGTTTCATAGAAACATTTTCGGCTTATGCCCGTAGTTTTTTGGGTGGAATGGAACGCCCGGACGTAGACCGTATCACCGGCCTGAGTCCTGTCATTTCTATTGAACAAAAAACCACCAACAAAAACCCGCGTTCTACCGTGGGAACAACGACTGAGATCTACGATTTCTTCCGTCTCCTCTATGCCCGTGCCGGACAAGCCTACTCTTACAAGACCGGAGAAAAGATGGTGAAATATACCGATGAAAAAATCCTTAATCTCATCAAGAATGAATATGAAGGCGATGGTATTTATATTTTAGCGCCTTTGGTAAAAGGACGTAAAGGCCATTACAAAGAACTCTTCGAGCAAACCATTCGTCGTGGCTATGTACACATACGATTGGATGGTGAAATAAAAGAGCTCACCCATGGTATGCGGGCCGACCGTTATAAAATACACGACATAGAAGTGGTGATAGACCGCGTGAAGGTAAAAGACGACGAAAAAGCCGAAAAACGCCTGAAAGAAGCCGTGAAGCTGGCCATCCAAATGGGAAAAGGTTCGTGCATGATATTGCGCAAAGGCGATACACAGGCGCGTCATTTCAGCCGTAGCCTGATGTGTCCGACTTCAGGCATTTCGTACGACGAACCGGCACCACACTCCTTCTCATTTAACTCACCTCACGGAGCCTGTAAAAAATGTAACGGCTTTGGTTCTGTGACGGATGTGGACTACGACAAAATCATTCCGGACCGTAGCAAAACCATTCATGAAGGCGGTATTCTACCTTTAGGAAAATACCGTAGCTCTATCGTTTTCTGGCAATTAGAAGCCATTGGCGAAAAACACGGTTTTACCCTAAAAACGCCTATTAAAGATATTTCAGAAGAGGCTTTGGACATTATCATTAACGGATCACCAGAGTCCATCCGCCTAAAGAACACTCCCCTTGGCTGTTCGTCGAGCTATCAAGTGAGCTATGATGGCATTGTAAAACACATACGCTCAGAACAACACAACAAAACCTCCAAAAAAGCGCGCAACTGGGCTGACCAGTTTGTAAGCACAATAAAGTGCCCGTCATGTGAGGGTCAACGCCTAAAAAAAGAATCACTCTGGTTTCGTATCCACGATAAAAACATCTCAGAACTTGCGGAAATGGACATTGTACAGCTGCGTGAATGGCTAAAAGATGTAGAACAGTATCTGGATAAAAAACAGCTCTCCATAGCCGAAGAAATATTAAAAGAAATACGTACCCGCCTACAGTTTATGCACGATGTAGGCTTAGACTATCTTTCGCTCAACCGCACTTCGGCAACTTTATCGGGTGGTGAGAGTCAGCGCATACGCCTGGCTACACAGATAGGTTCACAGTTGGTCAATGTCCTTTACATTCTGGACGAACCCTCTATTGGTTTGCATTCGCGTGACAACCACAAGATGATACAATCACTCTGCCATTTACGCGATATCGGCAACTCCGTGATTGTGGTGGAGCACGACAAAGAAATGATGCTTTCATCAGATTATATCATTGACATGGGACCACACGCCGGCATACACGGTGGGGAAATTGTAGCCTCCGGCACACCAAAACAAATCCTACAAAAAAACACGCTCACGTCTAATTACCTTAATGGAAAATTAAAAATTGAGCACCCGACAGAATACCGCCAAGGCAATGGTCAGCAGATCATATTGCATGGCGCACGTGGCAACAACCTAAAAAATGTCACGGTTAACTTTCCTTTGGGAAAATTTATTTGTGTAACGGGTGTTTCAGGCAGCGGCAAATCCACTTTAATCAACGGTACTTTGCAGCCCATATTGAGCCAACACTTTTACCGTGCCGAAACACGCCCATTGCCTTATGATAAAATAGAAGGCATACAGCATATTGATAAAGTTGTAGATGTTAACCAGTCGCCTATTGGTCGCACTCCTCGCTCTAACCCAGCCACCTACACCAAGATATTTGATGATATCCGTAAGATTTATCAAGAATTGCCCGAAGCTAAGATAAGGGGTTACAAAGCCGGGCGCTTCTCTTTCAACGTGGCCGGTGGCCGCTGCGAAACCTGCGATGGGAATGGCTATAAGACCATTGAGATGAATTTTTTACCCGACGTACTCGTACCTTGTGAGGTATGCCACGGCAAACGTTATAACAGCGAAACCTTGGAGGTGCGATATAAAGGTAAATCCATTGCCGATGTATTGGATATGACCATTAATCAAGCGGCAGAGTTTTTTGAACACATACCCAATCTTTACCGCAAATTAAAAACCTTGCAGAGCGTAGGACTAGGCTATATTCACGTAGGCCAACCGTCCACGACCTTATCCGGTGGCGAAGCGCAGCGCGTAAAACTAGCCACCGAGCTGGCTAAACGTGATACCGGCCAGACTCTTTACATTCTGGATGAACCAACCACCGGACTCCATTTTGAAGATATCCGCATATTATTGGAAGTGCTTAACCGCCTTGTTGATAAAGGCAACACCATCATTGTCATCGAACACAACACCGACGTCATTAAGATGGCTGACCACGTCATTGACATCGGTATGGAAGGCGGCGCCGAAGGCGGACGCATCATTTTTGAAGGCACACCCGAGGAATTGAGAAAGGATAAAACGAGCTACACGGGACAGTATTTGTAACTTAAAGATGATTCCGTTTGAAAAGTATCGCAGAGATGCGCGAAGAAGCAGAGGCCCGCTGAGAAATTTTTTTTGGCAAGCAAATTTCATTAAGTGATCTTCCTTTTTTATGGAAAGATAAATTACTGCTCATATTAATGTGGATTACAAACCCCACATTTAAAACCTAAAACGGTTCATCAAAAACAATAAAACTCTGCATACCTCTGCTCCTCAGCGCATCTCTGCGATACTAAAAACAGAAAGGCCACCCCATAAACCGGAGCAGCCCTTCACCTTATAAAAACAAACTATTTAATTTCTTTTTCTGAGATATAAGCGTTAAGAGTAGTGTGCCATCATCATTGCTACGCCACCACCATTTCTTACATTGGTGAAACCCCGCTGCGTCAGCACTTGTTGCGCATAAGCAGAACGGGCACCTGAAGCACAATAAACAACGATTTCGCGATCCATATTAGTGCCTAAGTCGCCACCACCAGCCATAATATCATCCAGAGATATATTAAGGGCATTGGGTACGTGGCCACTGTGGTATTCGCCCGGTGTGCGTACATCAATGATTAAAGTTCCAGTTTCTTCGGCCTGTACTTCTTCTTGTACATTTTCCTCTTCAAAAGCCTCTTCGCTGATTGATTTTTTCTCAATTGGTAACAATCCCAAATTGAAGTTTTTATAACCTACCGCCATAGCATGACGCTGCATAGAGGTATGGCCACCTGACACATTATATACCTTTTCAAAACCGGCATTGATCAGCATACGCACTGCCTGATGTCCTTTTTTACCAATCTCATCGTAGACCAAAATCTCTGCATCACGAGGGATGCGTTCAATGTTCTCTGGCAATAATTCCAATGGTAAATGAGCCGCTCCGTTGATATTGCTTTTCTGATAAGCAAATACATCACGTACATCAAGGACTATCAAGCGTTTTCCTACAACAAAATCATCCAGTTCTGAAGCCAGCACAGAAGGACTGAATCCGCTCATTTTGTTTTCTGCAGTATAAGCTGCCATATTAATAGCATCGTTTGCCGTTCCTATTGGTGGAGAGTAAGCGTAATCTATATCCGCCAGATCGGCCACGGTCAGCTTAGATGCCGCTGCAGTAGCCAAGACATCCAGCCGCTTGTCTGCACTCTTGTAACCTGCCGTTTGACCACCTAAGATCACACCGGTCTTTTTATCATAAACGACCATAACGGATACCGGTGATGATCCCGGATAATAAGAGGTATGATGCTCTTTGTGTACCACCACAGCATCTGCATCAATGCCATTGGCTTTAGCTTGCTTGAGCGAAAGACCAGTAATACCTGCCACGGCTTCAAACACACGTACGATAGATGTCCCTATAGATCCTTTGTAGTGATGTTCGCCCCCCAAAGCATTCTCAGCAGCTATACGCCCCTGACGGTTAGCGGGCCCTGCCAGAGGAATACGCACTTTCTTGCCCATCACGCGGTGTTCCAGTTCCACCATATCACCTCCTGCATAAATATCTTTATCAGAAGTTTGTAACAAATCATTCACGAGCAAGCCACCAGCTTCTCCAATTGCCAAGCCGGCATCGATAGCCAACTGTAAGGTAGGACGTACTCCTATGGACATAATCACCATATCAGCATCCAACTGTTTGCCATTGTCCAGTGTCACATTAGTATTACCTATAGCGGCCACTCCGGCATTGGTGTGTACCCCTACACCATACGATTTCATCTCGCGTTCAATAAAACCCGCCGTTTCAGCTTCCATCATTGCCATTACGTGAGGCATTTTTTCTACCACGCTCACTTCAAGGCCACGTTTTACCAAAGCCTCAACCATTTCAAGACCAATGAAACCACCCCCTACAACTACAGCGGTCTTAGGATTTTTATTTTCCAGATGATGAGTGATGGCATCCATATTTTCCAAAGTCCATAAGGTAAAGACATGGTCTTTGTCAGCCCCCGGAAGATCAGGATTGATAGGACGACCTCCTTGTGCCAAAATCAATTTAGTGTATTCATAATCTTTCTCCTCGCCTGTTTCAACATGTTTGGTTTTCAAGACTTTTGCCTCCCGCTCTATGGAAGTTACCATCGTATTAACGTACACATCCACATCATATTGCTCCTTAAAGCTTTCAGGGCTTTGCAGGATCAGTGACGAACGACTCTTGATATCACCAGCTATATAATACGGCAATCCACAGTTAGCAAATGAAATATCCGGCCCAGCTTCCAACATTGTAATTTTAGCATCCGGAGATAGCCTTCTTGCTTTTGCAGCAGCAGTTGCTCCAGCAGCCACTCCACCAACGATCAAAATTTTTTCCATAGTTTTATTTCTTTTATAAGTTTAGTTTGCGTTGTTTTATATTGACGCTGCAAAAATACTTTCCAGTGGAAAACATTTCGAATTTTCCAACTTGTTGCTCATCCGTGCTATAGTTGAGCTTGGTCAAGTTTTTTATTGAGAAAGATCGGAGAAAGATGTAATCCTTTCTTTTTCAGGGCAGCTTAACAGACTATCCGCTTATCACTCCTTGTATTTCACGCTTCATGTATCGCTCCTCCGGAGCTTTTTTTTGCACTATAAACACCATAAGCTACCATACTTTCGTGCCGCTGGCACTCTAAAAAATGTACCTTTTAGGTAACCTTTAGCACACTGACAAATGCTAAAAACGGTAAGGCCAATAGAAATCTGTATCTTTGTGATACAAAGAACCCAAATGAAGGCATTCATCTCAATATTATTTGTTTTTTTATCATTCTATTCTTACAGTCAAAGTGAAACAATAGAACTATTAGATTTTTCTACTGATAGTTGTGATAATACCTACACTAATCCTTATAAAATAAAAAACAGAATACTTAACACTAACGGATCTCGCGACACTTTAACATATTCGATTAGAATATCAGGAAATTGCTGTTCAAAATTTACCGGAGCTATTGAGTTTTCCGACACAGCTTTAAACTTCATCTATCTTGAAGAAAATGATATTTGCGCCTGTCATTGTGGTTTTACTCTGTTCTATAAAGTATAGATACAAGAAAGGAGATTAAACATTTCTACCTAAACGGAGAAAACTTACCATTTACAAGTCAATATGATTTTGATCACATCAAACACATTAAGAATGAAGATGGTAAAGTTATTAAAATACAACTATACGAGAATCATAGCTTAAAATTTGAAAAAGTAATCGATGAAAACAATTAACCCCAATGATCAGGACTTTATGTGCGATGTACAAGCGCCATGTTTTCAGTCTCTTGATGCCGACGAGATCGATTTGCTGAAAAGCAGCCGTACGCAGGTCTTATTTCGCAAAGGTGATAACATCACTAAGCAAGGCACTTTTGCTTCCTATATTTTATTTATAGCAAGCGGAATGGCAATACAATACATTGAGAATGTATATGATAAAAGCTTTAACCTGCGCATTACACAGCCAGGAGAATTTGTTGGACTAGGTTCTGTTTTCTCGAAAAACACGTATGACTATTCAACCCGCGCACTAACGAATTGTCAGGCTATTTTGGTTGAAAAATCAGCCCTTATCGAAATAATCAAGCAAAACGGCACTTTTGCGCTGGGTCTTTTTCAGCGCTATTCGCAAAAGAATTCCGGTCTGTACGGCAACCTGCAAAGCATCCTTTACAAACAAATGAACGGCCGTATGGCTAACATATTACTTTATTTAAACAGCTATAAAAGCATGGTTCCGGATATTTTCCAACTGCTCACACGGAAAGACATTGCCGATTTTGCCGGCATCTCTACCGAAAGTGCCGTAAAACTCCTTAAATCTTTTGAAAAAGAAGGTTACATCAGCCTTAATGGTAAGGACATCGAAATAATTGAAGCAAAAAAACTGGAAGAAATTAGCCGTATAGGGTAAAGCCTTATTTATGACAGAAAAAGAAAAGAATATTTTAGCTGACTATTACTGTCGTCTTGAACGTCAAGGGCCGGGCAGCCCATCCGCAACCCTAGAAGCATTAAGCTTTATCGAGGACTTGGGGGCAGACTCCAAAATAGCAGATATCGGTTGCGGCACCGGTGGACAAACACTGATATTAGCTCAAAACACCACATCCCATATTATTGGTATAGACTTATTCCCTCAATTCATCGAGGCCCTTATACAGCAAGCCGCAAACTGTGGACTAACAGAACGCCTAAGTGGCCGTGTAGAGTCGATGGATCTCTTAAATTTTGAAAAAGAAGAACTGGACCTTATCTGGTCTGAAGGGGCTATTTACAACATCGGTTTCAAGAAAGGACTACAAGAGTGGAAGCCTTTCCTGAAAAAAGGTGGTCACATCGCAGTTTCCGAAATCTCCTGGCTCAGCAACGAACGGCCTAAAGAGCTCAATGATTTCTGGACAAATGCTTACCCCGAAATCAAGACCATAAAACAAAAGAAAAAAGATATGGAAAAATCCGGTTACGAACTTATTACTGCTTTTATTTTACCGGAAGAAAGCTGGACACGACACTACTATATTCCCCAGAAGAAAATCTACAACGATTTTTTAAATCAACATAAAGGTAATGCTTTTGCACAAGGTATCGTTGACGAGCAGATTAAAGAAGCTAGGCTCTACGAGAAGTATAAAGATTATTACAGTTACGTATTTTATATTGGCAAAAAGAAATAAACATTCTACCTTTCTTTTTCAAAACGTTCCTCCAGCAATGCCACATTTTTTATTGATTTCCTTAACCAATGAAGGATTAGCGCCTCTTTTTCTTCTGGAGAAAGTTGCCAATCCACCTTTTTTTCGCGTAAAGCATTAGAAATATATTGTAAACATAAAGCAGCCGACACTGAAATATTAAAACTCTCAGTAAAACCATACATAGGGATGCGCAAAAACTCATCGGCCTCAGCCCTAACATCATCACTAATGCCTTCTTTTTCGTTACCAAAAACCAAGGCAAATTTACCGGCTTTCACATCAAATTCATTTAAAGACACATCGTCGGTATGGGGTGTGGTAGCTACTATACGATAGCCATCATCCTTTAGCTCACGAAGGGTTTTGATGGTATTGTTCTCACGTTTTTCATGACGGTATACATCCAGCCATTTTGACGATCCCATCGCTATCTCTGGATTTTCTTCATATTCGTTACGGTTTTCAATCACATGAATATCCTGAACACCAAAGCAGTCGCACGAACGCAGTACAGCACTTATATTATGAGGTTGATAAAGGTCTTCTATTACAATTTTAGCATAGCGGGTTCGTTCAGCCACTACTTTTTCGAACATCTGCAAACGCTCAGGGGTTGCAAAGTCAGCTAAATATGTGATTAAATCCTTTATCAAATTATCAGCGATTAGATTCTTTCTCCAAGCGCTCCACCGCTTTGCAGAGTTTTTTCTGTTTATTAGCTTCACGACCACATTTTTTGCAAAAATAGTCTGATCCGCTCTTTTGTTTTTTTAAATACTCTTTCTTAGAGAGCTTGCACATTTGCTTTGGCATAAGGCAAATCTTAAAATTCACCCCGACATTCATCAGGTTAAATATTATTTCTTCACTGCTTCGGCCATAGCTTTCCCCAGCTCTTCAGCCATTTGAGTTTTCTCATCACCAAGGGTCATTTTCTCAGCAAAAGGTTCACCTACCACCTCCCACTTCATATCTTCAGCAAACTTAACAAAGTTTTTACTGGAAGCATCGGCCCAAGAGAATGAACCAAAGAAAGAAAATACTTTATTCTTCACCGCACGAGTTTGTAACTTATCCAACAGGGATTTCACACCCGGATAAAGCTCATTACAGTAGGTAGGACTAGCTACAATAAGCCCGTTATAACGGAAAATATCACTCAGAATATAAGAAGCATCGGACTTCGACACATCGTGCAGCACAATCTTTTTCACACCATAAATAGACAAGGCACGTGCTACGCGCTCCGCCATCTCTTCGGTATTACCATACATTGATCCATAAGCTATTACCACGCCTTCTTCTTCGTGCTCATAGCGGCTCCACTTATCATACAGGCCCACTACACGCTCAATATCTTTGGTCCATACCGGCCCGTGGAGCGAACATATCATAGAAATATCCACCGGCGACAATTTTTGCAAAGCTTTCTGAACAGGGTTGCCATATTTTCCTACAATGCTGGCATAGTAACGGCGCATCTCGCCTTCATATTTTATCAGGTCAAGTTCAGTATCCAGAATACCACCATCTATCGTACCAAAAGTACCAAAAGCATCGGCACTAAAAAGCACTTTATTAGTACTATCATAAGTCACCATCACCTCGGGCCAGTGCACCATAGGCGCCATAAAGAAATTAAGCATATGCTCTCCTAACGAAAGGGTATCTCCCTCTTTTACTTCATATAAGTTATCAGTAATACCAAAGTATCCCTCTAACATACCGAATGTTTTCTTATTACCTACAATAGTGACATCCGGAAAGTAGCGACGAATAATCTCGATAGATCCACCGTGATCTGGCTCCATATGATTGACAATAAGGTAATCCAACTTACGGCCATCCAGCACATTCAGTACTTTCTTGATAAACATACCCGAGCTGGCAATTTCTACCGTATCGAACAAAGCCGTCTTCTCATCTACAATCACATATGAATTGTAAGATACCCCTTGCGGTATAGGCCACATATTCTCAAACAAATGCGTTTTGCGGTCGTTAACCCCAACGTAGTACAGATCTTTCTTTAATTCCTTTATTAGCATGATATTTCGTTTCTTTTTCTTCGTTCTGAATAGCTGACAAAAATACTGAAATTTGATTTGTTTTGCTAATACAAAATTTTGCTTAGTGATGAATATCGCTATAAATGGGGATTGAGCCACCATTCCCCCTGTTTTTATTTAACAAAAATGGAGATTTTAGCCTTGCCATTTTCCTAAAATCAATATTTGAAAAAAGTGATGCGTAAGAGGTTGGTATTTTTTGTACTTTTGTTGAGTTCAACAAAGAAAAAGACAATATGTTAAATAATAAGTCTGTACTCATTACCGGAGGAACTGGATCTTTTGGAAAAAAATTTACAGAAACAATATTAAAAAACTACCCGGACATCAAACGTCTTGTCATCTACTCGAGAGATGAGCTAAAACAGTTTGAAATGTCCCAAATATTCTCTCCTACAGAGCATAAGAGTTTAAGGTATTTTATTGGAGACGTAAGAGACAAAGATCGGTTTAAAAGAGCTTGTGAAGGAATCGATGTCATCATCCATGCTGCTGCACTTAAACAAGTACCTGCTGCAGAATACAATCCGGATGAGTTCATTAAAACAAACATCAACGGCGCCCAAAATATTATTGATGCCGCTCTTGAAACAAAGGTGAAAGTTGTGGTAGCACTATCAACCGATAAAGCTGCCGCCCCAATAAACCTTTATGGTGCCACTAAACTTGTTTCTGACAAGCTGTTTATAGCTGCCAATAACATAAAAGGCACCCGTGATTTACGATTCTCTGTTGTGCGTTATGGTAATGTTATGGGATCCAGAGGCTCAGTCATTCCATTTTTTATGAATAAAGCCCAAAAGGGTGAGGACTTACCAATTACCGATCGGGAAATGACACGTTTCAATATCTCTTTAGAAGAAGGCGTAGAAATGGTGATGTGGGCTATTGACAATGCTCTTGGTGGTGAAATTTTCGTCCCCAAGATTCCATCTTATAAAATTGAGACCGTTGCAAAAGCGATTGCCCCTAATGCTACATTAGTTGACGTTGGGATAAGACCTGGGGAAAAGATTCATGAGGAGATGATTACAGACAGTGATTCTTTCAATACTATTGAGTTTGACAAATACTATGCTATACTTGCTTCGGACGCCAATAAAGAAAAATTTAAAGCGCATTACAACGCTGTTGATGTAGCTCCTGGCTTTAAATATAATTCTGGTGACAATACTGAATGGGAAACGATTGAAAGTATGCAGAAGAAAATCGTAGAATTTGTGGATAAAGACTTTAAACCATTTGAGTAATGAAAGCAATTCCTTACGGAAGACAACATATAACACAAAAAGATATTGATGGCGTTGTAGAAGTCCTTAAATCAGATTATATGACACAAGGCCCAAGGATTGCTGAGTTTGAAACCAAATTTGCAGACTATATTGGCTGTAAATATGCTGTAGCTGTATCTAATGGAACAGCAGCTCTACACCTTTCTGTTTTAGCTTTAGGCCTGAGACCCGGTGAAAAAGTCATCACAACTCCTATTACTTTTGCCGCAAGTGCTAACTGCGTCCTTTACGCTGGAGGAATTGTTGATTTTGCAGATATCTGTCCCAAAACTTTTCTTATCGATTTGGATAAAATTGAAGAAAAACTGGCTAATTCTCCGGCAGGTAGTTACAAAGGTATTATCCCTGTTGATTTTGGTGGCCTCCCCGTAGACACCGAACGTTTAAGACAAATTGCAGACAAATACGACTTATGGATTCTTGAAGACGCCTGCCATGCTCCCGGCGCCTATTTCACGAACACACAAGAGCAAAGAATATATTGTGGTGATGGCACCTATGCCGACCTTAGCATATTCTCTTTTCATCCGGTAAAACATATAGCTACCGGCGAGGGCGGAATGATCACCACCAACAATAAGGATCTGTACGAAAAACTTTTACTACTCAGGACACACGGCATCACTAAATCAGTAGATCTACTGACAGAAAATCATGGTGGCTGGTATTACGAGATGCACGAACTAGGCTACAATTACCGTCTGCCTGACTTATCAGCATCTTTGGGAATCACACAACTGGACAATGCTGAAGCTGGTGTACAAAAACGCAAGCAGATAGCCAAAAAATACCAACAAGCGTTTGATGAATTAGGCATATCATATCAGATTTGCCCTGACAATACATACAATGCTTATCACCTCTTTATTATCCTTGTAAAAAACAGGAAAGAGCTATATAATAAACTAAGAGAAAACAACATATTCAGTCAGGTACACTACATCCCGGTTCACTTACAACCATTTTATAAAAACAAAGGCTGGAACAAAGGTGACCTACCCCAAGCCGAGGCTTACTATGAACAATGCTTAAGTTTACCAATGTACCCTACTCTGACAGATGAAGAACAGGATTTTGTGATTGAAAAAGTGAAGGAGGTTTGTGTATGAAAAAACTGGCTCTTATAACAGCACGCGGAGGCAGCAAACGTATTCCGAAGAAAAACATTAAATACTTCCTGGGTAAACCTATCATTGCGTATTCTATTGAAGCAGCTATAAAATCAGAACTGTTTGACGAAGTTATGGTCTCTACTGATGATCAGGAAATAGCCGAAATAGCTCAGCAATACGGTGCAATAGTTCCCTTTTTCAGGTCTAAAGAAAATGCTGATGATTTTTCAACAACTGCAGATGTTATTTTAGAAGTTCTAAAATCCTATGAGGATCAAGGAAAATCATG
>DHQI01000055.1:25133-100779 GCA_002408065.1 Bacteroidales bacterium UBA5342
GCAGGATCAAGGAAAAACATATGATTTTGCTTGTTGTATATATCCGACTGCTCCGTTTATCACAAAAGAAACATTAACTGACTCTTTCGAAAAGCTTAATGCCAAAAAATTTGACACCATTTTCCCCGTTGTTAAATATAGCTATCCAATACAACGTGCTTTGAAAAAATCTGACGAAATGGTCAGTATGGTTTGGGAAGAGCACATAAATAGTCGCTCACAGGACCTTCAAGAACGCTATCACGATGCGGGACAGTTTTATTGGTTCAGTGTAGAAGCTTTTTCAAGAACCCCAAAACTCTTCACAAACAACACAGGTTTTTTTGAAGTAGACGAGCTCTTTGTTCAGGACATTGACACTGAAGTTGATTGGAAATTGGCTGAATTAAAATACCAATTGCTAAACAAATGAGAAAATACAAAGCTCTAAACAGACAAACATACCATAATGACATCTATTCTATCGTTCCTATCAGGCACGAAGACAGATACTGCATTATGAAATGGCGAAATGAGCAAATGTATCATTTACGACAAGCAAGCCCATTGACAAAGCAGTCACAAGACCATTACTACAACACTGTTATCAATTCATTATTTGAAGAAGAATGCCCGTCACAACTTCTATTCTCCTACTTGGAAAATGGCAAATGCATAGGCTATGGTGGTCTTGTACATATCAATTGGATAGACAAGAATGCAGAAGTATCATTCATCATGAATACTGAGCTCGAAAAAAACACATTTCAACTACATTGGAGCAAATATCTCAAGATGCTGGACGAACTGGCCTTTGAAGAACTCAATCTGCACAAAATATATACTTATGCTTTTGATTTAAGACCACACTTGTATGAAGCACTTGAACGAGCTGATTATATACGCGAAGCATGCCTCAAAGAACATTGTTTTTTTGAAGGAGAATACAAAGATGTTGTTATTCATTCAAAAAACAGAAATAACTACACATTAACTCTCAAGGATGCTTCCATTGAAGACAGCGAGCAACTTTTTGATTGGGCAAATGACCCTACAGTAAGGGAATTATCTTTCAATAACTCAAACATAGAATACGCAACACATCAAAAATGGTTTAAATACAAACTTAACAGTCAAGATTGTTCAATTTTTATTTTCCATATTAGAAACTGGCCAGTTGGTCAAGTTAGGATTGAAAAGGAATCTGGGCGCTCTATTATCGGTATAAGCATCGATAAAAAGCTCAGAGGTAAAGGCCTTGCACCCATCTTGTTGAGAAAGGCTATCAATCATTATTGGATAGACAACAAACAGGATATTATTGCCTATATAAAACCAGATAATAAAGCATCAATTAAAGCTTTTGAAATTTGTGGATTTGCTTATAATAAAACGACTACTATAAGTGGTTGCTTCGCATTAGAGTATTGTATTAAAAGAAATAGTAATGAATAATAATACTAGTACATTCATAATTGCTGAGTTGTCTGCTAACCACAATGGTTCAATAGAATTAGCTAAAGAAACCATTATTGCGGCCAAAAAGTGTGGTGCAGATGCTATCAAACTACAAACTTACACTGCGGATACCATTACTATTGACTGCAAAAAAGAAGATTTTCTAATCAAAGGAAATGAACTCTGGGAAGGTTATAATTTATATGCTCTATATAATGAGGCTCATACACCTTGGGAGTGGCATAAAGAGCTATTTGAAACGGCTCGTCAAAACGACTTAGTTTGTTTCAGTAGCCCTTTTGACAAAACTGCTATTGATTTTCTAGAAGAACTCGATAATCCAATATACAAAATAGCTTCCTTTGAAATTCAAGATACTCCTCTTATAGAGTATGCAGCATCAAAAGGAAAACCAATGATTATTTCTACAGGTATTGCTGAACTTAAAGATATTGAATTAGCGCTTGAGACTTGTCACAATGTTGGAAACAATGATATCACACTGCTTAAATGTACTTCGGCATATCCAGCACCTATCGAAGAAGCTAATCTGGCAGTAATGCAAGATCTAAAAAACAGGTTTGGAGTAAAAGTTGGACTAAGTGACCACACATTAGGCACAACACTTCCTATTGCAGCAGTAGCTATGGGAGCCGAAGTTATTGAGAAGCACTTTATCCTAGACAGATCAATCGGTGGCCCGGATGCGGCTTTTTCTTTGGATAAAAAAGAATTTACCGAAATGGTAAATGCTATACGTAACACAGAAAAAGCTATTGGCAAAGTAGATTATACGCTTTCTGAAAAGCAGATTAAGAATAAACAGTTTGGGCGTTCTCTTTATGTTGTTGAAGACATAAAAGCTGGAGAAGAATTTACAGAAAAGAATGTGAGATCTATTCGCCCGGGATTTGGGATGCATCCAAAGCATTTAAAAACCATTATTGGTATGAATTCTAAGCATTCTATCAAAAGAGGTTCCCCCCTAAACAAAGACCTCCTATCAGACAAGAACAAAATATAAGTCCCTATCTTTTTACGCTTTAAACAAAGAAGAAAAACATCTTATCATATGCAAATTATCACATAAGAAAAATATGAATACGATAACAATCATCTCCACATATCCTGAATTCGGCTCAAAGAACATTGGTGACGCACTGATTACAAACAGCTTAAAACAGGCAATCAGTGATTTACTAGGGCCACATTTAACATTTAACACCATTTGGAGAGCAGCACAATGGAACAAAGTAAAAGAAACGATAATTAAGTCTGACTTTATAATTTTCGCCTGCTTGGCAATACGTGAAAATATGGGTACTAACGAATACCCATTTATTAATGAAATATTAAACTCTTCCATCCCATTTGGCATTATGTCTAGTGGAACAGCTTTAAACCCATACGATACTGATATATTGAATACATTCCCCGAGTCAACTACTCATTTATTAGAAAAACTAAATAAAAAAGCTGTATTCTTTAACACAAGAGGAGTATTGACTCAATCCTTTTGCGAAAACTTGAATTTAAATAATGTTTCTTTTGCAGGTGACATAGCTTTTTATGATACACGCTTCGACCACAGAGAATTTCAATCATTAGACTCCATCAAAAGCATTGTCATATCAGACCCACATTATCCATCCATTTTTAAAAATTCATATATTCGCCTTATAAAGACAATCCGAAAAGAATACCCAAACGCATCGATTACAACACTCTTTCATGGCATTAACCCTATCATTGAGCAAATATGCAAGGAAGAGAGGATCCCCTTTATAAAGATTTATGAAGATATAGTTAACGGACTTGACAAGTATGATGATTATGACATGCATATAGGATTTCGGGTTCATGCCCATGTTTCGATGCTTAAAAGGAGAAAACCTTCTTACTTGATCGAACAAGATGGACGAGGTATTGACTATGGTCTAACTATCAATAATAATATCTCCATCAACTCAGCTCCAATCCCACTTGTCCGTTTTAGTTTAAAAAAACTTTACAGGTTCCTTCCGAAAGGAAAAGAATATCTTAAGGTTAACAGCAACAATATTGATTTATTATTTGCAATTATCAAACAAGATAAAAAAACAAATTTCAGGCGATTTACGTCAATAGAAAAACAAATAAACACCTTCATATCAAACATTAAAATAGACTTAAAAAAGATTACACTTTCATTCAAAAATTCAAGTATTTAGCCTAAAACACCATCTAAGAGATGCTAAGAGATATCAAACAGACATCAATCCATTCATTTATTTATGCTTTAGGAAATATTGGCACAAAAGTCATTGGCCTAATTCTTATTCCAATTTACACCAATCCTCAATACCTATCTCACGATGATTTTGGGGTTTTAGCAATATTGGAAGCAACGATGCTACTATTAACATCTCTTCTTCCTATGGCAATGCACTCAAGCATTTCTAGATGGTACTGGGATAAATCGTTCGCTGACAAACAGAAGAGCATTTTTTTCTCAAGTCTACTCTTCCTTGCCATAATCATTATCCCCACAAGCTTGATTCTTCTGTTGAATTCAAAGAGTTTATCTTTAATAATCTTTTCCTCTACCGATTATTCAACAATTTTACAACTAACTGTTGCCACAGCTTCTTTATCTGTAATAAATAATCAGATATCAAATATTATAAGACTACAATCCAAATCACTTTTCTTTAGTCTAACCCAAGTTGTCAAACTTTTATTAAATCTTGGATTAATAATATGGAGCATCGTATATAATCATGGTGGAATCAATGAAATATGGAAAGCTAACCTTATTAGTGAAATTTTAGTATGCATTATTTACATCCCATTTACCTTAAAAAACATCTCTTTTACATTTGAAAGCAGAATCATTAAAGATATGTTTTCATATGGCTACCCTCTTATGCTCAGTTCAACGGCAGCAGTAATACTGACTGTTACAGATAGATATATGCTAAATTCTATGGTTGGATTAGTAGATACTGGCATATACTCTCTTGGCTATCGCATAGCTAACACCTTACAAATTGTAGTAGCAGCATCTATAGGGAATGCATTAATACCTATCAGAATGAAAAAAATTAATGATCCAAACCACCATCGTTTTTATTCAAAAAATGTAACATATGTATCACTTGTATTTTCCTTTTTTCTGTTGCTCCTTTCGCTTTTTTCATTGGAAATATTAAATATTTTCACCAAATCTGATGTATATCTAGAATCAAACTTTATTATCCCATTGATCGCATTCTCTCTTCTATTTAAGCAACTGAAAAACTATACGACAATAGGAATAATAATAAAAAAGAAAACAAAAATACTAGGAATCTTAACCTTCATTACAAGCCTAATCAACATAGCCCTCAACTACTTATTCATCTCAAGATGGAATTTCTATGGAGCAGCAATAGCTACGTTGTTATCTCAAGCATTTTTATATTTGGCAATTGTTTTTGTTTCACACAACATATATCCTATTAGATATGAATGGAGGAAACTGTGCATCCTAATTTTAACAACACTCACTTATCTCTGTTTGGGACTTTTAATATCAAATCTACCAAGCACCTACCGTGTATTACTTAAAGGACTCTTTATGTTAAGTTTCCCATTTACACTATACTTTTTAAATTTTTACGAGAGAATTGAGATCGATACCGTAAAAAAGATTATTATGAATATCAAAAAAAAGTCATCAAGCAAAGATGAGTTAAAGAATTTATTTCATTAAATCTATGTTAAAAAATATTATATCTGTATATAAAAAACAAGGATGGTCTGTATTAGTTTTATTGCCAACCAAAGTATTCATGAAGTTTTTTTTCTTTAAAACGGCCCATCAACGTTTTTTTAAGAAAATGGACAATAGAAAGGCTCTCGCACTTGATGATTACAACAAAATATTAAAGCCCTTTAATTCATACTTTCTCGATCCAATTCAACAAAACAACTATTATGGCAATGCCAAAACAATAAAGGACTTCATTAAAGACAAACAAAGTAATAGCCATTTTGAGATTGAACATGGTGCTGTCTTAGTCTTTAACGAAGAAGTAACTAAAAATCAATTCAACACAGATCCCCCAAATGCCTATTTGGTCATGGGAGCGAAACGCGAGGATTTCTACAAAAAATTCTTCCCAAAGATGAATATAAAAGCAATAGGACCTTACATCCATTACTCCCCTCTTATCTATGACAATGAGACTGTCAAGAAAAAAAAGGAAGCCCTTGGAAGGAACCTATTAATATTCCCTAGTCACTCCACTATAACATTTGATTACAACTATGAAACAAAACAACTAAAAGATGAAGTTGATCGTATTGGAGAGGATTTTGACACGATTTCACTATGCTTTTACTGGAAAGATATCTTATCAGGCAAACACAATGCTTTTGTTGGAGATTCGCGCTATCAGATTGTAACGGCAGGACATATATACGATCCTCACTTCCTATCTAGGTTAAAAACTATTATTTACCTATCTGACTGCACTGCCTCTAATGCTATTGGAACACACATTGGCTACAGTCTTTATTTAAATAAACCCCATCGCTTTATTTCTCAAAACATTGAAACAAAGATTTCACAAAAGAACTGGAAAGCAGAATATCTCACCTTAAATAAAAGTGATTGGGATATTAGGTTGGAGAAGTCAAACCATTTGTTTAAAAAAACATTTGAACTAGATCAATGGAAAATAACCAAAGATCAACTAGATTTGTGCAATGAATATTGGGGATTTGACCAAATAAAATCGCCTGATCAATTACGAAAGATTATATCACAACAAAAACAATAGAAAGTATATGATAAAAGATAAAAACGTCCTAATTACAGGAGCAGATGGATTCATTGGGTCTCATTTAACAGAGATGTTACTAAAAGAGGGAGCCAATGTTACTGCACTCTCATATTATAACTCTTTCAACTACTGGGGCTGGCTTGATGGCCAGGAACACTCAAATTTGAAAATCCTTACAGGCGATGTTAGAGATCCTCATTTTTGCAAACTAATCACGAAGGATATTGACATTGTGTTCCATTTAGCTGCATTAATAGCAATTCCATATTCATATCAGGCTCCGGACAGTTATGTTGACACAAATATAAAAGGTACATTAAACATATGCCAAGCATCTAAAGAAAATAACGTAAAAAGACTACTCGTTACCTCAACATCCGAAGTTTATGGCACTGCCCAATATGTTCCTATTGATGAAAAGCACCCCAAACAAGCACAATCACCATATTCTGCTTCAAAAATAGCAGCAGACGCCATGGCTATGAGTTTCTACAATGCTTTTGAACTTCCGATAACAATCGTAAGGCCATTTAATACATATGGTCCAAGACAATCAGCAAGAGCCATTATTCCAACGATTATTTCTCAAATTGCAAACGGCTCTAGAGAAATAAAACTTGGAGACTTATCACCTACTCGTGATTTTAATTACGTAAAAGATACTTGTAGAGGTTTTATTGAGTTAGCACAATGTGACGAAGCAATTGGAGAGGAGGTAAACATTGCGACAAACACAGAGATTTCTATGCTAAACACTCTTGAAATCATTGCTGAATTAATGAATTCTGATGTTGACTTCATACAAGATAAGCAACGTCTACGCCCCAAGAATTCAGAAGTTTTCCGTCTTTGGGGTGATAATACTAAGATAAAGAAACTCACAAATTATTCTCCTCAATTCAAGATTAGAGAAGGGCTAAAAGAAACCATTGATTGGTTCACTGACAAGTCCAATTTAAAAAAATACAAGTCAAATATTTATAATGTATAATTTAATATGCAAGCCATTATATTAGCTGGAGGTAAAGGAACAAGGTTAAAACCATTTACCAACAATTTCCCAAAGCCATTGGTACCTATTGACGATTTACCAATTCTAGAAATAGTTCTTCGCCAACTAAAACATCATAATATTACTAAAATCACCCTAGCTGTTAATCACCTTGCCAGCTTAATACAAGCATTTTTTGGTAATGGAGAACGCTTAGGGCTTGACATTACATATTCATTAGAAAACACACCATTAGGAACAGCTGGCCCAATAGCTTTAGTTGAGGATTTGGACGATGATTTTTTAGTAATGAACGGAGATTTATTATCAACAATAAACTATAGTGAATTGATAAAATTTCACAAATCTAGCAAAAGTGACATAACAATTTCAACCCATAAAAGAGAAGAAAAAATTGATCTTGGAGTAGTTGAATCATCTAATGATACATTTATCAACTATATTGAGAAACCAACTTACAGTTTTGATGTGAGTATGGGGATTTATGTTATGAACAAACGCATTCTTCAATTTATTGAAAAGAATAAAAAACTAGATATTCCGGATCTAATTTTAAACGCTCAAAAAGAAAACAAAAGCATCAAATGCTTTAATGACGAATGCTACTGGCTAGACATAGGAAGACCAGACGATTACGAAATAGCAAGCAATTCATTCAAAGAGAATAGAAACCTTTTTCTTCCTAAATAACGACTACAATGAAAAAGAGAATAGTAATACTTGGAATTAGTGGCTATATCGGACAATATATGCAAAGTTTTCTTAGTCAATCAAAACTTGACCAAAAGTATGACATTACTGGAATTGACGTAATAGTCCCTCGCAAGACGATGTGTAATATGACTTTTCTAAGAAAAGACCTACAAGATACAAGCTGCTTAAAAGACATGTTATTAAACTCTTCTTTTGATTACTTAATAAATCTTATTGGAATAACTAAAAGTGACAACCTCCAAAGTTTTATCAACTTAAACGTTAGGTTTCCAGGTAACCTCCTAAACATAATTAGCGAATATAAAATTCCACATAAGAAAATACTGCTTATTGGCAGTGCAGCAGAATATGGTGCAAACTCTGATTTACCACTAAAAGAAAATAGCAAACTAATCCCAATAGGGCATTATGGTTTATCGAAACAATTACAAACAAACATCTTTGATTTCTACAAAAAAGATAAAGATTTAAACCTTAACTTAGCAAGGGTCTTTAACATTGTCAGCGAAAATATGCCTAGCTCTCTAGCCTTAGGAAACTTTGCTAATCAAATAAACAACATTAAGTCATCTGGCAATATTAACACCGGGGACCTCTCTTCAAAAAGGGATTTTCTAAATATTGAGGATATAGTCAGTGCTATATTAATTATCTTATTTGAAGGTAAAAAAAGTGAAATATATAATATTTGTTCAGGTCAATCCTGGCAAATAAAAGACTTATTAAATATTCTCATTAAAAAATCAAACAAAAGCATTTCAATAATCGAAAAAAAGTCCCCAATTAACAATATTGACGACAGCTATGGTAGTAATGTAAAGCTAAAATCTTTAGGTTGGGTAACAACAAGCACAGTCCCTGAAACCATTGAAAAGATGATTAACAAGTAGAAATGACATTAAGAATGCTATCTTTTCGCTTTTCGTAATTATACTTATACATGACATAGTCACGGGCCTTCATTCCTAGAAGGCTTTTTTCCTTAACATTCAAAATATAATTACTAAATGAATCTAAATCCCAAGGCGCAACAAATCCATATTTACCAATTGCATTTTTTATTCCCCCTACATCAGTACCTAAAGGGACACATTCACAAAGCATAGTCTCACAAATAGTACTTGGCAGACCCTCAGAAAGGGACAATTGAGCGTAAAACTGACTCCTTCGCATATAGGTAAGCAACTCATCAAACTCCAGCCGCCCAAGCACTTTTAAATTAGATGGCATATTCTCAATATAAGAAAAACACTGCTTCTCTAATCCAATTATTACAAATTCATATGCGGGAGTCTTTCTTGCTAATTCCACAAAACGATCTAGGCCTTTAAGAACAAAACGGTTTCTATTTTTTGTTAAAGAAATAGTAAGTACCATCTTTTCTTTCTTCACATTTCCCCGATTAAAAACCTCAGGTTTAAATCCTGTATACACCACTTTTGATCTCGCTTTTGGTACGAGCACCTTTAACTTTTCATCCAATGCCTCTACCACTGGCAAACATAAGGTTGCCCAATTAAAACTCCATCGGGTAAAGAAAGCTCTAACCGGGTTGGAGAATGAGCCATATTTTATCTCAGGAATGGAGGCCACATCGCTACCTCCGATTACCACATAGCTTTTCTTCCTAAATAACTTTGCAAAAAACACGGGCAACAGAGAGTGGTAATCACCAAACCATATAAATACAGCATAAATACTATTCATCTTCAATGAATAAAATGCTATCTCCTTAAGAAAAAGTAATAATGATTTCAATGAAAGATTTGAAAAAACTATTTCATGTTTTTCCACTTCGTATTCTTCAGATAGTATTTCATAATCCCGCCGTACAAAAGTTGAAAAACCCGGATACACCAACAAAATCCTTTTCTTCTTTTTCATAAGCACAAAACTACTCAAAATTTGATGATAAAAACCAATCATTTAATTTGAATATCGGCAATTGAGTTTTTTAGGTTATTTTTGTGGAATACAATTTAATTTTTGATGAAAATGGATTTCAAAAACTTACTTAGGAAGAAGAGCCCTTATATTATTTCGATCTTGTTATTTTATGCTTTTACCTGCATTTATTTTGCTCCTTCATACGAAGGGAAGAAGATACAAAGTTCTGATATCACCAGCTATCAATCTACTGCTTCCGAAATTTCGGCTTACCGTAAAGCAGAGGCACAAAAAGATAATCCCGAACAGATCTTATGGACAAATTCTGCTTTTTCAGGGATGCCATCTTATATGATCTCAGCACCTAAATGGCTGAATAAAACACCTCAACTCAGAAGATTCATACACAGAACGTCTAAGTTAGCAAGCTCACATGCAGGTATTCTTGTTGGTCTCATCGGCGTCTTCTTCCTACTTGTAGTCTTTGGCGTAAACCCCTGGCTAAGTATGATTGGCTCTTTTGCCTACAATATGGCATCATTCCATTATATTCTGATTGCTCATGGTCACAATTCCAAAGCCATTGTTATCAGCTTGTTTTCGTATGTCCTTATTGGTCTGGTTCTTATTTTTAAGCATAAAAAATATTTCTGGGGCACTTTATTATTCACCCTGGCTTTAGTATGGCAAATCACGGCTTCGCATATACAAATGACCTATTATCTGGTGTTTATCAGCGTAGGGTATTATGTTACCCAAGTGGTAGTAATGATAAAAGACAAGGCTTATACCGAATTAGCAAAGACAACAGGACTACTGGCCATAGCAGTCGTGCTAGCACTAAGTACTAACACCGGTAAGATGTGGACTGAGTACGAATACTCAAAACACACCATGCGCGGTGGACGCGAAATTACCCAACAAAGTAACAACAATGCCGAAGCCACAAAAGCCGGCCTTAGCAACAGTTACATTCTCGCTTATTCATACGACCTTGGAGAAGCTTTTTCCGGCATTATGCCACAAGCCAAAGGGCTTTACAAGCAGCTGCCGGAAAACTCTTCGCTTTACAAAGCTTTGGTAAAAAGCGGAAATGCTAAAATTGCGAAAAGCTTTAATAAAGAAGGACGTTATTATTACTGGGGACACCAAACAGCCTCAGCGGCGCCGTTCTATTATGGTGCTGTGATGTTTGCGCTGTTTATTCTGGCGCTTTTTGTGGTCAAAGGTCCCACCAAATACTGGCTGGCTTCTATTGCTCTGCTCACCTTTATTCTGACGATTGGTAAAGATACCAACGGTAACTTCTCCGGCATTTTTTATGGCATCCAAAGCTTTTTTATCAAATATTTCCCGATGTATGATAAATTCCGTGATGTGAAAAATATTGTAACGGTACAATCATTAGCAATGGTCATTTTAGCATTTATCGGTCTGTCTCGTATTTTTAAAGGAGACCTACCCAAAGACCAACTCAAAAAGGCCTTTCGCAATGCAGCCATCGTTATCGGAGTCTTTTTCTTGATTATTGCCGCTATGCCTACTATCCTAGGGAGTACTGAATCTGCACGCGACGCTTATATGTTTAAAGGATGGCCCGACTATTTACTGCAAGCTATGCGCGAAACGCGCGAAGAGGCTATTCGTGCCGATGCCATTCGCGCCCTTCTTTATGGCTTAGCTGCCTTTATTTTGGTATGGTTCAGTACCGTTATGCCTAAGCTAAAAAAAGAATATGCTATGATTGGCCTGATGGCCATTATCGCTATCGATATGCTGCCTTATGACTTGAAAGCCATTAATCACGATACCTTTGTGACCCAAAAGCAAAACGACAGTGTCGTTAAAAAGACAAAAGCTGACGAGAATATCCTGAAAGACAAAGACCCGCACTATCGTGTATTTAAATTTGGCGATTCTTTCAACGATGCCTTTACTTCAAAATACCACAAATCTATTGGTGGCTATTCAGCGGCAAAACTAAGTCGTTATCAGGACATCATAGAGTATTGCTATACCCCATTTATACAAAAGGTAAGCAGAGCAAAAAGCAGCCAAGCTCAAGTGAACGCTTTGTCTTCCAGCTATGCGATGAATATGTTTAACACTAAGTATTTTATCCTTAGCGAAACAGCAATGGTGCGCAACCCTAACAACTTCGGGAATGCATGGTTTGCCTACAGCATAACACGTAGCAATGGCGCTTTAGACGAAATAACAAAACTCAACAAACTAAAATATAAAACCCAGGTGGTAGTGGACGACAAATACTATAGCAATGTAGATGGAAAAACATTTGTTGCAGACAGCACCGCCAGTATCAAACTCAGCTCGTACCACCCCAATACTATGGTTTATAAAACAAAAACCAGCAAAGAACAATTAGCCGTTTTCTCTGAAGTATTTTATGCGCCTAACGGATGGCAAGCCTATATAGATGGGGAAAAAGCGGATCATTTCAGAGCTAATTATATGCTCAGAGCAATGGTAATACCTGCCGGAGAACATACCGTTGAGTTCAAATTTGAACCCCGATCATACTATGTAGGCACAAAAGTGTCACTTGCCAGCTCTTATCTGCTAACGTTACTCCTCATCGGTGGTTTGCTTTGGGAAATATGGAAAGTATGGAAGAAACAAAAGGCTCTGAAAAGCTGAAAATAAAATTCACCGCTGAGTCGCTTAGTCGCTTAGAACAACTTTGCGCCTTTGCGGTAGATATTTTTTAATCCAAAAACATCTCCTCCCACATAGAATAACCTAATGCTACCCATAAGTAGTTGTAGTGCCAACGTAGCTTAGGATGCGCCGGATAATCCATAATACGCTTCAAGTACTGATAGTTGAAGATGCCTTGTTTTTCAATATACTCTTTGGTTAAACGCTGCCGAGCTACCTCGCCAAGGTCTTTCTTAAACTGTAAGTAAGGATTAACGGAAAAGCCCCATTTTTTCTTTGAAATAATCTTTGGGGGCAACTTATCTTCCA
Source organism: Bacteroidales bacterium UBA5342 (assembly GCA_002408065.1). Lineage (GTDB taxonomy): Bacteria > Bacteroidota > Bacteroidia > Bacteroidales > UBA5342 > UBA5342. The sequence goes on from DHQI01000055.1 coordinate 37,980, forward strand.
TCGCTTTACGGAAAATATATTTCGTGGTACCGTTCTTTATCTTCATATCAATGGGCAAAGAAAAGCCAAACTCCACCAAATCTTTATCAAGAAATGGCACACGCTCTTCTACTGAGTTGGCCATCGAAACACGATCATTGGTCAGCAGATAATCGTTCACCATCTTGGTCTGAAACTCCGTGAATAAAACTTTGTCAACGGCATTTTTCCCACTTTCTATTCTATCAAAAAATGGTGTAAATTCGTCTATGACTTTCTTATTGTTTTGTGCAATCGTATGATAAAACTCAGGAGCATATATTTCTTTATAAAACCCTTCGTCAAAATCCCACACATTACGGATAATGAGATAAAAACGCTCGACCTGACCAATAGAAAGCAACATCTGAACACCACGGCGGTATTCATCAAAACGCAGAGTGTGACTGGCATTCTGCATCTTAAACAGAATATCAGATTTCATTCTCAATAGTTTCTGCATCCAACGCGGCGTAGCGTTATGCCATTTATCAAATGGAGCTATAAACTTATGAATATCGTATCCGGCAAAAAGTTCATCGCCGCCAAGGCCACCAAGCACCACTTTTACATGTTGCCGCACAAACTCAGACATTTTATAACCTTGAAGCAAATTAATTTTAGGTTCCTCAGCATGCCATATAACCTTATCTAGTTCCGACAAAGGGTTCATCGAAAGTGAATGGGTATGATGATTGGTATTAAAATGCTTAGCTATACGTTCCGCATCAGGAAATTCATCGGTAGGTTCGTTAAAACCCAGCGTATAAGTATTAATCTGCGGTACACCCAATTCGTGCATCTTCTGCACAATAGTAGAGGAATCGAGCCCGCCCGAAAGGTAAACCCCTACCGGCACATCACTTACCAACTGACGCTCTACAGCTTGTTTTAGGTAAAAATTAGTCTGTTCTGCTGCATCTGCCTCACTAAATTTAGTATTAATTTTAGGTTCAAGCGACCAATATTTCTTTATTTCTAAATTCCCATTTTTAAATACAGCATAATGGGCTGGTGGTAGTCGTTTAATGCCCTTGAATAATGTTTCTTTGCTTTGACAATAACGCAGATTCAATTGATAATGCAAAGCCTGATAGTTGACGCCTCTTTCATAATCGGGATGCAGGATAATAGATTTCTGCTCCGAACCAAACACCAGCTTTCCATTCTTATAAAAATAATGTAGCGGTTTAATGCCAAAATGATCGCGCGCCAACATCAAAAGCTTTTGCTTAGTATCGTATATAGCGAAAGCAAAAATTCCATTCAAGCGGTCCACAAAATCGCAGCCATACTCTTCATATAAATGCACTAAAATTTCAGTGTCTGATGTTGTTGAGAACTGATGTCCTTTTAATTTTAAGTCTTCACGGATTTCCTGAAAATTATAGATTTCACCGTTGTAAACAACAGCTACCGTTTTATCTTCGTTAAAGATGGGCTGATTGCCCGTATTAAGGTCAATAATAGACAAACGACGATGCCCCAAAGTGCAATTATCCGCTGCGAATACCGACTTATCATCAGGCCCGCGGTGCGCAATCGCATCCAGCATTTGGCTCATCAAAGCCTTGTTGTCTGTATTTTTTTCAAATATTCCGGCTATTCCGCACATGTTTCAATGAAAAGTGAAAAATTAAAAATGAAAAGTTAAAACATAACCACTACAAACGGTTCATTTTTCTTAATGCTGTAAATTTTTGCTTGTACATTTTTACAATGTTAGGCCATCTGTCGTAACGTTTCATCTTAGCACTATACTGCTTTAAAACCTCATTACCAGTAATATTATATAATATCTCAAGTTGAGCCGTTACCAATCGTAAGTAACCTATTGTACAAGGATCATTTTGAGGATAAAAATCCAATTCACATAAATTAAATCTCATCCAATAGCCCATATCATAATCGGGCAAACGTTTTTCTAAGCCATTAATCCCTTTTTCAAAAATAGATTTGGCCAACTGATGCGTTTCTGCATCCACTTCGGGTGTAATAGCACGTACTGCATCGTAAATACCAAAGAGACAAAACCCGTGACCATCGAGCACACGCGTTGGTTTTGCTGCCACATATTCTTCGTAGATAGGTGCTGAATCTAAATCCACTGCCACACCACCATCTTTTATGTCAAAAGTAAAAGGAATTAAAGCCTTTTTAGCTGCAACTAAATATTTTTCGTCACCCGTCAGTTGCCAGGCACGAAGTAACACCGACATTCCACGACTCTGGGTAAAACCCGACTTCCAGGGGTCTGTCACCCCATATTCCGGCTTTGGCACATCAGTCAACCAATATACGCCCAATCTTTCATCTTCTATACGGTCGTTGTAAAACCATTCAGCTATACGCAAAAAATGTGCTTTTTTCTCTTCGTCTTTAGTATCAAGATAGGAATGAAAAACGGCTAGGGCGTACTGACCTATGGATATATGATAGTAATGCAATTTTTGCTCTTCAACGTCGATATATGTAGTATTGAGCGGCACTCCATCTTTATCAAAATCAGCAATAAGAGCGTTAAGTTTGTCCGGATTTTCTTTAAAAGCAATGTAATACTTCCCTAATACAGTCCCTGATTTCTCACCTATCGGGATATGCTTATTAGCAATTAAGTCATTCCGGAATTTTCCCAACATAAATATGACCTTCTTCATTCTCATTACTTCGTCAAATTATTAAAAACCCCGGCTAACTGCTGCGTCAGATATTTACGTGAAAATTTATCTGTATCTACTTTTCTTTTGTCTGATTGTTTGACAATAGCCCAATCTTTAATTCTCCCCTCCAAGTAATCATACAAGCCCTCTTCTCCAGAAAAATATGCTCCCAAGCTATTTTCTTCAATCAAATCCCCGGCTTCATCACCATCAGGTCCTAAGCCTAGGATTTCACGTTTGGTTGCCATATATTCGAAAAGCTTACCTGTTAATATCCCTTTTGACTCCCCAAAAGGAATTACCAACAACAGCAAATCACTACTTTGCATTAACTCTATCGCCTTTTTATGACTCACATAGGGGTGAAATGATACAACACCTTCTAAGTTACAAGATTTTACTGACTGCATAACACTTGCGTCAAATTTCCCCCAAAACTCAACATCTATGGCAGCACTTTTTAATTTCTCTAAAACTTTGAATAGTATTTCCGGATTCTGACTTTCAGCTAAAGTCCCAATATATCTAATTGTGAATCTTTTATTATCATCAATCGGTTTTTCTTGAAAATCATCATCATCAAAACCATTATAAATAACTGATGAGAAATAAGCAATCGCTTTATATTTCTCTTTAAAACTTTCAAGCACCCCGCCACTCACTGTTACAAAATGATTAACAGCATCTAAAACAGAAGCTTCCTGACTCTTGTTTCTTTTGTATGACCACCCTTTTTTCTGATCATCGTCTAACCAAAAAGCATCTGACCAAGGATCCCTAAAATCAGCCACCCAAGGTATACCGGTCTTAGCCGCAATATCTTTAGCAGCCAATTGCAAAGAGTGAGGCGGAGATGATGAAAAAATCAAATCAATTTTTTCTTTCTCTACGAGTTCTAATCCTTTAGACACTGCATATTTTCGCCAACCTAAACGCGCATCCGGAATAAACAAATATTTTCGAATTAATGCCCCTACTTTTTCTTTAAGTGATTTATCTGTTTTGGTGATTGTAAAGGTATCAAGATTCTCCTGTGCAGATGCCCCTCTCATACGATTATACAATGCGAAAGGCTCCAATGTTTTAGTTTTATAAACCTTTATATTTTCAGGAATCTCTTCCAACAATTCTTCATCTATAGCAGGATAATTACCATTTTCTACCGTCAAGATCACCGGTTCCCAGCCAAACTGTGGCAAATACTTGGCAAATTTGAGCACCCGCTGCACTCCGGGTCCGCCTGCTGGTGGCCAATAATATGTGATAATTAGAACTTTCATCATATTCTTACCGCGATTCCAACTTTTTCTTACTATAATAATTGCGTACAAAACCCTCAGCCTCATCTTTTCCCAACACTTTTGTTTGCCACAAAGCTTTTATCAGACCAAAACCATAGGCAAACACCTGAATATTCAAGGTAAAAATGGACAAGAATCCTATTTTTATACTTCTATTTTTTCCCCCTGATTCCAGGAAAGCAAAAAGACAGACAGCACCAAAACCGATGCCTAATACTGACCAAATTAAAACGGCAAATTGTGGGAAAATGATACTCATAAGAGCTATGAAAACAATTCCAAGCACGACCATCGCCGGCAGAAAATGAATGGGTTTTGAAAGCGAAGGATGCAAACGCCCCAGATTAATGCGGGCTACTCCCCAATTAAAAATCTGACGGTAAAACTTGGCTAAACTCGTACGACGTTTATGATAGACAAAGGCATCCTTAACCAAACCGGTTTTGAAGCCGGCCTCAACAATGCGCGCCGAAAAATCCATATCCTGTCCGTGACGCAACTTATTCATTCCACCTATCGTTTCATAAACCTTTCGCGACACACACATATTGAATGAACGCGGATAAAACTTACCCACCTTTTCGCCTCCTCCGCGTGTTCCTCCGGTTCCAATAAACGACGTCATTGAATAACTGATGGCTTTCAGAAGCGGAGAAAAAGAAGGATGATCGGTATCCGGTCCACCACAAGCATCATAATCACTCACACGCTTATCCAATTCCGATAAATAATCAGGTGGAAACATACAATCTGAATCTACAAAGATGAAGTAATCACTTGTAGCATTAGCCATCCCGTTATTGCGGGCAGCGCCAGGCCCTTGATTTTTCTGATATACAGCTCTTGTTTGTATTCCCGATTCAGACTGATAACTCTCAATAAATTCCTTAAAACCATCCTGCGAACCATCATCCACAAAGAAAATCTCAAAACTTTCTCTTGGAAAATCCATCGCCTCAGCGGAATCTAATAATTCCTTGACCTCATCAAGGCGGTTATATACAGCTACTATTATCGAGTATTTCATCCGGTCTTTATCGTTCAAAAGCACAAATTTACATTAAACTAACAGCATAAAAAAACAGCCAAACAAAAGTCCGGCTGTTTCTTATCAATATTTGACATTTTCTAGTCTTCTTCCTCTGCTTCGTAAGCTTTCAGCAGTTCAGCTTGAACATCAGTAGGCACGGCTTGGTATTCCAGATACTTCATTGTAAATGAAGCACGTCCACCAGTGAGCGAACTAAGCGCAGTAGAGTAACCATTCATCTCTTTGAGTGGCACTTGTGCTTCCAATTTCTCGAAACCTTTTACACTATTCATACCCATAATAAGGGCGCGACGACCTTGTAGGTCACTCATCACATCCCCCATACGGTCGCTTGGCACCAATACCTCTACCGAATAGATAGGCTCCAAAATCTTAGGACCAGCATTTTTAAAAGCATCACTAAAGGCATGACGACCGGCCAACTTAAAGGAAATCTCGTTAGAGTCTACCTGGTGCATTTTACCATCGTACACACATACACGTATATCGCGGGCATAAGAACCCGTCAGCGGCCCCTCTTCCATACGCTCCATAATACCTTTCAGGATGGCTGGTAAGAAACGGGCATCGATAGCTCCACCTACGATACAGTTTACAAAAACTAACTTACCGCCCCAAGGCAAGGGATGCTCTTCAGTCCCCCGTACATTCATCTTGAATTCTTGTCCCCCAAACTTATAAGAAGTAGGGTCAGGCATACCTTCAGAGTAAGGTTCAATCACCATATGTACTTCGCCAAACTGACCGGAACCACCGGATTGTTTTTTATGACGATAGTCAGCACGAGCTGCTTTGGTTATTGTTTCACGATAGGGAATCTTAGGAGCTAAGAAATCAACTTTTATACCTTCATTGTGTTCCAAACGCCACTTCAATGTGCGCAAGTGAAATTCACCTTGTCCGTGTACCAACACTTGTTTTAATTCCTTAGAATACTCTACCTGCCAGGTAGGATCTTCCTCGTGGAAACGGTGCAGTGCTTCGCCCATCTTCTCATCATCCTTCTCTACCAAAGCTTTAATAGCTACACGGTGACGTGGATCCGGGTAATGGATAGGTTCGATACGGTAATCTGCTCCTTTTGAGTTCAGCGTATGATTCGTTTTAGTCTCTTTCAGTTTCACGGTAGCCCCTATATCACCGGCTACCATTTCATTTACTTTGCTACGATTCTGCCCCGCTACACAAAAGACCTGGCTGATACGTTCCTTAGCATTCTTGTTGGTATTTACCAAGTCATCACCCTCTTTTACTTTACCCGAAAGAACTTTGAAGTAAGACACTTCACCCAAGTGAGGCTCTACCGATGTCTTAAAAACAAACAAGGTGGTAGGTCCGTTCTCATCACAGGCAATCTCCTGCCCTTTCATAGTTACGGGCTTAGGCATTTCAGAAACCGTAGGAACTATATTGCCCAAAAATTCCATTAAACGACGCACTCCCATATCTTTTTCTGCCGAAACACAGAAGATAGGGAAAAGGTCGCGCGCCACCATTCCTTTGCGTATACCTTCACGCATTTGGTCTTCGTTCAGAGAACCTTCTTCAAAAAATAATTCCATCAGGTCCTCATCATTCTCTGCTGCTGCTTCTACCAAAGCATTATGCAATTCATCAGCTTTGTCTTTTTGATCAGCAGGTATATCTAACACATCCGGTGCTCCTCCATCTTTCTTCCACTGGTACATTTTCATTTTAAGAACGTCAACCACAGCATTAAAGCTGTTGCCTACAGCCACAGGATACTGCACTGTAATAACCTTGTTGCCAAAATTTTCTTTCAACGAGGCCAGAGTCTTATCAAAATCAGCTCTTTCGTGATCCAATTGGTTCACCACAAAGATCACAGGCTTAGCATACTGATCGGTATAACGAAACATATTTTCCGTGCCTACCTCTACGCCTTCCTGCGCGTTGACCACCATCAAGGCGGTATCTGTTACATTCAGTGATGTCACAGCGCCCCCCACAAAATCGTCGGAGCCCGGACAATCTATAAAATTCAATTTCTTTCCCAGCCATTCTGTGTACAATACTGTAGGAAATACAGAATAGCCATACTCGTGCTCAACCGGAAAATAATCCGATACGGTGTTCTTGCCGGCTACAGTTCCTCTGCGGCTTATAACACCACCCTCAGCCAGCATCGCCTCCGCTAAAGTGGTCTTGCCGCTCTTCGCACCCCCAACTAATGAGATGTTTTTGATTTCGTGTGCTTGATATACTTTCATAGAAATAAAATTTAGGAAAGTGAATAAATATTAAAAGGTCTCGCTGACGTTGGGATGAGAGCCCTCCGCCTCCCCTATTCATGAAAACCACAAGAGCTTTCCCAAAAAGGGACTGCAAGGTAAAATATTCTTTCTGAAAAGCGTGCCTGGAATTATTTGTTGTACAACAAAAACACTTACAAAGTGTAATAATACATATTTGACCGCACAAAGCACTTACCCACTTATGTAGTCATGGAGCATATCGAACGTTTGTCGATTCTTTATACCCAACCCAAACAGATCGCGTCTTATTTTATTCAATCAACTGCTATTCGAAAAAAATATAGCATCAGCATTCCATCGTCATCACTCCCAAGCTGTACAGTATGTCTTACTTTTTCAAAATGAAAGGAAAAGGCTGGGGTATAAGAAGTCCTTATCTCGGGAATAAAAAAATGGTGCCCCTTGTGCTAAAACATAAGACGTCAACATCAGGCCCAAAAGCAGAATAATATATCTTGAAGCTTTTTTCACACACTATCCTTCTTTTGTCTTCACCTTGAATAAGAACAAGCTCAGAAAAAGCAGAGCAACACTGATACCAAGAAGATAGGACAAATCTTTTCCCAACTCAAAGCCCTCCGGCGCAATTAATATATAGGTACTAACCACTGATGTCATAAAAGTGGCCGGTATAGCTACAAACCAAAATTTCCCGCTTGTTTGTTTCATATAAATAGCTGCTGTCCATAACACAAAAACCGAAAGTGTCTGATTGGCCCAACCAAAATAACGCCACACGACGCTAAAGTCAATCTGCGTCAACAGCAAAGCTATAGCAAACATTGGAAGGGTGATATAAAAACGTTGAACTATTTTCTCCTGACTCAGATTAAAAGAATCAGCGATGGTGAGGCGGGCACTACGAAAAGCCGTGTCTCCCGAGGTTATAGGTGCTGCCACTACACCTACTAAAGCTAAAAAACCGCCAACTTTTCCTAACAAAGAATTACAAATCTCGTTCACGGCCCAAGCCGCATTATGTCCTGGTTCCGATAAACTTACCCCCAACTCTTCCACACCTCCAAAAAATGACATAGCTATCGCCGCCCAAATCAAAGCCACAATGCCTTCAGTAATCATTGCTCCGAAAAAAATCTTTTTACCGTCTTTCTCATTAGGTAAACATCGCGCCATCATAGGAGACTGTGTAGAGTGAAAACCCGACACCGCACCACAAGCTATCGTAATAAACAAAAGAGGGAATATCGGAAATTTACCCGGTTCAGCGTGCATATTACGAATATTGGCCGGCACCAATTCCGGCACATCAAAACCACCAAATACCATCGTGATAGTAATACCCACCGCCATAATTAACAAGCTAATACCAAAAGCAGGATAGATTTTACCAATCAGTTTATCTATAGGGATCAAAGTAGCCAAAAGGTAATAAATAAATATACCTGCTACTAAATAAGACACTTCCACACCTGTAATACCATGTAATATAGCCGCAGGTCCTTTGACAAAAACAACACCAACCAATATCAGTAGACCTACCGCAAACACGCGCATGAAATTCTTCACACCAACGCCAAGGTATTTACCAACAACCTCCGGGATACTGGCTCCGCCGTGACGAATGGACAACATCCCCGAGAAATAATCATGTACTGAGCCAATAAAAATACACCCAACCACAATCCAGATAAAGGCCACAGGCCCCCATAAAGCTCCGGCTATTGCTCCGAATATCGGCCCCAGACCTGCAATATTAAGAAATTGAATCAGGAAAATTTTACCATTACTCAAGGGAACAAAATCAACGCCATCGTTCTTAGTAATTGCCGGCGTTTGTCGCTTAGAATCTGCACCAAACTGTTTTTCCACAAAAGTACCGTAGACAAAATAGGCAGTCACCAATATAGTGACACAAATAAAAAAGGTTATCATAATTTGTTCGATTTTTCGAGCACAAATCTATACAATACATTGTAAATAATGTACGTGCCCATCTTTTTATTGTACCCCAAAGTACAATATTACATTTTACGGTTTCTAGCTAACGGGGTAGTACTACGAAAGGTTCTTTTTGACAGCCGTCTGTATAATGCTGATCACCAGCAATGTCAAAACACTGCTCTGCAAGGTATTAACAAGAATCATGCTAAAATTAGAGAAGGAAAAACTTTCCACCAGATAAAGCACCAAATGATGAGTCAATACCATAAAGCCGGAATAGCGCAAAAACCAACTCCAACCATTATCCCTCACTGACGGAACGGTTCCTACCTCATAATCACCTTGCGGAGACAAAGCAGGTAATAATACGATTCTAAAAAAACCGGCAAAAACAGCCGCCGCCATATGCACCCCCATGGTGCCGCTAAAAAAATCCACCGAAAGCCCCAAAAGAGCACTCAACATCAATACATTACGGCCCTGAATTCCAAAAGGCAACGCTAAGATAAAATAAACATAAGGAAAAGCATTAATAGTGCCACGAAATTGCATTTGACTAAACACTAACACTTGTAAGCCTACCAAAACCACAAAAAGGAATGTATATTTCAGCCATCTTTCCATACTAGTTGCTCTGGGTGTTTTTTTCTATTTCCTTGCGTTCATCCATGGTGTTGTTTCGTATTACATATACATATATCAATCGCTTATAGTCGGTTGACAAGTCTACATTCAACTCGTGAAACACGCCTTCTTTTCCACCTTCAATACGGTCAATCGTTCCTACCATTACCCCTTCAGGGAATATGGCTCCATAACCACTAGTCACTATTGTATCGCCCACCAACACTTCTACATGCTCTTCTATCCCCTTAAGAGACGCGTATTTATAATCGTTAGTATCCCAACGCATCGTGCCAAAATAGTCACTATTCTTCAACTTACTACTCACCCGATACTCCACATTTATCAAAGGTAACACAATGGAATAATGACGGCTTACACTTTTAATGACCCCCACTACACCATGGGTTCCAACCACAGCCATATCGGAAGCAACCCCATCCTGATATCCCACATTGATAGTCATCAAATTATGCTGCTGGCTCACAGATGCCTTGACCACTTTAGCAGGTATAATATCGATATCCTTATCAGCAAGGGGATCCTGTAGTGAAAACATAGAGGGTAACTCTGACGATGAACCTTTAATGATTAGCTCTTTAAGAACAGCATTTTCTTTCACCAGCTCCTCATTAGTACTACGGAGAGAAAAATAATCCTTAACCTGACTTTGCCTTTCGTAAACTCCCCCCATAGTGGCCAAAGACCAAGTATAAAACCTGGCACTTTGATAAGCGTTACGATTAAGAACAAACAAGAGCGAAGCCAGTTCCAAAAGCAGGAACAAAATAAAATTCTGATATTTTAAAATGAATTGTATTAAACTTCGCATTGGCCATTTTCTTTGTTACAGAGCTGGATGTCAGATTACCAAAAGAAACTACCTGTACACCCCAAAAACCTGAAGCCCTGTAAGCCTGCTACCTTATTTATCTAAGTAGGAATTGATATTTATCTGCATTCTTCAGTGCTACACCAGTACCACGTGCTACAGCGTGCAGTGGATCGTCGGCTATGTGAAATGGGATATTGATTTTATTCGAAAGACGTTTGTCCAAGCCTTTCAGCAAAGCACCACCTCCAGCCAAATAAATACCGTTTCGTACGATATCAGCATACAGCTCTGGCGGTGTTTGTTCCAATGCACTCAAAATAGCTGTTTCAACCTTGGCAATAGATTTTTCCAGACAGTGGGAGATTTCCTGGTATGACACTGGTATCTCCATTGGCAAAGAAGACATAGCATTAGGCCCATGTACGATGAAATCTGTCGGCGGCTCTTCGAGATCTGTCAAGGCCGAACCTACATTAATCTTAATTTCTTCAGCAGTACGCTCTCCAATTTTTATGTTGTGTTGACGACGCATATAAGCCATAATATCCTGCGTCAAGTCGTTACCGGCAATACGAATGGACATATTAGAAACGATACCACCCAAAGAAATAACCGCAATCTCGGTAGTACCACCACCTATATCCACAATCATATTACCTTCAGGAGCTTCTACATCTATACCTATACCTATAGCAGCTGCCATAGGCTCATAAATCATATAAACGTCTCGTCCGCCCGCATGTTCCGAGGAGTCACGCACCGCACGTATCTCCACCTCCGTACTACCGGATGGAATACAGACCACCATCTTCAAAGAAGGCGACAGCATACGCGAGCTTTTATTCATCATCTTAATCATACCACGTATCATCAGCTCCGCAGCATGGAAATCAGCAATTACCCCATCGCGTAGCGGTCGGATAACTTTGATGTCATCGTGGGTTTTTCCCTGCATCTGACGAGCCTTTTCGCCCAAGGCTATCAGTTTTTCTGTACGACGATCAAGAGCCACTACCGATGGCTCATCCACTACGATCTTATCATTATGAATAATGATTGTATTAGCTGTTCCAAGGTCAATCGCAATCTCTTGTGTGAATGAAAATAATCCCATCTTAAATTAATTAAGAATTAAAAATTTTGAATTACGAATTTTCTCAATCCGTATCTCTCAGTTTTGAATCTACCTTTGTATCAATAAAATAAGCCAAGGTAAATGTTTTTTCTTATAGGTGAAAATTTCAAGGCATTAGTAATTTTTAAAACCGAAGTTTACTTTCGTCAATGAGGCTTTAAAAATCATGAAGCACCGAAGAAATTATTACATAAAAGGAAAAATTTAGTGTTTAAAGTGACGTTTGCCAGTAAATATCATCGCAATATCGAACTCATCGCAAGCAGCAATGACTTCATCGTCGCGAATGCTTCCACCCGGCTCCACTATATTTTTAATGTTGTACTCGTTAGCGACTTCTATGCTGTCACGGAAAGGAAAAAACGCATCAGAAATCAATACCGCATCTTCTATAGCTGCCCCTTCTTTCAAGTTAAAACGTGGAATAGTTAACTGACGCAAACTATCTAAACGGTTAGGCTGTCCCATACCGGCACCTGTCAACCAGAAAGAACCATCAGGCGTTTCGTTAACCAAAGCAATAGCATTACTTTTCAGATGCTTACAAGCAGTAATACCAAAAGCTGTCAACTTCATCTTACTATCATCAAACTGACGTTTGGTGACGTTTTGGAAATCTGACTCGATGCCTTCATCCTCATCCTGTAGCAAGAAACCTCCACTGATTGAGCGGTATAGTTTTTCACCTGTAATCTCTGGTTTTACTGGTGTTTCCAGTAAACGCAAATTTTTCTTTTTACCAAAAATCTCTAATGCGTCAGGCGTAAACTCAGGAGCAATGATAATTTCAACGAATTTCTTTCCAAACCATTGAGCTATCTCTGCAGTCACGGTATCAGTGAAGCAGATAATACCGCCAAAAGCACTTATTGGATCACCAGCCCAAGCCAATTCCAGCGATTTTAAAACATCATCACTCACCGCTAAACCACAAGGGTTAAGGTGCTTGATAACAGAAACGGCGACTTTATTCTCGATATGATTTACCGAATGAAAAGCATCACTACACGATTTCCAAGCCGCATCAGCATCTAACATATTATTGTACGAAAGCGCCTTACCTTGCAACACCTTAGCGTTTGACAAAGTGATTTCAGAATTCGAATTATTAAATTTAAAGAATGTTGCTTTTTGCTGTGGGTTTTCACCATAACGCAATACTTCACCATTGTTTAGAGCGATACGCTCTGTCTCATCCTCGTCAGAGAACCAGTTAAAAATAACACTGTCGTAATGCGAAGATACAGCAAAAGCACGCGAAGCAAACCATTTGCGCTCAGCTAACTCAGACTCACCTTTCTTTTCGTCTAATAACTGTTGTAAAGGTGCATATTCATCTTTTGAAGGAACGATGATAACATCTTTGAAATTTTTTGCAGCAGCACGGATCAGAGAAATACCACCGATATCAATTTTTTCAATAATATCCTGCTCTTCAGCTCCTGATGCTACCGTATCCTCAAAAGGATAAAGGTCAACTATCACCAGGTCTATTTCCGGAATTTCATATTCACCCAACTGGGCAACATCCCCTTCGTTGTCGCGACGGGAAAGTATCCCTCCAAAAACTTTAGGATGCAAAGTCTTCACACGCCCTCCCAAAATAGAAGGATAAGAGGTCAAGCTCTCTACAGGAGTACAAGGAATGCCCAAAGATTCTATAAAAGCCTGAGTACCACCTGTACTTATTAATTCCACATCAAGACTATGCAAAGTCTTTATAATTTCATCCAGTCCGTCTTTGTGGAAAACGGAGACTAAAGCAGATTTAATTCGCTTATTCACAAGTTCTTAAAATTATTCGTTTTACAAGTGTACAAAAATAGAAAAAACTTCGCCCGTATACAAGCTGCCAAAGCCTCTAATTCCAGCCTTTTGAAGGGGAGTTGTTAACAAACAATCCCCGTAATGCTAATGACTCAGAATTGACCACTTATAAGCAGGCGTATTTTAGCAGCTGTCAAATTTTATTTATTACTTTTGTAAAAGAATTTTGAAAACTTAAGCATAGGATGGCAAAAACTAAAAAGGCAAAAAAGCAGAAAAAATCTTTTCAAGACAGCAAACTGGCCAATTTCTTTAAAGATGAGCGACTTCGTGTCACTACCGGCATTGTTTTAGCCATCATCTCACTCTACCTTTTTCTGTCCATCATTTCTTTCTTCTTTGCCGGAGCTGCTGACCAGAGCAAACTGGATATGACCTTTCAGGAATTTATGAAAGCCGAAGTCATCGTCAGCAACTGGACCGGTAAATTCGGAGCCTTCCTTTCTAACCTTCTGGTCAATCGCGGCTTTGGTGTAGCCATTGTTCTACCTGTCTTTTTCATAGCCATAAGCGCCTTACGACTACTCAATTTCAAAATTTTAGACATAAAAAAAACCTTCACCTGGACCCTGGTAGGCACCATCTGGTTCTCTCTATTCTTTGGTTTTTTCTTTATCCACAACTACGAGGACACCTCCCTTTTTCTCGGGGGTATTCACGGTTACTTTGTAAGTTTGTGGCTCACGGCTGCTATTGGTGAGATAGGAACGGTGGCCGTCCTCATCCTTACCCTTTTTCTCTTTTTCCTTTTTGCTGTAGATAACTCCATCGAGCTTCTTAAAAAATGGAAAAGCTCGGCGACTGAATATTTTGCAAACTTACGCAAGAAGCGCATCAAAGATGTCATATTGGAAGATGACGATAGCGCATTATCTCCTCTGGAAGATGAAAAAGGTCCTGAGATAAGCTTTGACAACGAACAAAACGACAACACTCAAAGCCAAACCAAAGCTTCAGTAGCCAAACCATCTGATGCGATGGAGTTGAAAGTGGAAGCAACCCCCGAAGAAGAAAAAATTGTACCAGATCCTGTCACAACAGAAAATGCAAACGACGAAGTGAGTCTGGATGTGATAGAAACCGAAGAAGAAGATCAGGTCAAAAAATCGGTTAAGGTCGAAGACCTTGAAGATTATGACCCTACGCTTGACTTACCAAAATTTAAGCTCCCTCCGCTCAACCTCTTGGTCGACCATAAAGTAGATGTGCAAGTTGGCGATGAGGAACTCTACGAGAATAAAAACCGCATAGTAGAAACGTTGGAACATTACGGCATTAAAATAGCAAGCATCAAAGCCACTGTAGGACCGACTATCACCCTTTATGAAATAGTTCCTGACAAAGGAGTCCGCATTAATAAAATCAAGAATCTGGAAGACGACATTGCACTTAGCTTGGCCGCCTTGGGCATACGTATCATTGCCCCTATCCCGGGCAAAGGAACAGTAGGTATAGAAGTCCCTAACAAGAAGCCTGAAATCGTATCAATGTATTCGGTCATAGCCAGCAAGAAATTTCAGGAAGCCAAATACGAATTGCCTATTGCTCTGGGAAAAACGATTACCAATGAGACCTTCTGTGTAGACCTTACCAAGATGCCACACATGCTTGTGGCCGGAGCTACAGGACAAGGTAAATCCGTCGGCATCAATGCCATTATCACATCATTATTATACAAAAAACACCCGGCACAATTGAAGTTTGTTTTTGTAGATCCCAAGAAAGTGGAGCTCAACATATACTCCAAAATAGAAAAGCATTATTTGGCCAAACTCCCGGAAGAAGAAGAACCAATCATCACAGATGTACAAAAAGTAGTCGCTACTCTCAACTCACTAACCATAGAAATGGACGAGCGCTACGACTTACTAAAAAATGCGACAGCACGTAACATAAAAGAATACAATGCCAAATTCATCAAACGCCGCCTTAACCCTGAAAAAGGACACCGCTATCTCCCTTACATAGTAGTCGTGGTAGATGAGTTTGCCGATTTGATAATGACGGCCGGAAAAGAAGTGGAATTGCCCATTGCCCGTATAGCACAACTAGCACGTGCCGTGGGCATTCATATGATACTAGCCACTCAGCGTCCATCGACCAATATTGTGACAGGTGTAATCAAAGCCAACTTCCCGGCACGCGTGGCCTTCAAAGTATCTTCCATGATCGACTCACGCACCATCCTGGACTCTCCGGGCGCTAACCAGCTTATTGGACGTGGCGACATGCTCATCAGTCAGGGGAGTGATATGACACGCGTACAGTGTGCTTTTGTGGACACGCCTGAGGTGGAAGAGATTGTCGCCTTCATCGGCGAACAAAAAGGCTATCCGAGCGCTTTGTTGTTACCTGAATATGTAGCCGAGGATAACAACGATTTAGAGAATAGCGGCGATGTGTTGGCACAACGTGATGCCTTGTTCGAAGAGGCGGCAAAAATCATAGTTGCCAACCAAAGCGGCTCTACCTCTATGCTGCAGCGCCGCATGAATGTAGGCTACAACCGGGCCGGACGCCTGATTGACCAAATGGAAGCCGCAGGCATTGTAGGCCCATTCGAAGGCAGCAAAGCCCGGAAAGTGTTAATTCCAGACGAAATGGCTTTGGAAGATCATTTAAGAAATATGGATTTGAATGCATAAATGCAAACACTCTGAAAACACAAATTTCAACCAGGACCAATCCTGAAACCAAAACGTTGACTTTACAATTATGAAATTATCTCTTTTTAAACGCACGCAGCATAAAACCTTTAATCACATCCCTATCTATTACAATGAAAAGGAAGAACGCATTAAAGAAATGGAGCGTCAGGCACAAATAGAACTACAGCAAGAGCAGGGCAAAAGCAATAATAACAGCGAAGGCAGTTACCGTGACCGCATCAAGGGTAGTATGCGCCGTTATGAGCATCAACATCAGTCAGCAGTTCACTTTGCAAGCAATCAAAAGCGCCGTTCCAACCTAAGAATAATCATCATTATTTCCATTTTGTTTTTGGTGGCATATCTTTTGTGGAATTACACCGAAACATTTGTACAAGCTTTTATGAGAAACTAAAAGCACACTGAAACATTCCCCAAAATCAATAATAAAAAAACAACTATCGTGTCAGACATCATCAAATTACTACCCGATTCCGTTGCCAACCAAATAGCTGCAGGTGAGGTTATTCAACGCCCGGCATCTGTCATTAAAGAGTTGATGGAAAACGCTATTGATGCCGGCGCTACAGACATAAAAGTAGTGATTAAGGATGCCGGAAGTACGCTGATACAAGTTATAGATAATGGCAGCGGCATGTCCGAAATGGATGCCAGAATGGCATTTGAACGTCATGCCACCTCAAAAATTTCCGATTCACAGGATTTATTTGAACTCCGGACCAATGGGTTTCGTGGTGAAGCACTAGCCTCTATAGCTGCTGTAGCTCAGGTAGAGCTTAAAACCAAACGCACCGAAGATGAGCTGGGCACCAAAATCATTATAAATGGCTCCGAACTGGAA
This sequence comes from Bacteroidales bacterium UBA5342, assembly GCA_002408065.1. Taxonomy (GTDB): domain Bacteria; phylum Bacteroidota; class Bacteroidia; order Bacteroidales; family UBA5342; genus UBA5342. The sequence goes on from DHQI01000055.1 coordinate 55,119, forward strand.
ACTCAGGAAAGTACCGTTTGTACTGATGGCTCTAATATGATGGTTAAGAATCTTTTTTTTAATGTGCCGGCACGCCGCCGTTTTCTGAAAAAGAATGAGTTTACCTTTATCGAGAATGACTTCAAACGCATAGCTCTAACTTACCCTGAAATAGCGATGTCGCTCACTCACAATGACAGCATAGTACACGCATTGCCGCAAAGTAACCTGCGCATGCGCATCGTTAACCTGATGGGCAAACACATCAACGAGAGATTAGTCAGCGTGGAAAGTGAAACCTCTCTGGCCAAAATCTCCGGTTTTGTTGGCACCCCTGAATCCGCTAAGAAAAGCCGTGGCGAACAATATTTCTTTGTCAACGGACGCTTTATGAAACATCCTTATTTCAATCGCTCTGTAGTAGATGCCTACGGACGCCTTTTAGCAGCCGACACTTTTCCCACTTATTTTATCTTTTTTGAAGTGGACCCCGGCAGCATAGATGTTAACGTGCATCCGCAAAAGGTAGAAATAAAATTTGAAAATGAACGCGCTATCTACCCTATCCTAATGGCTACGGTCAAAGAAGCAATTGGAAAATTCTCTTTATCTCCGCAGATTGATTTTGATCAGGACGATGCTCCTCCAATACCTATAATAAACTCTAATACAGAGGTCAAAATACCTAAAATTCAGTTCAACCCTAATTTTAATCCTTTTAAACAGCAAGATGAGAGCAAGGAAAAACCTCAAAGCTGGGAGAATCCTTATGAAATAGCTCAAAACACCTCATTCTTAGAACGTGTAGAGGCAGATACTCAACAAAGCATCGAAATAGAAACCCCGGTAGAAAAGGAAATTATAGCAGATAAGACAAGTCAATTCTTCAACCGTTTCATTGCTGTTGAAACCGAAAAAGGACTGATGATCATCGACCAAAAACGTGCTCACGAACGTGTTTTATTTGAAGAAATTATGGATAAGATGAAGCTTCACAAAATGGTTTCACAACAAATGATGTTTCCTCAAACGATGAACTTAGACAGCAGTGCAGCCGGTCGCTTGGATGAGCTCAATGAGCAGCTTACCAATGCCGGCTTTGATATCAGCAACGAAGCTGATGGTAATTACACCATCAACGCTTTACCTGCAGAAATAGCCGGGATGGACGGCACCTCCATCATAGAACAAGTATTAGAAAAAGCCGAAGTCATTGGTTTAGAGACGGAAATCAACAGCATCATTGCCGAGACCTTGGCTTCACAAGGAGCGATAAAAAAACACCAAGAACTATCGAAAGATGAGATGCTAAACATAGTGAACCGTTTACTGAAATGTGAAACACCACGCTACTGCCCTAAAGGCAAAAAGGTGATGTCGATGCTGTCTGAAAAAGACCTGTCACATTTATAATACCGGTAATATGCAACAATCTATTAAAGCAAAATCTATAGCGTTTAATGAGTAAATTCTTATATATAATTCAATCACAAAGGCTACAGCAATTCATCAGATGAGGCTCCCCCGGTATCTATTAACAGTTATAAGCTGACACATTTTATCAATGGTGAAAAAATATATGTGTTGACGTTTTAACCGAGCAACGATGGCCCAAATTATAACTATTAGAAGAGCATTCTCCTTCTAATAAAACAACGAATCAAAAGCCTAAAAAAAATGACATCATCTTCAAAAATTGAAGAATTAACAAATAATAATTAGAACATAACAATCATGCTAAATAATTTGCCTCCGGCATTAAAAAATCTTCTTATCATCAATGTTTTGGTCTTCTTTGCTGCTGCTTTGTTGCAATCTACCGGCATGGATGCTAACGGTATGTTTGGTCTGCACTATTTTCAGGCTGAAAAATTCCGTTTTTACCAGCTCATCAGTTATATGTTTCTTCATGCTAATTTTCAGCACCTTTTCTTTAATATGTTCGGACTGTTTATGTTTGGACGTGTGCTGGAGCAAGTCTGGGGTTCGCAACGCTTTCTCATCTTTTATTTTGCTACCGGAATAGGGGCTGCACTAGTACAGGAATTGGTCCAATTTGTAGAGCTAAGACCTGCCATAGCAGAGATTAATGGCCTTATAAATAATATGCCTGCTACAGGAGTTGACGTTGGAGAGCGTATTATTACCAGCCGCGACGAGCTGCTTCAATTAAAAACGGATATGCTCAACCGCTTTGTAACCATTGGCGCCTCCGGAGCTGTTTATGGCGTTTTGCTGGCTTTTGGCATGCTATTCCCTAACACTGAGATGTTCATCATGTTTATACCGATACCTATCAAAGCTAAATATATGGTGATCGGCTACGGTCTCTTAGAACTTTTCTCCGGCATAGCTGGCACTGGTAGTGGTGTAGCTCACTTTGCACACCTGGGCGGTATGATTTTCGGTTTCTTTCTTATCCGCTATTGGCGTAAACACACCAACAATTTTTATTAAACCATCACACTTAGAATTAACTATTTATAACTTACTCTTTGAACATGTCATTCTGGGACGATATAAAACGTAACTTCAACTTAGGCAACATCACTACCAAGCTCATTTATATAAATCTGGGCGCCTTTGTCTTATACAAACTCTTACAGGTTGTATTTACCATAAGCGGAGCTGACACTATGGCTTTGAGTCAGTGGTTGGCCGTACCGGCACAATTACCACAACTCGTGATAAAACCGTGGACAATAATCAGCTATCAATTTTTACACTGGGACTTTATGCATCTGCTTTTCAATATGCTATGGCTTTATTGGTTTGGCCCTCTGTTTTTAAGCTATTTTAGCCAACGACAAATCCTGAGTGTTTATTTTTGGGGAGGATTATGGGGCGCCATATTCTACCTTTTATCATTCAATTTTATTCCATATTACCAAGACAGCAACAGCATTGGTTTAATGCTTGGTGCGTCAGCTTCTATCTTAGCCATCGTAGTGGCTGCTGCTACGGCTATGCCAAACCGCGAGATACAGTTAATGCTTATTGGTAGGGTAAAATTGAAGTATTTGGCTATTGGTACCGTAGTCATTGACCTACTGAGTATCACCTCTGCCACGAATGCCGGCGGCCATATATCACACCTTGGTGGTGCCTTTGCTGGCTATTGGTTTACTACAGAATACCTAAAAAATAACCGTGACATTAGTCTATGGATTGCTAAGATGGTTGATTTCTTTGCCACCTATTCTTTCAAACGCCGACCTAAGATGAAAGTCCGCCATACCGGCTCTAGAAAGGCCACTGACCGACGTGCTGATATGGATTATAACAAACGAAAAAAAGAAGAACAAGTTAACGTCGATAAAATACTGGAGAAAATAAAGCAATCAGGCTATGAAAGTCTAAGTAAAAAAGAAAAGGAGGAACTTTTCAAAGCCAGTAAATAAGTCTTTATTACGCCTTCTAAAATCCAAAGCTCTAATACACCACTAGCGAATAGCCATCTGAATGAAGAAAATTGTTAAATATATTGTTCTGTTTTTTAACCTTCTGGCTGTATTGGTGCTATTAAGTGCTTGCTTGGCACCGCTCATTAGTCCTGAAAAAATGCCATTTCTTGCATTCTGGGGCTTAGTGATGCCTTACTCTATCATTCTCAATGTGTTGTTTATCGTATTTTGGGTATTAAAGGCACGTTTCTATTTTTCCATTTCATTAATAGCTATGCTAATCGCATGGCCTACAACACGAACGTCTTTTCCTTATCATCGTAGCGACAAAACCGAGCTACAAGAAGGCTTCAAGGTGATGAGTTACAATGTGCGGGTGTTTGATCGCTACAACTGGAGCAAGGATAAAAATAACGTCAGCGATATGATACGCTTTATCAAGAAGCAGAATGTCGACGTACTATGCCTGCAAGAGTTTGGTGTGGCCACCTCCCCGGGTAGTGGTGTCACCGAAACTTTTATCCTGAATTCGTTCAAAGAATTCCCATATCATTATATTCATTACAACCCAAATTCACGAACCAAACGTTACCGGCAGGGGCTGGCAATTTTTTCGCGATACCCTATCAGTAACCGAGGACTGGAGGGTGACATCAGTCTGCAAAAAGGATGCAGCATTTTCGCAGACATTAAGGTAAAAAACGATTATTTTAGGATCATCAATTCACACTTTGAATCCATTCATTTTAACAATAAATATGACATCATAGAAGGCATTGACAGCGACAATTACAAAACACGCATCAAAGGGGCTATAAGATCCATTAACCGTGCAGCTATACAACATAGCAAAAGCACTGAGCTCATCACCAATATTGCCCACCATTCGCCACACCCGGTAGTGCTATGCGCTGATATGAATAACACACCAGTCTCCTACAGTTATCATAAGTTATCAAAAGAACTAAAAGATGCCTATTTACATCAAAACACCGGATTTGGGACCACATATAATGGTACATATCCTTTCCTTCGTATTGATTTTATCTTTCACTCAGAGAGCCTGCCTTTCACAAAATATGAACGCAAAAAAGTAAACTATTCTGATCATTTTCCGGTGATGGCCGTGTTCGCTTTGGAGTAATACTATAAAATAAGGGCAAATCAAAAAAAAATCGATTCACCCTTAAAGACAGCCATATCTACGACTTATCCGTTCGCTGATATTAAACTGTCACTCTCAATTTCTTGTTTTTTGCCCTTGACGTTGCCCCTGTCCTTGACGTTGTTGCATCTGAGAATCGCGATTCTTAATATACTCTTCAAATTTCGGGTATTGCTCTTTAGTCAATACCGCTTTTACATCAACATCAAATTGATTACGCAATTTATACATTCCTTCGCGCATAGCCTGACGGTCACCACCTTGCTGCATCCCTGAGCGCAGCTCCTTGGCTTCTTTAGCAAAATCAGCTTGCAATTCCTTAACGGCGGTAATTTGATTTTCATCTAAATCCAGGGCTTTTGTAAGGTTTTTTAACTCCTGCGCTTGACGCTCTTCCATCGACATACGTTGTCCACCACCAGGCCCTTGAGCCCATATTGCATTTAATCCTAAAAATAACACGAGAATTGTTCCTAACTTTTTCATTGTAGTGTGTTTTAAATTTATAAATTGGGTAAAAAGATTGTCTGAAAAACAATGTTCTCCCATTAGACAACAATAAATTCTTTTTTATTCCGTTTTATAACTATTTTCTGGAAGTCAGCTATTTGCATTTTGGCATTACTTTTGCTTGATTTTACTTTTATATCTTTAAATTAAAAACTTGTGTCTATGATAAAACACCGACTCTTAATAATTTCTAACACTAACAGTATGGAACGGTTAAAACATAAATCTGACGAACAACTGTTGAAGAATTTTATGAGCGGTTCGCAAGAATCTCTTGACGTGCTGATAAAGCGTCATAAGGGAACTGTGCAGGCATATATATTCAAAACAACAAAGAATAAAGAAATTACAGAAGACATCTTTCAGGATACTTTTATCAAAGTAATGCACAACCTTAAGACCAAGCGCTACCGCGAAAATGGCAAGTTTCTGCCCTGGGTAATACGTATTTCGCACAACCTGATTATAGATCATTACCGTGGCAAGAAAAAGGCACACATATCTAACGATGACTATGATTATGACATCTTAGCAAGTGAAGCGCTTAATGAGGATTCACAAGAAGAGCATTTAGTCGATGAACAAACAAAAGAGGATCTGGAAAAGATTATCAAACAGTTACCCAAAGAACAGGGTGAAATCGTGATAATGCGTTATTTCTGGGGCTTAAGTTTTAAAGAAATTGCTGAACATACCGACGTGAGCATCAACACCTCACTGGGGCGTATGCGCTATGCACTTATTAACCTTAGGAAGAAATTTAATACTGCTCAGGTACGATATTAATAATCTGTTCTTTACAATAGAAAGCGGGCTCTTTGGGGGGGCTCGCTTTTTTGCACCCTATCAACAATATTATCATTGAGTTTTCACTTCTGTCACCTGCTTATAAGCATAATATTTTACCTTAAATTTCACATTACACTTTAACGAAACACTTTCATCATCCCTCCAAACTATAATTTATCCTTATCATACTCACCTCCATTTACAATAGTACCCATAGCAAATACTTCAAGCAAGATCTCATTATTACAATAAAAAGCCTTAGTGAACCAAACTCTTTCATCCTATCGAAAACTAATGCCCTGACACTTCCATTGTCAATGGATTACTCCCAAGGAATTTATCGAGATAAATATTTACAACAAAAACTATTACATATACAAAGGCAAAAGTAGCTTATTTCACCATAAAAGTCTTTGAAAATGATCGATTCTCTGTTTCTGCAACCAAAATATAAACCCCTTTTTCCAGTCTACTAGTAGCTATTGAATTCTGTTGCTTTTCAAGTTTCATATACACGCCTTTCATATCCACAACAGAAAGCCTTTTCACATTCTTTGGAGAAAGGATTAGTAACTCTTCAGGTGTCTGCTTAATCTTTAAATCACTCTCTTTATTAGCTGTCACTATCAAATTACTTAACTCAGCACCTACATCAGAAACAATACAAGGATGTACCGTTGTACTTTGAGCTTCTTTACTGGGAAAAGTCAAAGTAGCCAATTCGTTACCATCAAGAAAACCGACAGAAAAACTAAGCATGCCGGCTCCTGTATAGTTTTTTATAAAATCTGTAATATCGAAATAATAGTAAGCTCCGGAAGGAGATATTTCACTGATCCCAATGGTATCTATATACTCAGATGATATAAGTTCGGGTTTTGTGTTCCAAGTCACTCCAGCTTCGTCCCAGGAAGAATTAACTTCACGAAGTCCTATCATTACCGGACAAGCACTTGCCGCTGTAAAGTGAAGCCCCAGTAGGTATTTACTCCCTGTTCTTTCTAGTTCAGAAACATCAAATTTCAGTATTATCTCACGCTGACTTTTTCCCTTTCCTCTTAATTTTAGTTCATCATCACTGCCATAGTTATTATCGGCACCTAGCTGATAAACATAAGCATCCTGAATAGCATAAAAACCTTTATTAAAGTCAAATTCATCAATAACGTTCACTTTTGCTTCCGAAGTAACAATATTTGCAGTATCGCCAGCAGCATCCACAACAGCTACTAACTTATAGCTTGTGGTCTGTAATGGTGCTACCAAATCAACAAAACTATTAGCACTTACAGTCCTCTCATATTCATCATTTCCATCCGAATGTCTCAGATACCATGGAGCTTCACCATCCGTTTCGTAAACAATCTCGGCTTCTTGACCTTGTTTTATAGACGTCCACCCTGAAACTGTGGCAGAAACAGTATAAGGTGTTCTCTCAAAAACAAACTCATCATTAGTCCCATCATTATTGGTCACCTTTAAACGTACTTGGTTTACCGAACGTGGCACCCATTCACTATATTCAAACGGATAATTGGTGTCAGTCATTTCATCTTGCAACTCGCCATCAAACCATACTTTAAAACGAACTGATGTATAATTACCTTTCTCTGCATCAGAAAAAGCAAAAAAGCGGGTATACTCATTAGAAAAACCGATAATCATTGCACGGGTCTGAGCAGCCGTTGAAATTTCAAGTGCCTGCTGCCATTTATTTTTGTAGGACTGGTAACCAATGACATCCTGAAATTGAACCTGGGGCTCTACCCCACCAATAACTACTGTAGTAATTCCATTCGCTGATACTTTTACATCAAAACTATTCCCACTTAAACTCAATGTACCGCTATCTGTATTATCTTCTCTTACAGACGCTTTTTTTCCAATTATATCAACACGTCCGGCATCAATAGTAATAGTGGCATTAGCAGTAGTTGCACTCTGGTTCGTAAAAGCCAGATACATCTTACCATTACCACGAGCTGCAATATAATTTAACTCCTTATTACTACTAGTAACCAAACCACTAGGCATCCACAAGGTAACATTATCATCCCCATAAAAATGACCATTCTTAAAATACAAATTATTATATATATAAGCCGTATTTTCGATAAAATGGCTTGGAAAATCAATAGCACCACCAGATCGTGCATATACATCACTCACTAAGTAGTCGAATGTTAACGCTATCATCGGCCATACGTGGCTGTAATGCATTGAGGTTGTTGTTAGTAAATCATCAATACTTCTATGGCAAAAATCGTCTTTTTCGTAAACTGTAGTTCTATCGGTGTTCATATGGTACCCTGGAAAGCTGCGCCAACGACCAATCATAGCTGCCTTGGCAATATCCATCAGAAACTGATCACCAGTCAGTGCTCCTATGCGCATAAAATATGGGGCGTGGTTTGCCATAAAGATTCCACGGTGCTTACTGGTGCTTGTTCCTCCCGCTTCACATAACAAACCGGCAGCAGACAGGCGCCAAGCTGGTGCATATTCTTCGGAAATATTAATTGGTATCCCACCTCTGTAGTTAGGTGCTTTATTTCCTTTATTGCAAAGAATATTCACATCTGGAACAGCCGGAGCCAACCAAATGTGGTAAGCATAAGAACGTGCTGCTTTTTGAGATGCTACTAAATGACGCTCCAGCCCGGTACGCTTATAGCTTTCAAACATTTCCCAGAATTTCGGAGCTAAGCTTGACCAAAAACTAGATTTAGAATGATCAATATAATTAAAGCCTGTTTGTTTCGTATTTATTCTATCCGAAATATATTTATCCGCACCACTCTGAATACAAGAAAGATAAGAATCATCCTGCTCACCATCATAAAAGGCTATAGATTCACGCCACTTGGTCTCTAAAGCTAAATTTGATGCATTGATTACTTGTGACTCTGCTAAAGTTTTAAATAGATCTGAATTTTGTTTTCCCTGAGCATAGAAAGACATCAACTCGGTTGTTTTGCTGCAAGGGTCACCTAATGAGTTATAAGCTTTTTGTCCTGTACCTGTGGTGTAGTCCTCTGCATAATTAAAACTTTCTCGCGAAAGCATAAACTCTGTAACAGGCACAGCCCGATCTTCAAAAATAATAGAATCATCCAACAAAAAAGCCATATCCAAAATCGGAATTGATGAAGTATTCTTTACCGAATTGGGGATATCCGTTTCGTAAGAATATCCTTTCATACTTTCTTTATATTCACCATATGGCCCCATAGCAAACTTTACCATATTCTCTAGTGCTGTATTTAATGACCCTAATGCATTATGGCGGTAATTGCCAAAACCATAGAGCCTACGGGCAATATCCTCATAAGCTGAGCTCATATCTGCTTTAGATAGATAAAGGCGATATTTAAAAGTATAGCTCTCTCCTGCTTCTATTTTAGAGTCATCGTTCCCAATGATAGGCGCCCAAACCATGGGGCGCACTTTATTCTCATTATCCCGGATGGCTACACCAAACTCGCTTCTTGCAAGTGTACAAGGCATAGGGTCAAAAGAAAACTCTGAGGCATCGGCTACCACACCATAAGTTATACTATCTTTTGTTGCCAAAGTTGTTGGCAAAGTTGCCAAAAAAGATGGTGTCAAATAAGAGTCTTCAGGGAAACGCTTTTCTGTAAAAGGTAATGGCTGAAATATTTCATCTACATTATCAATATTTTGAGCTGGTGCCCCATAATAGCCTACCGAAAAATATGCACTTATAGAGGGTGTTAGTTGAGCTATCAACTCTGGTTCTGCATCATCTGTTTCTGGCAAACTAAGGGTCGCAGTAAAGCTATAACCACTCTGCTTCGGGTAAATAAAGGTTATTACATCGCTTGTAGATGTTATATTTTCCGGCACTAACTTCATCAGATTCCCTGCCCGTGAAGTCATATAGTCCAGTTGACCTTCGACACTTACTGTTTTATAGTTAAAGTCCTCAGATATTTTAGACAAGCCAATAGATGGCTTTGATACATTTCTAATAACCTGAAAGTTTGGCTCAAAACATAACGATGAAGACGAACTCTTTTCTTTCAATTCAAGAGTATTCTCTTTTCCGTTATAAAAGATGCAGTAGATATCATTTTCCAAAGAAGCATTAGGAATAGTGTCCTTTGGAATAACAACTCCGGCACCTGGTTCTGCATATAATTCTATTTCGCTTAGTAAAGCATAAACAAAATCACCACCATGATTACTCTTTATATCAATACCTATCCAAGTCACTGCAGTAGGAATGCTTGATAAATCTTTATATTCCCCCTTATAATCTTTATTACCAGATGCTTCAGCTAACACATCTGATCGTAACAGTTTCCACCGTGCATCCTCAAAACTAAGCTGCGAAATATCAATATCCGATGTAGAATAATAGATATCAAATGCATTAACACCTCTGTTTTTATAGCTGGTCCAGTTACCATTCCACAGTTGCATCCCCACCATATTACGGGCTTCATCAAGTCCTAGCTTTAAAGTATGATGTGTAGCCCCTGATTCTTTTGACGACCACATATGAGCTGAGGTCGTACTATGAGTTCCATCATCACCAAGGCCAGAACCATTAATAAGGTTCTCAGCCAAACGACTTGTTGATGTATATTCTGATGAAGCATAAATAGACAAATTATCTAACTTTTCATATTCTCCACTTGAAGGTACCGCATTAACAATAGCTACCAAACTCATTGCTATCAGAATAAATATCAATTTTACACTCTTAATTTTCATACCTTTTTCAATTTAGTACAAACCACACTATAAATGCAACCACACTCTATTATAAAAAAAAGCGTACGATAGTATAAAAGCTACCATACGCTCCTCCCCCCTCAAAAACCTATTCTTTTATAAATTTTCGCACAAAGACCTGGCCTTCACTTACCAGTCTAAGAATATAGCTCCCAGACTTTAATGATGCTATATTTATTTCATCATTTACAACAGCAGAAGACATCACACATTGTCCGGATAAATTATATAACGATACCTGTTCTATATCACAAGCTCCAGTTACTTTTAAATAACTGGTTGCTGGATTCGGATAAACAGCAATAGCATCCTTGCTTTCAATAGCCTCTTCAAATACTGTTACTCCGGTATTATATTCGTCATATATTAACTCAGGCATTGAAGAACCGTTTTCTGTCATCTTCAATTTGTACATTACAGATGATGGAGAGGCTTTTAACAAGAAGTTTAACTTAGTATCACCATTGGCAATACAGCCATTAATGTATTCTGTCACGTCAAAGGTTAAATATTGGTTAAGATTAGCTTCGGTTACAGCTACCGACATACTACTATCTATATGTTCATAAGACTGTATATCTGCCCAACTGGCATTACCCCCATCATATTCACTCTGACCAATACCGTAAATACTGAATGTCGAAGAGAATGAGGCATCACTTGCATAATACAGATATACCTTGAAAGCAGCATAATTCATACTATCCAAGTCGGCAATATCAAATGAAAACACGCCTTCACGTGAATATGGTGTTGCATTCTTCAACTCAATATAAGTAATAGTATAAGTATCACTTGCGGACTCCCTTACCATACCATCATTTGTCGGGTTAACTGTAGTATCATAGATATTAATCAGAGTTGAGTCTGCGTTAACTATTGTATCATTAGCATCAGATAGTGAATCTATCTTTACCATTGTACGTTCAGCAAGAGTCTCTGAAATAGTATAAGGAGAAGAATTAATATCCGAAACTGTAGTTGCTAACCCATTTAAACTATAGGTAAGTTTCCATGGTGCTGTTCCTTTTAACACAAAAGATATGTCCGTTTGCGCTCCTGATTCAGCCTGCTCAGGTGCCAAAATACTTCCTTCAAGGTTCTCCACTTCAGAAGGCGTTTCAAAGAGCTGAATTTCACTCAACATCACATATGAAAGTCCACCACCATGGTGATCAGTTATTTTTAATGCAATCCAATTAACATTAGAAGGAATATCAGTTAAGCTCTTTCCTTCACCTGCATAAGATGTTGCTCCACTAGCCATTTCTAAAGAATCACTTCTAAGCAGAGTCCACTGAGCATCAGTAAATGCAACCGAAGACAAATTCGCTGCTGACTGAGCATAATATATCTCAAATTTCTTTACACCACGATTTCGATAAGTAGTTCCCCAGTTCCCATTCCAGATATGAATACTATCAAGATCTCTGGCTGTATTTATTTTTATTTTGAAATATTGATAATCGATTCCCGTTTCAAATCCATATGATGACCACATATCACCACTGCTTGTACTATGTGTACCAGCTTCTGCATTTAGCCCGGCTCCATTAATTGCAGAAATTGCCAATCGCGTACTATGCTCCGTTGAAGGATATGCGGTAAGATCGGCGGAAGCTACTTTTGTTAATTCTGCATACGAGTTATTTGCAAATAACATTACAGCTAATATGGTGAAAAGTATTTTTATTGTTTTCATAAGGCAATTGTTTTTTATATGGCAGCTTACACAACAATAAATCATGTAAGCTACCTTATTATTATTTCTTAATTATCATTTGACTTACACTACGTTGGCTATTGCTTAACTTCACAATATAATGGCCACTTGCCAAACGAGTCACATCAATCGAATTATCCTCCAACTGACTGGCCAATAATAGCTGGCCTTGCAAACTATAAACTGTAGCAGTCGTGAATTTTTCTTCTCCACAGATGTAAATCATATTTTCAACAGGGTTTGGAGCTAAAACAACTTTAGCATCCAACTTGATCTCTTGAAGATCGGATGTCTCAGGCATTTGGAAAGTAATAGAAGGTCTCCAACCAACATTATTGTTAGCCATATCTTTAAACTTAGCAAGTAGACTATATGCATCATTCGAAACTGAAAGTATAATAGTGAACTGATTCTTTTTCCCTAAAATATCGCTAACAAAAACATCATTGATATCCCACTCTACATGTGTATTTATCATTGTTGGATTTACACTTAATGCTTGTGCCAAAGGTGTACGCTCTGAAACCTCTGTACGAGTAGTCCATATCATATCATCGCCGTATAGACCATCAGTGTAATCACAATTAATGCTTAATGTGGTATCCGGAGAGCTCTGTTTGCTGTTACCTGCTAAACCATACATATACATTTTCAACTTCATATTTTCTGCTTCAGCAGGAATCTCATTAAGACCTAAATCAAAAGCCAGATAGATCTCTTTCGTGTAATATGGTGCAGCAGGAACATCTAGACTTACATCCCCCCAAGTATCATACTTTACTTCCAATCGTGAGATATCCAACTGACGATCACCTGCTTCTTCCAGATACATATCTTTTTCAGGATGAATAAAGTTACCAACTATCTCAACCCAAACATCATCAGCTCCTCTACATCCATTCGCATTGGTCACCTCGACAGAAACCTCATTAATTCCAAACACAAAAGAAGAATTCTCAACATCAACGGTTAATGTTTGATTCGTAGCGCCGTTAATTATTTTTCCATTATTATACCACTGGTAAGCAGCAAAACCGTCACCGGCATCCAACACCGTCTCTTCTCCTTCACGGATTTCCTGATCATCGCCTAAATCCTGAGGCTCAGGCAAAGCATTCAAACTTAAATTAGTGACCGTCACCTGTTGACCATTAGCTGCAGTGATGGTATCCCTATAAGTCCCCGCATCTGAATATGTTTTGGTAGAACGAGGACCGGTAACAACACTTAAAACATCTCCATCACAAATAGCAGTATCTACAATCACTTCTTCATTCTTAATAAATAAAGCATAGTAAGTAGTAATGCTATCAGCACCACATGCAGTAAAAGCGCTATCAATATATATACCACTTTCTGTATAACTCATATCTCCAACTTGCAAAGATTCCCCTTCTACCAAAACGGTATCTACTTCAGTTAAGCTTTTGGGACAATTAGAGCTCACTTCAATATGAGGTTTATTGCTTGTTCCTGTAGCCAAGCTATAAAACTCAAGCATTGTTTCTGCATCATCAGATGATTGCATACGAATAGATAGAGCACTTTCTCCTGCAGTGATCGCAGCATTGTATTGCGTAGTAATATCTACAGATAACCAACCTTCTGCTGCTCCATTTACAGTTTTAGTACCCAAAACAGTCAATGAGCTTTCATCTGGCTGAGAAGTAAACCCTAAATCCACTGGCAGTGAGCCATTCATCGAGGCAAACTGTACTTGAAAATCTCCTGATGCACTTGACTTATAAAAATATACTTTAAACTCCACGAGATTGGCGGCCGAACTCTCACTCACAGGCACTTCTACATAACCAACCCTCGCCCAAGACTTTGTAATATATTTTAATTTAATATTGGCATCATAAAACACGGTTTTGTCTCCCGCATTTTGAACATAACCACTTTTGGTTGCCAATTCAACAACCCCCTCTGCATTTATCAGCATAAGGCTGAAAACACTTAATAATAATTGTAAAACTGTTCTTTTCATAATACTTAATTTTTAAAAGTTAGTAATATATATTCTATTTCCGCTGCTAATAACCAGGATTATTAGCATTAATCAAATCATTAGACTGTATCTCGCTATATGGTATAGGCCACAAATACCCTTTGTTAGCATTAAAGGTTCTGTTTCTAAAGGTATAAATCTTGAATTTTGGTTCTACATAATCTATGATGATATCATCATAATTTTCCAATTCATTATTATCAAATCCATTATCAGGAGTAAATATTTTCGCCATTTGATCCCTAAAGGCCTGCTCTGTTTTAAATATTTTATCCAGAAAGTAACTATCACGTTTCAGATAGCGCATCATATTAGATGGGACAATATCATCCTCTTCCATCTGAGCCAGATTATCATCATTCACCACCCAATAATAAAGATAGTTAGGATCATAACCTCTCCCATCCACATAAGCTTGAGCTCCTATATCCCAACGCTTAATATCTAAAATTCGGGTGCCTTCGAAAGCAAACTCCACACGTCGCTCGTGCTTTACAACATCCAACAGCTGCTCTTGTGAGAGACCGGTTCCTTCTACATCTTCTACTTTAGGCATCATCACCCCCGGTCGCTGTCTTACCTGATCGACCAATGCTCTAACTGCAGCATCGGCTGCAGCACCATCACGCATACACATGGCTTCGGCTTTCATCAGCAACACATCAGCATATCTTGAAAGTACAATATTAGTTCCTGTCGATTTTTTTCCACGCATAATATGCTCCACATTGTAATCCACGTACTTATTAATTCTTAAGCTTGAAAAATTATAAGCTTTTTTATTATATGGAATATAGAAAAGAGTATCACCGTTATTAGTAAAACCATTGAATTTATAAGGCAAAGCAAAGGTCATCCCTAAACGCGGATCACGGTCAATAAACGGATCTTGAGGATCGAAAGCAGGATTCGTTTCATTAGCCTTCAATCCCTCAGTGGTATAATAACTAGATACCAAACTATAATCAGCCATAAATGAAGACCAGGAATAAAAATACGTTGTGTAAGGTTCACTCAATACTTCAACCGTCTTGTCCATCATATACTGAATGCTAAAGATAACCTCATTATTAATTTCTGTTTCCGGCTTGAAAAGTCCGGCATAGTCATAATGCAAACTATATAGTGCATCATCTATAATACCATCACAAGCATCGATGCATTCATCATAGTCATAGTTATTAAGAGCCACCCAAGCTTTTAATGCCTGTGCAGCAGCTTTAGTAGCACGTCCATGTTCTGTTTCTTCTTTTGTTGGTAAAACCTGAATGACACTGTCCATTTCCTGATAGATAAACGTAATGATACTATCTTTTGAAGTACGCGCTATATCTTTACTCTCTAAACCATCGGGTTTCAAACGTAATGGCACATCGCCATAATAATGAATCAGATCAGAATAAAAATAAGCACGAAGAAAGCGAGCCTGTGCATCGTACTGTTTGCGCAAATCGTCAGCCATTTCTACCTTGTGCATATAAGCTAGTATAGTATTTGCCCTCAGTATCCCCACATAATTGCGAGTCCATTTACGCTCAGCAAACTGTGAAAACTGGTTATGCCCCTGGTCCCAATATTCTACAACCCCCATCCAGGACTTATCCATAAAACCATTATCAGTAATAAAATCTGTAATTACTGGCTCAACATTTTGCTTGTCTATACCCTCAAGCCCCATTCCTGTTAAGGCTTTATAAGTGCCATTTAAAGCATAAATAATATCATTCTCTGTTTCAAACTCTGAAGGTGAAATAACGTCTTTAGGGGTTCTTAATAGCTGATCTTCGCAAGCAATAAAGATCAAAGCCAACGAAAGTATATATATCAAATTTCTCATTTTCAATCTGTTTTTCAATTTCTTTTCCTTAGAATTTCAAGTTAACACCTAATGAATAAATTCTCACCTGCGGGTGAAAATCCGGCGTTATTTTATTAAACGACTTTTCCGGATCGAAACCATCCATTTTGCTAAACAACAAGGCATTTTCCACACTTAAACTAACTTTCATCTCATCAATACCATATACCGATACCAAGTCGTCAAAAGCATACGCCAATTCAATATTTTTTATCCTGAAATAAGAGGCATCCTGTAAGTAGTATGAGGATACTATATTGGCTCTTTGCGAATCATCATACACACGTTGGTATTCTTCCGAAGGATTATCATAAGACCAGTGATTATTAACTATCTCTTTTGAAATATTTCCTCGACCGCCCCAGAAAGGTGTAGTTAATGCTCCCATTATATACGCATTAGCACCATATACGCCTTGCCCCAAAACATTTAAAGACCAGTTTTTATACTCAGTATACAAATTGATAGAATAGATAAGATCCGGTTGAGAACTTCCCATAAAATCAATATCATCTTCGGTTATTTTTCCGTCTTTTTCACCATCAGGACCATTGATATCCTTAAATTTAATATCTCCCGGTTGCGGATTTGCTATAATAGCTGAAGGATCTACCGAACCATCTTTTAACTTGTATAAACGGTCATAATGATTAATAGTAGGATCACTATCGCCTTGCCAGGTAAAATCATCTACCTGATAAATGCCATCTGCTGTCAGTCCATAATAAGAGCCAAAAGGACGCCCAACCTGAGAACGAATAATATCAGAAGGAGGCAAATAGCCAGACACAACATCATTATGAGCCACATAACTAAGATCGCCTAAATCCAAGACTTCATTGGTAATATAAGTCAGGTTAAATGTGCTATTAAAACTCCAGTTTTTCCATCGCTTATTATACTGAAACGTACTTTCAATGCCTTTATTAATCATCTCTCCAACATTCTGATAAGGTTTAGAACTTGTAGAATTGCCCAAACCTAAAGAAAGTGGAACATCCACACGTCCCAAAATACCTGAGGTCAGTTTTTGGAAATAATTTGCTGAAAAAGTAAAAGCATCAAACAAGGTCATATCCAAACCAATATTGGTTTGCTCTGATATTTCCCAGACCAGATCATCATTGCCTAAAAGGGAAGTTCCTGTCCCTTGTACTACCATATTATCAAAATTATAATATTCTCCTGCAACCATCTCGTCATAAGTAGGATAGTACTCTTTCATCCTTTCATTACCTAAGCGTCCCCAAGAGGCTCTTAATTTTAAACTTACTGGCATATCGTCCATAAAGCTTTCTTCTGAAACACGCCACCCCAATGAAAAAGAGGGGAAAGTACCCCAACGATTTCCCTCAGAAAAGCGTGAACTGCCATCACGTCTAACATTAGCCTCAAATAAATATTTATCTTTATAAGCATAATCGACCCGCCCAAAATATGACATCGTTGAGCGTTCACTAATATAACCATCAGTAGAAAAAGTTTCAGGATCGCCAAAAGGGAAATAAGGTTGATTAGCTAAAAGAAACTTCACTGAAAAGAAATCAGAGTTAGTTTTAAAATCAAGATATTCGTAGCCTAACAAAACACCAAATTTATGCACTCCTAAAGACTTGTTATAATTCAATGTTCCAGTAAAAGTGCTTGTCGACGACTCTGTCTGTGTCAAATCATATTGCGAATCAGTCACTGTTGTTGAAACATCTTCATTAGGATTACCAGCTAAAGTCACAGAAGCTAACAAACGTTGTTTTTCATAATCATACAGCGTTTTCCCATAAAGCACTTTGGCCTTTAATCCTTTAACAGGTTCCAATTCTGCACTAAGCTGATAACTAAAATTATTTCGCGTAATATCAGTACCTCCACCCGCTTCATCGATAGCATAATACTTAGCTTTACCTCCGTATAGTCCTGGTTCATTAGTCGCTGTATCTACCGCCTGTAAGAAACCAATCGGTGAACTATTGGCATTGTAAGACATCACTGAAGCAGTACTGCTTGACAGTTCTTCTTCATTCTTGTTATACCCTTTTACCGAAAAACTGGTTCTCAACTTCTTATCCCAAAATTTGGCGTTCAATTTCGCACTGTAAGTTAGTTTGTCAGCCCCGGTACCATAAAGAACACCATCCTGATTAAGATAACCGGTAGAAAATGCAAAGTTGTAATTATCTTGACCTCCGCTTACCGATGCATAATAGTTTTGCATCATAGCTGGTGAAAAATAGAAATCATATAAATCTACATTCTGCAAACTAGGGTTAGTTCCATTTTTTATCTCTTCCAATTTATCATCATCATATGGCACATTAGGGAAACCGGAGTTTAAGCGTGCTTCATTTAGCAGAGTAGCATACTCATAGGCATTTGCCACCTTTGGGAAAGTAGTAACCTGCTGTAGTGAATTCGTAATACTAGCATTGACTTTCAACCCCTTCGTCCCCGATTTTGTAGTAATGATAATAACACCAGCAGCTGCACGGTTACCATAAATAGCTGCTGAAGATGCATCTTTCAATACCGACATACTCTCAATATTCTTAGGGTTAACATCATCTAACTGTCCTTCTATCCCGTCAATAATAACCAATGGATCATTACTGTTTTCGATAGATGACACTCCGCGAATACGAATTTCAGCTTCATCCTGACCGGGCTGTCCTGAATTTTGTGTTATTATTACCCCTGAAACTTTACCTTGTAGAGCTTGACCAGCATTGGTAATAGTACGTGTAGCAATATCTTCGGTACTAATGTTTTCTACTGCACCTGTTAAATTGACTTTTTTCCTGGAACCATATCCAACAGAGACAAACTCTTCCAGATTCATCACATCTGAAGTTAATGTCACACTAAGTGTGGCCTGTCCTTTATAAATTATCTCCTGTGTCTTGAACCCTAATGATGAAATCTGCAACACATCAGATTCGTTAACAGTGATTGTGAACCGTCCTTCAACATCCGTTATAGTACCATCACCAGTGCCTTTTATCATAATAGTGGCCCCCGGTATAGCTTCTTTATTTTCATCCTGAACCACTCCCGATAGAACTGCCCCAATAACTGCCCCGTTAAGACCGCAACACATTATTAATATAAATAGAATTCTTTTTATCATTCCTCTTTGTATTTATTACAGTACAAGTACTTTTTTTGTGAAATTTTTTGAACTAACAAAATAAACGCCCTCTTCTAACCCTGAAATCATTGCATAATTATCAGGCACTACTATACCTTCTTTTATTTTTACACCTTGAAGTGTAAATACCTGATAAGGTAATACTGAATCATTCGTATTTTTTATAATAAAGAAGTTTCGTGTAGGGTTCGGGAATAAAGCAAAGCCCACATCCACCTCCGTATTATTTATTGCAGAAGCAAATGATGCTGTAGCATAAGAAATTATAGGTTGATTTTCCCCACTCTCTATTGTATTAAAATAAAAAACGGCACTATGACTACTTTCGC
Source organism: Bacteroidales bacterium UBA5342 (assembly GCA_002408065.1). Lineage (GTDB taxonomy): Bacteria > Bacteroidota > Bacteroidia > Bacteroidales > UBA5342 > UBA5342. The sequence goes on from DHQI01000055.1 coordinate 74,790, forward strand.
CCTGCAAGCATAGTGTCATTTGCGTCTCGCCAGCAGACAAGCAAGCGTTCAAATAATCTGACACATTGAAACTTAAGTAAGCCCCCAAATCATTCTCCGTAACATTAACAACTGTAGGAATATTGGTTAAAGTGAGCATTTCTGCTTTTGTCCAAGTATTTATTTCTTCTGAAAACTCCTCCTCATCTACCCCAAAAATGCTTAAAGTAGTATTGAATTCAGTAGACGAAGAAGCATTCAAAAAAACATTAAAAACAGCAGCCAAGACTGAATCCGATGACAATTCATTTAGTTTAAAAGAGAAAAAACTTTTTCGTTGCCACGAGCCAGCTTTCTTTACCTCTGTTGCAGTAGCATCAAAAATACCATCGTCTTGAGTCTGTCTCACCATACCGTCATAAACAGCACTTATTTCGCTGTCATAAACATAAGTTGTCGTCTCACTACCAGCTGTTCCTTTGGCTCTGGTATCCGTTACCGAAAGTATTTTAAAAGTGACCTCGTCGTTAACAACATAATTAAATGTATAAGGAGATGCTGTCACCTTATCAAGGTAAAAAACCTCATCATTCACACTGTAACTTAATGCCCAAGGACCATTCCCTTTTAAATCAATCTTCACTGTTATGCTTGCGCCTTCATCCACGACTGCAGGTGCACTGATTTCTGCTCTGCATTCTATCACATCTTTCACCCATTGACGCAATACCGCACGTTGCGGAATATCTTGTAATAACCAGCGGTCATCGTGATTACGATAAGGAATATCCAGATAGGTGTAATCACCTGGAACGTTCGTTGATTCTATAAATGCTCTACTGTTACCTGTGCCTCCGCCTTCTTGTGTAATCAGCTGAGGTCTTCCTGCTAATCGTTCTAACCTTGTTTTAGCTGAAGCTGCATCTGCATCGGGGTAAGGCCAGGTGGTAATAACACCATCATAATGACTACAAGGGATAGAAGCACACCACAGGTCAGCAATTTCATCATTAAATAGCCCAATATAGTTACAGGCAATAGCGCCGCGCGAAAAACCTGTCACAAAAACCAAAGTGCTATCGCCGCCATAGTTGGTACAAACATCCTTTACGGTATTGATGGTATAGTTAACCGAAGCCTCAATATCTCCCCACCAATTAAGTTGATTTTCCTGCCCGTCTTCACTGACGAAAGGCATCGCAATCCAAATGAAATCTTCGCCACCACTTATGCCATAGCCTAAATGGGCATCATCAGGTTTACCAGTACACACATCTCCATATTTATTAGAATAAGGCCCGTTGCCGGCATACTCTACAATGACAGGGTATTGTTTCCCTGCTTCCCAGTTGCTAGGCAAATGAAGAATGTGATATACTTCTGTCCCTTGGTAGTTCGCTAAGGTTTGTTTTACGCGTTTGCCTGCTGCTGGATTTCCTTCTGTAATTTCAGGAATAGTCAAATCAAAGGCTTGTGTGCGAATATCTGGTAAGGAACTCCATGAGGTAATATTACTAACATATGTAAATGTGTTCCAATCATCTGTTTTGAAAGGCGACGCAGGAAACCCTTCAGAGTTAAAGAAATTTGGCACAGCGGTATTATGCCATGCAAAGCGAATAGCAACGGGGGTTTCCACATAAGGCGAACTGACCAAAATATCATCCCCATCTATCACTGCATTTCCATGGTAAAACTTTTGATCAGTACCTGCAATACAAAACCAATTCAACTCTGCGTATTGGTCAATAATCCCATTTTCTACATGGTCAAAAGTCAAACGAATAATGTTTCCCTCAACTGCAAAACTTTTGTATTCTGGTCCCGTATAATCAATGTCAGGAAAGTTATAACAATAATTTAATGCTAATGCTGCAAATCGTTCACCTACGGGTTGTTTGTTCGTTGGATGAATGTCATTCACATCACCCACATCCATAGTCACAACATATTCAACGTTCGGCGTATTTATAGCCACCTCTTTTTGTGCTTGCCGCAATGTTGCCGCACTATAAGCATCACCCGCCTCTTGTTGAAAACTACCATAGTTGTATGGCGGCAATTGTGCGATATAGAAAGGCATCTCTTCATTACCAAAACTAGTACGCCAAGAAGTTATCAACGTTGTAAGTGTCTCTTCATATTCACTAGCTCTAACACAATTGGCCTCTCCCTGATACCACAAAACGCCTCTCATCTGATACTTAAGTAATGGATTAATCATTGCATTATAACACCATGTCGGATTTTTAGATGGCGTAGTATGCGAATAATTGCGATAATGATCTGCTAAATAAGGCTTAGAAAGCAATGTTTCTTTACTCATAAAAGACTCTGCTGTAGCACTTCCATAAGCTGTTTTTATCAATGCTACAGGCGTATTTTTCAAACTATCCAAAAGATTCTTACCAAAGTAGTAAGCAACAGCTGAAAAATCCTTCAAGGTTTCTTCATTAGAACATACCCAAATACCCCCGTAAATATCCTTTTGAGGAACAGAATCGGCCAAATATGGTGATTGAAAAGTACGCAACTCTAAATTATTGACAGTAGCTAATTCTTTTGCATAATTATCATCACCTGACATTCTAAAAGCCATATTGGACTGCCCTGCACAAAGCCATACTTCACCAATTAAGACATCTGAGAAATGGAGTGTATCTTCAACAGAACGTACTTCAATATACTGTGATGTAAATGATGCTTCAGGTGTTTTAATTTTGAACTGCCAATGTCCCCCTGCATCTGCTGCAATGCTTTCACTTATACCCCAAGCTGTTTCTAAGTGAACCTGTTCTCCCGCTAGAGCTTCTCCCCAAACTAAAACACTATCGTTTTGTTGCAGTACCATTTCGTCTCCAAAAATAGTAGGCATACACAAATCCATGGTGTCAACCTGAATAGTATCATTAGTAACTATAGAATCCGGTATGTAAGTAGAATCTATACCACTATATAGTTTAAGTTCACTAAGCATCACATAACCATTTGTCCCTCCATACGAAGATGTAATCTTGAAACCTAACCAAATAACCGAATCAGGAATACCATTCAAATACTTGTACTCACCCTGATAATCTGAAGTTCCCGGTGCTTGTAATAATGATTCATTGCGTAAAAATTGCCATTGCGAAGCAGAAAAGTCTTCTTGGGACAAGTCATCTGGAGAGGATGAATAATAGATTTCAAAATCTTTTGTCCCTCGGTTTGTGTAATTCACCCAATTACCATTCCACAGGTGCATCCCTGCTAATTTCTCAGCCTCTTGCAGTTTTATTTTTAACCAGTGAAAAGAAGCTGAACCATCCACAGCCGACCACATAGTGGCTGAAGAAGTTCCGTGGGTCTCATCAGTATTCAAACCTGAACCATTGACCACATTAATAGCATAACGTCCACCATTAGTATACTCCGTAGAAGCATAAACCACCAAGTCGTTTACTTCTGTCAATTCAGCCTTTGCTATCATATTAAACGACAGCAGTAAGATCAATATGTTTGTAATTTTATACATTTATTTATTTAATGTAGTCCATTCGCTTATCTCATTTTTACCTGACAAGCGCTTTGCAATTATTTTAAAATCTACATTCTCTCCTAATACCGGCACAGTAAATTCGTACGGGTAAGCTCTGTCTGTGTACCGCTTCTCTTCTCCGTTTTGTTTCACAAGCAAAGTAATTTGAGAAAACATATCATCATCATCCTCGGTGTATAAGTAAAGATTTCTTGCTACATCGCCTGGAGCTATAATCATCGCTTTAGCATTGGCGACATTTACGGATGTGAAATCATTACTCCACGCCTCTTTCCCTGATAGAAGATCATTCTGAACAGACACATTTGTCTTAACTCCTTCCAGGCATAAAGCCAGTTGACCTACAGCAGGAACACGAACTAATATCTTACCATCCTCAACTTTTAGCTTTTTTCCATTTTGCAACATTGCTGTAGCAGTACTTTGCTCTACATAATCAGTATTCACTTTTATCCAGGTATCTACCCTTTCCTGCGACTGATTACTTAATGCAATGTATAGTTTATCACCTTTCCTTGCAGAAATATAGTTGAGCTCTACAGATCCTGTTTCTACTAGTTGTGGTGGCATCCATAACCACGCCTCTTCACCATACCACGAACCAGCTTTATGGCCATAAAATTTATTTTGCAAATAGGCATAACCTTCAATAAAATCAGAAGGAAAATCAATCTGACCATCAGATTTCACAAAAGCATCTGTCACCAAATAATCTAAAAGCATAGAAGCCTGAGGCATAATATGGTTATAGTGAAATGAATTTACACTTAATTCTTTGTGTGGACGTAATGGGTAATCCGCTGCTTCATATACTGTTGTACGACCAGTGTTGATATGGTAACCAGGAAAGTTGCGATAGCGGCCTACGATAGCTGCTTTAGCTACTTCTTTTAGGAAATCGTCCTGAGCGTAGTAACCCAAACGTAGCATCCAAGGAGCATAGTTAGCCATAAAGATAGCTCTATGACCGGTACTGGTTCCTGATGATTCGGGTGTTAAGCCAATTTCAGACAGACGCCAAGCAGGCACAGATTCTTCTTCTGCCATCATCTGAGGATGACCTTTAGAGCGCAAATACCAATAATGTGGTGCTTTGCCACCCTCATTCACAGTAACATCTTCATCAGGAATGCGCGGACTCATCCAACAAAACATGGTATAATAGCGTGCCCCTTTTTGTGCAGCCTCCAAATAGCGTTGTTCTTTGGTTATTTCATATAATTCCAAAAGATAAATCCAACGTGGCGCATATCCCGTCCAGAAAAAGAATCCTCCTGCCAAAGGGTCTGAGAAATCTGTTTGAGATTTATTTATACGAGCTTCGATATATTCATCTGCGTCATTCTTTGCTTTCTCAAGATAAGCTCTATCTCCTGAAGCTTTATACATAAACATACTATTCATCCATGAGCTACCCTCTTCAACGACATCCAGATTACGAATTTTACTCTCTACGTAAGAGCCATTAGCCAAAGTCATCAAAAACGGCATATTATGTCCAAATATATTGTATAATGATGTTAACTCACTTATCGGTGCTATTGGGCCATGAAGTTTGCGCGAGGGGTGCTGTATCTTTTGCTCTTTATCTAAGGCAAACAAGAATTTTTCGCGTGATATCTGATACTCGATAGTTGGGTATGCTCTTTTTTCAAAAATTTCTTTATTATCAGTTACCAACGCTAATTCCAAGGGGTTAAGAGAAGACACATTTTTAACGGCTCCCGGAACATCAGTTGAGTATGCACATCCCTTTAAGCTATCAATAAACCATGCATAGTCGGACATAGCATAATCCACCATATTCTCAAAAGTTGTATTAACCGTTGAAATTTCATTTCGGCGATAATCTCTAAAACCGTATATCGTACGTGCTATTTTCTCATAATTATCAAGACAACTACCTGATTCCGCATAGAGAATAGCCTTAAAAGAGAAGCTATCCCCTGCATTACGATAAGAATTTAATCCGCCTAAAGCAGGAGCAAATAACATAGCTTGTGCTTCTCCTTGATCATTGCGCACTGCAATTCCAAAACGGCTATTATGAATAATAGGTAAGGGATTAAAAGGAAACTCATCAGGATGAGCAATAATACCATAAGTTGTATTCTCAAAAGTAGCTAATGTAGAAGGTATCGGAGCTCTGTAAGCCAAGGTCATATATGGTCGATCAGGGAAGCGTTTTTCTTGCCAGACTAATGGCTGCCAAATCTCCTGAGTTTCTTCAATACTCCTGGCTGGTGCATTCAAATACCCCAAAGAAAAATAACCTTTTTTCATTGGGGTAAGCGTGCTTGCAAAACACAGCTGACCACCCTCCATAAAAACTTTAGCGTTAACTTCTGCATATTCATTGACCTGATAATAAATAACAGTTGTATCGCCAATACGCTCCATCTTTTCAGGTAGCAATGCAATATTTTGTCCGGCATCAAAAAGGTTAGCTGTGCGCATATCGGTTTTACTTGATAAAATACTGTCATCAAAACCATCCCCCTGCTGGGCAACATCACGTTTTACCTGAACCAGCAAGTCTGCACCAGACATCGCTTTCCATGTGGGCACATTATACTTTACCTTATCTATCCCCGATGGACGTTGACGCAAATCAGGCTTTTCTGAGGCATAAATTAATATCAGTTTACTGCTAAATTCTGCGTTATCGCTCACAATGTTAAAATCTTCAGTCACTTCGTAAGCTGCCCCTCCACAATTAGAGAACATTACGGAGAACGAAAACAAAATCAATATGTATTTAAGGGTTTTCATAATACTTTTTCGAGGTTTTTATTAAAGGTATATTCGCCACCAATCACTGTGTCAAATTCAATTAGCTTATTATTATATTTCAATTTACAATGGTTGCCTTTGAGAGAGTAAACTTTTACTTTTTCCAGTTTACTTTGATTCCAATAAACATCAATTTCAAAAGCACCACGCGCTTTCAATCCGGTAACATAACCTTTTCTCCAGTTTTTAGGTTTAGCTGGTAAAAGATTGATAAAATCTTCGTGACTTTGCATCAACATTTCCGCCATACCAGCCACAGCACCCATATTACCTTCTATCTGAAAACAAGTCGTGTTGCCCCCTTGGCGAGGGTGCGTATCAAAAAGGTTATATAAAGTAGTACGTTCAAATAGCAACTCTAACTGTTCTCTGGCTAATTCGCCATCTTGCAGATGAGCAGCCAAACAAATCATCCAAGCTCTACTCCAGCCTGTCCATCCACTATTATGCGCTAAGCGTCTATCGACCGATTTTCTTGCAGCTTCAAAGACCTCTGGCGTTTTTTCTTTTGTGATTTCACTGCCTGGATACAGACCATAAAGATGTGACAAATGACGATGCCCTGGATAGACTTCTTCAAAATCTTCAGACCACTCTTGCAGTTGCCCATACTTACCAACCTTATAGGGGGCTAACTGATCTCGTTTAGATGCCAATTCTTTTCTCAACTGGGAGTCCACATCAAATACCTCGGAGGCATTTATCGCATTAGTAAAAACCTCGTAGGCTATAGCTCGTGACATCGTTATTCCCATATCACGAAAAGCCTTTTGTTTTTTTCCATCTTTTTCAATGTAAAAACAATTTTCAGGCGAATAATTGGGTCCAAACTCTAAGGCCTTTGATTCAGGATTTTCAACCATAAAATCGGCATAAAACAATGCGGCTTCTTTGATAAATGGATATCCTTTGTCTTTTAGAAAATCTTTATCCAATGTATAAGCATAGTGCTCCCAGAAATGCTGAGCTAACCATCCTGTATAATCGTTCCATTTGGCATAGGTATGACGTGGTCCCCATGGCGACATGCTATTAAAAACCATTCCACGCGTGCCATAGGCTATCTCTGCCACTTCTCTACAGATATCCATATATTGATACACAAAGTCTAAAAGTACTTTATGGTTTTCAGAGAGATTACATACTTCTGCTGGCCAATAGTTCATCTGAATATTGATGTCTGTCGTGTAATGCCCAAACCAAGGTGGCAGCAAACTATCGTTCCAAATCCCTTGCAATGCAGGGGGTAATGTGCCTGCACGCGAACTAGCTATCATTAAATAACGACTATACTGAAAGTAGAGGGCATATAAATCGTTATCACGTGGCGTGCCTGGCGTAACGCGTGGATCAACAATACCCAATTGATGCGCTTCAACACGGCGATCAGTTGACATCAAAGAATTACGTGACTTTTCCATCTTGATGTCCACACGCTTGTAAAGTTTCTGATAGTCAGCTATATGACGCAGTTTTATTTCATCATAAGAAAAAGAAGCTACTTTCTCTACTTGCATTTGCGCTTTCTGATTCGGGTTTTCATGTTTATAATCGGTAGCAGCCGTAATAAAAATCGTGGCAGCATCAGCACCTTCTACTCTAAAACCGTTAGGGATAGACACTTTTTCTCCTCCTTCGTTGAGCAGTTTGAAATGTGCTACGTAACTCACCCCTTGTGGATCAGCAGTACCACTAAAACTGAAATGATCGTCACCCACAACATTTATTATAGGATCTGGAGGACGAGTGATGCTTTCTACCTTTTCGCCTAATTCGGCATCATAGCGGTACATATCATCCTTCACATCCACACGACGCGTCATCTTGCTTGAAAATGATATCATTCCTGGTTTATCAGCCGTCAATCTAACTACAATGGCTTGGTCAGGATAACTTGCTATGACTTCTCTAGTGTATGTTACCTCATCAATTTTATAAGTTACTGTTGAAACAGCACTTTCAATATCCAATTCGCGTTTGTAATCTGTAGGAATGGATTCTGTTGAACCAAAATGTAAATAGAGATCAGCTAGCGGCTTATAGATGCTTCTGCCCGTATACATATCCTCTATTTCCCTTTCTATAATCGTTGCATTCTCTGGTAGCTCAATTTCATCGACTGCCAGTTGGTCAGCTTCCAAGTATTTTCCTTCATAAATAAGCTTTCGCTGGCCTTCAATCAGGTATTGTGTCTTTGATGAAGCCATTACAGGTTTGAATGGAAAACTCCAAATACTTTCTTCATTGAGAGAGATACGTTCTCTTTCAATGCCGCCAAAAATCATACCACCTAAGCGACCATTACCTACCGGCAATGCTTCTTCCCACTCATTGGCAGGGTAACGGTACCATAATTTCCAATCATTATCCTGAGAGGATAAGTTAAGACAGGGCAGAAGGCCAATAATGAAGAACAATTTTCTCATCATTATTTATCGTTAAGATCAAATGCAAACACATGAGCTTTCTCATCTCCCCATGCACGTTTAATTACCAAACGACAAGCTGTTATTTTCATATCCAATTCAGAAAACTCTACTAAACGTTTATTGTTTTCCCTCACTTCGAATGCTTTACTCCAAACACCATTCTCATCACAGATTTCGATATCAAAATCACGAATTAACATTGCCGGCATTTGTTTAGGCTGACGTCCTTTAGGGTATTTACATAGCATTCGTTTATCCATAAACAAATCACTATCGAACACCAAGCGGATTTTCTCTATCGTTTGAAGCTCATCCCAGGCATATTCCACCCAGTCTCCTTTGCCTCCCCACCATCCGTGGTCTGTGCGTGTAACACCATTATTACGTTTACGCCCTTCTTCACTATCCGGATCCAGATCCAAAAAACCATAACGTTTATTGGTGGTGTCACGTTCTGAACCGTCGTGTAAAATTGACGGATCACCGCAGGAAGCACTAAATTTTGCTTGACGGCTTAATTCCGGGATAGCTCTCGTATGCCAAGGCAGGTAACAATCCTTTTCCATCAACAAATTCTGTAATTCCGGAATCGCTTCTTCATAAACACCACGCGGACTTAGATTCTGCTGAACAGCAATACTTGCTGCATGACCAATAGCATGCCCCATCAACGAGCAGGTGGCCATCACTCGTGTAGAACTCATTGCCATATGACTGGCGGATATGTTGCGTCCAGCAAAAAATAGATTCTCTACATTATGTGAATATAATGAGCGGTATGGTATACCATAGGGTGAAGGTGAATGGTTAAAATCAGTAGGATCTCCTTGAAACTTAACTCCTTTAGGATGATGATTATCCATTGGCCAACCACCATAAGCCACCATATCATCAAATTTCCCTTCGGCCATCACTTCGCCTTCTGTCAAAGTATGATCACCGATATAACGTACATTTTCACGTTTACCAGGCAAAGAACCTATCCAGTCGATTTCCCAATTCTTAGCTCTCCCATCCGGATGGTTTTTAATGTACTCCCAAACGCCATAAGCAGTTTTTAGCAGTTCATCACGTATCTCGTCAGCATCAGCTATGGTGTCTTTTTCGCCACCAAATTCAAGCCACCAGAAATTATGTCCATTTTGTGGCGTCAATGCCCGCTTGGGGACGGTTTCATCAGTATAATGGTAAGCCCAGCTTGGGGCTACAAAAGGCACATGAAGATCAGTCTCTCTTAATTGAATAAGAATAGAACTCCCCATGGTCTTGTCATCAGCAACATCCTGTCCAAAACTTTCGCCATATTCCTCTTTACTTTCACGTCCCCAACGGTAATCAGCACCTGATATTTTAAGGACAGAATCACCAGAACAGTCTGCAAAATATTTAGCATTGATGTCGTAATAACATTGCTGTGACATATGCCAGGCTTTAATGGATTCAATCTTATCTCCATTAGCCACCACATCCATCACGCTACAGTTGAGCTTGGTCGTCAGGTTTTTCTGTTCCATACACGTACCGTACAGGACGTGATCCCACTGCGCATATTCCAACATCGGGTTTTGGTGAAGATTCTTAAGCATTAGCTCTTCCAAAATCCCTGTTTCTTTATTATCAGGCCCATCTGCACCGCATATCCACATACGCACCTCTGATGATGAATTTCCTCCTAGTACCGGACGGTCTTGCACCAAAAGTGTTTTAATCCCATTCCGGGCTGCCGATAATGCCGCGCATAACCCTGCTATCCCACCTCCGACTACACAAAAATCTACCTGTATAGAATGAGTCTTAAATTCTGTTATTGATTCTTTTCTCATCTCTAAAAATCGGGTTTATTGATTCTTCTTATTTCTAACAAACATCACTACACCGAAAAGCAATATAAACAAACCGATGCTTCCAATCAAAGCTTGTGAATAGTCGGCAATTACTCCCAGGAAGGTCAACAAAACGCCTACTGCCATAATGCCGTAAGACATCACTTTTATACCATGCGAATTAGCTTGCGAAGTTCCTAACTCTTCAACAACTTCTTCTTTTTTCTCCTCTTCAGGAGCGACATACTCTATTCCTTTCGATTTATTGATAAACTCAAAAACGATTAATATCAAAATTGGCAAACCGACTCCTAGAATGTTTTCTTCAGCCCGGTTAAGTGAAAAACCACTAATCTCAGGGACAATGAATTTCATCGTCAGATTAACCGTCAAACTTACAATAGTGGTAAACAAAACTGAAAAACCATTTTGTCGTTTTGAAAACAAGGTCCATAAGGGAGGTAAAAACATGGCTGCTCCTGTCAGCGATGCAATGGTCAGAATCACATTCACAATCCCACCCATCAGAGGAACCAGCAATGCAATAATGATGGTTAAGGCTCCAAAGCCAAGGGTTGCCTTCTTACCCACTTTCACCAAATCTTTATCGCTGGTATTAGGAAAAAGCCGCTTATAAATATCATTGGTAATCACTCCGGCAGAGATATTGAGTGTGGTGTTGATTGAGCTTGATGTCGCAAATACCATTCCCCCGACAATTAAACCAAGCATACCAACAGGCAATACGGTTTTACACATCAGCATATAAGCTTCTTCGCTCTCATTACCTACAAGACCACCATTCACAACTCGGAAAATCATCGGTGGCAACATCCACAGCAATGGGCTAATCGTATAAAGTGCACCAAACATCCAGCCTACTTTCTTCGCATCTTTGGGAGTAGCTACCGTAGTATAGCGCTGTACAAAAGCCCAGTTGCCAGCTATAAAAAACAAATTATACAGACCAAATGCCCCAAGAAAGCCCCAGGTATATTCTCCTGAAGTCAAGCTCATAAAACCTTCAGGAGTTTGAGATAAAAAGCTATCCAATCCTCCCACATGATTTAAAGCCAAAGGCACCACTATGATGACTGCAGCCAGTAGCACGACAAACTGTAAAACGCCTGTCACTACTACTGCCCAGAGTCCTCCTACAGCCGTATAAATCGCCATTAAGGCACCAATTATTATAATGCTGTATGCAATCGGGATATTGGCCCACACCTCAATAATCTTAGCAACTGGATATAAGAAGCCTCCTGTGGTGAAAATGGAAACAGCTAAGAATAATAGTGTGTATGTTTTCTGTACTTTTAAACCTAAACGTTTTGTGATGAATTCAGCAACTGTAAGAATTTTAGTTTTTTGCCATCGCGGTGCTATAAAAATACCAATAAGGATACCAGCTATACACATCGTCCACTGAATTGATACTGAAACCATGCCATGTGAGTATGCAATAGCTCCCCAAACTACAAATGTGCCTGCCGAGAAAAAACTCATAAACAGAGACAAGCCGTTCATCCACCATGGAACCGCACCATCTGCAGCAAAAAAGGAGTTCATACTTTTTCCTGATTTAGAAAAAGCCATTCCTGTGGCGAATACGATCACCATAAATAGAACAATAGCGAGTATATCAATTGTACTCATAGAAAAATTATATTATTTGGTTATTATTCGAGAGCAAATGAAAAGTAATTTTTCAGAAACACCTAACATTGTTTCCGAAATTTTAACGGACACGTGTCCGAACACGTGTCCGAAAGAAAGAAATAAATTACAATTTTTAAAAATATAGATCAAACTTCAAGAAATACGATTATTTAGGGCTTATCTCAACAACAGAAACCAGAAAGTATTTAAATTAATTTCGGACATTTTCCGAAATATTTTTATAATATTTGCAGATAAAATGACACCAAAATCTTCAACATACAAATAATGAAACACGTCAGCATAAAAGATATTGCAAAGGAATTAAGCATTGCTCATTCTACCGTGTCACGCGCACTCAATGACAAATACGACATCAAAAAAGAGACACGTGAGAAGGTCTTAAAAAAAGCCGAGGAGATGGGCTATTACCCTAACCCTATGGCTAAAAAACTAAAAGAAAATAAATCATTTAATATTGGTGTGGTGGTTCCTGAGTTTCGAAATGCCTTCTTTCCGGATGTTATTCTTGGAATACAAGATGTATTGTTATCCAAAGGGTATCAGATACTCATTATGCAATCAAATGAAGATCCGATTATTGAGGAAAGTAATATCAGGACCTTACACGAGAACATGGTTGATGGCCTAATCATCTCACTTACTGCTGATAGCCACAATGTTTCTTTCTTGAAAAATTTAAGCAATAAGAATTTCCCAATCGTCCAATTCAACCGTGTTAGTGATAAATTAGAAACATCCAAAGTGGTGTTTGATGATTATACATGGGCTTCATTTGCCACCGAACATTTAATCAAGCAGGGGTACAAAAAGATTCTTCATTTTGCAGCATCACAAGATATTGCCCTATGTAAATACCGTGAAAAGGGATTTATTAATGCTCTAAAAAGGCACAAACTACCTTGTAACAAAGAGCAAATTGTTCCTTCAGGACTAACTATAGAGGATGGTAAAAAAGCCATGGAAAAAGTATTAGAATCAAATATGGATTTTGATGCTATCTTTGCCGTAACTGATCCTACAGCATTGGGAGCTATGATGGTCCTCAAACAACATAAAATTGAAATACCGGAAAGGGTAGGTGTTGTCGGTTTCTCTGAATCCCGCCTTTCACAAGTAATAGAACCGAGTCTGACAAGTGTAAAGCAACCCACTTTTGAGATGGGGCAAGCGGCAGCCAATCTCATTATACAGGAAATAGAAACGGAAGTAAAAGTCCCTCAAGTTATGACCTTAGGAGGTAATTTTAAGGTGGGTAAGTCTTCAGTAAGACTGTGAGCTAATCATCCAGATAAGGCCGTCTATAATCCTTAGCCTGCGGTATCTCAACATATATTCCTTCGCGCATTTTGGCCAGACGCGATAAAAAGTCAAGTATATCATCCTCTCCAGCCGGGTAATTACCCATCAGGAACATAAAAGCTTGAATAGACTTTTCGATACAAACAATTATTAAACGCCCTATGCCTATGCGGTCATAGAGTAAAAACGCATCGTCAGCATCCTCATAGGGGTTTGAACGTAGGGCCCGGCTTATTTTCACCCCTATCATACTCATATACCAGTTGATTATCTCAAGAGCATCTGTAAGGGCTTCTGCGCGTTCTATGGAGATTACTGCATATTTTTCCGTACATGCGTTCAATCCTTCTGTATTACGCTCCAACCATTGCATCACATCCTTGAAATAGTCGCGCCCCATCTTTTCTAATGGTAATTCGCGATTCTTAACTTCTTTTTTAATGTTATTTACTTCTGAGATATCTACACCTCGCTCTTCCAACTCATCATAAATACTCTTAATGGTATCTTGCATCACCAGGCTAACGTATTCTAAGGTATCTTCCATCGATTGATCTCCGCCTTGTTGAGTGCTATTTTCCATCTGCCATTGTGTACACCGTGACTTAAATTTGCAACGTTCACACCAACGGTCGCAATGGTTAAAAATACCATCAATATTATTAGGATTAGGAGTAAATTCCTTGAGTGATTTACGGATAATTTCTTTACGTGCTTCGTCCATAGCGTTATATTTTGAGACAAAAGTAGTGAAATATGAGCAAGGCTAAGGTTAAGACAATGGTAAAGGATATAATTATTTAACCTGAGTTTAACGATTTGTATAAAAGAGCTTAAAAACACGAGATATCGCAGATCAAGCCCCCATTTGCCACCACCTGGCTATTTCCTAACTGAATAGTAATGAAACCTACAGCACTCCTCAACAAAACACTCTAATATGTAAACCCAAAAAGCGGAACACCTGAGAGGGGTTCCGCTTTTACAAGTATCATTAAAAAGAGCTTATTCAGCTTTTTCTTCAGCCGGTGTTTCCGGAGCTGCTTCTTCAGCTTTTGGCTCCTCCACAGGTGCCTCTTCGTGTGCTTCTACTACCTCAGCAGTTTTCTTAGCAGAAGAACGACGGCTACGTTTTTTCTTAGGCTTAGACTCTTTCAACATATTTTCGTTGTAGTCTACCAGCTCAATGATACACATCTCTGCGTTGTCACCAAGACGGTTACCAAGCTTAAGAATACGAGTGTAACCACCCGGACGATCACCGACTTTCACGACTACCTCGCGGAATAGTTCGGTAACGGCTTCTTTGTTTTTCAGGTAGCTGAATACTACACGACGTGAGTGAGTATCATCAGTTTTAGCCTTAGTAATCAAAGGCTCTATATACATCTTCAACGCTTTCGCTTTCGCTGTAGTGGTCTTAATACGCTTGTGCTCTACAAGCGAACAAGCCATGTTAGCCAACATCGCTTCGCGATGCGCTTTCTTTCTTCCAAGATGATTAAATTTCTTA
Organism: Bacteroidales bacterium UBA5342; assembly: GCA_002408065.1. Taxonomy (GTDB): domain Bacteria; phylum Bacteroidota; class Bacteroidia; order Bacteroidales; family UBA5342; genus UBA5342. The sequence goes on from DHQI01000055.1 coordinate 89,847, forward strand.
TTATGTCTCATCGTTTTACTCCTTGTCTAATTTATATTTTGCTACGTCCATTCCAAACGACAACTTCTTATCTTCAAGTAATTCGTCAAGCTCAGTAAGAGATTTCTTACCAAAGTTACGGAATTTAAGAAGGTCGTTTTTAGAGAACTGAACTAAGTCACCCAATGTCTCAACTTCTGCAGCTTTAAGGCAGTTCAATGCGCGTACAGAAAGGTCAAGATCCACCAACTTGCTTTTAAGCAACTGGCGCATATGCAACACTTCTTCGTCAAACTCTTCTACTGCATCTTTCTCTTCATTATCGAAAGTCATTTTTTCGTCAGAGAATAGCATGAAGTGCTGAATCAGAATTTTTGCTGCTTCATTAAGGGCATCTTTAGGAGCAATAGAACCATCTGTTTCAATCTCCATAAGAAGTTTTTCGTAGTCAGTTTTTTGCTCTACACGATAGTTCTCAATGTGATAGTTTACATTGCGAATAGGCGTAAAGATTGCATCGATTGGAATGATGCCAATATTTGCATCATCGCTCTCATCTATTGCAAACTCTTCTGCAGGAATGTAACCACGACCTTTTTCAATGGTCAATTCTACATTCATTGTAACGTTGGTGTCCATTCTACAAATTACAAAGTCAGGATTTAATACCTCAAAAGCGGTAAGGCCTTTGTTCAATTCACCTGCTTTAAATTCTGTAGTATTGCTCACAGAAAGGGTCACTGTTTCGTTATCTACTTCGCTATTCAGATTTTTGAAACGCACTTGTTTCAAATTAAGGATAATAGACACTACATCGTCCATTACTCCAGGAATAGTAGAAAACTCGTGATCTACACCATCGATACGCATTGAAGTGATTGCATACCCTTCGAGTGAAGAAATTAAAATACGACGCAATGCGTTTCCTATAGTAATACCATAACCTGGTTCAAGAGGACGGAATTCAAATTTACCTTTGAACTCGTCTGAATCAAGCATGATTACTTTGTCGGGTTGTTGAAATGCTAATATCGACATAAATCTTTATTATTTAGAATACAATTCTACAATCAATTGTTCTTTGATAGTCTCCGGAATATCCTCACGTGTAGGAATATGTAGGAATTTACCTGCTTTTACAGACTCATCCCACTCAATCCAAGGATATTGTGAGTGATTAAATCCGTTAAGAGAATCCGCTATAGACTCCAAAGATTTAGAGCGCTCACGTACAGCGATGATCATACCAGGTTTAACCTGGAAAGAAGGAATATTCACTACCTGACCGTTAACAGTAATGTGACGGTGACCAACCAACTGGCGTGCACCTGCTCGTGTTGGAGCTAAACCAAGGCGGTAGACTACGTTGTCCAAACGGCTTTCCAATAATTGAAGTAAGATCTCACCGGTAATACCTTTAGATCGTTGTGCTTTTTTGAAAAGGTTAGAGAACTGACGCTCTAATACACCATAAGTATATTTAGCTTTTTGTTTTTCTTTCAACTGAACACCATATTCAGTTGTTTTTTTGCGACGGTTGTTACCGTGCTGTCCCGGTGGATAGTTACGCTTAGATAACACTTTATCCGGTCCAAAAATCGGCTCACCAAATTTTCTTGAGATTTTGGACTTTGGTCCTATGTACTTTGCCATAATTCGTTAAATTACGATTTAGGAAAACCACTTACGAAGATACATTATATCGAGTGCCTCGTAAGTCGGATCCGTGATTAAAAAAAATTCTTTAATTTTTGAATTTCGAAATTTAAAACTTCGAAATGCAATACTTATACGCGACGACGCTTAGGAGGTCGACATCCATTGTGAGGCAATGGTGTAACGTCAACGATCTCTGAAACCTCGATACCTGCACCGTGGATAGTACGGATTGCAGATTCACGACCGTTTCCAGGTCCTTTCACGTAAACTTTCACTTTGCGAAGACCAAGATCATAAGCGACTTTAGCGCAATCTTGTGCTGCCATTTGAGCAGCGTAAGGCGTATTTTTCTTACTGCCTCGGAATCCCATTTTACCTGCTGAAGACCAAGAGATCACTTGACCGTTAGCGTTAGTCAACGAGATAATGATGTTATTAAATGAAGAGTGAATGTGAGCCTGACCTTGAGCCTCAACTTTCACATTTCTCTTTTTTGCAGATGCTTTTCTTGCCATTTTCTTAATGTTTTTAAGCGCTAATCAGATACCTGTTTAGCTCAAAAATTATTTTTTCTTGTTAGCCACAGTCTTACGCTTACCTTTACGTGTGCGGGCATTGTTTTTAGTACCCTGACCACGAACTGGTAAACCCATACGGTGACGGATACCACGGTAACAACCGATGTCCATCAATCGCTTAATGTTCAACTGAACTTCTGAACGTAACTCACCTTCTACCTTGATGCTGTCACCAATGATAGAACGCACTTTACCACGTTCCTCATCTGTCCAATCTTTCACTTTTGTGTCGTGACTAATACCTGCTTCGTCAAGAACTCGTCGTGCCTGACTTCTACCTACGCCGTAGATATATGTCAAAGCAATCTCACCTCTTTTATTATCCGGTACATCGACACCTACTATTCGAACTGCCATATCTTATAAACTTTTACTTATTTAATGCTTACCCTTGACGCTGTTTAAACTTAGGATTTTTCTTGTTAATCAAGTACAAGCGTCCTTTTCTCCGCACAATTTTACAATCTGCGGTTCTCTTTTTTAATGATACTCTTACTTTCATCGTTTTTTGCTTTTAAAATAGCTTTTGGCCTTTCTTATTAGCTTGTAGCTAAGTGGTCGGGCCTTAGTATTAAACTTATTTGTATCGGAATGTGATACGTCCCTTAGTTAAGTCGTAAGGAGACATTTCTACTTTTACTTTATCACCTGGCAGAATGCGGATATAGTGCATACGCATTTTACCGGAAATGTGAGCAGTAATGATATGTCCGTTTTGCAACTCGACACGGAACATGGCATTACTCAATGCTTCTACAATTGTTCCATCTTGTTCTATAGATGCTTGTTTTGCCATTGAATAATAGTTTAATTAATAAAGTTACCTTTTTTCTTTAAAACCTCTTCAACATAATCAAAGGTTGATAATATATCTGCTTTTCCTTTTCTGACTGCAATAGTGTGCTCGTAATGTGCCGATGGTTTGCTGTCTTTGGTAGCAATGGACCAGCCATCCTCCCACATCACAACATCCTTAACACCGGCATTAATCATAGGTTCTATTGCTATGACCAAACCATCCTGCAATTTCTTGCCTCTTCCTCTACGGCCAAAGTTTGGTACTTGAGGTTCCTCATGCAAATCACGGCCGATGCCGTGCCCCACTAAATCTCTCACTACTGAGTAACCACGATCTTCACAATATGTCTGAACAGCATGCCCTATATCGCCTACGCGTTTACCAGGCACAGCTGCTTCAATACCTTTGTAGAGCGACTCTTTTGTCGTCTTCATCAATTGTTTCTTTTCATCAGACACCTCCCCTACCGCAAAAGTATAAGCAGAGTCGCCATGGTATCCGTTCTTGTACACACCACAATCTACAGAAACAATATCACCTTCATTCAGTTCGTAGTCAGAAGGAAATCCGTGAACTACTACATCATTTACTGAGATACATAAAGAATACGGAAACCCGCTGTATCCCAAAAATGCAGGAACGGCATCATGACTTCGGATAAACTCCTCAGCCCTTTTATCTAAGTCGATCGTTTTAACTCCCGGCTCAATCATTTCGGCTACCTGAGCCAATGTCTTCCCTACTAATCGGTTGCTTACACGTAGCAACTCAATCTCCTCATCTGTTTTAAGATAGATCATCCTTAGTCAAAAATTCCAAGATTCAAATATCAAATTCCAAACGATCAAAAAACTGACATCTGGAATTTGTTTTTTGATACAAGGTTTCTTAAATAGCCGAAGCAGTACCCCCTGCTCTACCCTTAATACGGCCACCTGATTTCATCAAACCATCGTAGTGACGCATTAATAGGTGACTCTCTATCTGCTGCAATGTATCCAATACTACACCAACAAGGATAAGTAGTGATGTACCTCCAAAGAACTGAGCAAACTGTGCCGTCATACCAGCCATCATAGCGAAAGCGGGAAGAATAGCAACCAATGCAAGGAAAATAGATCCCGGAAGGGTGATACGAGACATGACGTGATCAAGGTATTCAGATGTTTTTTTACCCGGTTTAACACCAGGTATAAAACCGCCGTTGCGTTTCATATCTTCCGACATCTGAACAGGGTTTACAGTAATGGCTGTATAGAAATAAGTAAATGCTACAACCATAACAAAGAATACAAAATTGTACCAGAAACCAGTGAAATCGGCAAAAGCTGCGGCAAAACCTTGTGTTGCTTCGGTATTGAAACGTCCAATCATCATAGGCACAAACATAATAGCCTGAGCAAAAATGATAGGCATTACACCTGCTGCATTTACTTTCAAAGGAATGTACTGACGCACACCACCATATTGTTTATTACCTACAATACGCTTAGCATATTGTACAGGTATCTTGCGGGTTCCTTGTACCAGAAGGATTGAAAGTGCAATTACGCCCAGTAAGATGACGATCTCAATCAGGAACATAATAAGGCCTCCACCGCCAGTCTCAGACACACGAGAACCAAATTCCTCGACAATAGAACGTGGTAAACGGGCAATAATACCAATCATAATGATTAGAGATATACCATTTCCAATACCGTTATCAGTAATACGCTCACCAAGCCACATCACAAACATAGTACCGGCAGTAAGAAGCACAGTAGACTGAATGATGAACCAAGTGCCGGGAAGTGCAAAACCTTCTGGCGGTATTTGCATATGCAAGTTAGCCAAGTAAGAAGGTGCCTGAATTACCAGAATACCAATAGTCAGGTAACGGGTAATTTGGTTAATTTTACGACGACCACTTTCGCCTTCGCGCTGTAAGCGCTGGAAATAAGGCACTGCCATCCCCATAAGCTGCACTACAATAGAGGCAGAGATATAGGGCATAATACCCAAGGCAAAAACGGAAGCGTTAGAGAATGCACCACCCGAGAACATATCCAAAAGTCCCAGCACGCCGTCGGCAGCTTGCGATTTTAAACCGGCCAAAGCAGATGGATCTACTCCCGGTAATACTACAAATGAACCAAAACGGTAAATAAGAACCAGAGCCAATGTTGTTAAGATACGGCTTCTAAGATCCTCAATGTGCCAAATATTTTTTAATGTCTGGATGAAATTCTTCATAATACTGATTATAGTTTAGTGGCTTTACCTTCAGCTTTCTCAATTTTTTCGATAGCTGATTTAGAAAAAGCATGTGCTTCAACTTCTAATTTCGCTGCAAGATCTCCGTTACCTAAGATTTTTACCAAATCATTTTTAGAAATCAAACCAAACTGAACCAGTGTTTCAACATCAATTTTAGACACTTTTTTATTATCGGCAAGCGATTGAAGAGTGCTAACGTTGATACCCTTGTACTCTACACGGGTTGGGTTTTTGAATCCGAATTTAGGAACACGACGCTGTAGAGGCATCTGTCCACCTTCGAAACCAATCTTCTTGGAATAGCCAGAACGAGATTTCGCCCCTTTATGTCCACGAGTGGCCGTTCCACCTTTACCAGAACCCTGACCGCGAGCGATACGCTTTCTTCCTTTAGTAGAACCTTTTGCCGGTGTTAAATTATTTAATTCCATGATATTTTTTAAATTCAAAGTTGATATCATTCAAAGTTCTTTATTCAAGGTTTAAAGTAAACAACTTGTAAACCTTGAATTTTATCACTTTAAATCTACTCAACTACTTTTACTAAGTGATTTACTTTCTCTACCATTCCTAATATTTCAGGAGTAGCCTCGTGCTCTACAACTTGTTGCATCTTACGCAATCCAAGTGCTTCAAGCGTACGCTTTTGACGCAGAGTAGAACCAATCTTGCTTTTTACTTGCTGTACTTTAATCTTAGCCATCTCTTCAAATATTAACCGTTAAACACTTTGCTAAAAGATACACCACGTACTGCCGCTACGTCTTTAGCATCACGAAGTTCTAACAAACCTGCGATAGTAGCTTTTACAAGGTTGTGAGGGTTTGACGAACCTTTGGACTTAGCCAATACGTCTGTTACACCAACACTCTCTAATACTGCACGCATCGCACCACCAGCTTTAACCCCGGTACCGTGAGATGCAGGCTTCATAAGAATACGTGCACCACCAAATTTAGCGGTTTGCTCGTGTGGTATTGTACCATTTAATATGGGTACTTTAACCAGGTTTTTCTTAGCAGCATCGATGGCTTTAGTAATAGCGGTGGTTACTTCACCTGCTTTACCTAGACCCCAACCTACAGTACCTTTCTCATCACCTACTACCACGATAGCAGAAAAGCTGAATGTACGTCCACCTTTTGTTACTTTAGTTACGCGGTTTATAGCTACTAAGCGATCCTTTAACTCGATATCGCTTGATGCTGTTACTTTTTTATTTTTATCTGCCATAATTTTTAGAAATTAAGACCTCCCTCACGAGCTGCATCAGCAAGTGATTTAACTCGTCCGTGATATAAATAACCGTTTCTATCGAACACTACAGTGGTAATACCTGCTTCTTTAGCTTTGGAGGCGATAAGAGCGCCTACCTGAGCTGCCTGCCCTGATTTATTACCTGTTTTTTCTGCAAGAGCTTTGTCCTGAGAAGATGCTGCAACTAATGTTTTATTAGTAGAGTCATCTACGATCTGAACATAGATTTGCTTGTTGCTTCTGAAAACAGACATGCGAGGCGTAGCAGTAGTACCTGTTACTTTTTTACGAATGCGATATTTAATACGCGTTCTTCTTTCTGATTTTGTTAAAGCCATAACTTTTTCTTCTTCTAAAGTTTTTTAACTTCTGTTACTATTCACTACGCGCTTGCAGACTTACCTGCTTTTCTGCGAATTTGCTCACCAACAAATCGGATACCTTTTCCTTTATATGGTTCAGGCTTACGGAAAGAACGGATCTTTGCACATACTTGACCGATCAACTGTTTATCACAGCTTTCTAGTTTGATAAGCGGATTCTTGTTACGCTCACTTACTGTCTCTACTTGTACTTCCGGTGGAAGTTGTAAGAAGATGTTGTGGGAATAGCCCAAAGATAGTTCAAGGATCTGACCTTGATTAGATGCACGAAAACCAACACCAACCAATTCCATCTCTTTTTTATAACCTTCAGTCACACCTTCTATCATATTGCTGATTAGAGAACGATAAAGACCATGTTTAGACTTGCTGTCTTTGTCTTCAGCGCTACGTGTTACAACGACGTTATTCTCTTCTACAGCCACCTTGATTGAGCTATCCACATCTTGTGTCAGCTCTCCTTTAGGACCTTTTACGCTAACCACATTCTCAGGAGAAATGGCCACTGTAACGCCTGCAGGAACTGCTACTGGTAAATTTCCAATTCTTGACATTGTGTATCCTCCTTAATAAATGTAACATAATACTTCGCCACCAACGTTAAGCTCTTTAGCTTTTTTATTGGTCATCACACCTTTTGAGGTAGATAGGATGGCGATACCCAGACCGTTCAATACACGTGGCATAGCTTTGCTATTAGTGTAACGACGTAGACCTGGTTTACTGATTCTCTGCAATGATTTGATTGCATTCACTTTGGTTACAGGATCGTATTTCAAAGCAATCTTAATGATTCCTTGCTTATCATCTTCTACGAACTTGTAGTTTAAGATATACCCTTGGTCGAGTAAAATCTTAGTCATCTCTCTTTTGAGATTTGAGCCTGGTATCTCTACCACTTTATGCTTCGCCATAATGGCGTTGCGGACTCTCGTCAAATAATCTGCTATTGGATCTGTCATAATAAATAAAATTAAATTGATCCCGAAGTACATCGGGACAATATTTAATAAACTCACTTGCGCACATACGCAAAACGATAGAAGAAACTTGCGTTTTTTCTATCGGCCTGCAAAAGTACACTTTTTTTTCTATTTACCAGCTAGCTTTTTTAACTCCCGGTATTAAACCTTGAGAAGCCATTTCTCTAAACTGGATACGGGAAAGACCAAATTGGCGCATATATCCCTTAGGACGACCTGTTAATTTGCAACGGTTGTGCATACGTACAGGCGAAGAGTTTTTTGGAAGTTTTTGCAAACCTTCCCAGTCACCTTCTGCTTTTAAGCGCTCACGCTTTGCGGCGTATTTGGCTGCCATTTTTGCACGTTTTACTTCACGTGCTTTCATTGATTCCTTTGCCATAAATTTTTCAATTATAAATGAAAAGTTAAAAATTAAAAATGATTTAGCGAAAATCACCTTTTACATTTTTAATTTTTCATTTCTCATTTTTCATTTCTAATTCTTAGTTCTTTTTAAAAGGCATTCCGAAAGCACGCAAAAGAGCCGCGCCTTCTTCATCAGTATTAGCCGATGTCACAAAAGTAATGTTCATACCCAAGATCTTGTTGATGCTATCAATGTTAATCTCCGGGAAAATAATTTGCTCTGTGATACCCAAAGTATAATTACCGCGTCCATCCAATTTGTTTGATACACCTTGGAAGTCACGAATACGTGGCAAGGCAACACGAATCAAACGCTCAAGAAATTCGTACATCTTATCGCCACGTAGTGTTACACGTGCACCGATAGGCATTTTCTTACGCAATTTGAAATTCGAGATATCTTTTGATGCCAAAGTAGATACTGCTTGCTGACCAGTAATAGCGGTCAATTCTTTTACAGCCGTTTCTACTATCTTTTTATCTTGAGTAGCAGCACCAAGACCCATGTTTACAGAGATTTTCTGCAATTTAGGGGCTTGCATTACTGATGTGTAACCAAATTCCTTAACAAGTGCAGGAACGATGGTTTCGTTGTAGGTTGTTTTTAACGTTGCAGCCATTTTTAAATTTCCTCCCCTGTCTTTTTAGAGAAGCGAACAAGCTTACTCTTATCGTTTAACTTTCTACCAATTCGTACAGGAGCACCATTTTCTACTACATTAAGGTTAGAAATATGGATTGGTGCTTCTTGCTCTACGATTCCACCTTGTGGATTCTGAGCGTTTGGCTTAGTGTGTTTTTTCACCATGTTAACGCCTTCTACGATGGCACGGCTTTTGTCTCTAATGACTTCTAACACACGTCCTGTTTTGCCTTTATCCTCACCGGCATTAACAAAAACAGTATCGCCTTTTTTGATATGTAACTTCGCTGACATATTATTCTTGTATTAAAGTACCTCAGGAGCCAGAGATACAACTTTCATATTCTTAGCACGTACCTCACGAGCCACAGGACCAAAAATACGTGTTCCTCTCATTTCTTTGGCTTCGTTTAGCAACACACAGGCATTGTCATCAAAACGGATGTATGAACCGTCAGGACGGCGAATCTCCTTTGTAGTGCGAACCACAAGCGCTTTACTCACTGTACCTTTCTTCACATTACCTGAAGGAAGGGCACGTTTCACTGATACGACAATGGTATCACCAATGCTAGCATAGCGTTTTCCTGTTCCTCCCAGAACACGGATACACAATACTTCTTTGGCCCCACTGTTATCAGCAACTTTCAGACGACTTTCTTGCTGTATCATAATTACTTAGCTCTTTCAATAATTTCTACTAATCTCCATCTCTTTTTCTTACTCAAAGGACGAGTTTCCATGATAGACACGGTATCGCCAATGCCGCAAGTATTCTCTGCATCGTGTGCGTGGAATTTCTTAGTCTTGTTTACGAACTTGCCGTAGACAGGGTGCTTTTCTTTCCACTTAACTGCTACTACAGCAGTTTTGTCCATTTTGTTGCTTACAACAACACCAATACGCTCTTTACGTAGATTTCTTTTATTTTCTTCCATCTTACGATTTATTTAGCTTCATTAGACTTACGTTGCTGCAATTCCGTCTTAAGACGTGCAACGGTCTTACGCATCTCTTTAATTTGTTGAGGATTGTCCAATGGAGAGACAGCGTGATTGATTTTCATCTTAGTCAACTGATCTTTGTCAGCTTCTAAACGCTCTACCAATTCTTTGTCGGTCAATTCTCTTACTTCGCTCGCTTTCATAATTTGCTCTTTGAAAGTAAATGCTTTTTAAAAATTCTATTCTCCGTCGTAATCTCTACGCACTACAAATTTGGTTTTCACCGGTAGCTTCTGAGCTGCTAAGCGCAATGCCTCTTTAGCTACTTCAAATGGTACACCTTCTACCTCGATCAAGATACGACCTGGCGTAACAGGAGCAACGAAGCCTTCCGGTGCACCCTTACCTTTACCCATACGTACTTCAGCAGGTTTCTTAGTAATAGGCTTATCCGGGAAGATACGAATCCAAATCTGTCCCTGACGTTGCATATAGCGTGTCACTGCCACACGAGCGGCCTCAATCTGACGACCTGTAATCCATTTGTCTTCCAAGGTCTTAATTCCGAAAGAACCGAACGCCAACTGGTTACCGCGACCTGCGTTACCTTTCATGCGGCCTTTTTGGGCTCTTCTGAATTTTGTCTTTTTTGGTTGTAACATTACAATTTAAAGTTTGTCAAGAGTTTGTAGAGTAAGAGCTCAGTTCCGACATGAGCACACCCGCCAAACTAAATCGTTATTACTTCTTATTATTTCTTCTCTTGTTGAATTTGCGACCACCGCTTTCTTTCACCGCGTAGATAGCAGGTGTAAGGTCACGCTTACCGTACACTTCACCCTTACAAATCCAAACTTTAATACCAATCAGACCTGTTTTGGTCAATGCTTCAGCCTGAGCATAATCAATATCAGCACGGAAAGTATGAAGAGGTGTACGACCGTCTTTGTACATTTCAGAACGTGCCATTTCAGCACCGTTCAAACGTCCGGAAATCTGAATCTTGATACCTTCGGCATTCATACGCATTGCTGCGGCGAT
>DHQI01000055.1:100917-101596 GCA_002408065.1 Bacteroidales bacterium UBA5342
GTGCCATTTCAGCACCGTTCAAGCGCCCTGCACAAAGCACTTTGATACCTTCAGCACCCATACGCATTGCAGAAGCAATGGCCATCTTAGTAGCGCGGCGATAAGCCACACGACCTTCGATTTGACGGGCAATGTTGTTAGCTACGATAGTAGCATCCAACTCGGGTCTTTTGATTTCGTAAATGTTGATCTGTACCTCTTTGTCAGTGATCTTTTTCAACTCTTCTTTTAGCTTATCTACTTCCTGTCCGCCTTTACCAATAATGATACCTGGACGCGCAGTACAAATAGTAATAGTGATGAGTTTCAACGTACGCTCAATAACGATACGAGACAAGCTCGCCTTAGCCAAACGTGCGTTAAGGTATTTACGGATCTTAGAATCTTCTACGATCTTCTCACTGAAATCTTTTCCGCCATACCAGTTTGAGTCCCAACCTTTGGTCAGTCCTAAACGGTTACTTATCGGGTTTATCTTCTGTCCCATCCGACGATATTAATTTTGATTAGTATTTCTTGAATCTACAAACAGTGTCACGTGATTTGAACGTTTGCGAATACGATACGCTCTTCCTTGCGGAGCGGGGCGTAAACGTTTCAACATACGTGCTGAGTCGACGTACACTTTACTCACATACAGGCCAGCATCTTCCATACTTTGGATATGATCCGTGGCATG
>DHQI01000055.1:101815-102067 GCA_002408065.1 Bacteroidales bacterium UBA5342
CCATACTTTGGCCATCATTTTTCTGCTCCCAGTTAGCAATAGCAGAACGCAATAGTTTTTCCATTCTGCGCGATGCCTCTTTAGAAGAGAAGTGTAATACATCTAAAGCCTTATTGACTTCCATGCCACGGATCATATCCGCCACCAAACGCATTTTGCGAGGTGAAGTAGGCACATTATTCAGCTTCGCAAAATATTGTGTCTTCTTAGCTTCTTTTCGTGCTTCTGCACTTATTCTTTTTCTTGCACCCA
>DHQI01000055.1:102298-102849 GCA_002408065.1 Bacteroidales bacterium UBA5342
TATTCTTTTTCTTGCACCCATTGTGTAAAATTTTCAAGTTTCAAATTCCAAATCCCAAATTCCAAGTAGTTCCGGACTTTGGAATTTGTTGTTTGAAAATTGGAATTTTAAGTTTAACGTTTCTTCTTATCAGACCCGTGACCTCTGTAAGTACGTGTTGGTGCAAATTCGCCCAACTTATGACCTACCATATTCTCTGTTACATATACAGGAATGAACTTATTTCCGTTGTGAACGGCAATCGTGTGTCCAACAAAATCCGGTGAAATCATAGACGCACGCGCCCAAGTTTTAACTACCGACTTTTTTCCTCCTTCATTCATTGTCAGTACCTTTTTCTCAAGGTTGATGTCAATGTATGGTCCTTTTTTTAATGAACGGCTCATATTATAAACTAATCTTAATAGTTATTCAACTTATTTCTTTCTGCGCTCAACAATGTATCTGTTGGAGGCTTTCTTCTTGTTACGGGTTTTGAAACCTTTAGCAAGAACACCTGTACGAGATCGTGGGTGACCTCCTGAGTTCTTACCTTCACCACCACCCATTGG
>DHQI01000055.1:103026-116729 GCA_002408065.1 Bacteroidales bacterium UBA5342
CCACCACCCATTGGGTGATCAACCGGGTTCATAACCACACCACGTACGTGAGGACGTTTGCCCAACCAGCGTGAACGACCGGCTTTACCGCTACGCTCCAAGGCGTGATCGGAGTTACCTACACTACCTACTGTAGCTTTACAAGTCACAAGAATCATACGAGATTCACCAGAAGGCAACTTAACGATGGCGTATTTACCATCACGCGAAGTCAACTGAGCGAAAGTACCGGCAGAACGTGCCATAGTAGCGCCCTGGCCAGGGTGTAACTCGATGTTGTGAATAATAGTACCTAATGGAATATCTGCCAATGGAAGTGAGTTACCAATTTCAGGAGCTACACCAGCACCGGAAAGAACGGTTTGGCCAACTTCTAAACCGTTAGGAGCAAGCATATAACGCTTCTCACCATCAGCATAGTAAAGAAGGGCGATACGCGCCGAACGGTTTGGATCATACTCGATAGCTTTCACTGTTGCAGGAACTCCATCTTTATCTCTCTTAAAATCGATAACACGATATTTCTTTTTATGACCACCACCAATTTGGCGCATAGTCATCTTACCGTCGTTATTACGACCACCGGATTTGTTTTTACCTTTTACAAGGGCTTTTTCCGGCTTAGATGCAGTAACCGAGTCAAACGCTCCGATTACTTTATGTCTCTGCCCCGGTGTTGTGGGTTTTAGTTTACGAACTGCCATTTTTTCAAATTTCAAAGTTCAAATTTCAAATACCGTCTATTCCGGTTCCGACACGGAATGAGGTTTTGTCTATTTGATCATTTAGTTAATTAAATATTTGCGAAGAAATCAATGGTATCTCCTTCTGCTAATGTTACAATTGCTTTCTTAGTAGCATTTGTACGGCCTGATAATAATCCTGATTTAGTAAAACGTGACTTTGCTTTACCTTTGTGATTCATCGTGTTCACAGCAGTAACGGTCACATCGTACATTTCTTCTACGGCCTTTTTTATCTCTATTTTGTTGGCGTCTGGCGCCACGATGAAAGCAAAGCGGTTAAGTGTCTCGCCCAACTCTGTCATCTTTTCTGTAACGACTGGTTTAATGATAACGCTCATAATTATGCCTCCTCTGCTTTAAAAGTTTTTTCAATGGCTGCAAGTGCGCTCTCTGTAACCACCAAAGACTTACTGTTAAGAATCTGGTAAGTATTAAGAGAATCAGCAGTAGCTACCTCTGTTTTAGCAAGGTTACGTGCTGACAGCACTACGTTCTTGTTCGTCTCAGGCATGACTACCACAGACTTAAGATCAGCAGTTTTGATGTTTTGCTCGAATACCACGAAATCTTTAGTCTTAGGAGCTTCGAAAGAGAAGTCTTCTACGACTACGATGGCGTTTTCTTTAGCTTTATAAGCCAAAGCAGACTGACGAGCCAAACGCTTAACTTTTTTATTCAACTTAAAACTGTAATCGCGTGGTGTAGGACCAAATGCGCGGCCTCCACCTCTGAATACAGGCGACTTGATACTACCAGCACGTGCTGTACCGGTACCTTTTTGGCGCTTGATCTTACGGGTACTACCAGTAATTTCGGCTCTCTCTTTTGACTTGTGAGTTCCCTGACGCTGGTTAGCTAAGTATTGCTTAACTGCTAAGTAAATAGCGTGGTCATTAGGCTCAATGCCAAAAATGGATGCATCAAGCTCTACTTGCTTGCCTGTATCCTCTCCCTTAATATTATATACTGCTAACTTCATTATTGCTCAATTAATACTGTTGAACCTTTTGCTCCCGGTAAAGAACCTTTTACCAAAAGAAGATTTTGCTCAGGTATAATTTTTAAAACTTTCAGGTTTTTCACTGTTACTTTATCGCCACCAGTACGACCTGCCATACGCATTCCTTTGAATACACGAGCTGGGTACGAAGCAGCACCGATAGAACCCGGCGCACGCATACGGTTATGCTGTCCGTGAGTAGCATCGTTCACCCCCGCAAAGTTGTGACGTTTTACAACCCCTTGGAAACCTTTACCTTTTGAGGTACCGATTACATCTACCCAACCATTTTCGTCAAGCACTTCTACAGTGATTACATCAGACAATTTCACTTCTGAGTTGAAGCTTTTAAATTCTGCAAATTCAGATTTAGGGGTCGTGTTAGCTGCTTTACAATGTCCTGTTATAGGCTGTCCTGCTGTTTTTTCTTTACGCTCGCCATAAGCCAACTGAACAGCTTCATAACCGTCAGTTTCTACTGTTTTAACTTGCGTAACAACACATGGACCTGCTTCTATAACAGTGCATGGCACATTTTTACCCTCGGCACTGAATACGGATGTCATTCCGATTTTCTTTCCTATTAATCCAGGCATTACTTTGTTTGTTGTATGCTTTAGCTTTTGGCTGTTAGCTGTGTTAGCTATTGGCGATAGACCATAGCGTTTAGCTTTTAGCGGTAAGCTAATTGCAAATTGTTATACAAAATGAAAGCTCTTAGCTAAAGGCTAAATACCAATAGCTAAAAGCAAATTTTCTTTATCAAACTTTAATCTCTACTTCAACACCACTTGGAAGTTCCAACTTCATAAGCGCATCCACAGTTTTAGCTGTTGAGCTATAGATGTCGATCAAACGCTTGTAAGAAGACAACTGGAATTGCTCACGTGATTTCTTGTTAACGAAAGTTGCACGTAGTACAGTAAATACTTTCTTGTTCGTTGGCAATGGAATTGGACCACTTACAACTGCACCTGTTGTCTTTACTGTTTTTACAATCTTCTCAGCTGATTTGTCAACCAGGTTGTGATCGTAAGACTTAAGTTTTATTCTAATTTTCTGAGCCATTTTAATAATGGTTTGATGATTAATTATCTGTTATTATAGTAAATCTACGCGTCCGTTAGCTTCTTCTACTACCTCTTTAGCTAATTGAGCATTAACTTTTTCGTAGTGTGAAAACTCCATAGAAGAAGTCGCACGACCAGAAGAAATAGTACGCAATGAAGTTACATAACCGAAAGTCTCTGATAAGGGCACTTTAGCTTTCACTACACGTGCACCGGATTTGTTGGTTTCCATACCTTCAACCTGACCACGTCGTTTGTTAAGGTCACCAATGATATCACCCATATATTCTTCTGGAGTTACACACTCCATTTTCATTACAGGTTCCATCAATACAGGACCGGCTTGAGAACAAGCTGATTTGAAAGCCTGACGCGCACAGATCTCGAAAGACAACTGGTCAGAATCGACCGGGTGGAATGAACCATCAAGAACGGTTACTTTCAATTGGTCTAAGTTGAAGCCAGCCAAAACTCCGTTGCTCATCGCTGTCTCGAACCCTTTCTCGATAGAAGGAACAAATTCCTTAGGAATGTTACCACCTTTAATTACATCAGAGAACTGTAGTTTACCTTCGAAATCGGCATCAGCAGGTCCAACTCTAACGATGATATCAGCAAATTTACCACGACCACCAGACTGCTTTTTGAAGACCTCACGAAGTTCAACTTCTTTAGTGATGGCTTCTTTGTAGGCTACCTGTGGTTTACCTTGGTTACATTCTACTTTAAATTCACGTTTCAAACGGTCGATAATGATATCCAAGTGAAGCTCACCCATACCCGAAATGACGGTTTGACCAGAATCTTCATCCGTTTTTACTTGGAAGGTAGGATCTTCTTCAGCCAATTTAGCCAAACCAGTTCCCAACTTGTCAAGATCTTTCTGAGTTTTAGGTTCTACTGCAATCGCGATTACAGGATCAGGAAATTCCATGGATTCAAGAACGATAGGGTTCTTTTCATCACACAGGGTATCACCTGTACGGATATCTTTAAAACCAACTCCTGCACCTATATCACCAGCGGCGATTTCGTCAACAGGATTTTGTTTGTTTGAGTGCATCTGGAAGATACGAGAGATGCGCTCTTTCTTACCAGAACGTGTGTTGTACACATACGAACCTGCAGGAATAGCACCAGAGTAAACACGGAAGAAGCAAAGACGACCCACATAAGGGTCTGTTGCAATTTTAAAAGCCAAAGCAGAAGTAGGCTCATCTACGCTTGCTTTACGCAATATTTTCTTTTCCGGATCATCTACATCAGTACCTTCAGCATCGCCGTTATCAAGCGGCGAAGGCAAATAAGTCACAACAGCGTCAAGCAAAGGCTGAACACCTTTGTTCTTAAATGCAGTACCACATAGCATAGGCACAATAGCCATATCGATTGTTGCCTTACGAATAACTTCAAAAAGATCATCCTCACCAATTGATTCAGGATCTTCAAAGAAACGTTCCAAGAGCTCATCGTCATACTCAGCCACTGATTCGATCAGTTTTTCTCTCCATTCATTAGCTTCATCAACTAACTCGGCAGGTACATCTACTACTTTGTAGTCAGAACCCATAGCGGCTTCATCGTCCCAAACCAATGCTTTGTTTTTCAAAAGGTCAATCACCCCTTTGAAAGTTTCTTCAGCACCGATTGGAATTTGAAGAGGTACAGGATTAGCACCCAACATATCACGTACTTGGTTTACCACTTCGTAAAAATCAGCACCAGAACGGTCCATTTTGTTTACGAAACCAATACGTGGTACGTTGTATTTGTCCGCCTGACGCCATACTGTTTCAGACTGAGGCTCTACACCACCAACGGCACAGAATACAGCAACAGCACCATCAAGTACACGAAGAGAACGCTCTACCTCTACAGTAAAGTCAACGTGTCCGGGGGTGTCGATAATGTTAATTTTATGATTAACATCATTATATTTCCAAAAACAAGTCGTAGCAGCCGAGGTGATAGTAATACCACGCTCTTGCTCCTGCTCCATCCAGTCCATAGTGGCAGCACCATCATGCACCTCACCAATCTTGTGCGTAAGACCAGTGTAGAAAAGAACACGCTCAGTTGTTGTCGTTTTACCGGCATCAATGTGAGCCATAATACCGATGTTCCTTGTTTTACTTAAATCTTGTTTAGCCATTTTTGCTTTTACGTTATAAATTCAGATTTGAACGATATTAAAATCTAAACTGAGCAAATGCACGGTTGGCTTCGGCCATACGGTGGATTTCCTCTTTCTTTTTAAACGCAGCTCCTTCTTCTTTGTACGCAGCCATGATTTCAGCAGCCAATTTTTCGGCCATAGAACGCCCGCTTCTTTTACGTGAGTAAAGAATAAGGTTTTTCATTGAAATCGACATTTTACGTGCTGGACGTATTTCAGTAGGAACCTGAAATGTTGCACCACCGATACGGCGGCTTTTTACTTCTACCTGAGGGGTAATGTTAGCGATTGCTTGCTTCCAGATATCAAGAGGTGCTTTTTCCTCTTCTGGCATTTTCTCACCAACAATATCAAGTGCTGAATAGAAAATACGATAGGATACGCTTTTCTTACCATCCAGCATGAGGTTGTTTACGAATTGAGTTACTAACTTATCGCCGAAAACCGGATCCGGCAACAGTATTCGCTTCTTTGGTTTTGCTTTTCTCATTTTTAAAAAATTTTTGGCTGTTGTTTTGAGTCTACTCTTCAATAGTTTCGCATAAACTATTTACTCAACCACAATATAAAAACCGGCTTAGGCCGCTATTTCTTATTTAGTAAACTATATTGTTTTTAGATTAATACTCAAATCAAACTTCAAAACTCTCTCTTCTTTACTTTTCTCTTACTTCTTAGGACGTTTTGTTCCGTACTTAGAACGACGCTGAGTACGACCATCAACTCCTGCTGTATCCAACGCACCACGAATCAAGTGATAACGCACACCAGGTAAATCTTTCACACGACCACCGCGTACTAACACGATAGAGTGCTCTTGCAAGTTGTGACCTTCTCCGGGGATGTAAGCGTTGACTTCCTTACCATTTGTAAGACGAACACGAGCTACTTTACGCATAGCTGAGTTTGGCTTCTTAGGTGTGGTCGTATAAACACGCACACATACACCGCGACGCTGGGGACAAGAATCCAATGCAGGAGACTTTGACTTATCGGTCAACTCCTTTCGTCCTTTACGTACTAATTGTTGTATAGTAGGCATACCTAATTTACTGTTTTTAAGTTTATTAATCCTTTTATCCGCTAAAAACGGGCTGCAAAGATACTAACTTTCATCTTCTAAACAAATTATACACAAGTAATTTTCAAGAAAAATGCAAGCACAAACAGTCCCTCACAACCGAAAGCCCTGCAACGAAAGGGATAGCGGGTTTTAAAAAGTTTTTAACAAGAAGAATTGATTCCGAATTTAAAATTTAGAATTCAAAATTGGGGCTTCGGGGATTTCATTTACTGACACTGTCGCTTGTTTTCTTCGTTTTAGTAGCAGCAATGTCAGTAAATATGGATCTAACGATTCCAAACCGGTGTCTCTACCTCCAACAGGTGCTTCACGAAGAAATCGCGACGCTTACGTTCGCCATACTTACCACCAAGGGCATGATTCATACCAGGCAACATAACGAATTCGAATTCTTTGTTAGCTTTAATTAGGGCATCCACCACCTGAATAGTAGAAGCAGGATCTACGTTGTCATCAATTTCTCACAGAATCAACATCAACTCCCCAGTTCGGCGTAGGCTCCAGCCTACGTCGTTGTAAAAACAAGTCTCTGACTTATGTAAAGCAGGAGCTTTACTTTTAGCAATGACATAGCCAAAGAGGCTATGCCAAACATAAAAACACACTACGGATAACTGATGCTTCACAAAGAAATCGCGGCGTTTGCGTTCGCCACAATCTTCTTACCATAAGCATGGTTTAGCGGGCAGCAAGACGAATTCACCAAACATTATCAATACACATCTGCACTCACACGGGAAGTGTATTCGGCAGAATACCATGGATGATGCTTGAAGCTATAACGAACGGTGTCGCTATTGATGGTGCCAACAATATAATACATGCGGTCATTGTCTTGAACTATCTGCTCGTAAGTATAGCTCTTATCTGTATAACTTTCTGTTTCGGTGATTATTTCATCCTTAGCGATGTCAATATCCAGATATGGAAGTAAAAGTTCAGTAATATTATTTTGGCCGGGATTGCCTAACAATAATAAATTCATTTCTTTGTCCTCTCTTATTTGCTTAGCAGTATCAGGCAACACCCGACAATTACCATAAAAATACTCTTTCCACTGAGCAGCTAAAGTCAAAGCTTGATCTTTGTCTTTTTCTCTTTTAGAAGCATAAACAATGGCAAACTTTTCTCCAAAAAAATGAGTGACATCTGGAGCTATCTCTTGTGGCTTAATTGTTTTTGTTTTTTGAGGTTCAATGGATTTGAAAAAATCAAACACATCTTCGCCTATAAAATAGTTGAAATATAGTTGCTTTGCCCAGGTTTCATAAGCTGTACGCACAGGCATCCCGGCAGCTTTTGCCTGCGACACAAATGCGTAAGCGTTACTTATAGGAGTATGCTCATCATAAATATCATGCCGTAAGAAGCAAGGAATTTCTTTAATAGCCCCGAAATCGATGTGTTTGGTATCTTCAATCAAAGGATTGTAAAGAGCCATACCTGCTAATAGTTCTGGATGGTGCTCAGCAAAAGTAATTGCACGTCTGGCACCTAAACAAGACCCGTAGATATATATTTGTGAGTCGTCAATGGAATAGTGCTTTTTTACATCAGCTATGGCTTCCAAAATGTCTGTTTCGCCAATAGGAGCCAACGGTTCTTTTAGGTAAACGCGTGCTGTGGGACTAATCACAATCATCTTTTTAGCATTGCTCAATGATTTTATATGACTCAATGCCCATGTTTTGCTTAGGTACATACTCGTAAGCGGATGCGTTTTATACTCATAGCCTGGACGCACCATAATAACTAATGGGTATTTCTTATTATGATCAATATCCTGTGGTGCTATAGC
Source organism: Bacteroidales bacterium UBA5342 (assembly GCA_002408065.1). Lineage (GTDB taxonomy): Bacteria > Bacteroidota > Bacteroidia > Bacteroidales > UBA5342 > UBA5342. Next base: position 110,901 of record DHQI01000055.1, read on the forward strand.
AATATAATGCTGGCGTGACTTATCTATTGAAGATTGATATGCATTCAATCCCATTCCTGTCTTACGTATCTGTGGATTATCTATCAGACCTAAAAGGTCAGCAACCTTTCTGTTCCAAGCATAATCTCTCTTTTCTATTTCAAAAAGCCGGTCTAAACGATAAAGATAAGGAGCTAATTCTTCCGCCTTATTGTTCTTGAAACGATGATATAGACTATCCGGAGAACCCACAATAAAACTTTCGTTGTACGTGTAATCTTCGTCATGATATTGCAAGGTATACACATTATGTTTCTCAAAAGGATATATCCGTGACAGGTTTTTATTCTTTTTATCGAAATCCCTACTATAGAGCTGTTTGCCGTCACTAAAAATAGAATAAGCAGGATGCTTAAGAAAATGGTTCATACCATTTAGCTGCAACTTAACACTATCCTGTTCACCAAAAACGACTTTGTTAAAAAAGCCTCGCTCAAACTGAAAACGGGCTAATTCTCGCCCTTTGTCAAATGGGAAAATTGCCATCTTAATAATGGCATTGTCCTTTGGGGGTGGAGTATTCTTTATTTTTAACATGAAGGAATTGCTTCCTTTCTTTAGTTTTAATTTGTAGAAGCGTTTGTAGTTCGTTGGTAGAGAGGCTCCTTTTACATTTTTAAAAGCTGCCTTGCCATTTATATGCAATGTCCCTGTGCCACAGTATGAGGACGCAAAGTACATTGTAGTGTCACGTTTATAGTTTTTCTCCCAACACAGGTAGGTCAATGAACCGTCAAGTTCTTGGTTTATTTCATCCCATTTGAAAAGTTTAGCTTTATTGGGGAAAAGAGTGGTGCTCAGATCAATAAGCACCTCATTGTCGAAATCAAATATGCTCTCTTTACAATTCTTATTTTCATACATTCCCTCCAGTTCATCGATTGTACTAACAGACTTCACATTATCAATGAAGGCCGGATCAGTATGTATGAAAGTAAAAAGTCTGATAAGTGGAGTCTCCTTTTGATGCTGACAAGAAGCCAACAACAAGATAATAACAATGCATAGGTTAAGTCTACAGCAAAGGGATCTATTCATTTGTCGTAAAAGTCTATAGTTTATATCCAAGTTTTAATGATAATTCGAATCTCGAAACTTTAGGATACATAAACAGTTCATAATCTTCAGACCATTGGTCGGCCTGTTCTTTTAACAAACAAGCTCTAAAATAAGACAATTCAAGACCTAATAAGTAACGCTCATAAATGCTAAATGAATAGCTCAGATCAATAAAGTTGCCTACAATATCACTGCGCACGTGATCCTCAAAGTTATTATCTCCACTAGCTGAATGAAAAGACCTCATAAAACCAAAACTGTAGTTTAACATTAGCTCATTAGGCCTAACGTTCCCTACATGGTGAAGAGATATTACCGGCCCAATATAAGGCACGAATAGAGTATTCTTATAGTATGCTGGTACAGTACCAGAAGGCACAGCTGCAGAAACCGATGGAAGTGCATTACCGGTTCGTTGCACAGTATTGGAGTTGTAGAATGATGATTTAAGTCCAACACCAAAATAATCAGCAAAGTAATGCGTAAAACTAAAGCCAAACTCTACTCCCTGCTTTAAATGATCTTCCAGAGGAGTATAAAAACGCTCATCAATAGGCAGGTCTGAAAACGATGCATAACCAATACCAAAATTTATTCTAGTCCTAAAATCATCGCTATAGTATTGAGCATTTGCTCTTATAATAAACAACAACAAAACTAATGTTAAGATATTCTTTCTCATTCTAACTCATTTTCTTTTTGGTAGGCTAGCCCCAAATATTACCTTTTGATAAGCTTTTTAGGTATGTAAATTGGGATTTAAATATAACACGTTTCGCCATGCTTGTACTTGACTCGTCATATCCAACACTCACACGAGCCTCGCTGCGAAGCTAAAAGCTTCCCCTCGTTTTAGGTCCAAGGCACAGCCTTGAACCAGTTACTTGCCATATTTCACTCGTAAGAAGCTTGCGCCAAATGGGGGCTAAACAATCATAAATATAATCTACAATGCATATCCAAACTTTAACGACAATTCAAATCCTGACACTTTAGGGTACATAAACAATTCATAATCCTCTGACCAATATTCCGACTCTTCTTTGAGCAAACATCCTCTAAAATATGACAATTCTACTCCTAATAAAAATCTCTCATATAGGGCAAAAGAATAACTCAAATCAAAATAGTTAGCAACAATATCGCTTATTACGTAATCCTCAAAGTTATTATCACCAAATGCTGAATGAAAAGAGCGCATAAAACCAAGACTATAATTCAGCATCAATTCATTCGGATTCTTAATACCTACATGGTGCAATGAAAAAACGGGATCTACATACGGTATATTCAGCCTGTTTTTATAATATGAAGGTAAAGTACCAGATGGTACAGATGCTGATTCTGTAGGAAGTACATTATCTGTACGTTGAATAGTAGTAGATGTGTATAACGAAGATTTCAGCCCTATTCCAAAATAATCCGATAGATAATGTACAAAACTAAGATCGAACACCGCACCTTGCTTCAAATGATCCTCTAATGGAGCATACATATGTGGATCAATAGGCAAATCAAGAAACGACGCATAAGCAACACCAAAATTTATTCTGTTCCTTAACTCCTCATTATAGTCTTGAGCATTCGCATTAATATAAAACAACAATAGAACTAACGATAAGATTTTCTTTCTCATATTAACTCATTTTCTTTTTGGAAGGCTGACGCCCAATATTACCTTTTGATAAGCTATTAAAGGATGTAAATTAGGATTAAAACACAACACATCCTCGTCATTCTCTAATAGATTAACATAGATTTTTTTTTGTTTTTTGTCTTACCAACTAATTTCAAACCATAAGCTGAGTCAAAGGTTAAATAAAATGAATCAGCATTATTTTTCTTGTTCACAAAAACAATATATAGATCCTTTCTCAACTTATTTTCACACTTAATATTATAATAAAGACTATACTTTGCTTTTAAAGAATCAGCCCTATCAGCATATTGCAAAAGTGTTTTTTGCGTATCTTGTCCATTATCAACAAACAGCAACTCTCTCTTTTTCTGCAACCACGCTTTATCTTCAATACTTCCTAAAAAATATACTTGAAAATCATTAGTATTAATTATTTTTTTATCAGAAACCTCTTCTATGTTTTTATAATATATTTTCATACCCAATATTTTATCAAGAACAAAGATTGGCCCCCACACTGGAGCAAAAAAGAACCTTAAGCCATACTTGTCCGGCTTGAGTAGCCGAAAAAAAGCTCTCACTGTCAAACTTGGATCTTTCAATAGTTCCCACAAAATATAAACGATCCCGGTTCCAATTATCAATACTATAATAACTTCTAAAAATTTCATCAGTCAAATTTAATAGGGTGGCATTACTTTAAAACTCCAATCTAACGTTTTCCAAGTAAAATTTGCATTATTTGCTTGTCTTATTGCATAGTTCGTTTGTCTAATATATACACCCCCATTTTTTGCGGCATAAATACCAGTTCCTTTATATAAAGTATTAAATTCAGCAACATTTAAGGGCTTGAGATTAAAACCTAAGACTTTTGACCCTTTACTAAAAGGCACAAAATCTACTAAAGTTGAGATACCTGCATCTAATGCTTCACTTCCAACAACCCCATACCCATTTAAGTGTTTAGCATTTTCAGCACCTACAGTGAAGTTTTGAGCTGTAACATGATAATTATCGGCCATACCATACAAAGATTTCTTAATTGGATTATTTGACTCACTCCAATCATCCATTTTGGTAGGCTCATACTCCCAGAGTTCTCCTGATGATTTAAAGCTTTGCATTCTATCATACAAAGTATTTCCTGTTTGAAACAAAGAAAAATAGCCAGTACCATACAAACCAGACCATAAAGATGCATTTTCAACAACAACTGTGCTTCCAGACCATAATGCGGACACAGCATCAGTATAATGACCTAACACGTAAAAGTCAGTACTACTTCCTCCCATATTACTCAAATAAAACTTCTGGTTTGTTACTATATCGTAAGCATATTCAGTTGTTTCATTACAAGCCAACAAGTTACCAATTTCAGAATATTCCGTAGTCATTGCTGCAGGCTGTGTCACACTATATCCTGTCATTGCACCAGAAGCAATTCCTAAAAATGTTCTGGGACTACTCCAATCCCAATTCCCAGGATTAGCTGGATTTGAAAGATCAGATGCACAATAAGACAAATTAGCCTGCAAACCACCTATATATGCAAAGGCTAACATAACTAACGCATCATCAACACCAAACACCTCTCCTGTAGGATCAGTATACATCAAAGGATTATTCAGGCAATAGGCATATTACTTATAAACCACCTTCTATAGTTACTCCATCAGTATGTTTGTGGAATCAGGTTTGTTTGAACATTCATGAAAAATAAATGTACGATCATTATAATCTTCAATACCACCATCAGAACGAAATCGCTTAAAAAAAGATAATGTTACAGAATCTTCAATAATAGCCCACCACTCTTCAACTTCATGCACACCGTAATACCCATTAGCAGAAGAGGAGTCATAAGTTTGAACCTTTAAAGTGTCATTACAAATAATAAAACACCCCCAATAAGCAGGATCCTCCCTCATACCATCAGATATATTTAGACAATCAATACAATTTGATTCAAACCTTTCTGTGCCAAAACTTAAATAAGTGCCATCTTGATATAAATACATTATTAGATCGAGGTCATCAGTATAATCTTTTAAATAAATTCCATCAAACCTGATTTGATTGGTATAAATAAATTTTCCTTGATAAGTCAAAGCTTCAGCATCAAACTTATACTCATCATCACAAGAATTTAATAAAACAACTAAAATAATTAAATATATACTTCTTAATACCATAAACTGTAACGATTGTTAGTACCCCAATAATAATATAAGTATGATGGCGTTTCTAACTCTTTGAAAGCCTTATCACCAATCCAATTATGAAATCTATTTTGGGTAGCGTGCCGTATAGCTTCAGAGTTCAATCCTATACGCATCCCTCTATAACCAAATGAAAGCGCTCCCATCCTATATTTGTCAACATCTCCTCCTATATTATACCCATATGGATATTTCTCTGATGCTTCAGAAATATCAGTACGACTTCCTTTATCTCCAGTAAAAATATTCAATCGAGCACTAAAATCATCTACTCCAATCTCCATTGCATGAGTACGGTATTTATCCTCACTCCCAAAGCCCTATAATCTGCACCTAAAAGCTCTAACTCAGGAACTGGAAATTTCAATTGTCGCGTTTTATTCACAAGAAATATCAAAGTAATATCCTTTTTTTAACACAACAAGCAAGACTCCATCTAAAGGAACATCAACAATGCCTCTTTCTTCGGCTTCTCTTTTTGAAATTAATTTTGTGCTTTTAATCTTTGTAAAATCAAATTCATTTCTAAAGCATTCTACTTTTTCTTTTTCCCTGATTATGACACTATTCAACACTAACAAAGGATAAATAACATTAAAATCATTTTCTCCTTTTTGGTAGTTCTCTATACCCTTATCATCAATTAGAGGATAGATAACATTGGGGCTACCAGAAGATACCACAATGCTATCGACATCTTGACAAAAAAAATTTGTCATACTAAATATAAGAAAAACAAGAATACCTTTTTTTTTCATATTATTTATAATTACCACCAATACATCGGAAAATATCTAAACAAGTTTGCACTACTATTGGTTGTTGTTGTTGTATTATACATATAAAAACCCCCTGTCTGCCCCTCGTTTG
>DHQI01000055.1:116993-117654 GCA_002408065.1 Bacteroidales bacterium UBA5342
CTCGTTTGCAACGAGGGGTTTGCGGTCTTTCGTTTGTAACGAACAAGCCTTCAAACAATCTCAACTTGTACCAAACCTTTTTCACCAGCATAATCACGCGCAGAAGAAAACAGATAATCTTCGGCATTGCCAACAATCATTGCTCGTACAGGATTTTGATGAGTGTAGTCAATTTTCTGCTCAAAAATCTCAGTATTATCACATAAGATAGGATGACTTGTTGGTTGCCAAAGTGAATAGTTCTTTATTCGCTTATCTAACTTTGCTGCATACTTAAACTGATAAAGCATCCAATCTCTGCGACTTTCTGGTTCTTCTTGAATGCGATTAACGATCTTCTTAGTCGTGAATTTCTTAAAATCGCCAATGACCCTAGATAAATTATCATTTGCCCTTCCAACTAAATGCAAATGATTACTCATCAAACACCAGGCATAAATGTGTAATCCTTTTTCCTTTACACAGAAGTTTAATGAATCAACAATATCCATTCTATAGACACCCCGAGTGAAAACATCAACCCAAGCTTGAACGGTAAAAGTTAAAAAATGTGTAGCCTTTTGATCCTTTATGTAATAACTTTCTGATGACATTTGGCAAATGTAAACATTCTACTAGGGCATTACAAATGCCTAAACCACAAACCCCTCGTTGCAAACGA
>DHQI01000055.1:117863-120976 GCA_002408065.1 Bacteroidales bacterium UBA5342
TCGTTGCAAACGAGGGGCAGACGGAACCGCGCCTTTTTGCCTAGCAAAAAATATTTTAGACATATTATGTTGCTCGGTTGAGCAAAGCACTAATTGCAAATTAGCGGTAGCGGAGCTTTGCCGAGCGTTTCTGTTGATTATTCAATTACCCCACCAAGCCAATTTACTTGAATCACTCCGTGATGTAATCTAACTTGATATAAATCACAAGAATCACCATTTTTTATATTTACAATGGCAATATTCTCTTTGATATAGATAGGATAAACTATTTGCTGTAATGCCTGAACTTGCACATCTGATATGCAAGAAAAAAGTTGACCAAGAAGAACTTTCGAATTGAACAAATCTTTTACACATAGGATTTTAGAAACAAATCCCACGGTTGTACAACTTAGTTTTAAACCTGGAGAATAGCCCTTGTATAAATCCTCTAATTCAGAGTCAAATTCAAAAAAATATTGGTTATTGGAGGAATCTAGCAGTGATAAATATAAAAAATCATAACTCTTACTAAGCAAATGAAGTTCTTTTCCTGCTTTTAGCTCCAATTCAAAAGATTTATAATCAATAAATCGACTCCTTGGTTGAGAAAGGATTACAGCCTCCGAAGGAGGAAACTGCTTTAGCTCTTCAATATAAGAACTAGTTCTCGTTATCAAACTATCTTTTAGGTGAATATGAAATACCGCATTTTTTTTATCATTATCAAGTGAAAATAGAGTGTCACCTTTTTTTACTAATACAGTTTGAGGATGAGGTAAACTACCTAAAATAAAGGTATCCATACTAATCTCTAATTGTTGTTCACCCACTTTTCCATACTCAACCTCTAAGCTAGAAGGGTCGATTATTTTTGTTTTAAACACAACAGAGTCAGTATAAATAATTGCAAAAAAAGTAGAATCTTTTACTGAAATATAAGTTACTGGAGAGGTTGCACTAATAGAACTAAACATACAACTCACTAGCATTATTAATATGTATCGAAATATAATCATAATACCTAATAAAAGAGGTTAATAAGATTTGGAGGAGTATGTATATCAAAATGGGGTGCAATAGTATATCTTAAGTGCTGTCCGTTAAGATCTAAACCTATACTATGAGAATAATCCCAAGCCAATTTCTCTGTGTAAGATTGAAAGTTCCCCATACTACGACTACTTAATCCCAAAGAAATATGATATGCGTGATAAAGCTCGTGGTTGATAGTACCTCTAAAAACATAATCACTAGGAATTCTAGACATATGTATTTGAGAAGTATTTATGCCAGTCTCAATTGTGTAGCCACCAACAGTGCTAATCTTGCCGTTTTTTGAAACTTTATTTATAAATCCCTCACTATTTCTATAATATCGTACTCTTCCGTTTCCAGAAACTGCCTCTGCATTACCAAAAGCATCAACACTTGTGTTGTAGGCATCCAAGTCTACACCACCCTCTTTAATCATATCTGCAATTTCCGCATTATTTTTATATTTAAAACCAGTACTTTCAGTTTCAACTACGCCTTTGGGTAACGGAGAATCATATATTACACCTTCGCCGTTCCAAAATTTACCACCATTTTTATAGGCCGAAATTCCAGATGTTGTTCCACCAATAACACCACCTGCTAACGCACCAATTCCAGCACCTTTAAGTCCTACTAAAAAGACATTATCATTAGTGCCAAACATAGTGTTGTTAAGTCCTGTAGAAAAAGTGCCAGAAATAAAACCTCCCGCTGCTCCACCTGCAGCACCTGCAATAGCACCTCCCGTTAATGCCTTAACCAAAAAAGAACCTGCAACACCTGCCCCAACAGCAGCACCTGCTCCTCCAGATATTCCACCAATAGCAGCATTCGCAAAAGTGTAAAAGAACAAATCAGAACCAGATAAGCCTGCAGCTTTACCACTAAAATAGCCGACTGTTCCAGAGATAGCTGCACCAATCAAAAATGCAGCTACAACAAACTCCCCATCCGGATCAGTATAAACCAGCGGATTATTGTAGCAATAAGCATACCTATTAAAATTCTGAGCATAATCAGGGGCTTGTACATAAGGATCTGGACTCAAGAAACGCCCTAACACGGGATCATACATCCGCCCATTCATATCAATAAGACCAAAGACACTTGGTAAATGCTCATGCCCTGTAAAACCTCTATCTGCCATCAGTTAATTAACGGCATTCTGTGCCCAATCGCTGCTAGAGCGTGGATTTCCCCAAGCATCATAACTAAAGCTTTGCTCCAAATTACCACTAGCATCTAATACCTCTGTCAAAGAACCTAAATGATCAGTCAATGTATAATACATCTCATCCGAAGCATTACTTGACTTGACAAATATACCAAATAACCCCGCATCTGATTGCATATAATGGTATTCTTTTGTGATGCCACCTTCAATAACCTTTTCGTAATTGCCTAAATAGTATTTAGTACGTACTTCGTCAGCTGCTCCTGTAGTGCTATTATAGGTAGCATACACTGTTTTGCGCCGTTGGCGATCTGCACCATAAGTGTATTGGTAAGCATAATCGTAAATACCATTATGCTGCTCTCCCTGGTTTATCAATTCTGCCTTATTAAAATACGTATAATCGAAATGCTGATTAGGAGGCTGATACCCCATAGGCGTATTGATGGAAGTGAGGGCGTGTGGCCCGGCATTTTCACCATATACCATATCAGCTCCCACATCGGTTTTTGATAAAATATTACCGTTATCATGAAACTGCAATCCCTTGTCGTACTCCGGTAAATGTCCGCTAAGGTCGTGGAGTTTGATATCTGTCAGGCGGTTGAGGTCCCCTATCTCGCGCAAGCCTACGTGTCCAATGTGACGTGTCCTGGTTCAAGCTTATTTAGCTTGGACCTAAAATCACTTCAAGCGTTACGCTTGCAAAGTCTTCGTCATTGCCATCACTCACACAATCCAACCCTTCGAAGCGGGACGCTTCCCCTCATTTTAGGTCCAAGGCACAGCCTTGAACCAGGACACGCCATATTTCATTCGTCATAAGCTAGCGGCAATTGGGGGCTTGAACCATGACACGCCATACTTCACTCGTCACAAGCTTGCGCTAGCAAGGGGGCTATTACAGCTATAACAACTA
>DHQI01000080.1 GCA_002408065.1 Bacteroidales bacterium UBA5342
TCACAAACTAACGACAACTTCAGAATAAAAAGCTTAAGATTGTTTTATAGTCTGAGGTATTTTCCTGTATAGCTCTGCTTACATTTTATCATATCCTCAGGTGTACCACTATAGATAAGCTGACCGCCTGCATCACCTCCTTCAGGGCCTAGATCTATGATCCAATCGGCAGATTTTACCACGTCCATATTATGCTCAATAACTAAGACCGAATGACCTCGGCTAATCAGGGCATTCAATGCTTTCAATAGAGTTTTTACATCGTGAAAGTGTAATCCTGTTGTTGGTTCGTCAAAGATGAACATCGTAGGTTCGGCGCGTTCCTTGCTAAGGAAGAAGGCCAGTTTTACACGCTGACTTTCACCACCGGATAAGGTGTTGGATGATTGCCCCAGTTTGATGTAGCCCAAGCCGACATCTTGCAACGGTTTCAACTTTTTGACAATGCCACGTTCGTAACGGGCGTCTTTTTGTGAAAAGAACTCTATGGCCTCATTCACGGTCATTTCCAGAATATCAAAGATGGTCTTACCTTGGTATTTAACGTCCAAGATTTCATCTTTAAAGCGTTTACCCTTACAGCTCTCGCAAAGGAGTTGGATATCAGCCATAAACTGCATTTCTACAGTGATGGTGCCTTCGCCCTGACATTCGTCACAGCGTCCGCCATCTACGTTGAAAGAGAAATGAGATGGTTTGTAACCGGCCATTTTTGCGGCTTTTTGCTGGGCAAAGAGGTTACGGATTTCGTCGTAAGCCTTGATGTAAGTTACCGGATTTGAGCGTGACGATTTCCCGATTGGATTTTGATCTACGAACTCTACATTATGAAGCATCTTAAAATCGCCTCTAAAACTACTGTGCGATCCCGGACGTTCGCCTCCAAAGTCAGACAATTCGCGTTGCAGTAGTGGAAGTAAAATCCTTTTGACCAAAGTAGATTTGCCCGAGCCACTGACGCCTGTTACTACCGAAAGCACTTCAAGAGGGATTTTGACATCAATGCCTTTCAGGTTGTTTTCGGCAGCACCTATTACTTCCAGATAATTGCGCCATTGACGCCGTTGTTTGGGTACTTCTACTTGTTCTTTACCGTACAGGTATTTTGAAGTCAGTGTATCAGCATTTTTTAGTTTGTCTGCAAAATCGGCAAAGACAACTTCGCCACCGAGTCGACCAGCTCTGGGGCCAATGTCGAGCACATAATCTGCTGAGCGTATAATGTCTTCGTCGTGCTCTACCACGATGACGGTATTGCCCAATTGTTGAAGTTTTCGTAGAACGCTGATTAGACGCTCGGTATCGCGCGGGTGCAATCCGATAGACGGTTCGTCAAGTACATACATAGAGCCTACCAAGCTGCTGCCCAGAATGGTGGCCAGGTTGATGCGTTGACTTTCACCTCCAGAGAGTGAGTTGGATAAGCGGTTTAGTGTGAGGTAGCTTAAGCCCACATCGCACAAGAAACCAATGCGCGAATTAATCTCTATCATCAAACGTTTAGAGATGTTTTGTTCATTTTTGGTAAATGAAAGATTTTCGAAAAAACGCCGTAAGTCACCGATTTGCATATTAACCAATTCGGTGATGGTTTTTTTACCTACTTTTACGTAGGAAGCTTCTTTCTTCAGGCGTGTGCCATTACACTCTTTACAGGTGGTTTTGCCACGGTAACGGGCCAGCATTACGCGGTTTTGTATTTTATATTGTTTCGCTTCCAGTTTGGCAAAGAAGTCGTCGATGCCTAAAAATTCCTTACACCCCTTCCATAGCATTTTCCGGAGTTTGTCCGAAAGCTCCAGATAAGGTGTATGGATGGGGAATTTGGTAATTTCGGCTGTGTGAACGATATCGTTTCGCCAACTTTTTACCTTCTCGCCTCGCCAACATACTACTGCATTATCATAGATAGAACGTGTTTTGTCCGGAATGATCAAGTCTTCGTCAATGCCAATTACTTTGCCAAAACCTTCGCAAACGGGACAGGCTCCCAGCGGGTTGTTGAAACTGAAAAGATGTTCGCTTGGTTCCATAAAGGTGATGCCATCAGCTTCAAAACGTTGAGAAAAGGATTTTACTTTTGGTTCATCATCACCTAATATTTTTATTATGCATTCGTTTTGTCCTTCATAAAATGCTGTTTCGATAGAATCAGCCATGCGGCTTTGGGTATCCTGATCTTCTTTTACCACCATACGGTCTATCACCAGATACAGGTGAGGGGTGCGCGGAAGGTTTTCAATGCAATCGGCGATTTTCTTAGTCTCGTTGTCGACATCCAGACGGGAGAAGCCCTGTTTTTGGAGTACTTCTAGTTGTTCGGCCATGTTGCGCCCATTACGCATTACCACCGGCGACATAATCATAAACTTAGTGCCTTCTGCATAGGAGTTAACAAAGTTAGTCACGTCCTCAACGGTATGTTTTTTGACCTCTTTACCGGAAACGGGACTGTACGTTTTGCCCAGACGGGCAAAGAGAAGTTTGACGTAATCGTATATTTCTGTGGAAGTCCCTACTGTAGAACGTGGGTTGCGGGTGTTGACTTTTTGCTCTATGGCAATGGCCGGCGGAATGCCTTTGATGAAATCCACCTCTGGTTTTTCCATCCTGCCCAGAAACTGACGGGCGTAAGATGATAGGCTCTCTACATAGCGGCGTTGTCCTTCTGCATACAGGGTGTCGAAGGCTAAGGATGATTTTCCTGAACCGGAAAGTCCGGTGACTACCACTAATTTACCGTGTGGTATTTCTACATCAATATTTTTGAGGTTGTGTACGCGGGCTCCTTTTACGGAGATATGAGAGGTGCTTTTTGCTGCCATTCCTGTTAAAAAATTTAGAATTGACAAAGGTAAGGAATTCAAAATTCATAATTCATAATTTAAAGTTTGAGTTTAAGGCTGAGTTTAAGGTTGAGGTTGAGATTGCACTTCGGCTATATGGTTGCTGAGTCTGACGAAGTACTCAGTGACCAAGGTTAAGGGTACATTTACTCATTGAATTTATAATCTCAACGAAAAAAGGTATTTTTGCTCCCTTTGTAAATAAAGCAGGTTTCATAATCTTCGTAGACCTTGCAATTTTTTTGAATATTGAAATTTAAATTTTTATGGCGAAGAAATCTTTTGTAGATAAATTCTTGAAAGCGGTAGAGAAAGGGGGGAATATGTTGCCTCACCCGGCCACATTATTTGCTGGTTTAGCATTTGTGGTTTTATTGCTTTCGTGGGTGATGAGTTTGTTTGACCCTCAAGTGTTGCATCCTGGTACTGGTGAAACTATTAGTGTTGTCAACCTGATGAGTCGTGAGGGGCTTCACCTGATACTGACCAAAACGGTAACTAATTTTACTGGATTTGCACCTTTGGGTACGGTACTTGTGGCTTTGCTTGGTATTGGTGTAGCCGAGGGGAGTGGTCTTATTGGTACGGTTTTACGCTTGATAGTGTTAAAGTCTCCAGCACGTCTTTTGACTTTCGTAGTGGTATTTGCCGGTGTTATTTCAAATACGGCCAGTGAAGTAGGCTATGTATTGTTGGTGCCTTTGGCAGCCATTATTTTCTTAGCAGCCGGACGTCATCCGTTGGCTGGTTTGGCAGCTGCCTTTGCAGGGGTGTCCGGTGGTTATAGTGCCAACCTGTTATTAGGAACTATTGATCCGCTTTTGTCTGGCCTTTCGCAGGAGGCTGCTCATATTCTGGATAGCGGTTACTCGGTGAATGCTGCCTGTAACTACTATTTTATGTTTATCTCTACCTTTCTGATTGCGGGACTTGGTACTTTTGTAACAGAAAAAATCGTGATTCCCAACTTGGGTGTATATGATGGCGAAGTAGAACCAGAAGAGATACATCAGCTGAATGCTGAAGAAAAACGTGGGCTGAAATGGGCGACCGTATCTATTGTGGCTATGTTGGGCATTATGGTGTGGGGCTTGGTGCCACACGATGGTTTTTTGCGTGGTGTGAACGGGGAATTGCTCAAATCTCCTTTCTTGCAGGGTATTGTGACCATTATCTTTATTATGGCAGTGGTGGCCGGTATCGCTTATGGTATTGGAGCTAAAACGATAAAAAGTGATAATGATGTGATGAAGGGAATGGGCAAGTCGATGGAGACGCTTGGTTCTTACATCGTTTTGGTGTTTTTTGCGGCGCAGTTTGTGGCTTATTTCAAATGGACTAATATTGGTTTGATAACGGCTATTAAAGGAGCAGAGTTGCTTCAAGCAATGAATATGGGGACTATTCCATTGATGATTTCATTCATTGTTGTAGCGGCCTTGATAAATCTTATTATGGGGTCTGCTTCGGCCAAATGGGCTATTATGGCGCCGGTATTTATCCCTATGTTTATGATGCTGGGTATGTCGCCTGAATTAACGCAATTGGTTTATCGTGTAGGAGATTCTGTGACGAATATTATTTCGCCGATGATGTCTTATTTTGCACTGATTGTAGCCTTTATACAGCAATATGATAAGAAAGCCGGTATTGGTACCGTCGTGTCTATTATGTTGCCTTATTCGGTGGTGTTCTTTATCGGATGGACGATATTATTGATTATTTGGATGTTGCTAGGCTTGCCTATCGGGCCGGGAGCTCCTTTGCACTATCCGGCATAAGGGGGTGAAATGAAAAATTAAAAGTGATAAATGTAAAAAGGGTGGAGGTTTCTCTGCCCTTTTTATAGTAACGTAGTGAATGCTGACAAGACTAACGGGCCTTATCAGGCATTAGTGCTTTAGATCTAGTTGTATATGGTGAGTATGCCATCGGAGCTAAGGTTGGTGTTGTATTGTCGCATATAAAACATGCTAGTATCCGAACTTAATGAGTGTGGTGGTGTATCAGTAAGGATGAAATAAATACTGTCTGTAGGACAAAATGCTGTAGCACCACCGTCAATTTCTAGTTGTTCTTTATCGTCGACATGGATAGGACAGCAACGGTCGAAAGCGCGTATTTCATTCATTGGGAGCTGGAAGAGGATAAAGCCCGCATAGCCTCCATAGCTTTCGTCTAAGGCAATTGATGTGCCAACAGCTAAGTCAGAGAATTGATCCTTGTAAATATCAATACGTGTATATACATTTGTTTTTGGCACCGTGCTAAGGTCGTCCTCCTCACAAGCCGTTGCTACAAGCAAAAGAAATAATGCTATGATGATGTGTCTGTGCATGGTGTTGTTTTATATTGATTGTGATGTAAAAGCTTGCGAATGTGTTTAGATGTCTGTTTTATTAGTTTATCTCCGCAATATTCTTTTGCAGAATACGTCCGCTTTGTTCTGGCGCTATATGCGCCGAAGGCCCGGCAATGCAACCACCTTCACAAGCCATCACTTCGATGAATTTTGCTTTGGTTTTACCTTTAGCAGCAGCCCTTAAAATACCGATATTCTTTTTGTTAAGGCCATTGATGCGCATCATCTCGTAGTCGAGCTCCAGGCCTTCAGCTTTTACGGCTTCGGTCACGCCGCCACTTACCGCGTAGTTGCGGTTTTCCAGCGTGATACTCTCGTCCAGTGATAATGGTTCCATCTCATCCACGTTAATATCTAAGCCGGCAAAGATACCGTCTATTTCCTCAAAAGTCATTACATAGTCAACGCCCTGATCACGAACGGCCTCTTCACGTTTCGCCACACAAGGTCCTATGAAAACGACTTTAGCATCCGGATATTGTTCTTTGGCTCGAATAGCTGAGTAGTGCATTGGTGAACCTGTGTGTGAGACAAAAGGCTGGAGGTCTTTTAGGTGCTTGAATGTGAGGTTGGTATAGGCTGGGCAACATGATGTGGTCATCAATGCTTCGCCGGCGTCCATTTTTTCTTTTAGTTCACGGGCTTCGTGGTAACTGGTGTCCATAGCGCCACGGGCTACTTCCAGCACATCGGTAAAACCAATTGCTTTGATAGCGGCCATAATCTTACCCGCTTCACTTTTGTATTGTCCCATAATGGCTGGTGCTACTATAGCAACGACCTCTTCGCCACGTGTCATAGCATTCCATACATCCATCAAATGCGACACTTCAAAGATAGAACCAAAGGGGCAAGCTGCGATACATTTGCCACAATAGATACATTTATCGTAATCAATAACTTCTATGCCTCGTTCATTTTTAGCTATAGCACCTACAGGGCAGGCTTTTTCGCAAGGTACTGGTATGTAAACGATGCTGTGGAAAGGGCAAGCTTTTTCGCAAATGCCACAGTTGATGCATTTGGATGGGTCAATTTTAGCTTGGTGATTATCCTGAATACTAACGGCATCTTTGGGGCAATTGGCTACACATGGGCTGGCCACACAGCCACGACACAAATTTGTGACCACATAGTTGGCTTCAACGCATCCGGCACAACTTTCGTCTACTACTGTTAAGATGTCTTTACCGGGTTTGTCGCGGTTGAGAGCTTCCCTGGCATAGGACGAAAGCGGTTTGAGCTCATCTTCGTTTTCATTATCGATGGCATGTCCCATCAGCGGTAAAAGTTTGTACTTAGTCACTGCGCGCTCCTTATGTATACAGCAGCGTCTTGCTGGTGGTTCATTGCGAGGTGAACGTTTTATGGGTAAATAGTCGATTTCTTCGGCCAAGGTGCCGCGTTTTAACATATCTGCTAATGAAGCAATGAGCTCTCGACGTATGATAAGGGTATTTTGTGTGTAAGCCATGTTTTTAATTACGAATTGGGAATTACGAATTACGAATTGGGAATTACGAATTATGAATTGGGAATTACGAATTGGGAATTGACGTAGGACAAGCATTCGTATTTCGTAATTATTCATTTATAATTTACGACTGGTTGCGTATTGTTTTTTGGATACTCCCAATTATTTTAAGGATTTCATCAAGATCATTTAATAGACTATTGCTTTCGTCAAGGGATAAGTAATCGGTTCTGTTTAGTAATCTTATCCAATAGTGCGTTTCTCTAGCTTCTTTGTACGAAATGGTAAGTTTTGCAAAGAAATCTTTTTTGCTTTGTCCTCCGATAGCTTCTTCTATATTTGCGCCAATTGAGGTTCCGCTTCGTAAAAGTTGTTTACTTAGTTCGTATTCTTTGTGTTTAGAGATAAGGTACTGATAAACTCTTACGATACGGACTGCAAATTCAAAGCTTTTGGTTTGGATAACATTTTCTTTCATAATGATTTTCTTTATAATTAGTAATGTGAAAGCTAAGCATAATTAGATGCAATAAACATATAGAGATTCCCAATTGCTACGGAGAATAGTAGAATTCGTAATTCGTCATTAAAGAATTCGTAATTATACAGCTTTCAGACTCATATCCATACTCATCACCGAGTGGGTGAGGGCGCCGACAGAGATGTAGTCTACGCCGCATTCGGCATAGCTGCGCAGGGTGTCGTAAGTGATGCCTCCGCTCGATTCGGTATCGAATCTGCCATCAATGATTTTTACTGCTTTTACAGTATCTTCAGTACTAAAGTTATCCAACATAATGCGTGTAACGCCACCTATGCGTAATACTTCGTCTAGTTCTTCAAAGTTGCGAACTTCGATAATTATCTTTAGGTTTTTGCCTTTTTCTTTTAGGTAGGCTTGTGTTTTAGTGATGGCTGCTTCTATTCCTCCGGCAAAATCAATGTGGTTATCTTTTAGCATTATCATATCAAAGAGACCAATGCGGTGATTGACGCCTCCACCAATTTTAACGGCCATTTTTTCTACCATACGCATTCCCGGAGTGGTTTTGCGGGTATCCAGAATTTTGGTCTTAGTTCCATCTAGTAATTTTATATATTTAGCCGTAAGTGTAGCAATGCCGCTCATGCGTTGCATGATGTTTAACACCAGGCGTTCGCATTGCAGGATGGATTGTTTTTTTCCGCTGACGGTAAAAGCGACATCGCCAACTTTGACTTTTTTTCCGTCATTAATTCTGACGTCTATTACTAATTCAGAGTCAAATTTGTTAAAAATATAAAGCGCCAGTTCTACGCCAGCCAATATGCCATCTTCTTTGATAATCAGTTCAGAAGTGCCCATTGCATCTGCTGGTATGCAACTGAGGGTTGAGTGGTCGCCGTCGCCAATGTCCTCTCTGAAGGCCAGGTCTATTAGTTCGTCAATATATGGGTTCATTGTTGTAATGATTTTGTTATTCAATGTTCTAATGATTC
>DHQI01000030.1:0-29763 GCA_002408065.1 Bacteroidales bacterium UBA5342
GAGGAAGAAGGAAAAAAAGGCACAGTATTTGCACCCCGAAAAACGCTCGAATTTTGGTCTTATTCATTTTTATGCTAAAATGTTGTAATAACGGGTTGTTTCAAATTTTATTGTTAACCCGAATATCTGATTTGAAACAATTATCTTTGCAGCAAAAATAAAGAAAAACAAAGAGTTTGCTAAATAAATTTATCATATACGACCGTTGGGGGAAGAATCTGTGGGTATGGGTCGTTTCCTTTTTGTGTTTTTTACCCGCCATGACTGTGGCTCAAAGCGATTCTACAGCTGTAGCAGATACCCTGCTTTCGGATGAGTCATCCAAAGAAATAGACCGCAACACACACATCAGCGACACCAAATCGGTGATGGAAAATGATGTGAGCTACGGTGCTAAAGACTCAACCGTGATGTTGGCAGATGGTACTGTGATTATGTACAACGAAGCAAAAGTAGAATATGGCGAGATAGAACTATCCGCCTATTACATCCGCTTGAACCGCGACAGTAATATGATCTATGCCGAAGGTAAACGTGATTCTAATGGCGTGTTACAACAAAAACCAGTCTTTATAGACAATGGAACCGAGTACGAGATGGAGACCATCAAGTACAATTTCAAAAGCGGCAAGGGCCTGATATACAATGTGTCGTCAGAACAAGCTGATGGTTTTGTCAATGGCGGAATAACCAAGCGCGTAGACGAAGAAAGTTTCTGTATGAAAAACGGACGCTATACCACCTGCTCCAACAAAGAACACCCGCACTTTTACCTGAATATGACAAAGGCTAAAGTGCGGCCCGGTAAAAATATCGTAACAGGTCCGGCCTATTTAGTCATGGAAGGAGTACCTTTGCCTATAGCCATTCCTTTTGGTTTTTTCCCTTTTACAGAATCCTATTCTTCTGGTTTCATCATGCCGACTTATGGCGAGGAACAAACCCGTGGTTTTTACCTTAAGGACGGAGGCTACTACTTTGCGATAAATGATTTTGTAGACTTAAAACTCACCGGAGACATTTACTCCCTGGGATCTTGGGCACTAAATGCACAAAGCCGTTATAAAAAACGTTATAAGTTTAGTGGTAGCTTTAGCAGCAACTATCGTGTAAATATTAGTGGCGACAAAGAGTTGGACGACTATTCTAAATCGCAGGACTTTTCTATTCGCTGGACCCACTCTCAGGATGCTAAAGCCAGTCCGTACAGTACTTTTTCCGCCAGTGTTAATTTCACCTCATCATCTTACGAATCTAATGACCTCGACCGTATTTATAAACCCAATACTTCGAGTAATCATAAAAGTTCCAGTATTTCATATTCCAAGCGTTTTCCGGAAGCACCTTTCAATGTGTCGTTAAGTGCCAATGCTTCACAAAACGCGTCCGACTCTTCTGTTACCGTCTCATTACCACAGCTTTCTGTTTCTATGAACAGAATATATCCTTTGAAAAGGAAAAATAAAATAGGTAAAGACCGCTGGTATGAAAAAATTGGCGTTTCTTACAGTGGAAGCTTGTCAAATACTTATGATGGCTACCAAGCCGACTTATTTACTTCAGATCTGGTTCAAGACTGGAAAAACGGTATGAAGCACAGCATTCCGGTCAGCACTTCTTTCCAGTTACTCAATAATATTACAGTCAGTCCTTCGGTTAACTATACAGAAAGGTGGTATACTAACAAGATAGAGCAAAGCTGGGACACCGTGGATCAGGCCTTGTTAAAAGATACCGTATGGGGCTTTAATCGCGTTTACGATTACTCTACCTCAGTATCTATGAGCACCAAACTTTATGGTATGTATCAACCTTGGCGCCGCTTATTTGGCGACAAAGTACAAACCATACGTCATGTCATGACGCCTTCCATTTCATTCGGTTGGCGCCCAGATTTTAGCGACGACCGCTATGGTTATTATGATACTTATCAGAAATATAACAGTAGCGACAGCACTTGGTCTGATGTACAATACAGCCTTTATTCTGGTTCGCTATACGGCACCCCCGGTTCCGGAAAAAGTGGAAGCATTGGTTTCTCGCTAGGCAACAACTTGGAAATGAAAGTGCGGGACGACCGTGATACGGCGGCTGACTTTAAAAAAGTAAAGTTAATAGACCGTATGAACCTAAGCACCAGCTACAATATGATGGCAGACTCATTAAACTGGTCTAATGTTTCAGCCTCACTTGGCTTTACCATTTTTAAAAAATCGGTTAATATCAGTGCAGCTTTCGACCCTTACAGTTACGATGAAGATGGAAATACTATCAACCGGTTTTATTATGAAGATCATGGCAAACCTCTCCGTTTGACCCGTGCCAGTACTTCTATGGGATTATCCATCAACGAAAAGAAAATACATGACTTCTTTAACCGTTTAAACTCCGGTGAGGGAGACGACGGTGATGGTGATACAAAAAAAGAGGGGAGTGGTAACGATAAGTTTGACGAGGATGGCTATCTTAAATTCAGCATGCCTTGGAGTATAAGCCTTAGCTATTCGGTAAGTCTTAATAATGTATGGAACAGCGATCTCAAAGAGTACGAATTTGAAGGAAACTCGAACCTCAGCATGTCGGGCAATATTTCATTGACAGACAAATGGAAAATAAGTGCCAGCTCTGGCTATAACTTCAGAACTAACGAAATGGCTTCCACCAGATTCTCTGTTACACGCGATCTTCACTGCTGGAGCATGAGTGCTAGCTTTGTACCTATTGGTACCTATAAATCCTACAACTTCTCTATAAATGTAACCTCTCAGATGTTGGCGGATCTAAAATACGACAAACGAAGTTCGCCATATGACAATAGCATTTGGGATGATTAAAAAGAAGATATCACAGCATAACAAGCAAATTCCAAATTTGGAATAAAGGCAATTAGGAACTTTAAATAGAAAATTAAAAATTATTATGATACCAACAGCTACACTCTTATTTTATTGCGATGATAAGCCCGGTATTCTGGCCAGCATCACCGATTACATCAATACTCATAACGGAAATATTATCCACTTAGATCAACATGTGGATAGCGAAGAAAAGCTTTTTTACATACGTATAGAATGGGAAATTGACCAGTTTGACATACCGCGCGACAAGATTGAGAATCAACTAAAAGAGCTATTTTTTCAAAACAAATATGCACAGGTTTTTGACTTACACTTTAGCGATACCAAGCCACGTATGGCAATTTTTGTGTCTAAGATGTCACACTGTCTTTACGATATATTGGCACGTTACGAAGCCGGCGAATGGCCGGTAGAAATACCATTAATCATTAGCAACCATGAGGATATGGGACATGTAGCAAAGAAATTCAATATTCCATATTATCAAATCCCTATCACTAAAGATACCAAAGCCGAACAAGAAGCCAAAGAACAAGCCTTGCTGGAACAATACAACATCGATTTCATTGTATTAGCCCGCTATATGCAGGTATTGTCAGAAGATTTTGTAGATAAATACCCGAATAAGATTATTAATATTCACCACTCCTTCTTGCCGGCATTTATGGGCGCCAAGCCTTATCACGCTGCACACAAACGAGGAGTAAAAATCATTGGTGCTACCAGCCACTATGTTACATCAGATCTGGATGCCGGACCCATTATAGAACAAGATGTCACACGTATTACACACCGCAATTCCATCAATGAATTGGTTGCTAAGGGCCGTGATTTGGAGAAAATTGTTTTGGCCCGTGCCCTGGAACGACATATTAAACATAAAATTTTAGTGTATAATAACAGAACGGTGGTCTTTGGTTAATAAGGTAATAGGGATGCAGGGATGCAAGGTTGCAGGGTTAAACCGTTAGATGTTAACTTTACCAAAGAGCAGTCAGTTGTCACCCTTCAGCCCACGTTAAATTTTGAAAAACAAATCTTGAATTTTCGTTACGCCATAGAACTTGCCTACGACGGCACTAATTATCACGGTTGGCAGATACAGCCCAATGCAGCATCAGTGCAAGAGACTTTAGAGAAGGCACTGTCTTTAATACTGCGAGAAAAGCTTGCGGTAGTGGGCTGCGGGCGAACAGACACAGGGGTGCACGCCAAATACTTTGTAGCACACTTCGACCTCCCAAAGAAGATTTACAAGCCGACACAGCTCTTATATAAGCTCAATTCTTACTTACCAAAGGATATTGTGCTATTTGACATCAAAAAGGTTTCTGAGGACTTTCACGCCCGTTTTTCTGCCACTTCCCGTTCATACGAATATCATTTAATTACTCAAAAGTCTCCTTTTGATCATCAGTATTCATTCCGTCCCAATTATCCCCTTGATTTTGAAGCTATGAACCTGGCGGCAAAGCATTTGTCTGACTATACTGATTTTACCTCATTCAGCAAATTGCATACCGATGTTAAAACCAATAATTGTGAAGTACGCAAAGCTTTTTGGGAACAAAAAGAGAGTCACCATTGGGTATTCCATATCACAGCAGATCGTTTTCTAAGAAATATGGTGCGCGCTATTGTTGGCACTTTATTGGAAGTAGGCAAGGGTAAAATTAGTGAGGATGAGTTTTGTCGGATAATAGATAAGAAAGACCGCGGAAAAGCCGGTGCAAGCGTCCCGGGAAAAGCTCTGTTTCTTAACAATATAGAATACCCCAAAAACTACATCAGACGATAAGTCAACCCAAAACCCAAAAACTCTTTGACCTGCAAGCGTTGCCCATAACGTTTGTTACCATCGGTATCTTCACTCAAAAGAATTTCCACATCGTCATCATAAATCATATCAAGTGTGAAAGTAACCGAAAAAATACGGCTAAAACGATAGGTCATAGAAGTGTTCCAGTTGATATCAATATTCTCCGGATTTTCCATATAGTTAGAGAAAAAGAGCAGGCGCGATTTACCGGAAAACTTCTCGGCATAAGCATATTCACTCGTAAACAAAACGGAACCACCAATTTCCTGACGGTTCTTTTTGTCGGCCTCTATACCATATTTTTTCTGATTAATTTTAGCAGTATCGCGTACATAAGTGAGCTTATAGGATAGGGGAGAGGCCTGCATCGAAAACAACTTTTTATTCTTTTTTGTGCCGTATTTATAATCCAAACCTATATCCAACTTTAAATAAGCCGGGGCTAAAAATGCAGATATGGGGTCTTCGAAATTTTCTTTTTTAATATTGTATCCCTCAAAAAACTGGGAACTAAACTCAGCATTCATAGCATAATACCATTTATTGATGGCATTGCGGGCAAACTGGGTATTAAGTCGGAACAGATCAAGGTTTTTTACCAGCGGCTTTTCTTCTTGCTGAAGGTAACCTAAGCGTACTTCGGCATCATTAGCCCAACGGGTCTTTTTATCACGAGACATATAGTCTGCATCTGCTACTACACGCCCCGACACAGAGAAAGAGTTGTACCCCCCTTTTGCCCAATTAGAGAAAGCTGTTTGATTGATACTCATCATCGACCATACCTTTACACTCCAAGGATCGTAAATATAATTTTGTTTTTCAATTTTTTCGGGGCTACGGATACGTTTGGTTTTATCTATTCCATCAATATTGAGATTTACACTATAGATAATCTCGGCTTTTTCCGTTTTAGGAGCATCAGGTAACTGATTCCAGGTCACTGTAATCAACTCAGGACGAACATAAGCAATACGTTTTAAACCTTCTTGCTGTATCTCATAAGCATTTTGACTAAACATTCCAGGCTGCGGAAAACCGCTTTGGTAATCATTTAAATTCAGGCTGGTATCTTCCGGAAACACGATATTATCATACACATAAGGATTCACCCTTTCAAAGTTGCCGGGTTGCAAACGATAAGGGTTATTATTGAGACGCTTATCCACAGCAACTACGGCCTCATAATACACACGCAACAACTCTTCATAAGATGGAATGGCTAAAGCACCCCCCAAAAGCTGGTCAAACTTATAAGTTGAATCAGCCGGTACCATATTTTCAGGTTCTCCCAAATCTTGAGCTGACAAAATAAAGCTACAAGAAATCAGAAGCGTTAAAATAAGGTATGGAGTTTTGGTTTTCATCGTACTATTGAACATCAAATCAGATGCAAATCAGGTGCCGTGTAAAAAAACACTAAAATACCTGCATCTCATGAAGGTTGAAATAGGCCCCTTTTTTATCCATCAACTCATGGTGCTTGCCTTTTTCTACGATTTCACCTTCATTTATCACATAAATACAATCAGCATTCTTAATCGTAGATAAACGGTGCGCTATGACTAAGGTAGTACGGTCTTTCATCAGATTTTCCAAGGCTTTTTGTACCAAACGTTCGCTTTCAGTATCCAGCGCCGATGTCGCTTCATCAAGAATTAAAATCTCGGGGTTAGCCAATATCGCACGGGCTATGCTTATGCGCTGACGCTGTCCCCCAGATAAGCGCCCTCCGCGATCACCCACATTGGTTTCATAGCCATGCTCAGTGTCCATAATGAACTGATGTGCATTGGCTACTTTTGCAGCTTCTATCACCTCTTCCTCAGTGGCATTTTCTATGCCGAAAGAAATGTTGTTATAAAAACTATCGTTAAACAAAATAGGCTCCTGATTGACATACCCCATGTGCGAACGCAAGCTATGCATGGTCACATCCTTAATGTCTATTCCATCAATTTTAAGTGCCCCCTCTGTAACATCATAAAAACGGGGTAAGAGTTCAGCTAAAGTTGTTTTACCCGATCCGCTTTGCCCTACCAAGGCTATTGTTTCACCTTTCTTTATGTTAAACGAAACATTTTTCAAGACCCAGTCGGCATCGTATCTAAACGAGAGATTTTCATAAGAAATATCCTTGTTAAAAGTAGACAAAACAAGGGCGTCCTTTTTGTCTTGAATGGTATTCTCAGCACTTAGTATCTCATCGATACGGTCCATCGAAGCCATCCCTTTTTGCACACTATAAATACCGTCAGAGAAAGCTTTGGCCGGCTGTACTATGCTGTAAAATACTAAAAGATAGTAAATGAATAGCTCAGCAGAAAGACTACTATTCTCGTTAAGAATAAGACTACCACCATAGGTAAGTACCACAGCAATGGTCAGGGTGCCAAGAAATTCACTCACCGGGTGTGCCGACTGACGCTTACGTGCCATACGGTTGCTAATGCGGCGAAACTTATTATTAGCTTCGGCAAAACGGTCTTCTACCTTACGTTCTGCGCCAAAAGCTTTAATAACCCTTAAACCACCAAGCGTCTCTTCTATTTGCGAAAGAATAACGCCTAGTTGTAATTGTCCTTTATTAGAAGTTCGTTTTAAGGTACGGCTAATGCCCCCCACTACAAAAACGGTAAAAGGAAGTAAAACGAGAACAAACAAGGTTAGCTTCCAGCTAATGGCTATCATCACCGAGAAGTAAATAATGATCATTATCGGGTTTCTTAGCAAAGAGTCTAAGGATTTCACTACCGATACTTCTACCTCTTGCACATCGCTTGTTACGCGCGCTATGACATCCCCTTTACGTTTCTCACTAAAAAACTCTAAAGGCATCGATGTCAACTTTTTGTAGATAGTATTACGCAAATCGCGCACAATACCCGTTCGCAAAGGAATCATAAAAAAAGCGCCCAGATAGGTAAATCCTGTCTTGAGCATAGTCATCAGGACTAAAATAGCGGCAATAAACATCAGCGTGTGTATAGGGCCGTTATTTTCCACACTACTCAGCACATAGTAATTAAAATTGTTTTGAATAACATCCCCCGCGGCTTCAAAATACGCGCGTATTCCTTCGGTTTCGGGCATCGACATTTTAACAACGACGCCTTCAGTATCACTGATATTAAATAGAATCCTTAGGATTGGCAATATCATTGCAAAGGAAAAGAGCCCGGCGATAGTCCCTAAAACGGAAAAGAACACGTTAAGGTAAAAATTAGCCATATAAGGCTTGGCAAAACGTCTAATGACGTTGATAAAGTCTTTCATTATTAAGATGTAATCTATTTCTTGATGGCGGCATCTAAACTGCTAATCAGTTCGATAGAGCGATCATAAATAGTTTGGTTACTCACCGTAACTGCCGATGGGGCATAACGGGCAAATTCACACATATCCAACAAATCGTTCATTTCTGTTATCAGAACTTCGTCGACCTCTTGGTCTCGTAATATCTCTTTTACCCTGTCGCGGTTATGCTGTGATGAAGGTAAGTTAAGTTTATTGCTCAAATAACCCCAGAGAGCATTCAACACTTCCTCGTAGAATTTTTCGTTATGATCCTGTTTCAATAGAGATTGGGCAATCTTCATACGTTTTTGAGCCATTTTATTGGCTTTTTTATGTTTCACACGAACAGTGTCTGCATTGTTTTTGCGCACCGTACGGAAGAGTATCAGGAGTCCGACAAATAACACTAAAGCTATCAGGTAAGATAACTTAAACAAGGTAGAATCCACTAAAAATTTATTCAGAGGAATCAATTTGAAGTCACCGGTTTTGATAAAACGTATATCTTTTCCCAGGAATTTCACATTTTCCTTGCTGGCAAAAGCCGTTACAACATTAGTATTTTCCTCGCCTTCACCTTTTTCTACCGTTAAATCAAAACTGGGAGTAGAAACTGTTTTATAACTTTTGGACGTAACGTCGAAATAAGAAATACTATGCGATGGAATCGTAAAGTTACCGGCATA
Source organism: Bacteroidales bacterium UBA5342 (assembly GCA_002408065.1). Taxonomy (GTDB): domain Bacteria; phylum Bacteroidota; class Bacteroidia; order Bacteroidales; family UBA5342; genus UBA5342. The sequence goes on from DHQI01000030.1 coordinate 8,661, forward strand.
ACGTGGTATCACCAGATACTCAAAGGTACGCGTTCCACGCACTCCTGAACTTGTATTCTTCAGATTATTGTTAACTTTGGGGTCATAGGTCTCAAAATCAGCGGGAAAATCTATACTTGGCGTATTAACTAATTTCAAATTACCATTACCACTCAAGGTAATTTTTAGCGTGATTGGTTCATTGGCTTTTACGGTGGTATTGTCTACCGTAGCGTTAATCTTAATACCATTACCAGCTATGCCCGAAAAATTAGCCGGTTTTCCTGCCGGAAAAGGATCAACTGTGATGGTTTGTGCTTTTGTCTTAAGTGATTTTCTAACATCTTGGTAGGTGGAGAAAAAATCACCAAACAGATCTTGCTGACCACGGTTAGAACGAATACGTATAACCGCATCGAGCTTAGCTTCGCCAATGCTTAACTTTCCGCTACGCTGCGGATAGAGAAGGGTTTGGCGCAAGATAGCCGTGTTATAATTCTTTCCGTTGACATTCTCTATGGTGTAATTAATTTGTGATGGCTTCACCAAATCATAAGCTAAAAAACCATTATAATCGGGAAATTGTACATTATCCACGCCACCGATATTAGCACGGGTGTACAGTTTAACAGTAGACACAAGATACTCCTGTTGAAATACTTTGCGTTTCGTAACCGTAGTACGTAAGAAAACATCACTGCTAGAAATGCCACCAGAACTCTGTTGTGTCTTTTGGGCTTGCGGAGCATCCTCTGCCAGTACTTTTATCGTGAGAGCGTTACTCTGGTAATGTTTTCCTTTGTGCTTTATAGTTGCAGCAGGTATGGTAAAAGTACCCTCCTTTTCAGCCATCATGATATAGGTAAATGTTTTAGAAACTTCTTTGGTCATTTTACCATTTATAATAGAGACACTGGAAGAGCTGGAAGTGCTTGGTCCTGCCAATGTGCGGAAAGCATTAAGGTCAACGCGCAACTCATTACTATTCACATCGGCATTGGCACTATAAGTCAAACGAAACTGATTACCAACGACTACTGCATTAGGAGCAGAAGCAGTGAAGGTCACATCTTGCCCGAATGCTATTGAAACAATTAAAGAAAAAAATATGTAAAGTGCTATTCGCTTCATTTTATATTTTGATTTTCAATCTGCAAAAGTAGACATTAATGATTTAAAGACATAAACCTACAAGATAAAAAGATGCTTGAAGTCCGAAGTCGGGAGACCGGTGAATACCATCCCATATTCTAAGCTTCATCCTTCAGAACTTTGAATCTTGAATTATTAATCTACCAGTCCTTCTCCACCTGCTTGCTACGTGCTTTGGCTTTTTGTTTTTCCTTTTGTTCTTCCTGCAAATCTTTCTCATCTTGCATCATAGCATTCAGAATCTTCTCCGCATCTTCTTTTGATATTTCGTCAGGACGAGGCTGCTGTTTTTGTTGTTGCTCTTGCTCCTGCTGATCTTGTTGCTGTTGTTGATCTTGCTGATCTTGATTTTGCTGATCTTGATTTTGCTTCTGATCTTGTTGCTGTTGTTGTTGCTGTTGTTGCTGTTGAGGACCTTCTTCTTTTAACTTTTGAGCCACTGCCAGATTATAACGCGTCTCATCATCAGCCGGATTGTTTCGCAACGAATTTTTATAAGCCTCAATGCTTTGGTCTAATATCTTACCAGCATCTGGCGCTTGCTGTTGCCCCTGAGTTTGTCCTTGCTGTTGCATTTGCTGCATTTGTTGCTGCTGCTGTTGCTGCAAGGCCATCTGATATTTTCCGAGATAAGCATTGCCCATATTATGATAAATCTCAGCTTTCTCCATTTTATCTTCAGAAGTTTCCGCCAATATATCTAGCTGTTCCAAAGCCTCATCCATCTTTTGCTGACGTATCGCAGAATTGGCAAGGTTATACTGAGCTTCGCGCAAGTCCGGATTCAAATCTAATGCTTTAATATAAGCCACTTCTGCTTCTGTAAAGGCAGAATCAGCATAAAAACGGTTACCTTTTCGCGCCATGGAACGTTCTTTTTGAGCCAAAGTACTCACACTAAACAGCAACAATATATAGATTACAAAACGCTTCATTTTACTTAACATAATCTTTTTCTCCTTGTACACTCTTAACGATATACAAAACTTTTTCAAGTTCTTCTTTTTCTCCAGAAATCAAGAAACTAACAGCACCTTCCGCACCGGCAATACCACCTTTGCCAACGACATTAACTTCCACGTTAGCGTAGGTTTTAATGGCTTCTATCTCTGTAAACAAGTCGCCCTCAAGGGACCAAACGTATGGAGCATTCCCTTTAGTTTCTTCCTTTATTTTTTTACTCCTTGCAGACATAACGGCAATATCCATGCTACTATCCTTCTCAAGCCCTACCGGGATAATTATCTTGATGTCATTTTTCGCTGCAATAGGTGTAATAGTACCACAAGTACCACCAGTGGGATGCACTATTATTACTCCTGCCTGACCTAAAGCATAATTAATAATATTAGCGCCTTTAAGGATAACATCATGACTGCCCATGTCCTCCAAAACAGAAGGAAAATCGCTATCAGAAACAGTTCCGTTTACTAAAACATATTCAGATCTTATGTTAGGTTTTTCCAGACTTTTGTCATTATTAGCTGGTTTTATATGTCCGTTAACATAATCTCCATTTGCTAAAGTGACATTGGCTAACGCTTCTGCTACATAGGTGTTGGTTGTGCCTTTGGTTATGAGCACAGTACCATCTTTTAAGGCTGCTGCAACAGCGGCATTTTTCTTCAAAGCCAAAGCTATCAAGCGTTTGCCCTCAGACACCGTTAAGCTGAACCAAGCTTTATGTGATGTAGATTCTTTGCTCATCAGAATAGTTTTACGTTTTTAAGATAACGATTTTTTCGTTCTAAAATAAAGATTTCCAAGACTAAAACAGCTAAAGCCAACCAAGCTAACCACTGAAATTGGTCGTCGTATTCGCTGTATACTTTAGCCTCAATCTCCGACTTTTCCATCTTGTTGATTTCGTTCAGTAGTTCGTTCAATCCAACTTTAGTATTATTAGCTCTAATACTTTTACCACCACCTGCTATCGCAATTTCGTGTAGCATTTTTTCGTCCAGTTTAGTGATAACGATATTACCTTCCCGGTCTTTGCGGAAGTTATTGTTTCCTCCTGCCGGTATAGGTGCACCTTTGGCCGATCCCATGCCTATAGTATAAACGACGATTCCTTTTTCCTGTGCTGCCTGAGCTGCTTTTATGGCATCATCCTCGTGGTTTTCTCCATCAGTAATAACAATGATAGCACGGCTTACATCTTCTTGAGGACCAAATGAACGTATGCCCAGGTTTATTGCTTTTCCAATAGCAGTTCCTTGTGTAGGTACGATGCCTGTGTTTATTGTTGATAGGAACATTTTAGCGGAAGCATAATCCGTAGTAATGGGTAACTGAGTATAAGCATCACCAGCAAACACGATAAGCCCTATTTTATCATTTCCCAAACGATCAACCATTTGTGATATCGCTTGTTTAGCTCTTTCCAAACGGTTAGGCATAATATCCTCGGCCAGCATCGAATTAGAAACGTCAAGGGCAATTATTAATTCTACACCTTTCTTTGTCGTTGTTTGCAGCTTTGAGCCAAACTGAGGTCCGGCAACAACAAATATCATAGCTGATATACCTAAAAGAGTCAGATAAAACTTCCACACAGGTCTTTTAGCTGATACATTAGGCATTAACTGATCCATCAGCATTTCTTCACCAAAAGTGCGCAGCTGCTTTTTTCTTTTCGCCCGTCCCCAAACGAAAAGAGCAATTAGTAATGGGATAATTACTAACAAATAAAGTGTATCCGGATGTGCAAATCTAAACATATATGCCCCCCTTAGTCCCCCCTAAGGGGGGAAACTGGTGAAGGTTACCAGCTGTTATTTCTTAATATAAAAATCTTACAAAAGTGAGTCAAATCATCGTTAATATCACCTCTCTGACTCATCCTCTTCGAAAAAGTCAGTAAAGGCAGCTTATGGTATGGTTCTCAGAACCGTGTTTCTCAATAATACTTCAGCCATTAAAAGCATCAGAGCCAACACGGCATAGCGCCAATATTCTTCTGTTTTTTTGCTGTATTCTCTTTTCTCAATTTTCGTTTTTTCCAACTCGTCAATTTTGGCATAGATGGCAGTCAATGCTTCATTGTTGGTAGCGCGAAAATATTCACCACCAGTATCAGCTGCAATCTTTTTGAGCAATGGCTCATCGATCTTAACCGGCACTTGCTGGTAACGTGTTCCAAAAGCCGTTTGAACCGGAAAAGGAGCTGAGCCATTCGTGCCTACCCCGATAGTATAAACACGAATACCAAAGGTTTTAGCCATTTCGGCGGCCGTTTCCGGCGTTATTTCACCGGCATTGTTTTCTCCATCGGTAAGTAAGATAATGACTTTCGATTTAGCCTCACTGTCCTTAATACGCGCAATGGCCGTTGCCAACCCCATACCAATAGCAGTACCGTCTTCTAACTCGATCTGCGGAATAGCCTTAAAAAGATTAATTAACACGCTTTGGTCAGTCGTCAACGGACATTGCGTAAAACTCTCACCAGCAAAAACGACCAACCCCATTTTATCGTTATGACGACCTGCAACAAACTCTGTAGCTACGTTAATAGCCGCATCCAGACGATTAGGTTTCAAATCCTGTGCCTGCATACTTCCAGAGAGATCGATAGACATCACGATGTCAATTCCTTCGGTGGTAGTATTACTCCAATTACTTGTGGATTGCGGACGCGCTAATACAAAAATAATAACACCAAGCGCCATCATGCGTAGTAGAAATGGCAAATGACGCAAATAATATTTGTAAGATTTCCGCATCCCTTCAAAGCCACTTAAAGAGGAAATTTGAAGCGTCGCATTCATAGTATGTTGTTTCCACACATACCACCCTATCAGCGGGAGGAATAGGAGGTACAACCAAAAATATTCAGGATTAGCGTATGTCATAATTTTAAGTCCTAATCTAACCCTCCATCCAAGGGAGGGAAATGCGGATTGTTATTCTTTCTCGTTACTTATTTCCTTATTCTCAAGATTTTCTTCTGAAACTTTTTGTGTTACGGATTCTCCATCTTCAGGGAGATCGGAGGATTCCGGCACAAATTTCGTTTCATCAACAAAACTGTAAGCTTCTTTGATGCAGCGTTCGCTCTCGTCCATCATCGGACGCATCTTGGCAAATTTCACTAAGTCAGCCAGTTTAAGTGTACTTTCAAGTTTTTTATAATGTTCTTTTGAAATAACATCTTTTATTTCATCCAATATCTCATCTGAGGTTTGCTCCATAGCTAATACATTATAACGTCCTTCGATATAAGTACGCAGTGTATCAGTCAGCTCTGTGAAATATTCTTTTTCTTTTTCTTTTTGCCAAAGTTTCTCACTACGTATACGCTCCAATTCACGGAAAGCGGTAATGTATGGCGGTTCTTTCGGTTTCGGTGGTGCTGCAAAGAGAGGCTCTTGCTTTTTAAAGCGCCGGTAAAGGGCCAATCCACCTAAAACAGCCGCCAATAATATGAACCATGCGAAGATATAGGGTGCAAACTCACGAAAGGTGTATTTGATTTTTTTTACCGGTTTTATGTCGAACACCCCAGCAATAGTATCGATCTGATAGGTGTACATTTTCAGTACTAAAGGGTTTGATTCTATAGCACCACCACCACTATTGGGCATTATCTCAAACTCAAAAGGTGGAATGTAATAAAAACCACTATCAAAGGATGTAATCAGTAACTCCTGCACTAAATGCTGACGACTGTCGTTCACAAAAGTGGTATCTATAACACCACGTTCCAAAACTTCAACCTTATCGACCAATGTGTCAAGAATCATAGGAAAAGCAATATCAGCATTACTGGGCTTGGTCATTTCCAGAGTTAGCTTAGTCTGATGACCAATAAGCATAGTAACCGAGTCCAGCGTGGCTTTTACACTGACTTCATCGGCCATGACAACATTACCAGACAAAATGCCTGTAAACAAAATCAGTAGGAATTTATTTCTTAATCTTTTAATCATTGTCTTTCGTAAACTATGATACTAAATATTGCAATTCTTCATGCCTCTTTCGAAACCACAGTCCTGGCCTCAGCCTCTCTGTTTAAACAATTTCATCAGACCTTTTACATAATCTTCATCGGTACGGATAGTAACATTGTCGACACCACACTTGGTGAAAACCCGACGTATTTCATCCTGTCGCTTACGCCAATTCTTAGTGTATTGCACCCGCACATTTTTGTTGGAAGTATCTACCCACAAATCTTTGCCACTCTCAGCATCCAGCAGCTTTACCAATCCCGCATCAGGTAGCTCTTCTTCACGCTTATCATAAACCTGTATACCAACCATATCGTGTTTTTTCGAAGCAATCATCATTGCATCCTCAAAACTGTCGTCCATAAAGTCGGAAATCACAAAAGTGGTACAACGCTTTTTGATAGCATTGGTTTGATAGCGCAATACGTCAGAAATATTGGTAGAGCGGTGCTCTGGATAAAAATTGATCAATTCGCGGATAATATGCAGCACGTGACTTTTTCCTTTTTTAGGCGGAATGAATTTTTCCACACGGTCCGAAAAAAAGATAATACCTATTTTATCGTTATTCTGAATGGCCGAAAAAGCGAGAGTAGCGGCCATCTCGGTAATCATATTCTTTTTGAGCTGCGTCATAGAGCCAAACTCACGGCTACCGGACACGTCTACCAAAAGCATCACAGTCAGTTCACGTTCTTCTTCAAAAATCTTGATATAAGGGTCGTTAAAACGTGCCGTCACGTTCCAGTCAATATTACGGATATCGTCGCCATACTGGTATTCGCGTACCTCGCTAAAGGTCATACCACGCCCCTTAAACGCCGAATGATACTCTCCTGCAAAAATATTCTTGGAGAGACCACGCGTCTTTATTTCAATCTGCCGTACCCGTTTTAGTAAGTCTGTTGTTTCCATGAGCCCCCTCTAGCTCCCCCTGAGGGGGAGAACTGGTAGGTAAACCAGCATTTATCTGTTATTAAATATTGTTAATTGCCACAAAATAATATCTTGCACTCTCTAACTCTCCCCCTTTTGGAGGAGTTGGAGGGGGCTAAGGTACCTCAACTTTATTCAGAATCTCGCTCACGATTTCCTCTGAGGTAATATTATTTGCTTCGGCTTCGTAAGTCAGGCCAATACGGTGACGCATCACATCATGACAAACGGCGCGCACATCTTCTGGAATCACATAACCACGGCGCTTAATAAAGGCATAAGCACGGGCAGCCAGAGCCAAACTGATAGAGGCACGTGGCGAACCACCAAAGGCAATCATATCCTTCATATCTTCCATGCCATAATCTTCAGGATTACGCGAGGCAAATACGATATCCACAATGTATTTTTCTATTTTTTCGTCCAGGTACACATCTTTTACTACATCACGGGCACGGATAATGTCTTCCGGCTTCAGAATAGCAGAAGCCGTCGGGAAGCTCTTGGCAATGTTATGACGAATAATGACTTTTTCTTCTTCTTTCTTAGGATAGTCGATAACCACCTTCAGCATAAAACGGTCGACCTGTGCTTCGGGTAATGGATAAGTACCTTCTTGCTCAATCGGGTTTTGCGTAGCCATTACCAAGAATGGTTTTTCCAACTTAAACGTATTCTCACCAATAGTCACCTGACGCTCCTGCATCGCTTCGAGCAAAGCACTCTGCACTTTTGCCGGAGCTCGGTTAATCTCATCGGCCAATACGAAGTTGGCAAAAATAGGTCCTTGCTTGATGACAAATTCTTCTTTTTTCTGACTATAAATCATAGTACCCAACACGTCGGCAGGCAAAAGATCCGGCGTAAACTGGATACGACTAAACTTTGCATCTACAATGGTCGAAAGCGTGTTGATGGCTAAGGTCTTTGCCAGACCAGGCAAACCCTCCAACAATACGTGACCATCGGCTAATAACCCGATAAGCAATGATTCAACCAAGTTTTTTTGACCTACAATTACTTTGTCCATCCCCATAATAATGGAGTCCACAAAGGCACTTTCTTTTTCGATACGCTCGTTTAGCGCGCGAATGTCAACGGCATAATCCATAATTCTTATTATGTGTTAGTATTAGTTTATTTATTGATATGCATAAGAGTTGCAAAAATAAGTCAGCTGCAATTTTTCTTCAAAAAAAGGCTCATAAATTTGTTCTAAAGCAAAAATCCGAGGTTTTTGTTATCAAAAATCTTGCCAAATAATACAGAATGAATTAAAAAAAGAAGAAAAGAAGGTCAATCCGGATAATCATAATATTTAAGAATCTACACCTTGTACATTATTATTAAAAGAACACTTGTTAGAAAAAAAACACTAACAATCCACTTTGTTAAAAAAATGTTCTGAATTCACACCAATAATTTGGAATAGATTTAGAAAGTTGTATCTTTGCAGCCCGAAAAAAATAAGAGGAATAATAACAATAAAAATAAAGAGCGATGAAAAGAACATTTCAGCCATCAAACAGAAAAAGGAAGAACAAGCACGGTTTTCGTGCTCGCATGGCTTCCGTAAGTGGACGAAAAGTGCTTGCAGCTCGCCGTAAAAAGGGTAGAGGTAAATTGTCTGTTTCTACTGAAATGGCGTTCAAAAACTAGCAACACTATCCATTACTAATTAACAAAAAAGACCTCCAATTGGGGTCTTTTTTTGTATGAGGTTGTGTGATGTGAGCCTAAATCCAAATTTATTTTCGTAAAAACTGTGAATAAGCTTTTTATTATATCTAAGTTCGACTCCAGCCGGAGTCGTATGTCTGTAGAAAAAATACATTTTTCAACAGAGGTCTGACCCCGGCCGGGGTCACACTGTAGGGTTTGTTTATTGACAAGAAAAACACAGCTGTTACATTTGGAGCTGTATCAAATTAGTAAATAGACTATAGGTCTTTTTTTGTATGGTGTTTAACTTTGAAGTATTTTGTCAACTTGTTCTTTTAGTTCCGAAATTTTTGTTTTCAACAACATCCCATACGATGTGATAATTGATGCCTAAATAATCATGGATTAGACGATCACGCATACCTGCCATTTTTCTCCAAGAAACATTGCTGTACTTTTCCCTTATTTCATTAGGAATTTTCTTTGTGGCTTCACCAATTATCTCAAGACTTCTGGCAATGGCTCGCTTCAGGGTTTCTTTTCTTAGAAAATGCTCCTTATCAATGCTTGATACGGATGTTATGTAATCAATTTCTTGTTGTATATGTCTGGTATACTGGAGTGGATCTTTAGACATAAACGACTTCATCTAATATATGAGGACCAATAAACGGACTAAGCCCTTTTTGGGTAACAACTTCAACTTTTTCATTTTTGAATAAAGACTCCATAAAATCTAAAGCAATGTTGAAATTATCAAAATTTTCTTTGTGAGGAGCAAAATCAATAAGAATATCAATATCACTGGATTCCTGTTGTTCATTTCGGGCATAAGAACCAAATAAACCCAGCTTTATAACGCCAAACTTATTAATCTCACTCTTGCGTGATTTGAGTGTTGATAATATGTGCTCCCTTGTTGTCATAGCACAAAGTTAATAAGAAAACCCGATATGAGTCAAGTTTAGTTTTTAAAAGCATAGCCCTCAAAGCTAAAGCCCCGCAGCAAGTCTTCTGTTTTCATACGCTTCTTACCGGCCATCTGGATTTCTTGTATTTCAAGCCAACCATCAGAAGCGGCTACCCACAATTGTTTTTTATTAAAGTTAATGGTGCCCGGTTGTTCGTTGCAAGATCCGGCAGGTGCGGCTTTATAAAGTTTTACATTAAGCTCCTTTTTTCCGTTTGATATAACAGACCACGAAGCCGGATAAGGGCTTAGACCACGTATTAAATTATGTACTTCCTGTTGTGATTTGCTCCAATCTATGCGGCAATCATCTTTAAAAATCTTAGGCGCCGGACGCATAGGCAGGCTTTCGTCCTGCTTTTGAGCCACGACTTTTCCGGCTACTATATCGTCCACACTTTTGTAGACCAAATCAGCACCAATATGCATCAGCTGATCGTAGAGTTCACCTACATTCATCTCATCGCTAATCTCTACTTCTACCTGATCGATGATGTTGCCGGTATCAATTTCGTGTTGAATAAAGAAAGTGGTCACGCCACTTTTCTTTTCGCCATTGATAATGGCCCAGTTGATAGGCGCAGCACCACGGTAGTTGGGCAAAAGCGAGGCGTGCAGGTTAAAAGTGCCCATAGGCGGCATATCCCACACCACTTCAGGAAGCATTCTAAAGGCAACGACAATTTGCAAATCGGCTTTTAGCGCTCTAAGCTCTGTCAAAAAGTCCGCATCGCGCAATTTCACTGGTTGAAGGACGGGCAAATTCTGGCTTACAGCATATTCTTTTACGGCCGAAGCACGTAGCTTTTGTCCGCGCCCGGCAGGTTTGTCCGGCACCGTAATTACAGCAACAACATTATACTTATTTTCCACTAAGGCGCGCAGAGTTTCTACAGCAAACTCAGGGGTTCCCATAAAGATGATACGTGCGTCTTTAGGATTCATAAACTGACTGATTTTTAAAATTTAACTAATAATCTGAAGGTAGACCATAGCTACAGGTATAATAAAAAGAAAGCTGTCAAAACGATCGAGAAAACCACCATGTCCAGGCAAGGATGCACCAGAATCTTTGACTTCAAACTGACGTTTTATCTGGGACTCAAACAAATCACCAAACGTGCCAAAGACAACCACTATTCCAGCTAGACCAGTCATCTCCAGAAACAAATCAGGAAAGTAAACCTTAGCAATTATCCAACTTAAAGCGACCGTGCTAAGCCCACCACCAATAAACCCTTCCCAGGATTTTTTAGGTGAAATACGCTCCCACAAGCGATGCTTTCCAAAGGCCACACCAAAAAGATAAGCAAACGAATCATCTACCCAAATAAGTAGAAACACAGCCAAAAGAATAACACCATTAAACGCGTCCCCGTCATTTAACATAATATTGGTCAGAGAAAACGGTAACACTATATATATCAGACCCATTACAGCATTAGCAACATTCTGAAGAGTATCACCATCCTTATTATATAATTCGGCAATAGCTAAAGAAACCAAAAACGGTGCAAGCCAAAACAAAGGTGAAATCTCCCATTTACCAGTAGCATAAAAATAGCTCAAAGCATATATTATCATCACATTTGCTTTGAGCAAATTAACATAGATTTTGTTGATATTTTTTCCGGAAGTAATGTTAAGATACTCTACAAAAGAGACATACATAGCGATGCCAAAGACCACAAAAGCAGCATAAGAATGAGACAGCAAGGCCCCAATAATTATGGCCACAAAAACGACGCCGGTCAGAGCTCTTGTTATGATTGAACTAAATCCTTTTTTAATCATAAATTATTTGATTAAGCTTAGAAACTCTTCCCGTGTTTTGGAACTTTGAAAAGCACCAGTAAAATCGGAGGTAGTGGTTATGGCGTGTTGTTTTTGAACGCCACGCATTTGCATACACATATGCTGCGCTTCAATGACCACTATCACACCAAGAGGGTTGAGGGTTTCCTGAATGCAATCCTTAATCTGTGTAGTCAAACGCTCCTGCACTTGAAGTCGACGTGCAAAAGCTTCAACCACACGGGCTATCTTGCTTAAACCTGTAATATATTCATTAGGAATATAGGCTACATGAGCCTTACCGAAAAAGGGGAGTATGTGGTGTTCGCACATAGAAAAGAGTTCTATATCTTTAACAATCACCATTTGTTTATAATCCTCTTTAAACTTAGCCGAATTAAGAATAGCCACCGGATCAGCATGATAACCTTGAGTTAAAAACTGTAAACTTTTAGCTACACGTTCCGGGGTTTTTACCAAACCTTCGCGTTGATGATCTTCACCCAAAAGGTCAAGAATATGGGTATAATATCCTTTTATCTTATCAGTAACATCCTCATTCCACGAGTCTACGCGTTCGTATCCTTTTATCTCCATCTGAGTAATTGTATTTAAAAAGCGCACAAAGGTAAGGGAATTGTGCTGAATCTTGAAGGTTTGATAAGAAAAACCAGAAAACACGTTTTAATTTACACTAAAACGTTCGAAAAGAACAAAAAAGCCGGATGCTTTAAAAACATGCGGCTTTTTTATATTAATTATAACGTAGGATTAAGCCCCTGATTCTTTGATATCCTTCACCATTAATTGTATGCTAGTACGCTCCTTAAAAGTATTTTCTTCAACATGATAACAAAGATCAATAAAACCTCCGTTTTTGATGTAATTGAAATTTTTAGCTTGATTGAATGCAATGGCATTAATCTTATTTCCTTTTTCGTCTATTAAGTTAAGGCGTATATGTTCTTGACCAGCCCCTACGAGAGAGGAATACCCAGCATCTTTCAAACGACGTGTTGCAAACAAAGGCTTCATGTTTTCCGGACCAAAAGGACGCATTCGCTTCAGAATACTTACAAAACTAGGCGTTATTCTATCCAATGTTATCTCAGCATCAATGTCTAAGGTAGGAATTTGCTGTTCATCAGTAATATGCTCAGCCACATAAGCTTCGAAACGACGCTTAAATTCCGGAACATTTTCTTCTTTCATACTTAGACCAGCAGCAAACTTGTGTCCACCAAAAGTTTCCAACAAATCCTTACAACTTATAACCGCTGAATAAAGGTCAAATTCGGGAACTGAACGTGCCGACCCCGTAACCAAGCCATTCGATTGAGTTAAGACAACAGTAGGTTTGTGGTGTTTTTCTATCAGGCGTGAAGCCACAATACCAATAACCCCCTTGTGCCAGTTAGGATTGTAAAGAACGGTCGATTTCTTATTTGGTAAGTCCTCGTCCAAACCCATCGTAATCAAAGCTTCTTCCGTAATGCTTTTATCCAGATCACGACGCGTCAGGTTATACTCGTTTATTTCAGCACACTTAAGCTGCGCATGTTCATAATCTGAGGAAATAAGCAATTCCACAGCCTCTTTGGCAGAACACACGCGACCAGATGCATTTAAGCGCGGCCCCACCTTAAAGACAATATCACTTATTGATATATCTTTATTCATCAGATTAGCACTCTCCAAAATGGTACGCAAGCCCAGACGTGGTTTACTAGACAACTGCTTTAGCCCGTAATGAGCCATCACACGGTTTTCACCTGTGATAGGCACAATATCAGAGGCTATACTCACCGCAACCAGATCAAGACAATGCGATATATGCTCAAAATCTAAGCCATTACTTTCGCAAAATGCCTGCATCAATTTGAATCCCACACCACAACCGCTCAGCTCATCATAAGGATAATGACAATCCAAACGTTTAGGATCTAGAATGGCCTTAGCTTTGGGGAGTTTTTGAGCCGGGTTATGATGATCTGCAATAATGAAATCAATGCCTTTTTGGTTAGCATACTGTACTTGCTTACGGGCTTTTATGCCACAGTCGAGCGCAATAACCAAGCCAAAACCATTGGCTTCAGCATAATCCACTCCTTTAAGAGATATGCCGTAACCTTCGGTATCTCTATCAGGGATATAATAATCTAAGTTGTTGGTGAATTTTCTGAGTAGTGTATAAACTACAGCGACTGCTGTGATTCCATCCACATCATAATCGCCATAAACCAATATCTTTTCTTTATTACCCAGTGCTTTATTAATACGCTTTACCGCCTTCTTCATATGTTTCATAAGAAAAGGGTCATGCAAATCACTCAACTGCGGGTTGAAATACTGTCGTGCAGTTTCGTAATCAGTAATGTTGCGGTATACCAGCAAACGGGCTAATACGTCATTGATGTTTAATTCATGCGATAATTTTGCAATTAAGATTTCTTCTTCAGCAGACGGATGCTTTATGCTCCATCTTTTTATCATGAGTGTATATATTATTTTACTTTTCAGGGTCTCAAGCGTAACAAAAATACGCGAGACGGGAAAACACTGTAACTATCACTTACATTTGGCCTCCGTTTGCAAACATACACTAAATAATAACGTCTTGTTACGATAAGACAATAAAAATTATTCACCGTCTTAATTCTCTACCTTCACCAATAGATGCAGAAATAAATAGATTTTTACAAGCGGATCACCTTATCCACCACCGTTTCAAAATCTATCAAATGGGTCGACACTAAAAGGCTCATTTCAGGGAATTCTTTTCGAATATTATTAAAAATATGCAGGGCGTTTTCGGTGCTTACACCAGCGGTGGGCTCATCAACAACGAGCAGTTGTGGTTTTTTAAGTAAGGCCTGAGCCAAAAGGAGTTTTTTACGTTGTCCTCCACTGAGGCTTTCACCATTTTCGCCCAAAAAAGTATCTAAGCCATGAGACAAACCTACATACCAGCTGTTCAGGTCTACAACCGTCATGACTTTTTCTATTTCTTGCTCTTTATACCCCTCAAAGTTCTCTTTTAGCGTGCCTGTTAGTAAATAAGCTTTTTGTGTCACATAAATACATTCCGGGACGGGCAAGTGCGCTACAGTTTTACCATTCCATTGCAAATAACCTTCTAACTGATACTCTGGAAAGAACAGACTATTTAGCAGGGTGGTTTTTCCCTTACCTGTTTCGCCATAAAGCGCCACCCACTCCCCCTTAGCAATAACAGTACTGACAGCCTCTGTACGGATAGGGCTTTGGGGTATTTGAGCACGCATATTTTGTAATCTAAGATCTTCTAAAGCAGATGCAATGCTACTATTCTCTGCAATATCCACATTGTTAATAATGGCATCAAGGTCCTTCACCTGATGAGCTACTGAGCTTTTTTCTGATTTGCCCGCAAAGAGCATTTCGGCCAATTCTGCCTGAGCCATTATGCCGAAGAAAAGGCCAATGGCCATAGGAGCATCAATGGAATACTGTTCAGAGTGCCAAAGAATAAACACAGCAATACTACTAAGGCCAAAACCAACTAAGCTTTGAAGCGCTATTGCATTAGCTTGTAACTTATATTCAAGACGTTCTATCTGACGTCGACTTTCCTCTTGCTGTGCCAAAGCTTTGTCTTCCAAATGATATTTTACAATCTCTATACGGCCGCGGAAGCTCTGCATCAGATGCTGATTATTTTCTTCTCGTTTTTGTTTCAGTTGAGCATAAAGCCTCCGGTTGCGTAACAAAATAAATTGTGGTAGCAAAAACAAGAGTATAGCTGATGAAAGCAAAAACTCCAGAGCTATATCCAAGCATAAAACTTTAAGGAATAAAAAATAAAGAATTACTGCGATTACTAGAGTTGTAAATGGCAATATCCACAAGAGTATATGGTTCAAAATCATGTCAACACCATAGGTACTATTTTCCAGTATTGACGCATTGTTGTTAAACTGTTTTTTAAAATAAGGAAAACGAGCGACAGACTTAAATATTCCCAGTTGCAAACGACGTTGAGCTTCCAGTGTGGTTTTATGATTAGCCATCCGCTCAAAATAACGCATGGCTGTACGTAAGATAGAGAGTAGACGTACAGCAGCTGACGGTGCTATGTAAGAGAACAAGGAACTGGCGGTCAAGAAGGCTAAGCTACAAGCCGCCAAAAACCAACCTGAAATAGCTGGCAAAGCGATAAAAGAAATCGTCCACAACAACAGTAAGGCCATGCCTCTAAGCCACCTTCCCTTTAGTGGAAAAACAATATGTTTGAATAAGAATTTGCGCATATTAGCTTGTTAGCATTTGTTCTCCCCAGTTAAGATTTATCACCACATCGGCCATTGCTTCAAAACGCGTTTCATGCGAAGCCAAAATCACCAATTTATCTCTGGCCATTTTTTTTATTTCTTCAATAATAATACCTGTAGTATTACTGTCTAAACTAGCCGTTGGTTCGTCCAGAATAGCCACAGCTTTAGGATGTAACATCATACGGGCAAGGGTCATTAGTTGTTTTTCTCCCCCGGATAGCTGTTTGCCATTATGACTCAGAAGCGTTTGCCAACCGTCATCTTTTTTATCAATTATTCTATCTAAATAAGCCGGATAGTCCTGCTCTTGTTTTTCGTGACTTAAAAAAACATTATAACGCAGAGTGTCATCAAAAATAAAAGGAAACTGATTCATATAAGATGTGTTGTCCTCTAGCCAGACACGCGACCATTGCTCATCTTTTCCATTGACAGACACCTGGCCCTCAGCATTTTTTAAATTGCCGGAGAGTATTTTAAGCAGGGTTGATTTGCCGGATCCGGAAATACCTTGGATGAGTACTAAACCTTTTGACGGCAAGCTGAAGTTGATATTGTGAAGTACCTTGAGCACAGTATCAGGATATGCAAAGCTAAGATTTTTCACTTCCAGACTTTCATAACTATCTTTGGCAACAAGAGAACTTTCTTCTACTTCCTTGACAAGAAATGGCCTGAGCAGGTTAGCCGATGCCACGGCCTTATTACGGTCATGATAAGCACTGACAAACTTACGCAAATAAAAGAAAAAATAAGGAGCCAAAATCAATAAGAATAATGCAACGTGGTAGTCGTATCCTTGACCATAGTTATCTCCCGGAATAAGTCCAAGCAAACTCATTCCCAGAAAAATGGCTGCTCCTGCTATAGCGATAGAGACAAACAGTTCTAGCACCGCAGAGGATAGAATGGCGACGCGCATCACATTAGTGGTGGCCTCATTTAGCGTTTTACTTTTCTTTTCCAAAAAAGCGTATTGGGCATCAAAATTATCGAGGTTGACGATTTCAGCAATGGTTTGCAGTCTATTATGAAACACCGCCGAATAACGCACAAAAAGTTGGATGTGCTTATTATGCAAAGATGTAGCTCCCACACCAATAATCATCATCAAAAGCGGAATAACAATAAGAGCAGCCAATAATGTGAGCCCCACCCAAAATTCAAAATAAAAACTGACCCCCAACAACAATAATCCAACCAACAAAGAGGCTATGGCATAAGGCACAAAAAAGGAGAAAAAAGGCTTTAAATCGTCACTCACTCGCGTCACCATCAGTGTTCCTGTTACCGAATCGGTCTGATTATGACGCAATAATGCAGGATAAAGCTTTTGTTTTATGTTAGCAACAATGTTGTTCCCGGCGCGGTAGTTAAGCAACGAAGCGATGTGAGCAAAGACATAACGCCCGGCCAAAAAAGCAAGGGCAAAAAGCAACTTATCGCTTAGCATCTCTTGGCTTATAAGCCAGGAATTGGAAAACCCGGCAATATACCAACTAAAGAACACAAAACAAGCAGCGCTCAGCAATGTAAAAAAAGAGGCTGTTATGTAACTCCCTCTCACTTCGCTAACCCACCTCATCAGCCACCGAGACACGCTTTCTTCTTGCTTCATTTCATTTCTTATTGTAAAGAAACACGAAGATAATTTTTTTTCAGGAAAAGGGAAAATGTAGAGTTTAATGATTTGCTTAAACGTTTAAACGGTAGTAAAAGGGGCGAATAATGCGGTTTACAATATAAGTTGATCCTATAGACACTCTCCGTTAAACTATGGAGAGTCAGATACAACCAAAAAAAGCACCCATCCAAACAGACAAGTGCTTTATTTTCAAAAAGTCGGGATGACAAGAGTTGAACTTGCGACCCCTCGCCCCCCAGACGAGTACTCTAACCGGACTGAGCTACATCCCGAATTTATGAAGGATGTAGTGAAGTGCCTGTCCCGACACCATTGAGAACTACATCCCAAAACTGGAGCACAAAAGTAGAAGAAAATCTGCATATAATAAAACCTTTGTGAAAACGTTATTAAGCTTAGTGCAGTATATCAGCAAAAAAGATGTTCAATACCTTGAATAACTGCGCCAAAATGACCACATTTGCAAACTATTTTTTAAAAGCCGCCAGATTAGATGTTGCATAGAAAGTGTTTAAGGCAATTTATCCTTTTTTTATACCTCGGACTTATCCTTAGTCCTGTATCAGCACAGCATAAAGTGCGCATCTATGGCAAAGTAAGCGACGAAAGCAAGCAACCCATTGAGATGGTTTCGGTATCAGTAAAAAATGCAATACGCGGCACCGCTACCGACTCCAACGGTAATTATGAAATAAAAAATGGACCACAAGACTCGCTAACATTAGTCTTTTCGAGCATTGGCTACATTACCGAAGAACACACGGTACCCTGTACTCAGGACTATGCTCTGCTGGTAACCCTGACAACCACAGCCCACCAAATAGAGACTGTCACCATAGAAGAAGACCGCAAAGAAAGTGTACGAATGAATAAGCTTGACGCCAAAGCCTCCCAAGTGGTGCCTGATGCTTCGGGTAGTGGTGTAGAAGCCTTGATTTCTACTTTTACGGGGGTTAGCTCTACCAATGAGATGAGCTCACAATACTCTGTCCGGGGTGGCAACTTTGACGAAAACTTAGTCTACGTCAATGGCATAGAAGTCTATCGTCCATTGTTGATACGCAGCGGACAACAAGAAGGTTTGAGTTTTATTAATCCGGCTTTAGTTTCGAATATCGCTTTTTCATCCGGAGGTTTTGATGCACAGTATGGCGACAAAATGTCTTCGGTTCTCGATATCCACTACCGTAAACCGACTGAATTTGCTGCTTCAGCTTCCGTGAGTTTATTGGGAGCTTCAGCTCATTTTGAAAGCCTTTCAAAAAGCAGCAAATTCTCTCAGCTTCACGGCATACGCTACAAACGTTCTACCTATTTGCTTAATTCTCTGGATACTGAAGGCGAATACGATCCATCATTTTTGGACTACCAAACACTGCTTAACTACAAATTTAACAACAACCTCTCACTTTCATTTTTAGGCAATTATTCATACAACGAGTACACTTTTATCCCTGAAACACGCCAAACAGAATACGGGACCTACAACAATGCCCAAATGGTAAAAATGTATTTTGACGGATGGGAAAACGATGTGTTCCGCTCTATGACAGGCGCCCTAAGCCTTAACTATACACCAAACTCAATATCAAATTATGCCCTAACCCTCTCTAGCTTTAACACCAACGAACGGGAGAGTTTTGACATTTTGGCTGAATATTGGATCAATGAAGTAGACAGCGATGCCGGTTCTGACACCTATGGGGACAGTATCAAAAATATAGGTGTAGGAGGCTACATGGAGCATGCCCGTAACGATTTGTTAGTCAACGTACACTCTGTGGCTCTAAAAGGAAGTCACGCAATGAGTAAGCACATCCTAAGCTGGGGAAACACCTTACAGATAGAACAAATAAAAGACGACCTGACCGAATGGGTATTCAGAGATTCTTCGGGTTATTCACAACCACAAACCTCTAGCGGACTAAAATTACACAGTTATTACCGCACTAAAAACGACTTCAGCTCTATTCGTGTAAAAGGATATTTACAAGACTCTTACAAGACCAACAAGATTTCGTTAAACTATGGTGTGCGTTACAGTTACTGGGACTTTAACAATGAGTTGATCTTGAGCCCCCGAGCCTCTTTGGTTTATTCGCCGGACGATGATCACTTCCTTCGTTTTTCGACCGGACGCTATGTACAAACACCTTTTTATAAAGAAATAAGAAACCGTGAAGGAGAACTAAACACCAACATAAAGTCACAAAAATCCTGGCATTACGTGTTAGGTTACGACTATTTTTTCAAGATGTGGGAGCGTCCGTTTAAATTTACAACAGAAGCTTACTATAAAAGTATGCGTGACCTGATCCCTTACGATATCGATAATGTACGCATACAATACTATGGCGAAAACCTTTCGAAGGGGTATGCCTTTGGTATTGAATCCCGTATCTTTGGAGAATTTGTGCCTGGTATCGACTCTTGGATGGGGCTCACACTGATGAAAACAGAAGAAAAGCTCAAAGGAATGGATGATTACGTTCCACGCCCTACTGATCAGCGCTACAATTTCACCATGTTTTTTCAGGATTACCTGCCAAGCAACACCAATTACAAAAGTCATTTGCGTATGATTTTTGGCGGAGGCTTGCCCTTTGGTCCACCTAATGGTGACAAAGATGAAATGGTTTTCCGCACACGTCCCTACCAGAGGGTTGATTTTGGACTGTCGCGCCTGATCACCAGCAATAAAATGTCGCAGAGCACCCTCAAGAGTCTTTGGATTGATTTAGAAGTGCTTAATTTATTTGGTATAAAAAATACAAACTCTTACTTTTGGGTCACCGATGTGTATGGCACAAATTATGCAGTGCCAAACTACCTGACAGGACGGCGCTTTAATTTAAAAATAACCGCTAAATTTTAAATTCAAGTTTGCTAACTTTGAAAAAAATATACATTATGAAAAAAAACATAATCACTGCTTCTTGTTTACTGGTACTAATCCTAGCCTCTTGTGTTCCTGCAAAGGAATTTGAAGAAATGTCGCAACAGTACGAAAAAACAAACCAAGCTAACAAGAGCTTAGTAGGAGAAAATGACGACCTCAACATAAAAGTCTTAGAACTTGAGAGTGACAATTCTAAAATGAAACGCGCGATTCAAAATCTGGAAGATGACACCATTCGCTTAGCGCAAAGAAACCAACGCCTGCAACATAATTACAACACCACAAAAAAGGTAAATGATGACCTTCTGGAGCAATTGCAAAACGCCCTAAGCGGAAATAATGCAGAAACACAGGAACTGCTGAAACAACTACAATCTTACCAAAACGACCTGCAAGCACGCGAAGATGCTTTAAGCTCAGCCGAGTCGGAACTATTAGAAAAACGCAGTGAGCTGGAAGCTGCGATAGCCAAGCTAGAAACAGCTCAGAGTGAAATAGAAGCCCGCAACGCACGCATATTGGAAATGGAAGAGATGCTGGCCGAAAAAGATAAGCTGATGCGTGACCTTCGTGACCGCGTAATGGCGGCACTGGACAGCTATCAGGGCAACGGACTAAAAGTGCATATGAAAGACGGCTTACTCTATGTGTCGCTCGACGAACAACTCCTGTTCCAATCTGGTAGCTGGGAGGTGGACCCACGAGGTCAGGCAGCCATAAAAGAACTGTCAAAGGTATTGGCAGACAACAAAGATATTCAAATCACAATAGAAGGTCACACGGACAATGTACCTTACC
>DHQI01000030.1:30010-31019 GCA_002408065.1 Bacteroidales bacterium UBA5342
GTACCTTACCGTGGCTCGGGCGCTCTAAAAGACAATTGGGATTTGAGTGTTAAACGGGCCACTACTATTGTGAAAATATTGCTTCAGAATCAAGATATAGAAGAAAACCGTATCACTGCCGCAGGTCGTGGTGAATTTGTGCCACTAGATAAAGCTAATACAGCCGAAGCTCGTCAGAAAAACCGACGCACAGAAATCATTCTGATGCCTAACATGAAAGATCTGATGAATGCGCTCAATGGTGTAGAATAAAAAAACGGTTGATGATCGCCTGATGACAGAAACCATAAGTCTATTCAATAAACAACAATATAAAACACATATACCGATGAAAAAAATAGCATATTCAGCCTTATTACTGCTGTTTTCTTTGACGCTAAGTGCACAAATGCAAGCGCCAAAGATTAATTTCGAGAAAAAAGCCTATGATTTCGGCACCATCAAAGAAGCCGATGGTAAAGTGACTTACGAATTTAAATTCAACAATATCGGCAACCAGCCATTATTACTTAAAAATGTACGAGCGAGCTGTGGATGTACAACACCTAAGTGGACTAAGGAACCTATCCTGCCCGGAGCATCTGGAAGCATATCTGTAACCTATGATCCACGCAACCGCCCGGGATCCTTTCGCAAAACGGTAACCGTAACGACAAATTCGGAACCAGCCAACACCTACCTGTCCATACAGGGAAAAGTGATAGCCCGCGAAAAAACAGTAGAAGAAAAATTCCCTTTTACACTAGGAACTTTACGTGCTAAAAAAACGCACCTGTCATTTTTTAATATGACCAATGCTGCACAAAAAACCAGCTCTATTATGGTCATGAACACCACGGCAAAACCTATACGTGTGACTTTCCCTAATATGCCGATACACATTAAGGCGCCTGCTGTGACTGTTCAGCCCGGAAAAGAAGGCCAATTGGTTTTCACGTATGACGCTTCTAAGAAAAATGACTGGGGCTATGTGAGCGACAATGTAGCTCCATGGGTAGACGGAGCAAAA
>DHQI01000030.1:31278-54452 GCA_002408065.1 Bacteroidales bacterium UBA5342
GCAAAAGCAGCTTCTCTGCTGAAGCTAAGTGCCACAATCACCGAAGACTTCTCAAAACTAACGCCAGAACAACGAGCCAATGCGCCCAAAGCAAGCCTTAGTGCCCGTAAGATGGATTTTGGATCGGTGAAAAAAGGTGAGCCGTTGACCAAAACATTTACGATAAAAAATACCGGTAAAAGCACTCTGAAAATCCATTCTGTAAAATCCACCTCAAGCATTGTAAAATGCAAGGCCGAAAAAACAGAATTAGCTGTTGGTGAAAGTACTACCGTAAGCATTACTTTGGACACCAACCGTACACGCGGCCGTCAGTACAAAACCGTAAATGTAATCTCTAACGACCCAAGCGCCCCCAACCTGACTTTCACACTGTCCGGTTCTGTACAATAAATCATTCAAGGCTCAAGGTTTAAACCTCAGCTTAAACCTTAAACCAGAAATCACTTAATTTTGAATCAATTATATGACTGCAACTACAATCCTCTGGATTATTCTTATCATTTATATCGCCGATTTTGCGTTAGAACGCTTTTTGGGTTGGCTCAACACCACACGATGGAGCAACATCATACCCGAAGCCTTAAAAGGCATCTATGACGAAAAAGAGTACCAACGTCAGCAAGACTATTCCAAAGTCAATTATAAGTTTGGCCGATATATAGCCTATATCACTTTTGTGTTGGTTGTAGCCATACTATATTTTGGTCTCTTTGGTTGGTTAGATAGCTACATCTATGACAAGCTAACTCAAAATCCAATATGGCAAGCCTTAATTTTCTTTGGGATAATTGGCTTAGCATCGGACCTGCTTGGGATGCCTTTTGATTGGTATTCTACCTTTAACATCGAAGAGCGTTTTGGTTTTAACAAAACGACTCCTAAAACATTCTTTTTAGACAAAATAAAAGGATGGCTTTTGGCGGCTATTGTTGGTGGCGGCTTATTTGCACTCATCATTTTTATTTACAATAAAATGCCCGACTATTTCTGGTTGGTAGCCTGGGGTGTAATCTCGGTTTTTTCTATTGTCATCTCTATGTTTTACACCTCGCTTATTCTGCCACTTTTCAACAAACAAACGCCTTTAGAAGCCGGCAGTCTGCGTGATAAAATTCAAGAATTTGCTGATAATGCCGGATTCAAACTGGACAATATCTTTGTGATGGATGGCTCTAAGCGCTCCACCAAAGGGAATGCTTTCTTTAGCGGACTAGGCCCCCGCAAACGTGTGGTTTTGTATGATACCTTGATTAACGATTTATCCGAAGAAGAAATTGTAGCAGTATTAGCACACGAAGTCGGTCATCAAAAGAAAAAACACATCATAAAAGGCACAGTTCTTTCTTTGTTAAACACAGGGATGATGTTTTACATTCTATCTTTATTTCTGGGCAACGAAGAGCTTTGCAAAGCCTTAGGAGCAGAGCAAGCATCATTCCATATCAGCATTTTAGCTTTTGGCATTTTATATACGCCTATTTCATTTTTTCTGGGGATACTAATGAGCATGTTCTCACGAAAAAATGAATACGAAGCCGACGCCTTTGCCCGTGAAAACTATAGTGCAGAACCATTAATCAGCGGACTAAAAAAACTATCTGTTAAAAGCTTGAGCAACCTACAGCCTCATCCTGTATATGTGTTCTGTTATTTTTCTCACCCAACTTTACTTCAGCGTATTGACAAGCTGAATAAGTAAACAAAAAACGCCCCAATAGTATGATAATAGTTACCGGTGCAGCAGGTTTTATTGGAAGCAACATTATTAGCGAACTCTTTCAAGCGGGTTATAAAGATTTAGTAGCCGTTGACTTGGACAGCAACGTGGCGCAGAGCCCATACCTTAAGCCTTATCCTGTAAGGGATGTTGCTTTTGACGATCTTGAAACTTTTATTGATGAAAACCATCAGTTGATACAGGCCGTTATACACATGGGAGCTTGTTCTGATACCACCGAAACAGATCCTGCCATTTTTGAGAAATACAATCTCTCATATTCTAAAATGTTATGGAATAAAAGTGTTGAATATGGCTTGATATACCTCTATGCTTCATCTGCTGCTACGTATGGTGACGGCACACAGGGCTACACTGATAACCCTGCAATCATAAAGACCTTAAAACCACTAAATCTATATGGTCAATCCAAACAAGATTTTGATCTTTGGGTAAAAAGTCAGAAAAAAACACCCCTATTTTGGGCTGGTCTCAAGTTTTTTAATGTTTACGGCCCTAACGAGGATCACAAAGGACGTATGGCATCTGTAGTACGCCATGCCTACTATCAGATCAAAGAAACAGGAAAAATGCGCCTTTTCCGTTCACATCACCCGGATTATAAAGACGGGGAACAAACACGCGATTTCGTTTATGTAAAAGATGTTGCACATATCGTACGTTTTCTGATGGAGAAACACTCATCAAACGGTATTTATAATGTAGGCTACGGCATTGGACGCACCTTCAACGATTTGGTGAAAAGTACATTTAAAGCAATGGATTTGCCGGTAAATATTGAATATATCGACACCCCTGAAGACATCCGCGATAAGTATCAGTATTACACTTGTGCTGACACAACGCGCCTAAATCACATGGGTTACAATACAAGCATGACTTCTCTGGAGGAAGGCGTGGATGATTATGTGAAGAACTATCTGATTCCGGGTAAGACCAATTAGTCCTTTTTAAATGAATACGGAGCCTGTACAAAGCATTTTGGTACCTGTGACTGATGGTATACCCAAAGCGGCCATAGATTATGCTAAACTGTTGTCCGGAGCTTACGACAAACCGATCTCTATTCTCTGCATGAATACTACTCTGGAAGCAGAAGTGCCATCACTGGGTTTTCACTATACACTAGCATCCAAAAATCTAAACATAGCACTAGCAACGATCAACAAACGGCAGGATTGTGTCATGGTGGTGTGGCAAAACAGTCATAAATGGCGTCATATTCAGCAACAACTTAATGCTTGTCGTGAATTGCGTATCCCTTATTTTTTTATTTCAGAAAGTCAAGGTACGAAAATTCCGAAAAAAGTAAGTTTTCCTGTTAGTTTTTTGATAGAAGACCGGGAAAAAGCCACTTGGGGCCGTAGCCTTCATCGTCAATTTTTAAGCCATTTTACCATTCTAAAACCCAAAGACAAAGGATCGCGTGCAGCAAAAAACGTAGCGCATATAGAAACCTTTTTCAGTAAGCACCAAATACCTTTTACCATCATACAAGGCCGAAAATCAAGCTTTAAGATTGATCAGGAAGCTATGAGTTTGCTTTCCGAACAATCGGATTTAATATTACTAACAGCTTCACGTGACTATGGTCTAGATGATCAATTCTTTGGCCCTAAAGAATTACACATTATCCGTAAAAACAACACCCCCTTAATGCTACTCAATCCACGTAGCGATTTATATGTTTTGTGTGGCGATTAAGGGGCTAAAAGGGAAAAAAAGAAAAATATTTTATTTTTTCACAGTTAAAATTTGGAGATTAAAAATAAAGCATTACTTTTGCAGCCGCTTTAGAAAGATAGAGCGATACAAAATGTACGGGCGAATAGCTCAGTTGGTTCAGAGCACTTGGTTTACACCCAAGGGGTCGGGGGTTCGAATCCCTCTTCGCCCACGTATAAGAAGGTTGACAAATGTCAGCCTTTTTTTGTATCTATATTTTTTTTTAAGTCATTTACAAGGAATAATGCAGTTCACAACTCTAGTGGTTTGTTTAAAAATCTAGAAGAATGCACAATGCGGTACAGGCAATAAGATGAAGTTAGTGATACAAAAAAAGGCTCTGTACATTAAAGCCCATAAGTCTTATATTAGCAGACTAAAAGCTGTCGTTCATGAATATGAAACAAAAAAAAGAAGAGTCTTAGATTTGTTGAACACTTAGCAACCTTAAGCGAATAGCTCTGTTGATGCGGAGCATCCCGGGTTTAGATCGGGAGGGGCGGGGGTTCTCCCGATGTCACATCGGGATTCGCCCACGTATAAGAAGGTTGACAAAAGTCAGCCTTTTTTTGTTTCTATATTTTTATGTTTAAATTATTTACAACGCATAATGACGTTCGCTACTCTATTGGTTAGATTAAAAATCTAGAAGAACGCATAAGGCGGTACAAGCAATAAGATGAAGTTAGTGATACAAATAGGCTCTGTACATTAAAACCCATAAGTCTTATATTAGCAGACTGGAAGCTATCATTCGTGAATATGAAACAAAATAAGAAGAGTCGTAAATTTGTTGAACACATAGTAACCTTAAGCGAGTAGCTCTGTTGAAGCGAAGCATCCCGATGTCACATCGGGATCCGCCCACGTATAAGAAGGTTGACTGTTTTGGCAATCTTTTTTTGGATGTACTATTCTTTTGATACGAATAAACAATGGCAAAAACTCACCAGAACGTCACCGAACTAAAGAACACCAAAGTATCCAAGCTGCTTAGCAAATACTATTGGCCGGCCTTTACAGGTGCCATCATACATACTTTGTACAACATAGTAGACCGTATCTTTATCGGCCAGGGAGTAGGAGCAGAAGCCCTTGCCGGGTTGACTTCTGTTTTCCCTATTATGCTTATCATTATGGCTTTTGGTATGCTGGTAGGAATGGGTTCCAGCGTACGTATCTCACTCAATCTGGGCAAAGAAAACTACGAACGTGCTGAGCATGTACTAGGAAATGCTCTGATGCTCTGCATTACTTTTGCCGGAGTACTGGCTACCGGAGCCTATTTTGTAAAAGAGCCCTTGCTCGGCCTTTTTGGCGTTTCTGACGTCACCATGGGGTATGCTAATGACTACCTAGACATCATTCTGGCCGGCGCTATTTTTAACATGACCGGGTTTGCATTAAACAACGTAATACGTGCTGAAGGGAACGCTAAAGTGGCCATGTATTCGATGCTGCTTAGTGCCGGAATTAACCTGACACTAGACCCGATTTTTATTTTCGGCTTTGATATGGGAGTGCGGGGAGCTGCTCTGGCTACCGTCATATCGCAGTTCTTCTTGTTTCTTTGGGTTTTATACCATTTTCACAACAAAAAGTCGGTGATTAAATTCCACACCCGTCACCTCAAACCCAATTGGGAAATCATAGTATACATTATCACTATTGGTTTTGCCCCCTTTGCCATGCAACTAGCTTCAAGCGTAGTACAAGGAACCTCTAACACTCAGCTCG
Organism: Bacteroidales bacterium UBA5342; assembly: GCA_002408065.1. GTDB lineage: Bacteria > Bacteroidota > Bacteroidia > Bacteroidales > UBA5342 > UBA5342. The sequence goes on from DHQI01000030.1 coordinate 36,482, forward strand.
TCACTTACGGCGGCGACTTAGCTGTCGGTTCTATGGGAGTTGTTATGAGCATCAGTATGCTTATACTGATGTCTGTCTTTTCTCTGAATATGGCCAGCCAACCTATTGTGAGTTTTAATGTGGGCGCCAAGAATTACCGCAGAGTAAAAGAAACCCTGATGCTAACATTGAAATTAGCAACAACGATATCACTTGGAGGAGGTTTGATCGTAGAACTTTTCCCTGACTCAATAGCTCGGCTTTTTAACCTCGAGAATCAGGAATTTATAGCTTTGACACAGCGGGCTCTTCGTTTGGTGATGATCACCTATCCAATCATAGGTTTCCAAATTGTGGTGAGTAATTATTTTCAAGCTATTGGTAGTGCTTGGAAATCAGCCCTACTCTCGCTCTTACGTCAGGTTATTGCTCTTATTCCATTGCTTATCATTCTACCTGGCTTTTGGGGCTTGGATGGTGTCTGGCTCTCTTTTCCTTTTGCCGATACTATCTCCGCAGTTGCTTGTGCTTTTTTCTTAGCAAAAGAAATAAGGCGTCTCAATGGGTTAATTGCAGAATAAAAAAAACTTCTACCCAATATTTTGCTTTTTATTTGAATAGCTACTGTACGAAAGAAATAACAGCACTACAATAGAAAAATATCCCCACAGTGGAAAGTCCGGCGCTTCGCCTCCTGCATACGAGTGCATTCCACCCAGAAAATAATTTACACCAAAATAGGTCATTATTATAGAACTGACCGCCCAAACACTGGCCATATTATACGCCAAAGCGGAAGCAAGCACTGGCACATGGTGCATATGTATCACAACAGCATAAATCACAATAGTAATAAGACACCAAGTTTCCTTAGGATCCCAGCTCCAATAGCGCCCCCAGCTTTCGTTAGCCCAAACAGCCCCAATAAAACAACCAATAGTGAGGAGATACAGGCCAATAATCATCAAAAGCTTGCTGATGGTTGTTAACTCTTCTGTAACACTATCCCAACGTTTTTTCCTTGCAAAAGAATACACATTCAGGTTAAAAAAGCCCAGAAGAGCAGAAATGCTCAAAAAACCATAACTGGCCGTAATAGAGGCCACATGCGACGATAACCAGTAAGAGTTAAGCACAGGTACCAGAGCCGTTATTTCAGGATTCATAGAATTGATATGCGCGACTAAAAGGGCAGCTGCACCCAATATAGTACTCATGGCTATTGTAATGGACGATTGGCGAGCAAAAAAAACACCCCCCAGAATACTCGCCCATGAAACAATCAACATCGACTCATAACCATTACTCATAGGCGCTCGTCCTGAAATATACCAGCGCAGTGCTATACCCAGAGTTTGAACGATAAAGCCCACTATCAATAAATACTCTAATGCACTAATGACTTTTAGCTTTGTCCTGTTTTTAATGATTGCTATGACAGAAAACACAAGCAATAGTATCGCCAGAGTGGCATAGAAAGGTGCCAAACGTGTAAACACATTTAATTTATTGTATATGAGCTCTGCCTTCAATTTACCCGGAGGCGGAATGTGGCCTTTACCTGAGTTGTATTGCCAGGACTGTATCTGAGCAAATAGAGCTATGAGTTTTTGTTCATCAGCATTTTGAAGTGCCATCAAGAGCTGACTACTCCATTCATTTTCATGAGATAAGTTGGCAGGATATTGCCATTTATCCTCTTCAGGAAAAATCGCGAGAAAGCTGCCATCTACAATCATACGGAAAACACTGATACGCTCTGTAACATTAAGCAAAGCTTTGTCTGTTTTATTGCGCTCAGTCTGGCTTTTGGAGGAGGCCGTATTGAGCGCATGCATCAGCTTAAACTGACCATTAGCATTAAAGAATTGACTGTATGAAGCAGTTTCTTCTTTTATGTTTAATTCTTCCGCTATATCTTTCTCTATCAGAATTATGGGTTCTTCCTGCCATTGTTCCGGAAAACAAAGAATACTTAAAACAATTTCATCGGCAGATAAATTTTTATAATTTCTTTCGTGCGAAATTTTTTTAAGCAAATTGAGGTTATAGGTGTTAAGGGGTTGTATGCGTCCTTTACCGTCACTTACCCATAGTTTACCAAACTCTTTAGCGGCTTCTTTGCCTATAGTAGGTGTGGCTTTTAAGGTGTTTGTCGCAACTATTAACAACCCAAAGATAAGCATTGTCTTCGGCATTTTAAGTTCATGCAACAAGGCCTGAAAACGACTCCCTTTAGCAAAAAGAGACAGCACCATACCCAGAGCCATTAAAAAATACCCAAAATAAGTAGTGCCCATGCCCCAAGGGTCGTGATTAACGGAGAGAATACTACCTTTCATATCCTGATCATAGGACGACTGATAAAGGCGATATCCTTTATATTTCAAGACCTTGTTCATGTATATCGCATAAGAAAAAGGCGCCTGATCCGGTGTACTGACCAAGACATAACTCTTATACCCCGAAGGATTTTGTGATCCGGGATAATAAGACACCACGAAATCTTCTAACTTAAGCACAAAAGGCAAACGCCCCTGAACAAAACCCTCTTCGTTTTGCATAAGATAAAAGTGAGTACTTTCGCCTTCACGTAAATGAACCTTGCCTTCCTCGCCAGTATAACGCGTAATGCCGGCACCCAATATCATTATCACAAAAGCCAAATGGTATAAACCAATAGGCAGCTTGTCCCAAGTATAAAGTCTAAAAATAATGATATTGTACAATAAAGCATTCGCAGCTAATAAAAGAATAGCTTCGAACCAGTGGGTATTGTAAACGGCAGCTTTGGCTACCTCGGTACTGTGTGCATTCTCCACAAATGTAGCCACAGCACATACAAAAGCAAAAAGCAAAAGATAGATGCCTAAATAGCGCATCGAGAGAAGGTTATACTTTGTCATACATCACATATTTATCAGACACAAATTCCAACAAAAAACACGCCGCTTCTATCATAAGCAAGAATTTTAGAAAGGATAACCAATAGCTATATGTGTCGTTGGCCTCAGGTCACTGCCCAACACCCAACGATGCCCTGCGGCTTCTGTAGGGTCAAAGGCCTTCCAAGCTACATCCAGTCGAAAAATAAAAAAGTTCAAATCCCAACGCAACCCCGTGCCTATACCTACGGCCAATTCTTTATAAAAAGAGTCAAAATCAAAAACAGCTCCAGGTTGTGCTTCATAGTCACGGATAGTCCAGGTATTACCAACATCTGTAAACAAAGCCCCTTCAAACTTCCATATCATATCAAAACGGTATTCGGCACTGGCAACAAAACTAATGTCTCCACTTTGGTTATAGTAATCAACCTCATCGTTGTAATAAGTACCGGGCCCTAATGAGCGAACCATCCAGGCCCGAACACCAGTAGCACCACCACCAAAATAGCGCCTTTCAAAAGGAAGCTGAGAAGAATTCATATATGGTATGCCGATACCAAACTGAGCGCGGTAAGCCAAACCGCTACTTTCATTGATGTTATGACTTATCACACCATTAGCATCAAAACGTATATATTGCGAATAACGCACATCTAAAAAATTGTAATAAGATTCTTCGACTTGCCCCTGATCGTCATAAATGTAGTCTTTTTCTAAACCAAACATATTATTAAAAGCATTGAGCATTACGCCGGAACTTTCAAAACCAAGACGCAAATACCGGCTGGACCGCTTACTGTTCATATTGCCATGCTGAAAAGTAATAGCATAACGCGATCCGAAAATGACGTGATCTTGGTATGAATATTTAAGGTATTCTGTAGTATCTATATGAGCAGCAAAGTCACTTGTCATATCCGGAAGACTAATATAATTAAGCATAATAGGCGTGTACTGATGACGAATATGGTCATTATGACGCCAACCATACATCATATCTGCTGTAGCAATGTGCCGTGTATACTCAGGACGCTCCTGGTAATCAAACGATAAACCAAACGTTGTTTCAGCGCGGGACTTTTGATGAAAATCCTCATTAAGAAAGGGAAATACAAACTTAGGGTAAGTCAGGTTCATATCCGCACCCAACTCCTTAGAATAATATACATTATCATCATTGATAGGGATAATAGCCTCTGTACCTACCGTAAAACTTGTAGACAACTGTTCAGCACCACGAAAAAGATTTTTGTGTTTATGGCTTAAACTAACAGCACCACCAATATTTCCTGAAAGATAAGTGCCTTCTAACTCTACCTTAAGAGATTGAGGCTCTGCCAAAGAAATGTACACATCACAGTCCAGCAAGTGATTATCCACCTCTTTGTAGTTGATGTTAACATAGCGAATAATAGGTATAGCAGATAAAAGTGAGTGTGTCCGGTCAGACAATTCTTTACTATAAAGCATGCCGGGTTTCAGCAAATTATTCCGATAAATAATTTCCGGCTTCACCTTAGAGTTGCCATCCGATAGAAAAAGTAAGCCTTTAAACACCACAGAATCCATTTCGGATAAGTAAGCATCAGCATTCTTTAACGCTTTTTGAGCATCATAATCGATAACAAAACTTACATCCCTTAAATAAAATGGCTCATAACTCCTCTGAGGATTAGCCGTATCCGATTTTAATATTAAAATATCCTTCACCTGATGATGACCTAATGTAGTATCTACATGGTAAGAAAAATTCTCTTTGCTAAAATCGAAATAACCCGCATTTTTCAAACGGGCAGAGATACGCTCACGCTCGGCATCCAACACATCAAGATCAAATAAATCACCCTTAACAATCAAACTTTGGGACGAGTCGCTCTTCACTATTGAAGCAATAGTACTATCAGTAATATAGGTTTGAGCCTCTGAAATCCGATAAGGTGTATTACATGTCAATTTATAAGTGACCTCTGTTTTTCTGCGTTTTTCTTTGGTTGTAACGATGCTTTCAACCTCAGCATTCGTAAACCCCTTATTAGACAAATAACGTTTAATTTCTTTTTCTGACTGAACCGTTCTATTTTCTTCGTAGACCACCGGCTCTTCGCCGACTTTCTTTAGAGCGCGCGAAAGCCATCCATTTCTTTTCTTAGAAGAACGGTTGTAGATCCAAAGCCTGAATTTTGCCAATCCCAACATTTTCGCATTAGCTTTTTGCTTTACGAATGGGGTAACATCAACAGGCTTAACATTACTGTTATCCGACTCTATGGTGACCTTATTTAACAGGTATTCGCCCTCAGGTACATACTTAGTACTGCGGCATCCTGAGAGGATAATTATAAAAAGGAAAAATATAGCAGCTACTTTTCTCAAGTGAAGTAGAAATATTTGGTTATTTTTGCGCAAATGTACGAATTTTACCTGCTTTTACTCTGAGCCAAACATGGCTTTTATGATAAATTGTAGTTTTAACTTTACAGAAATAATTCAAACATAAATATAAAATCTCACAAAATGCAAAAAGTGAACCAAAAAGTAGCAGAGCAGCTTTTAGACGTAAACGCTGTAAAACTACAACCCAACGATCCTTTTACTTGGGCTTCAGGTTGGAAATCTCCTATCTATTGTGATAACCGCAAAGCTTTATCTTACCCGGCTACCCGTACTTACATCAAACAGCAATTAGCAGCAATTATCAAAGAAAAATATCCGGAAGTAGAAGTTATTGCCGGTGTTGCAACTGGTGCTATTGCCCAGGGTGCTTTAGTTGCCGAAGAGCTCGGCTTGCCATTCGTTTACATTCGCCCTGCAGCTAAAAGCCACGGTATGAATAATATGATTGAAGGTGATCTGAAAAACGGTTCTAAAGTAGTGGTCATCGAAGATTTGATATCTACCGGTGGTAGTAGCTTGAAAGCTGTAGAAGCATTGCGGGCGGCTGATTGTAAAGTTATTTCTATGTTAGCCATTTTTACCTACGGTTTTCCGGTGGCAGAACAAGCTTTTGCTGATGCAAAGGTGGAACTCATCACACTCAGCAACTACAATGCTCTCATTGACACGGCCCTAAATCTTGGCACAGTAAGCGAAGCACAGGTAGATGAGCTCAAAGAGTGGCGCAAAGCCCCTTCAGAGTGGGGAAAATAAAAGCCCCCTCCGACTCCCCCTGAGGGGGGGGAGAGAATTAATTACAATCCATTCATAAAATAACCGAAAGACGTGTTGTCCCCATACACGTCCTCCCCCCTTGGGGGAGCTAGAGGGGGCTTTATCATATGTTACTACTATTAGGCGACGAAGCCATTGCACAAGGCGCAATAGACGCAGGTATATCTGGTGTTTATGCTTATCCGGGTACACCATCTACAGAAATAACCGAATACATACAACATTCAAAACAAGCAAGTGAACGCCATATACGCAGCGCGTGGGCAAGCAACGAAAAAACGGCAATGGAGGCTGCTTTGGGAATGTCTTATGCCGGCAAACGAGCTTTGGTCTGTATGAAGCATGTTGGCCTGAATGTAGCAGCAGATGCCTTTGTCAACTCAGCGATTACGGGTGCTAATGGTGGCCTGGTTGTTTTAGTAGCAGATGACCCATCAATGCATTCATCCCAGAATGAGCAAGATTCCCGTTTTTATTCAAAATTTTCGCTTCTGCCTACTTTTGAACCCGCTTCGCAACAAGAAGCTTATGAGATGACCCGTGCAGCTTTTGATCTTTCGGAAGAGATGAAATTGCCCGTCTTGCTGCGTATCACCACACGCCTGGCGCACTCACGTTCGGGTATTGAACCCAAGGAGCTTTTGCCACAAAATGAATTGAATGTAATGGATCGTGACTCTAAGCAGTTCATCTTATTGCCGGCAATAGCACGTCGTAGTTACAAGGGTTTATTAGAAAAACAAGCTCTTCTGGAGGCTTTCTCCGAGGCTTCTCCTTACAATGTATATACGGATGGTGTTGATAAAAGTCGTGGAGTAATTGCTTGTGGTATTGCCTATAATTACTATATGGAAAACTTCCCGGAAGGAAGCCCATACCCATTATATAAACTTTCACAATACCCACTGCCCACCAATATGCTAAACAAAATGGTGGAAGAATGCAACGAGCTGGTGATACTGGAAGAAGGCATGCCGGTCTTAGAAGAAGTTATTAAGGGCCTGAGTTCTGCAGGTCCTAAGGTATGTGGCCGTTTGGACGGTACTTTGCCACGCGATGGTGAATTAAATCCGGATATAGTAGCCAAAGCCTTTGGTATGGAAAAAGAAAACCTAAACGAACCATCTGACTTGGTGGCTATGCGTCCACCTAGCTTGTGTCAAGGGTGTGGTCACATCGATATGTACCGAGCCCTTAACGAGGTAGCGGCCCGTTATGAGACCTCACGTGTTATGTCCGATATTGGATGCTATACATTGGGAGCCTTGCCTCCGTATCAGGCTATTAACAGCTGTGTGGATATGGGCGCTTCTATCACAATGGCCAAAGGAGCTGCTGATGCCGGTCTATTTCCCGCAGTAGCCGTGATTGGTGATTCAACATTTACACACTCTGGCATGACAGGTTTGCTCGATGCTGTTAATGATAAAAGTAACATAGTAGTGGTGATTTCGGATAATGAAACCACAGCGATGACCGGCGGACAAGATTCGGCCGGTACTGGTCGCTTAGAAGCCATTTGTGAAGGTATTGGTGTAGACCCGGCACACATACGTGTATTTGTTCCTCTGAAAAAAAATTATGATGAAATGGTAAAAACTATCCAAGAAGAATTTGATCACGAGGGGGTTTCTGTTTTGATACCTCGCCGTGAATGTATTCAGGTAAGTATCCGTAATAAAAAGAAAAGTAAGAAGTAATATTAGCCGGTAGTTAGCAGCCGTTCCCGAATCCCCGGGAGCAACTAACAGCCACAGGCTAACAGCTAAGAGCCGTTCTATGTCCCAAGTCAAACAACTCGCCAAAGAAACCGCCATTTATGGCGTCAGCAGTATTGTTGGTCGTTTTCTCAACTGGCTTTTGGTACCGTTGTATACCAAAAAGCTTTTTGAAGTGGCAGACTACGGTATTGTTACAAACCTCTATGCCTGGACTGCGCTTTTGGTTATTCTGCTTACTTACGGTATGGAGACTTCCTTTTTCCGCTATTCCGGGGCAGATGGAGAAGATGACAAAAAAGTCTATGGAACATCGCTAACGGCACTTTTTTCCAGCTCAAGCCTCTTTGCTTTATTATTGGTTTTCTTTAGAAATGAAGCGGCAGGCTTTCTTGGTTATGAGAAGTTAGGACACCTTATTGCTATGATGGCCATAATGGTGGCGATGGATGCTTTTCTTTGTATGCCTTTTGCTCGCTTACGTTTCGAGAAGCGCCCTATAAAGTTTGCTGTTCTGAAATTCATCAATGTCTTTTTGAATATAGGTGCTAACCTCTTTTTTATCCTTTTATGTCCTTTATTATTAGAAAAACACCCGAATACAGCATGGCTTTCCTTTTATGATTTTGACAAACAAGTTGATTACATAATATTCTCCAACTTTCTGGCATCTTCGGTAATGATGCTTTTGCTCATACCCGAATACCTTAAAGTCAGATGGTCTTTTGATAAAGCTTTGTTTAAAAAAATGTTTCACTATGCTTTTCCAATTTTAATTGTCGGAATTGCCGGGGTGATAAATCAATCAGGAGACAAAATCCTGTACCCCTTTTTAATAAAAAACCAAGAAGTAGCTCAGACAGAGCTGGGAATATACGGTGCCAACTACAAAGTAGCCATTATCATGGTGATGTTTATACAAGCCTTTCGTTTTGCTTTTGAACCCTTTATCTTCAATCAAAACGGCGGTAAAAAGGACAATAAAACTTATGCAGAAGTGATGCGCTTTTTTGTCATTTTCTGTATGCTCATCTTTTTAGGTGTTACACTTTATATCGATATTGTTAAACTTCTAATTGATCCTAAGTATTATGCCGGACTCAAGGTGGTTCCCATCGTGCTTATGGCACACTTTTTCTTTGGCATCTTCTTCAACCTATCTTTGTGGTACAAGCTGACAGACCGTACACGCTACGGAGCTTATATGGCTATAATGGGAGCAATAATCACCATTCTAATTAACATAATATTTGTTCCACGCTACGGTTATATGGCCTCTGCCTGGGCCAATTTTGCCTGTTACTCGTCTATGATGCTGGCATCTTACATCCTGATGCAGAAATTTTATCCTATCAGATACGACCTGAAAAAGATAACTATTTATGTGGCTGTTGGCCTTGGTATTTTCTTTTTTGACAAAGCAATTATGTTAAATACATCATTTTTAAATTACTTGTTATCAACAGTTTTAATAGGAGGATACTTGCTCTTCTGTATAGTTAACGAAAAAGAACTTAAAAAGTTAATATTTAGAAAATAAACGGGTTTATGATAGGCTTGAAAAAGTGGCTTAATCACCATTGAATCATTATTTATGAACATTATTAATTGTAAAAACATCGTCCGCGATTTGGAAATGCAAATGGCAGATATGAACCATTCCAAAGTTTTTGTCCTTACCGACGAAGGGAGCGAGAAACATTGTACTGCTTTTCTGGATAAAGTATCATTTGATTTTCAGAGCATCGTTCTGAAAGATGGAGATGAACATAAATCACTGGACGCATTAGCTTCCGTATGGGAATTTATGACAAAAAACGGAGCCGACCGCGAATCTTTGTTAATAAATCTGGGAGGAGGAATGATCACAGACCTTGGTGGATTTGCGGCTTCTACCTTCAAACGTGGTGTTTATTTTATCAATATTCCAACGACTTTATTGGCAATGGTAGATGCTGCCGTCGGCGGAAAAACAGGAATTAATTTTTGCGGTTTTAAAAATGAAATAGGTGCTATCATCCATGCTGATGCAGTGATGATAGATACGACCTTCTTGAAAACCCTGGATGAGGATAATGTGCTATCGGGTTATGCCGAAATGCTGAAACACGGCTTAATCTCAAAAACGGATCATTTTACCGATTTGCTTAAGTTTGACTGGCGCAATATCAATTACGAAGTGCTGAACCAATTGGTAATGGATTCTAATATGGTAAAACAAGGCATTGTAGAAGAAGATCCTTACGAAAAAGGTATTCGCAAAGCATTGAACTTGGGCCATACCATAGCGCATGCTTTTGAAACACATGCGATGAAAACCGGTCAAGCTCTTTTGCACGGGCGAGCTGTTGCCATAGGTATCATTCCTGAATTGTTTTTATCTTTCCAAAAGCTACAGTTCCCTAGCGATGTGATGCGTCAGGTTATTCATGAGGTAAAAGATTTATATCAACCATTCTTTTTCAGCTGTGATGATTACGACACCCTGTTTGATTATGTTAAACACGACAAAAAAAATAGTGGCGACCGCATCAACTTTACCCTACTTTCAGGCCTAGGTCAGGTGCAGATCAATCAACATTGCAGCAAAGAAGAAATTTTTGCAGCATTGGATTTTTACAGAGACGAAATGGGTATATAATAAAAAACCAATATACTTATTAAATGGCAATTGATATATATAACATTACATTTCGACGAAAATGCTTTGTTTTTTGAAGATTCAATTTTGCTATCTCTATGCTTAAATCTATTTTTGTATTTCATCATTTTACACATTGCCTATGGCCGTATTATCTACGCTTTATTCCCTTTTTAATTTAAGGCGCTCAGCTCAAGTAGAGAAGATGCGCGAGCAACCTGAAAAAGTTCAAAAAAGGCAATTGTTTAACTTGCTTAATGAAGCTGAAGACACTGAATGGGGATCTCGTTACAACTTTTCCACGATCCATTCGATAGCGGAATTTCAGCATCGTGTACCCATACAGACCTACGATGATGTGAAACCCTATGTAGAACGTATGATCAAAGGCGAAAAAAATGTTCTTTGGAGAGGATCAACAAAATGGTTTGCCAAATCCTCCGGTACGACCAGCGATAAAAGCAAGTTTATCCCCGTAACGCAAGATGCCTTAGACACATGCCACCTGCAAGGGGGAAAAGATATTTTGATGTTCTTTACCGAAAATGTGCCTGATTCACGCGTCTTTTCCGGTAAAATGTTGACGCTTGGCGGTAGTCACCAGGCTAGTGAGTTTAATAATGAGGCTCGGGTAGGTGATTTGTCTTCAATATATCTAGAAAATGTTCCTTTTGTAGCTGAATTATTTCGTACGCCACCTACTAATATAGCGTTAATTGAAGATTTTGAAGAGAAATTAAAGCGTATCGCAGAAGTTGCAGTGGAAGAAAATGTGACCAGCATATTAGGGGTGCCATCATGGAACTTAGTACTTTTACGTCATATTTTGGAATATACCGGAAAAAGCAACATCACTGAGGTGTGGCCTAATCTGGAAATGTTTGCGCACGGCGGTATTAGTTTTAAACCCTACCGGGAGCAATACAAAAAACTGATTCCAAGCGATAGGATGCACTATATTGAGACCTATAATGCTTCAGAAGGTTTCTTTGCGATTCAGGATGATATGAACGATAAAGGGATGCTGCTGATGCTTGATTACGGTATATTTTACGAGTTTATTCCGATGACTGAAATTGAAAAAGAAAAACCGAAAGTATTAAGCATTGAGGAGGTTGAAACCGATGTTAATTACGCCTTGGTGATTACCACCAACAGTGGATTGTGGCGGTATATGATAGGTGATACCATAAAATTCACCTCCACATATCCTCATAAAATTGTTATAACAGGACGCACCACTCAGTTTATCAATGCTTTTGGAGAAGAGGTGATTGTGAATAACACCAACGAAGCAATGCGTATAGCTTGTGAAAAAACAGGTGCCCGAATTACGAACTATTCGGCAGCGCCTATCTTTATGACTGAAAAACGCGCCAAAGGGCGCCACCAGTGGATGGTGGAATTTGATGTAATGCCCGATGATATGGAAGCTTTCGCTGATCTTCTGGACAAAGAGTTACAGGGTTTAAATTCAGACTATGAGGCAAAACGTTTCCATAGTGTGACCTTGAACCGTTTGGAGCTAATAGTGGCCAAAGGTGGTCTTTTTCATCAGTGGATGAAGGAAAAAGGAAAGCTTGGCGGACAACATAAAGTGCCGCGACTAGCCAATCATCGTAAATATATGGATTCACTTATTGAACTAAATAATAAAATATAACAGCTAACTTCGAACTTCGAACTTTGAACTTTTTACTATGATTGCAATAATAGACTATAACGCCGGCAACATACAATCTGTAGAATTTGCGATGGAACGCTTAGGAGTGGATTATATAACGACTAACGATAAAGAAAAAATACGCCAAGCCGAAAAAGTCATTTTTCCAGGAGTGGGTGAGGCTAAAAATACGATGGAATTTCTCAAAGCACAAGGCTTAGACACTTTCATAAAAGAATTGAAACAACCAGTTTTAGGCATTTGTTTGGGAATGCAATTGATGTGTCAACATTCGGAAGAAGGTGACGTAGACGCACTGGGCATCTTTGATGCTACTGTTAAGCTTTTTAAGCCCCAAAATGGTGAGAAAGTGCCACACATGGGCTGGAATACTATTACTGATGTAAAAGGGAAACTTTTTACCAATGATTTGGAGGCTAAATACGTTTACTTTGTTCACTCGTATTATGCCGAGCTTTGTGACGAAACGGTTGCTACGACCAACTATACTTTACCGTATTCTTCGGCATTGCACAAAAATAATTTTTACGCCACTCAGTTTCACCCTGAGAAAAGCGGTGATGTGGGCGAACAAATACTTAAAAACTTCATCAATTTATAATTATTAACCACGGACATCCGTCATCGGACATCCGACATCAAGCTTAAAAATGATTGAAATTATTCCTGCCATTGACATTATCGACGGGAAATGTGTGCGTTTATCGCAAGGCGATTATGCACAGAAAACAGTGTACAACGAAGACCCCCTGGAGGTTGCTCTTCAGTTTCAGGATGCAGGCATTAACCGCTTGCATTTAGTTGATCTTGATGGTGCTAAAGCACAGCACATAGTCAACTACAAAGTGTTGGAACGTCTGGCTAGCAAAACGGATTTAGTCATCGACTTTGGTGGCGGACTAAAAACAGATCTGGACCTTGATATCGCTTTTGAGAGTGGAGCCGAAATGGTAACCGGCGGTAGCATCGCTGTAAAGAAACCTCAACGTTTTATCTCGTGGTTAGAGCAATATGGCGCTCAGCGTATCATTTTGGGTGCTGACGTTAAAGAGGGTAAAATATCGGTCAGTGGATGGACCGAAGAATCTGAGGATGAGATTTTGCCCTTTATTGAAAAGTATGTGGATGAAGGTATTAAAAAGGTGATTTCTACGGACATCAGCAAAGATGGTATGCTCACCGGGCCTGCTTTTGATTTATATAGTGATATCTTGGACGAATTCCCACATTTGCACTTAATAGCCAGCGGAGGAATCAGTACCTTTGACGATATTTTGAAGTTAGATGAAGATGAAGTACCAGCTGTTATTGTGGGAAAAGCCATCTACGAGCAGCGCATCAGTCTGAAGCAAATTGAAAAATATATTGTTGGATAGAAATAACCCCCTGGCATCATGACCGGGAAAAGATTACGTAATTATGCCATTTTTGTGCTTATTGTAGCCATCGTGATTCTTATCATTGGCCGCAGTGTAAACGAAAATATTAGTCATTTTATGTCAGGCTTTTTAACCGGGCTATCGGCTGTTCTTTTCATTGCTGTGGCTATATTTATTGCTGTAAAAAGCCGTAAAAAGAATAAATAGACATCAGACTAAGAGATTTAAGACTAAAGACAACTGACCACATCGGTCATCCGTCTTCCGTCATCAAGCAATTAAACAGACGCAGACAACATCGGTCACCTGTCTTCCGTCATCAAGCATTTAAACAGACGCAGACACTGACATCGGTCACCTGTCTTCCGTCATCAAGCATCAATTCATGTTATCAAAACGCATTATTCCTTGTTTAGACATCAAAGACGGCGAGACCGTTAAAGGTATTAATTTTGTTGGGATTAAATCGGTAGGTGATCCCGTAGAACTGGGGGCGCTTTATGCCGAGCAAGGAGCCGATGAACTGGTTTTTCTGGACATCACTGCTACACACGAAGGCCGTAAGACTTTTGCCGAACTGGTAAAGCGCATAGCACAAAATATTAATATCCCCTTTACTGTAGGTGGTGGTATCAGCGAAATATCGGATGCTGACGTACTGCTTCGTGCCGGTGCCGATAAGATATCCCTTAACTCTTCTGCTGTTCGCAATCCTCAATTGATTAACGATATGGCCGATGCTTTCGGTAGTCAATTTGTAGTAGTGGCGATAGATGCCCGCTTGGATGATAGCGGTAAATGGGTAGTCACCGTAAATGGTGGTCGCATCCCTACCGACAAAGAATTGTTTTCCTGGGCCAAAGAAGCTCAAGACCGTGGCGCTGGTGAAATCCTTTTCACCAGTATGAACCACGATGGCACCAAGAACGGTTTTGCCAACGAAGCCTTAGCCCAACTTTCCGATGAACTTTCCATCCCTATCATAGCTAGTGGTGGTGCCGGTAAGATGGAACACTTCACCGACGTTTTCACTAAAGGAAAAGCTGACGCCGGCCTGGCTGCCAGTATCTTCCACTACAAAGAAATCGCTATCCCTGACCTTAAGGATTACCTGCGGGGTGAGGGTATTGTGATGAGGTAGCGTGTGTTTGTAGATATGCATTGTTAGTATCGCAGAGATACGCAGAGGAGCAGAGATACGCTGAGATAGTTTTAACCTCTAGATTGAATAGCTTAGTTTTGTTTGATAAAGTTAGTGCTTAGCCAAGTAAATAGTATTAAGAAAAGCCAATAAAAAGAATAACTCTGCGAGTCTCTGCTCCTCTGCGCATCTCTGCGATACTTTTTTCGAGAAACAGACTCATTCTCGCATTAATCAATCGTCTTCTTAGAGTTCCCAATCAACTTATTCAGCTTACTTAATTCCTCCGGGCGCAGGTCGCGCCACTCGCCTACTTTGGTGTCCAGTTGTATGTTCATGATACGCACACGCTTCAGGCGTTTGACGTCATAACCCAGATATTCGCACATACGGCGAATTTGGCGGTTGAGGCCTTGGGTCAGGATGATACGAAAACGACGATTGTCCATTTGTTCTACCACGCAAGGACGCGTTACGGTATCCAGGATAGGCACACCACTGCTCATCTCGTCCAAGAAACGTTTTGTAATGGGTTTATCCACCGTTACCAAATACTCCTTTTCGTGATTATTACGGGCGCGTAGTATTTTATTCACAATGTCTCCATCGTTGGTGAGTAGAATAAGGCCTTCGCTGGCTTTGTCCAGACGCCCTATCGGAAAGATGCGCTGCGGGTGTTTAACAAAATCTATAATGTTGTTTTTTTCACGCTTTTGGTCGGTAGTGCATACAATGCCACGCGGTTTGTTTAGCGCTATATAAATAGCTTTTTGCCCTTTTTTTCCGGAAACCACTTTACCGTTCACGGCTACTTTATCGCCGGGTTTTACCTTCGTCCCCATTTCCGGCACTTTGCCATTGATGGTCACACGTTTTTCGTCAATTAGCTTATCGGCCGCTCGGCGCGAACAGTAGCCTATCTCACTCAGGTATTTATTGATGCGCGTTTCCATAAATAAGGTAACAGGGTTAACAGGGTTCTTGGGTTGAAAGGTGCAAAGCTTACAAAATTATTTTGCTCGAAAAACAAAAGAGGGAAGCAACTCACTCCCCTCCTATATTATAAATGCTATGACGTAGAAAATTCAGCATCCGACTTCAATCTTCCGTCATCCGTCTCTTTAAGCAATATTTGTAAACACGTTTTGAACGTCGTCGTCTTCATCGATTTTGTCCAACAATTTGTCCACCTCTTCCATCTGTTCTTCAGAAAGCTCTACCGGACTATTTGGAATACGTTGCAAGTCGGCTTTTTTCACCTCTATGCTCAACTCTTCCAGTTTTTGTGTCATAGAACCAAACTCAGTATAATCAGCATAAAAGTAAAGGATGCCTTCGTTTTCAGAAATTTCTTCCAGGCCGGCATCGATAAGCTCCATTTCCAGCTCTTCAAGATCCATATCATCGGTTTTTTCTACTTCAAAAACCGCTTTGCGCGAAAACATAAAATCTAAAGAACCCGGAGGAACCAAACCTTGCCCGTTTTTGTTGAAATAAGATTTAATATTAGCAGTCGTACGGGTCGTATTATCGGTAGCACATTCGACGACTATCTGTGTACCATGTAAACCTTTACCTTCAAAAATCATTTCAGTAAAGCTAGCAGCATCTTTTCCGGCGGCACGCTTAATGGCCGAATCTATGTTTGCTTTAGGCATGTTTTCCGCCTTAGCATTTTGGATAGCTGTACGCAAGGACGGGTTCATATCCGGATCTGGACCGCCCGCTTTGGCTGCTATCGTAATGGCTTTGCCCAGTTTAGGAAATACTTTAGACATTTTGTCCCAGCGTTTCATCTTCGCCGCTTTTCTATATTCAAATGCTCTTCCCATAATATTTTTATTCTTAAATTTTTTTGGAGTGCAAAGATATAAAAAATGATGGAGAGAGCCAGAACAGTGTGACTTTGAGATGGGGGAGACGATGAGACATGGTGACATTAAAAGGGAGAGGTACTAAAAAAAGGGAGTAGTGGTTCAGTTTACTAAACATATCATCCGTCATCTGTCATCCATCAACCTCCATCAGCTATTTTTTTCTTTAAAACCTAAAATATTAAACAAAACAACTTACCTTTGAATATTATTAACTTAAAAAAAACAAACAATGGAAGAATTAAGTATTGGTTTCTTTGGATTGATAGCCATTCTGGTTGTCCTTTTTATTGTGATTCTATACTATGTGCCTATTTTACTTTGGTTCTCAGCCTTGGTATCAGGTGTGCGTATTTCACTTATTCAATTGGTGCTGATGCGCATCCGTAAGGTGCCACCACAGGTTATTGTACGTGCTATGATTGAGTCTCACAAAGCCGGGTTACAAACCGTATCACGCGACGAACTAGAGGCTCACTACCTAGCCGGTGGCCACGTGGAACAGGTGGTGCATGCCTTGGTGTCAGCTAACAAAGCAAATATTGACTTGCCGTTTCAGATGGCTACAGCGATAGACCTTGCGGGGCGTGATGTATTCGAGGCGGTACAGATGTCAGTAAACCCGAAAGTCATCAATACCCCTCCGGTTACAGCGGTTGCAAAAGACGGAATTCAGTTGGTAGCAAAAGCACGTGTAACCGTACGTGCCAACATTCGTCAGTTGGTAGGTGGTGCCGGTGAAGATACTGTACTAGCTCGTGTTGGTGAAGGTATTGTTTCTTCTATTGGTTCCAGCGTGAATCACAAAGCGGTATTAGAAAATCCTGATTTTATCTCTAAAGTCGTTTTGGATAAAGGCTTAGATGCCGGTACAGCTTTCGAGATTCTATCCATTGATATTGCAGATATTGATATAGGTAAAAACATTGGTGCTGTGTTGCAAACCGATCAGGCAGAGGCTGATAAAAAGATCGCACAAGCCAAAGCCGAAGAACGTCGTGCTATGGCCGTTGCTTTGGAGCAGGAAAATAAAGCCAAAGCGCAGGAAGCCCGTGCCAATGTAATCCAAGCCGAAGCTGAGGTCCCCTTGGCTATGGCCGATGCTTTCCGTAAAGGTAATATGGGCGTCATGGATTACTATAAGTTGCACAATATCCAAGCGGATACTGATATGCGCGAATCGATTGCCAATCCTCCACAGGAAGATAACGACAAAGAAATAACGGATTAATATCTAAACGACACGATTCAAATCTCAAATTCCAAGGCTTTTGTCTAAGCTGTTGGAATTTGTGATTTGTTTTTTTGAGATTTGATAATATGACGATAGGAATTTTTTTCGGATCATTCAACCCTATACATTTAGGTCACATAGCTATTGCGGAGCGTTTTTTGAAAGAAGATGAGCTGGATGAAGTTTGGCTTTCGGTATCGCCACACAATCCTTTAAAAGAAAAAAGTGATTTATTAAATACCTCACTCAGGGTGGCTATGGCCAA
>DHQI01000030.1:54648-58495 GCA_002408065.1 Bacteroidales bacterium UBA5342
GCAGCAAAGGGAAAACCTCACATAAAAGTAACTGATTTTGAAAAAGATTTACCCCAACCGTCATACACTTACGAAGCGCTTTTGCACTTAAAAAAAAAGTATCCCGACAATCAGTTGGTACTGCTAATAGGTGGTGATAACTGTGGCTTGTTTGAACTCTGGCGTCATTACGATAAGATATTGGATGAATTTCAAGTGTGGGCTTACCCGCGTAGCAAAACGGATATCAATCCGCAATTAGCGAAAAAATTTAAGATCATAGAGGCGCCTCTTCTGAGTTTTGCAAGTACAAATATACGAATGGCTCTAAAAAAAGGAGAAAACACACAAGGTTTACCAAAAGAGGTAAGGAATTATATTTTAAAAAATCACTTGTATACAGAGTAACTAAATAGATCTTCCAAACGTTACACTCTAAATATACCCGTAATGTTTAGAATTATCTTTTTTATATCCACTATTATTTGCCTCGAAGTATCAGCTATCGGTAACCTTAAAACCTTAAGTGGCATTTTGGTAGATGATAATACGGGAAAACCTATTTCTTATGCTACGGTAATGATAAATAGCACAGGAGAAGGGGTCATGACAAACGAGTTAGGGCGTTTTAAACTACGTGTTTTACCGGAAGATAATCTGACCATTCAGGTCATTAATTATCAAAAAGCAGAAATAGCTGTTCCGGACTCTTTGTTAAACCAAGGAAAACTTTTTATTGTTAAATTAAAACCAGAGTCTTACGAGCTTAATGAGTTTAATGTAGAAGGTGAAAAAGAAACACCTATGGCTTTACGAAGTGATGTTTTTAAAGAAAAACCTCATTTTACGCGTTTTTTTGTATCACCTGTTTCCTACATCTATTATTTTACCAGTCGCCGCGAACGCCGAAAACGTCAGCTACTGAGAATAATGGAAAATGAAGAACTAATGGCCAGCTTTGAACACATCTACAACCGTGACACAATAGGAAAATACGCTATGCTCGAGGGACACGATCTGGACATGTGCCTTATCTATTGCAACGCCCACATCGAATTAGCACGTGGAGATTCGGATGATGAAGTGAAAAGAAAAATATTAGTAACATTATCAGACTATTTTTCAAACAGTTTTGAAATAAAAAACAAGAATTAAATTATTTACAGTTGAGAGGCTCATTAAGGTTTCGCCCTGCGACCCAAAGCATCTAATTAATATACTTACATTATGAAACGTATAGCAGAATCAGAATTAATACTCAACGACGATGGTTCTATTTTCCATCTTCATATTACACCCGATCAGTTAGCTGATAAAGTCATCCTGGTAGGCGACCCCGGACGTGTCAAATTAGCCGCCGGCTTTTTTGACAGCATAGAATGCGAAGTCGAAAGCCGAGAATTTCGTACGACCACCGGCAAGTACAAAGGCAAACGTATTTCAGTTATTTCTACCGGTATTGGCACCGATAATATTGACATCGTAATGAACGAACTTGATGCTTTAGTCAATGTAGATTTAGAAACACGTTTGCCTAAAAAAGAGTTAAAAAGCCTGGACATTGTACGGGTAGGTACTTCGGGTAGTTTGCAGGCTGATATTCCAATAGATTCCTACCTGTTGTCCGAAAAATCAATTGGTTTCGACGGACTGCTTAATTTTTACGAAAAACGAAATGAAGTGTCGGATATTGAATTCGAGCAAGCTTTTACTACTTTTGTGGAATGGAATGAACTCTTGACCAAACCTTATGTGGTGGATTCATCGGCAGAATTAGTGAAACGCATTCATTCTGAGGAAACCATCAAAGGGGTGACAATTTCAGCACCGGGTTTTTACGGGCCACAAGGACGCATTATCCGCCTAAATACAATGGATAACGGCTTAAATGATAAAATTGCAGCATTCCGACATGGTGCTTATAAAGTGACTAATTACGAAATGGAAAGTTCTGCCATTGCCGGTTTGTCACTGTTGCTTGGGCACCATGCCACTACCGTATGTGCTATCATTGCCAACAGAGCCAACGGGACGTCGAGCCCTGATTATAAAAAAACAATTATAGAATTATTACAATACGTACTTGACAGAATTTAAAAACTATGAGCAACGATCAGAACAATAAAGAACTAGGCTTAATAGACATTCTCCAAATCATGGGGCAGTGGCTGGTTAGCGGCATAAAAAAAGTGGTAGATTGGGGCTTATACCTTTTCTTTTTTGGTATTAAACAATGGAAAATACTGGGTGGGGCTCTTGTGCTTATTGCTATTCTTACCTTTGTAAAATACCAAAGTCAAAGCACACAATACGAGGCCAGTATGATTGTACGAAGTAATGCCATCAAAAGTACGCAGATGAAGCCTTTTTTTGACAATTACAGCAACCTTATCAGCAATGCTGTCCTTTCAGATTCGCTTATCGAAGTAAAAAGCGCGTTAGATAGTATTACCCGCTCTCAGATATCTTCGGTAAGTACCTATTATTGCATTGATGAGAATCGAGACGGAATTATGGACGAAGTTGATATTGCCGGAAAAATCAAAACATCGGATTTAACACTGGACACCTTAAACTTATGTGTAAAAGTTCATTTTGAAGATTTTGAAGTACTCGAAGATGTTAAGAAAAGTTTGGTATTCTACCTTAACAACATTCCCTATATTCAACAAATGAATAAAGCACGCCTGATGCAGCAAAATATGCGCAAGCAATTTATTCTAAATGAAATACAGCTGCTAGACACCATGCAACAAAAAAGTTATGGCGAAACGGATGTAGCTGACGATATGATACGCAGGGGAGGGGTTTTGGTTGATAACCGCCGGGTGCTCTATATCTATAGAGACAAAGTAGAACTATGGAAAGAATATGAAGTTCTTGACAAAGAGACAAACTTCTTTCCTGAAGCAACAACTGTAGTTGAAGATTTTGTCATAGAGCAGACAGCCCTTAATACCTTGTCTTCAATGATGAAAAAGAATGTGGTATATGGTTTCATTTTGGTTTATGTATTATTATTTCTCTTTATAGTAATCCGTAAAGAAAAAGATAATTATCTACCTAAATTATAGACCGTAGCCAATGCACCTGAAAAAACTTTCTTTAGCTAATTATAAAAACATCAAAGAGTCAGACCTGACGTTTGTTCCTAAAATCAATTGTGTTTTAGGTAATAATGGCGAAGGAAAGACCAACTTACTGGATGCTATTTACTACCTCTCTTTTTGTAAAAGCTACACCAACCCTGTAGATTCTCAGAACATCAATCATGAAGAGGAGTATTTTGTGCTGAACGGAGAATACCAGCGAAATGACAGTAAAGAGGTTATTTATTGTGGTCTCCAACGTAAAAGAGCGAAACAGTTTAAACGAAACAAAAAAAAATATAGCAAACTCTCTGAACATATCGGCTTATTACCTTTAGTCATGGTGTCACCTATCGACAGCAAGCTGGTACTGGACGGGAGTGATGAACGACGCAAATATATTGACGGTGTCATTTCTCAGTTTGATAAGCAATATTTGGGCACACTGATTTCTTACAACAAAATACTGACTCAACGCAACAGCTATTTAAAACAGGGATTTTCACAATTTTTCGATGAAGAACTGGTCAGTGTATGGGACGAACAACTCGACACCTTAGCTGAGTTGATTTACCAAAAACGTAAAGACTTTATCCTCGAACTTATTCCTGTATTTCAGAAGTATTATTCCTTTATATCCGGAGATCGGGAAAAGGTAATTTTGGAATATCAGTCGGATATGAGCGAAGGAAAACTACTCTATCAACTGAGCGCAGCCCGGCAACGAGATTTAGCTCTCGGTTTCACCACCAAGGGAATACACAAGGACGATCTGAAAA
>DHQI01000030.1:58768-62563 GCA_002408065.1 Bacteroidales bacterium UBA5342
ATCTGAAATTTAAGCTGGACGACTACCCTATCAAGCGCTTAGGATCACAAGGACAGCAAAAAACCTACTTAACAGCACTCA
This sequence comes from Bacteroidales bacterium UBA5342, assembly GCA_002408065.1. Lineage (GTDB taxonomy): Bacteria > Bacteroidota > Bacteroidia > Bacteroidales > UBA5342 > UBA5342. Next base: position 58,850 of record DHQI01000030.1, read on the forward strand.
AATTTGCTCAGTATGAGTTTATATCCAAACGTTCTGGTAATACGCCTATTTTACTCTTAGATGATATCTTTGATAAATTAGATTCTCATCGTGTAAAAAAAATAGTAGAACTCGTCAGTGGCGAAGACTTTGGTCAGATCTTTATAACCGATACAAACCGGGAGCACCTCTACGAGATTCTTGAGACGATAGGAAAAGAATACCGCGTGTTTTTTGTAGATAACGGAAAGATAAAGAAAAAGTAATGAAGAAAGGATTTGGTAAAAGGACCAGTAATTCTGAATCACTTAATGACATTATCAGTCAGGTATTAAAAGCTCAGAATCTGGAAGCTCCTCTGCTAGACAAACAAGCAGAAGATGCTTGGCACAAGGTAGGTGGCGATGCTTTTAAAAAGTTTACCACCAAGGTAGAAGCCCGCAAGGGCGTTTTATACCTCAGCCTGTCATCATCTGTAGTTCGAAATGAATTAATGATGGCCAAATCACTGATTATAAAAAACCTAAACAAAGAATTAGGCACTGATGTGGTTAAGGATGTTGTTTTTTTGTAGGGAACTAAAGAGGTGATGGAATCTCTTACCGTTTCCAAAATTTATACCTTTTGTAACAAACCCTTGTTTTGAGTTTCTTACATTTGTAACAAATTCTTTTATTGATGAGAAAAATAACAACATTATTAATAATTCTCTCATTTTTATCTTCGCTTGGAGCAAGCAATGATAACCAAAGTGCCGACGCTCCTTCTCTGGGACTGGGAGGGGCTTCTGTGGTGCAGGAAAATATCTATGCCAACTACAACAATCAAGCCTTGTTAGGACTAATAGAAACGCCCACCATTGCCACTTCTTACAGCCATAGTTTCTCGTTAAATGATATGCGTGTAATGGCTGTATTACCAGTTTCTTTTGGCACCTTTGGTGTGAATGTGAGTCGTTTTGGTTCATCAAACTATGCTGATTTAAAATTTGGAGCAGCCTATTCCCGTATGTTTGGCGATAATTTCAGTGCAGCTCTTCAGGCTGACCTCCTAAGTGTCATGCCTTCACCTAGCGAATCCAGCGTATATACTTTCACAGCAGAATTAGGGCTATGGGCACGGCCACTGGAAGACCTCACGCTGGGTTTTCATTTGTACAACTTTATCAATGCCGGATACGACCTGCTTTATTACGAAGAAGATATTCCGGTAAATATGAAATTTGGTCTCGGCTATTCCATTTTTGAAAATTTTCTTTTTTCAGCAGAAATCGAAAACAATAGCTTATATGGCACTGCTGTACGCGGCGGTATGGAATACCACATTATTGATCAGGTAATTCTTCGCACAGGAGGTGCTTCTAATCCGGCTCTGGCCTCTATAGGTCTAGGCGTTATTTTAAGCGGCTTTCATCTGGATGTAGCAGCTCAGATGATACGCAATTATGGCAAAACAGGTGCTGTCTCTTTATCTTACGCTTTCTAGCTGGCTATGCGCAAACTCTTTTGGCTTTCCATATTACTTTTATCTCCCCTTGTAAGCAATGCACAAGACATTCAAGACAAAGTCAGAATGTTGGTAGAAGATTATGTGTCCCAAAATGAAGAAGCTAACATCGACGCAGAGTTACTTTACGAAACGTTTTATGAGCTTTACGAAAATCCTGTTAACCTAAACAATGCCAGTAACGAAGATCTGGAACGCATTCCGTTTCTTTCACCACATCAGGTGAATGCACTCTATGATTATGTCAAAAAACACGGCCCTGTTCACAGTATTTATGAGCTTCAGGGAGTATATGCTTTCGACCGTCAAATCATTGAAAATCTGGCACCCTTTATCATTTTTGCTGATCGCGAAACGGAATATAAGCGCAGGCTCTATATGAAGAATGAATTCTTGATACGCAGCACTACTGTGGTAGAAGAACAGGAAGGTTATACCCGACCAGATTCGTTAACACATTATAAAGGGCCCAAATACAGTGCTCTTCTTAAATATAAAGGCGATTTAGGGAAGAAATACTCTTGGCACATCACAGCAGAACAAGACCGCGGCGAGCCTTGGTTTGACCATGCGCCAGCTACTGATTTTTTATCTGCCGGCCTGCAGTACAAAGGCGATACTTGGGTAAAAAATGTGATTGTGGGCGACTACCGTATGCGTTTTGGTCAGGGACTGGTAATGAATAATAACTTTGGCTATGGCAAATCATCACAAGTAACCGATGTTATACAAAAAGGAGAAGAACTGAGACGTTTCACCTCTTCATCAGAATTTTTATTGTTTCGCGGAGCTGCCACACACTTGAGATTTTCGAACTTAAACCTCTATTTAGGAGCTTCATCGCGCAAAGCAGATGCTTCTCTTGATTCTATTGAAAATACTCCTGTCATCCGTTCATTTCCGGAAACGGGACTTCACCGTACCACATCTGAAATAGCCAAATACCAGGCAGCCCGCATCAGTGATGGTATAGCACATATTGATTACACCATCGATAACCTTAAGTTTGGTGCCACGTTTACTGCCCAGCAACTATCTGACAATTATCAAAAAGAAGCCCTGTGGTCAAACTATTACATACCTGCATATCAGGATTATTACAATGCCAGTATGGACTATAAATGGAATATGCGGGGTATGATGGTTTTTGGCGAATTGGCCACTGACAAACAAGGAGGAGTAGCAGGCATTCAGGGTTTGGTGGTATATCCTTCGAGCCGCGTATCTATGTCGCTGGTATACCGCAACTACAGCAAAGATTATTATGCTTTTTACGGACAAGCATTTGGTGAGGGTAGCAGTGTAAACAACGAAGAAGGGCTTTATATGGGTACCAGTATTCTGATTGCCAAAGGCTGGTCGGTAGACACCTATCTGGACTGGTACCGCTTCCCGTGGTTACGCTATGGCGTGTCTCGCCCTACCACTGGTTACGATATTCTTTTTCAACCCAACTATTCGCCATCGCGCAGCACCACGATGCATTGGCGCTTTAAATACGAAGAAAAAGAAGACAACCTCAGTACCGACTTGCCAAACAATGAAATACAAAACACGCAACGTCTGGATATGCGGTACCACATTAGTACCCAGCTCAACGACTATGTATCATTACAAAGCCGCGTAGCCACCTCGCACGTGCTCCATCTGTCCGACGAAAACGGCTACCTCATTTATCAAGATGTAAAAGTAAAAATGCTGCAACAACGTCTGGCTATGACCCTGCGTTATGCCCTCTATAATACCACATCCTACGAAAGCCGCATTTACACCTACGAGTCAGATGTCCTTTACCTGTCCTCCACACCGTCTTTTTACGGCAAAGGATCACGCAGCTATCTCAATACCAGTTTTCAACTCAATGATACTTTCACGCTTTACCTAAAAGCTTCGTACAGTAAACTATACGACGGACGCACTTTAGGAAGTAGCCTCGACGCTACGGGTAAAGACCATAAAACCGATATTCACTTACAGTTGCGGGTGAAGTTGTAGTCCGATGCCTGACCTTGTTATATCTGCCCCCAATCTCGCGCAAGCCTGCTTGTCCAATGTGACGTGTCCTGGTTCTAGCAAATCAAGCAGGATTCTTGGGGGATCAAAAAAAATGTAAACAACGGATTCTGATGATTTATCGGGACGGAAGTAGCGGAAAAAGTTTGTCCCGAAAAATCCAAACTCTTAGATCGGGATTTCGCTTCTCTCAACAAGCAAACTTTAATTTCCGCT
>DHQI01000030.1:62841-67312 GCA_002408065.1 Bacteroidales bacterium UBA5342
AAAAAATGGATAAAAGTGATTTGCCAAACTTCCCTCCAGAAACCATGCTTGATCCGTTCGAGTTTATTTAGCTTGGCGCAGTTCGCTGCAGATTCACCCGTCACATCCTTGGATGAAACAAGACTATACATTTCATTTTTACAAAGCTTATTTATGACCTTCCTTTAAAATCATAGCTAATATTTCATAAATAAGCCATATTTTTGTCTGTTTAAGCCCAAAAAGGATTCGAAGAGTAGCACCATCGTTTTTTTATACCCTGGAAAGAGAAAACTTTGAGCTTAATAATTTTTGAATCTTGAATTTTGAATCTTATTTATGTCAGCATTTAACGACCAAGATAAAACCCTGATACAAGACGCCTTTGACCAGCTATTAGATCATTACAACAAGATCAACCCTAATGGTAAACAGGCTCTTATAAAAAAAGCCTTTAAACTGGCCAATAATGCGCATGATGGGATGCGACGCCGTTCGGGTGAACCTTACATAATGCATCCTATTGCAGTAGCAACCATTGTATCGAAAGAAATAGGTCTGGGCGCTACATCGGTATCAGCAGCTCTCTTGCACGATGTGGTGGAGGATACCGACTTTTCGGTGGAAGATATAGCAGAACGGTTCGACGATACTATAGCTAGTATAGTAGATGGGCTCACCAAGATAAAAACCGTCACCGAAGGCAAGGAAATAGGAGGATCGATGCAGGCAGAGAATTTCAAAAAACTGCTGCTGACCATGTCCGAAGATTTTAGGGTCGTTCTCATTAAAATAGCCGACCGCTTGCACAATATGCGCACGCTGGATTCGATGCCGGCTCGCAAGCAGTACAAGATAGCCGGTGAAACCCTATTCGTATATGCGCCCTTAGCTCACCGTTTGGGTCTTTTTAATATTAAGACAGAACTCGAAAACCTCTCCTTCAAATACGAACACCCGGAACAATACGCCGAGGTAGAAAAGAAAATAGCCGACAGTTCTCAGTACCGCCACGAACTCTTCACACAACTAACAGCACCTATCGCAGAGCGTCTGGAAAAACTCAATTTCGACTTTGAGATAAAAGAACGCATCAAATCGGTATACTCTGTGTGGAACAAAATGCAGAAAAAGCAGATTCCTTTTGAGGAAATATATGACATTACAGCCATACGAATCATCTTTAAACCACAACCCGGATTATCCGAAAAAATACAATGCTGGAACATTTACACTGCTGTAACCGATGTACATAAACCGAAACCCGGACGCTTGCGCGACTGGGTAAGCAGCCCCAAAGGCAATGGCTACGAAGCCCTGCACGCTACCGTTATGGGACCTCAAGGACGATGGTTTGAGGTGCAGATACGCAGTGAACGAATGAATGATATAGCCGAACGTGGCTACGCAGCACACTGGAAATACAAAGGCGGACACGAAGATAATGAAACAGAACTAGAGAAATGGGTGAAGGATGTCCGCGACCTACTGGAACAATCGGCCGGGAGTAGTGCCATCGAGTTTGTAGATGATTTTAAACGCAACCTTTTTTCTGAAGAAATAACGGTTTTCACGCCAAAAGGCGATATGTACACCTTACCGGTAGGTGCTACCGCCTTGGATTTTGCTTTTGATATACACACCGATTTGGGAATTCATTGTATTGGTGCTAAAATAAACAACAAACTGGTCCCCATCAGCTATGTGTTACAAAATGGCGATCAAGTAGAGATTCTCACCAGTAAAAAACAAAAACCACAGCTTTCGTGGACCGAGATAGCCATTACGGGTAAAGCCAAATCACGCATTAAATCAGTCCTTAAAGACGAATTCCGTGCAACCATACGCCAAGGCATGCGTGTGCTGGAGCGCGAACTGCACGACCACAAATTAGCCATTAATTCGCCTATTCTGAACAAGCTTTTGCGCTTCTATAATATGCCTAACAAAGAGGAATTATATTTTACTATTGGCAATGGTAACAACAAGCTACAAGATCTGGATAAAGCCCTTAGTACCAGTCGTAAGAACAAAATGGTACGCTCGTGGAACCTAAACCTCTTTAGCCGGCGTAAGAATAAAAATGAATTTTCTATTAAAGACAAGCTGGCCTTGTCCGACAATGAATCAAAAGTAAACTATAATGTCGCCGAATGCTGTAACCCCATTCCGGGTGATAACGTCGTAGGGGTAATAGAAAGCGATGAAGAGATAATACTGCACCGCCGTGATTGTCCTAATGCTATAAAACTAATGGCTAACCAAGGCGAAAAAATTGTAGATGCAGAATGGACCAGTGAGCGAAAAATGGCCTTCTTATCACAAATAAAACTGACGGGCTTTGATCGTATGGGGGTTGTAAACAAAATATCGAAAGTTATTTCTATTGAAAAAAACCTGAACATCCGCCAATTTCACTTTGATGCTCACGATGGCGTTTTCGAAGGCCGCATTCTGTTTTATGTACACAGCACACAGACCATCAATAATGTGATTACTGAAATTTCAAAAATAAAAGGTGTACATACGGTGGTACGCGTAGAACAAGGTTAGCTTTGTGCTACAACTATTTATTAAAAAACTTTCATCATTTAGGAAAATCCTTAATTATTTTTACTTTTTTTGTTATTTTAAGTGGTTGTAAAAATGTTATTTACGCCATATTTTTATAAAACATCCTAATTATTTTTCATCACGATGCAACCATTTTGTTACGCGTGGCATCTTTAGAATGAATTTTAATTAGTTATTTGTCTCCCAAAGTGAACGAGAAAGCACTAATTAAACAATGCATACAAAAAGACAGAGCAGCTCAACGGCAGCTTTTTCTTAGTTATAAAGATGCTATGTTTACAGTGCTTTATCGTTTACTTGGTAATTTAGAGGACGCTGAAGAAGCATTACAAGACGGTTTTATAAAAGTTTTTAGTCACCTTCCCAGCTTTCAAGGTAAAAGTACTTTAGGAGCTTGGATGAAAACAATTTTTGTCAGGGAAGCCCTACAACGCTTGCGAAAACCTACTCTTCCGGAAGCTGAGATATCAGCAATAGAGAATATAACATCACTCTCGTTTGATGATTCTCTTACCGGAGAAGTTCTTGAAAAAGCGATTCTTTCACTAGAAGACGGTTTCAGAACTGTTTTCTTACTGATAGAAGTAGAAGGATACAAGCACAAAGAAGTTGCAGATTTACTTAATATTAGTGAAGGAACATCCAAATCACAGCTGTCAAGAGCAAAGTATAAGCTCAAAACAATCCTCTCCGATTTAGGCTACTAAAGATAAGTAACTGATTTTTTATCAACGATTTTTATGATGAATTTAGAAAATCATTTACACCATTTACCCCAACATTCTATGGAGAATGATCTTTGGGACAAGATAGAAGAAAAACTAAATAGTTCTCCTAAGCTTGCCGATCATTTACCCTTACACAAAGTTAATTCGGACCTTTGGTACACTATTGAGGATGAACTAAACCGCGCAGCTTCACGCCGTCGTACTATCCGTTTACGCCATTTTTCTGTGGCTGCTTCCATAGCTATTATTATAACTATTGGAACCGTACACCTGACACAAAACACCTATCAAAATCAGATTCATTTTTCTGAAGAAATATATATTCAAAACACACCAGTAGCAGAAGCTAACATTCAAGAAAACGACGTGCTGGAAAACTGCACGATACACCCTGCCGTATGCGAAACACCGGATTTTACCCGCTTAAAATCTAACCTGGATGCCCTCAAACTCAAAGAGCAACAATTGAGAAAGCTTAAGCAAACTGTTAACGATCCTAAAATGGAGCTTTACCATTCACGTATAGTGAAAGATATACAAGAAGTACAGGCTCAAATGTTACAAATGTTTATTTAAGCTTGCCACAACAAAGAATGCTACATTCTATCCGACATATCTTTATCCTACTTAGTTCAATTACCTTATTGATGCCTTCAGTGTTGTTAGCTCAGGATTCGAACATTGAATATGGGGTAGACTCCATTAGCAAGATGGGTAACTATGACCGCATTTACCAGATGGTGTCAGAGCAAAAAGTAGATCTTAACACTCTTATAAAGTTTGATGCCGTGCAATGGGGACAGGTATTGCCGTCAATAACAGTAGAGCAACGCCTTTGGAAAGATTTTACCATAGAACCCAATATCACGATGAGCTCGTTTGAGTGGTCGCGCCCCGAGGGTATTAACTTTGCGCTTAATCCCAACTTGGATCTCAAGTATTATTACAACCGTGCCCGGCGTCAGCGATTAGGAAAAAATGTTATAGGTTTTTCAGCCGACTATTTTTTAGTGGGCTATTCGTACACATGGACTGATGATAAAGCCTTTTTAAACTATGAGCTAGAGCAAAACCATATTGATTATTCACAGGGAGTAGAGGGGCTTACTGATGATTATTATAGTTATCACTCATGGCGTTTTATGTACGGTATACAGCGTAAAATAGGTAATATGGCTTATGCCGACTTT
>DHQI01000030.1:67546-67893 GCA_002408065.1 Bacteroidales bacterium UBA5342
TAATATGGCTTATGCCGACTTTGCCATCGGTGGTGAAAAGTTTTTTTTCGGTGATATGGGCGAATCAAAACTGATGCCTGCCATAAATATAAAACTAGGTTTTGCCTTATCAATAGAACAGTTTATAAGATTTAGCCGCTAAATGAAGAGAATAGCCTACATATTACTCTTTTTTTTAGGCACTCAACTATTGCCGGCACAACAAAAAAAAGTGCTTCAGGTGGTGTGGCAGGAGCATCAGGAAGAATACCGTTTCCCAAACGAGTTTTTATTGGAAATAGATGCTGAAAAAGCTGATATTACAATAAGGATAGTTGAAGGTAATACCGTAAGTTTATACCTGAAGC
>DHQI01000030.1:68137-68411 GCA_002408065.1 Bacteroidales bacterium UBA5342
AAGTGCTAAAAATATTGATGTCCGTACAGCAGAACGCGAACTTAAATACAACCATTTTGTCGCCAAAAAAGAGCGAAACAGATTGTATTTACACAATTATGCTAAATTAGAAGCTAACAGCAAAGGCCTGTCTTCGATAATTAATAATAAGTATATAGTAGAAGTACCCAAACACTGTCATCTTAAAATAAAAAATGAATTGGGTGCCATACGTATTGATGGAGTAAGAACCACTACACGACTGAATGCTCAATAGGTAATAAGCTCCCCCTCT
>DHQI01000032.1:0-16928 GCA_002408065.1 Bacteroidales bacterium UBA5342
CATACCCGACATACCAAAAAAAAGAGGTCAGGAAAATTCCTGACCTCTTTGATTATTGAGCTCAATAGTTATCGCAAGGACACTATTCTTTCATAAATTTAAGGGTAGTAGCAAGACCATTAACATCTTGTACTTTTACTAAGTAGATACCTTTAGCCAATCCGCTAACATTGATAGAACCAGCAAATACAGATTCGCTCAACAGTTTCTGACCAGACAAAGCAAATACTTCAACAGATTTCACATCCACACCACTAATATACAATCTACTCTTAGTTGGGTTAGGATACAACCTTACTTGAGGAGCTACATCTTCGTCAATTTCTAAGGCGTCATTATAATAATCAGGGAACTGATAAGTAACCACCGTAGAGCCATCTTGAGAAGTCACCTCGATAACATCATCAATTTGGATATTACCAATTTCGCGAACAAATCCTTTCTTATCCAAGATACGGTAAGTGGCCCCTTCGTTAGCAAATACATACTCTCTGATACTCTTAGGAGTAAGTCCAATAGGATACAAGCCTAACATTTTCTTATCTTGATCTATAGGATAGATAGTAGAGAACAAGTAAGCATCGCTATTAGTCAAACCGAAATCTAAGCTATAAACGACTTTATCGCCATTTTCAGCACGTACCGCCAGTTTCACATTAGAGCTTACCACCTGATCATAAACTAATGTATCCAGATTATGAACTGTTTTAGGTAACAATGCGCCATTAGCATCTTCTATCTCTAGTACAGATAAAGGATTTACACTCACTTTTGCCACTAACTCTTTTACCGTTGAAGTTAAATCAACACCAGAAACGACCGTTCCCGTAACTGTAAGACCAGAACCGGCATTGGCTGTCAAAGATGTATCATCATTCAATGGTCTATCCACTAATGTGTAAGTAGTTGAATTAAGACCATCATCAGAAGTTACCGTCAATACATCGCCACCAGCTAGTTTAGCATCAGCTGCTACAGCAGATCCACCGCGAGTGAAAACCAATGCTTGATTAGGTGTTGCTTTATTAATCACATCCAGGATAGTAGTAGGCGTATAAGCTGTCACATCACCTGTGATTTTCAAATCATCGCCTTCATAGCCTAAATCTATATTAAAGGTAGAAGAGGTAATGGTTGACAAATAACCTGTGATAGGATCAGTAATATGCTGTCCTAAATCTTGATAAAGCGTAGTACCCGATGGTAGTTCAGACCAGTCCGGCCATTTTGAACTATAAGCAATCCAGTCGGATGTTTCTGCGGTTTCTTTAGCACCACCTCTAGCTTCTTTGATTGGGTAGTACGAACTTGCTTTACGGCGACAGAACCAGTCCTTATGTCTATTATCTGATTTGTCTCTAGTCCACTTACCAGCAACAGAATCACCTTTAAACACGACCATATCAATCAACTCATAGTTATCGTAGACATTAGTATTCACATGCATAGTACCATCCAGTATAGAATCATTTTTAATCTTAACCAAATAATAGTTGCCATGCGCATCGTTCCAGGCCGGATTGGCTTGAAGGTATAAGAATGTAGAGTCACTCCATGCATACTTATCCCAAAGCGGGTTACTGCTTCCGTTTGTAATGCCTGTAAATACAAAATCAGCAGGAGATAAGACACCCATATGACCAGTTTTAGTACCTACACTAGCTACCCATACATCCTTAGCTTTAACGATCGCGTCTGTTTCGTTATCAGAACGTAAGAAACCAGAACCTAAAGTTGGATTGTCCACTGTTGGAGTGGCCTTCCATTCTGTTTCTGATCCATCATTTTTCCATCGTCTGGCAGGCACATAGAAGTTTTCGTAGATACGAAGACCTCTTGATGCATTCCATGTAGGAGGCATACTTTGAATAATACCTTGCCAGGTTTTATCACCCGGTTCGTTTTTAAGAATAGCATATTGACTTAAATCCAAAGCTTCAGTACCCGGGTTATAAATCTCAATTGCCCATCCCTGAGTACCTTGCTGCCAAATAAACTCTGAGAAGAAAGGCTCTGCGATATAAGGCTGAGATCCCTCAGGGCTCAAGCGTTCGAAGACAAATTTATAAACCATTGCGGTACTATCATCTTGCGCCATTACACTAACGGTAGTAGTACGCTCATCGATAGATCCTTTCAGGTTCTTAGCACGATCTACAGTAATCGTAGATTTTACATTGTATGGTTTAAATTGGAAAGCAGGTACCTCTGTAGCACCCGGGAACAGTTCAATATTATAAACCGTTTTGTTAGCTGTGAATTCCACAAGGGTATCACTCATAGTCCAACGTGGGTAGAAAAGAGGATTAATATCCGGCCATGTCACCACGCGCAAACGTGCATCAGAAGAAGGCGAATAATCGTTCACTGACAAAGCATAATCCTTATAATTAGACTCATCAGAAGAAGTGACACGCAATACATCACCAGCCTGCACATCCACACGGTCTGAATTATCATGAGTTATCAGCTCTAGTTTAGATCCTTCTGGTTTCAGCAAATATTTAAAGATAGAATCCACACGGGTATCAAAAGCAATACCGGTAATAGAGTCTACTTCATAGTTTTCTGTCACACCATAAACAGCGCCAGAAGACCAGTACTCACTAATAAGTGTATCTGCTTCTTCGTCGTAAATTTGTAAGCGTTTACGGGTAGGGAATACTTGTGCCAAACTTGGATCAGTTGCTTTTACTTTGATATGGTAAGATTCAGACACTACAGCATCACCCACAGCATAAAAGGTAACGGTATCGCCATCACACACTGTAAATTTAGCCGTATCCTCAAACGAATCATTCAATTTATAAGACCAAGCCATACCCGGATCCAAATCGATATAATAGGACAACGAGTCATAACGGTAGATATTAGAAGGTACCGTCAAAGTTTTATTCGCATTATCCACCTCTACAATAGAAGGGAACTTAGATACAATGTCCATTGCAGCATCACCATGGGAACCTACCGTAGTAAAAGCAAATTGCTTAGAAGATGGCTCCGGCAATACTAACCACTCTGAAGTAGCTGCATCTACACCGCGCGATTGATCCCAGTTCATATTACCCTCTGTCACACTGGTCTTACGCACCATTACATAATCACGGTGTTCACCGGCACTTACACCGGCAATAGAGGTTTTTACACCTGTTCCTTTCTGTGTACTATTAGGGTTACTGGCATTAGCATAGAAAAAGTTAAAGTTATCGATATACGTAGAATCATATACCGCGCTATCTACCTCAAATCTCCAAGATAGCAGATAAAAAGCAGAACTATAGCCATAACTAGCGCTTCCGTTACCCATCAGTTGAGGGTACCTGTCAGTAGCGCTGTAAACAATAGGAGAAATAGAATCGAATGGATAACATTGCCATTCCGGCATATCAATCCAGCCGTTAAGGTTGTTGCTTTCCTTTTTGTGTACCAACTGATCTGATAAGGCAGCTACAGCCGTATTTTGGTTAGGAATATTACGACCATAACTGTCGTTATGATCCCACGCTGTAGAAACCACGAATGACTCACCGGGAGCCAATTCCCCTTTCAGGTAAACACGACCTAAGTGGCTCTGAATTGCTGTATTAGTTGATCCACTCCATACCAACAAACTATCAGTATAGGTGGTTACACGTGTATTACCCCATCCGGAGTAAATCATAAACTCCGAAAGATCAAGTGTAGTAGAACCAACATTTGTAAGCTCTACATAAGCTTGAGCTTCAGCCTCCGGCCGTACCTCGGAAATAATCAACTGGGGCAATTCAAGCCCGGGAATGTTAATCCGTTCTGCATGAATACTCGTAAGAGCAACAAACAGAAGCATTAGAAATAGATTAATTTTTTTCATAATGAAAGAATTAAAACTGTAAAAATAATAAAAAAAGAGAGTTCTCAGGGTTAATGACTGTAAGCACTACAACTTGCTCATCGGGTCATTTATATTTTAACAGCACCCATGCACTGTATCTTATTTTACCGTCAAGGTAATATTCTGCAAATCTTCTTCGCGCGATGAAGCGCCTACCTTTATGGTAAACGTTCCGGGCTCTACCACTTTTTCCATCGCTTGGTTGTAAAGCGCCAAGTCTTTCCTATCAATTTTGAAGCTAACGGTCTTCGTTTCGCCCGGCTTAAGGCTGATACGCTCAAATCCTTTGAGCATCATATTGTATCGGCCTACCGAAGCATAATCATCACGTACATACATCTGAACGATTTCGTCACCGGTATATTGTCCGGTATTCGTCACTGCTACACTCACTTTAGTACTGCCATCAGCACTTATGGAAGCCGTTTCCAATGCGGGTTTTCCATATTCAAAAGAGGTATAACTCAGGCCATAACCAAAGGGAAATAACGGGGATTTATCTGAAAAGCGATAAAGTCCTTTTCCCGAACCAACAAAGTCAGGACGTAAAAGATAAGTTACCGGCAACTGACCTACCGAACGTGGGAAGGAAACGGTCAGTTTTCCGCCCGGATTCACATCACCAAACAAAGCGTCAGCAATGGCTTCACCGGCACGCATCCCCAAATACCAGGTTTCCAGAATGGCCGGAATATTTTCAGCAACATAATTAATGGTAAGGGGGCGTCCGTTGACTAATACCGCCACAATGGGTTTTCCTGTTTTATGAATGGCTTCAACCAATTCGTTTTGTACGCCGAAAAGGTCCAATTCAGAGCGGTCACCGCCTTCGGCACAAGTGCGGGTAGAACCACCAATGGCCAATACCACCACATCCGAAGCTTCAGCTGCTGCTATGGCCTCATCAAAACCGTCCTTCGACACCGAGGTCAATTCACATCCTTGGGCGTAATTAACCTTTACTTTTTCACCTACTTTGGCAACAATACCCTCGTACACCGAAGTATAATATGGTGGCATACCAGAGTAACCTCCCAATTGAGTGACTTTACCACCACGAATAGTCTCTTTAGCATTGGGGCCAATCACGGCAATGGATTTAATTTTTTTCTTATCGAGCGGTAGTAGTTGGTTTTCATTTTTTAATAAAACCATAGCTTTTTGAGCCACCTTCAAAGCCATCTCTTCTGATTCAGGCGTAGTCACGGGTGCCTCAGCATAGGTTTTATCCATGGTTTCGAACAGGCCTAACTTATATTTAGCCGTAAGAATACGTGTGACGTTAGCATCCACATACTTCACCAGTTCAGGATCTTTCTGCAAAGTATCTAATAATACCTCCGCTGAATAAGAAGTAAAATCAGGACTTTTACCAATGACCAAATCCATATCAACCCCGGTTTTTAGACCCAGGACTGCTGCTTCAGTTTTATTTTTAGCAATATGATGCATGGTGTGCAAGCGCAAGATGTCGTTGTTATCCGAAATCAAAAAACCTTTGAAGCCTAATTCACCACGCAGAATGTCCTGAATCAACCAGGTATTCATATGGCAAGGCACACCATTAAAATCTTGGTGTCCTGGCATGACTGAGGCCACCTGAGCCTCTTTAACAGCGGCCTCAAAAGGCGGAAGATAAATTTCACGTAAACGACGCTCAGACATATCACTAAAACCGCCATTAATACCACGACGGTTTTCCGGATATCCCACATAATGCTTGGCTGTAGCCATGATGTGGTTTTCGTCAAATTGTTCCTCTCCCATGCCTTGCAATCCCTGAATAAAAGCGACCCCCATACGGGAAACCAAGTAAGGATCTTCACCATAAGATTCTTCTACACGGCCGTAACGCGGATCACCGGCTATGATATCCAGATTGGGAGAATAACAATGGGTCAGATTAGCCGCACGGGCTTCTTTGGCTATTATAGTGGTCATCTCTTTAATAAGAGAAGGTTCCCAGGTAGAGCCCAAAGCAATAGCTTGCGGATAATTGGTAGCACCATCGAGCCACAAACCGTGCAAACATTCACTGTAAGTCATACGTGGAATTCCTAAACGTTCATTGACAGGAGCATCCTGTGTCATCTGAACAATCTTTTCTTCCAAGGTCATTTGCTCCAATAGAGCTTTAACTTTATTCTCTATCGCCACATCACTCTCCTGCGCCTGTAATACTGTTACAGCGCCTAACAGACTTATTAAAGTCAGTACTAAAGTCTTTATTTCTTTATTAATTTTCATCGTATACGGTTACCCTCAGAAGAGGGCTTTTCATTTCTTAATTCAGTTTTTTTACTAGGATTACGGGCTTAAGCGCTTTTTTAACGGTAGCAAATATATGAGAGGATGCCAAGGAGCTATAGAATAAATCCGTCAGAAAATGACATTTATGCGCCAAAATTGAACATTAAAGTCATATTGGTGCATATTTTCAATAATACTCGTTAAAAGGCTATAGACAAAAGAATTCTATTAAACACTCCTTAGCAGGGTTAGGAATTACGGTGTGCTAAATCGTAAATATTAGTTCCTAAAAGCAAGTTACTAAACAGCTCTTCTTCTAACGCATTCACATCAAAAGAGACCGTAAAATCTTCCGGTAAATCAAAAGGGTAACTTTGCGACCATAGCTTGACACAAACAAATAATACCAACAATAATAATCATGCTCTCATCGTTTATTCTCTATCTTCCGATAGGGGCATAATAGGACTTTACATCACGGGGGAAATTAGCCTCGTGCAAGGCACGCATACGTGCTTCTATCTTTTCATATTCAGGTTTTCCGGCCATATTCACAGCCTGCTTGCTATAATCCTGCTCGCAACGATAAAGCTCTACATTTCCATGCACTTCCTGACCGCCGTTTGTGCGCCATTCGGTATAGCGCCACTCCCCGTCTGTACAGGTGCAACCCATATATTTTTCGCCGCGTGCATATACACTGTAAGCCCCGTCGTGCCCTTTCATTTTAGGATTATTTACAATGGGCATTATACTCTGACCATCCACCTTATGAATATCCAAACCACAATAATCGGCAATTGTAGGGAAAATGTCCACATTCTCGACCAAAGCATCGGTAGCCACATTCGTCTTCCGTTTCTTATAGGCCGTTTCACGACTAATAATCATAGGCACTCTTACATCCAATTCAAAGTTAGTATGCTTGCACCATGCACCATATTCTCCAAGCTTCCATCCGTGGTCACTCATCAGTACTATCATCGTGTTTTCTCTCAGACCAAGCGTCTCCAACTCATTAATGACTTTACCAATCTGCGCATCGATATAGCTGATACAGGCATAGTAGCCGTGGCGCAGAGTACGCGATAGCTCATCGTCCAGCAAGCCTTCTTGTGGCATACCGGCATAGCCGCGCAATTCGCCCCAAATGGTCAGTGCCAAAGGATGCATATTTTCAGGTGCCTCTTTCAGCGGCACTTCAAACTGCGACTGATCATACATATCCCAATATTTCTTAGGCGCATTAAAAGGCAGGTGTGGTTTTCCCATCCCCACATACATCACAAAGTTATCATCCTTGATCTTGCGCAGCGTTTCGATAGCGTGCTGTGCCGAACGACCGTCTTTATAGGCCTCATCGGCCACATCGGCACATTCATAGGCAGGTCCTTTGGCTTTTTCGCCACGGGCCACACGTTCTTTTACTATCGTTTCACTTTCGGGATTGACATAAGCATTAGGTTCTTTCTGAAAAAAGATATCCCATTCGTTTTTGTCATCACTGGCATGGTGGTACACCTTACCAATACTCACCGTGGTGTAATCATTAGCATTAAAAAACTGAGGCACCGAAACGATGTCTTTACGCACCTTACGCATCGGGGTAAAAATGGAATAGATACCAATGCTCTCGGGACGTAAACCCGTCATGATACTCATACGCGAAGGTCCGCAAATGGCCTGCTGACAATAGGCTTTGTTAAACATTACCCCATCAGCAGCCAAAGCGTCGATGTTAGGACTCTTGACCTCCTGACTGCCATAGCAGCCCAAATCGGCACGCAAATCGTCCACTAAGAAAACGACCACATTCTTTTTCTCTTGAGCAAACAAGCTCAAACCCATCATTAGTGCTAAAAGCACTGTACTTAATATTCTCATTTTTATATAATTATTTAATTAATTTGTTAGCAAAATTAAATCTAAACGATCTCTATTGTTTATATATTTACCTCATTTAAAACATTTAAGATGTTTTCATTAGGCTGTTTTTCGCAAGCGAAAAACAAATCTGCTTCATCTGTGATATCTGTTGTTCTTAAACATATTCTCGTTTTTATCAACAACAGATAATACAGGTGCCACAGATACA
This sequence comes from Bacteroidales bacterium UBA5342, assembly GCA_002408065.1. Classification (GTDB taxonomy): domain Bacteria; phylum Bacteroidota; class Bacteroidia; order Bacteroidales; family UBA5342; genus UBA5342. The sequence goes on from DHQI01000032.1 coordinate 8,217, forward strand.
ATACTTAACTGCAAGTATCACACTAACAACTAGATTTTTAGCTATTTTTAAGCAGGAAATAAAATAATTCCGCCGATGCGTTTTATTATGTATCACATACAGTTTTGACCTTTGCAGGCCGCATTTTTCGGTTTTATGTCTGCCCCCATAGTTCACACTCAGACAGTGGGACACTAAGCACATCCGGTATCTCTCGTTCTACCTCTAATCATCAAGATAAAAACACTCTGAAAGATTTTTTTTCTTTACCTATCCTCTCTCAAGCAAGATTTTAGCAAATTCTACTTAAAGGAAAAGGCATCTAAATGCAATAATTCATCCCCCTTACCTTTGAACCTTAAAAGCAATTCATTGGCTTCTGCCGCTTTTATCTTACAGGTAAATTCGGAATAATTGTCCCAACTCCCGGTGCTGCTCACCTTACACTTGCCTAACAACTGTGGATGTTCTCCCACAGAATAAATTTCTATAACAGCCCCCCTAAGAGATGAAGCTTTAAAGGTAATAGCTGTCTTGTCCGACAAGCCTTTCATATTGGGGTAATACAATTCTGAGGAATTTGATATCTCTTGAATCTCAAATCCTTTTAGAGGATGTTCACGCTTGGCCACATCTTTGGCTTTCATATACCATTCTGCTTCTATGCAGCGCCAGTCAGCTTTGTACTGTCCTACACCAGTAGCAAAATGTTGATCCAAGAAATCGGTATCTGTCACCATTTCCCCGTTATCTTTGTAATGCAAATAAGAAATATAGGATTCACGAAAACGTGCTACGTCTTTTCCCAGATGGAAATGACACCATGTATGAAACCATTGACCATTCCATTCGAAATAGTTGCCGTGTGCCTTACCATCTAGTCCGTAATCGTCGTTGCCCGAATTGCCGGTTTTCACATAAGGCCCATACACATTGTCAGAAATAGCATAATGCGATCCGGCAGAGAGGTAATAAATACCATTACGCTTGTGTATGTTTGGCTTATCATTACCTGCCAAAACTTTTGAATCACCAGTAATTAATATCTCGCGTGGCGCTTCCGCTAAGGAGACCATATCATCATTGAGGCGTGCAATCATATAATAATAATCATCGTCAGCAGAGCGGTGATGACCAAAGGACATATAGGCCTGACCGTCGTCATCGACCAAAACACCGGGATCATACTCCTTTGTAGGCGTTAAGTCTTTAGGCAACATTGGTTTTTTCAAGACATCGACATAAGGACCTTCCGGCTTATCGGCCACCAAAACCCCCGTGCTCTCATTGCCATTAGAAAAATAGAAATAATACTTCCCGTTTTTCTCCACTGTTTCGGTAGCCCAGCATCGTGTTGATTGTCCCATCCAGGTTTCAGTAGGTTTAATGGTTCTCACTAATTCCCAATCAACCAAGTTATCGGAGGTCCAGATATGCCAATCGGGCATAATGAATTTTTTAGCTGTTTTGCTCGAGTCCCGGGTTGTAAATAAAAAAACTTTACCTTCAAAAATATAAATATGAGGATCGGCCATACCAAAATCAGGAACAATAGGATTTCCGGCATTCAGGCTTAATGTAGCTAAAAAAAATACGGTACTTAATTTAAGTAGTGTTTTCATTGTATTGATGGTTGAATGATTGAATGATAGAATGATAGAATGGTTGAATGATAAAATGATAGAATAAATTTTCTACGTTAATTAGTGCTCAGCTTATTATATCTTTATATTCAACAACTTGATGCCTATTAGCTTTGAAAGCTATTGAAATTTGAACATTTGATTATCTACCGTTCCGTGGTCATTTTATAATAATTGAATAGCGCTTTGTTTTTTGATGTTTCACCTCGTGAGCTGGCATAGAGTCCCGCAAAACTACCGGTAAAACGACCTGCCGGTGGGAACTTTAGCTCCGAAGCATCTGTAGCTGTAATTTTTTTCCATTCCGCCCCTTTTTCTTTTACGAAAAATGTCAGCAGATAGTCATCCAGTTCAATTTTTAAAGCTAAGTCTTTTTTACTTGTAATAGCAGAAGAGGCGATCAGAGAATCGCCATAATACACAGCTACTCTTGCATCCTTGTCTTGCCGTTCTTTCACCAAGGTCCAATTAGGTTTGTGGCCTCTAAAAAAAGCCAACCCGGCACATTCGTTGTCCGCTCCCGGACAAAAATCCAGTGCAGTTTCAAAGCTCGCTTTCATCTCAATAACCCGAACGCCCATAAAAGAAGGATGAGCATAGTTTTCAATAATTGCAGGCTGCAAGTCAATAGACAACTTCCCATTCTTTGCCTTTTGTGAGCACCATTCTGTCTTAGGCTGACGTACAAAAGTCCAGTCAAGTTTCATCTCATCGCTACTGAAGTCATCATAGAAATCGAAAGAGCGTTGAATCCCCTGCCACATCGGTGTTGGTCTAAGCTCCAGCTGTGTTCTTCTCTCCGTTTGTTGAGGATTATAAATGGGCCATTCGCCGGACCAATCGACCTCAGCTAAAAAGGTCTCACGCCCCATCACATTATACTTACCTTCGTTGCTACGCACCGCTAAAAACACACTGTACCAATCGCCATCCTGTGTTTGAAAAATATCAGCATGCCCCGTACAGTTAATGCCTAAAGACCGATTATCTGTATGCGTCAATATGGGATTATCAGGGTTAATTGTCCAGGGACCAAGAGGCGAATCACTGTTCCAGATCGAAACAGCATGCCCCACACCAGTGCCACCATGCGAAATCAGCAAATAATACCTGCCCCCTTTTTTGTAAAGGTGCGGCGCTTCAAAAGCTACCGGGTTGCCGATAATATCATTTTCGTAAAAGGGCTTTGATTTAAGGATGCCTTGGGGACCTTTAAGTGTAAAGGTTTTCAGATCAATCTCCTGTATCCAAATCTGACGTTGCGCTCTGTATTCTTCCACTTCAGGGTGACGGTTGCCACAGTAATACACCTTGCCATCGTCATCAAAAAACAAAGAAGGATCAATGCCCGGCGCATTATCAAGCCAATGAGCTTCGGACCATGACCCTGCGGGGTTTTCGGCAGTCATAATAAAGTTTCCGGTCTTGGCAACCTGTGACGATTTAGTGCCGCCTACGAAGGTGGTAATCATATAAAACAAGCCTTCGTGATAACGAATAGTAGGGGCATAAATACCTGCTGTGGAGGAAACATTGGAATAATCGATCTGTGTCACATCGTGTACAGCGTGCCCTATCAGAGTCCAGTTTATCAAGTCTTTGCTATGATATACCGGCACACCGGGAAAATACTCGAAGGTACTCGTTACCAAATAATAATCGTCCCCTACCCGACAAACTGATGGATCAGGATTAAACCCTGGGATAACAGGATTATGTGGCTTTTGAGCAAAAACGCCATAAGCCAAGATCCATAGTAGCAATAGGGCTATGAGCTTCTTCATATATTTATTTTTACGAGTATGTGGTAATTTGCCACAAGATTGTTTTATTCAATTATAATCTGGGAGTATAACACCAATATCATTAAGTTAATGAAGTATTTGTTTTATAATCAAACCGCTCCGCGGTTTAAATTACATTGTAAATATCAAATTTCTACTATAATCGAACCGCCCCACAGTTCTTAAATTGCCGATCAAAAACCTCGGGGACTTTGATTATAATAGAAAACAGTTGACCAATGAAACAACAAGCCCAGGGAGCTTGGATTATTTACTAAGAAATAGAATATTTACAGTGCATTAAAGCTAAACATAATGACATTGGTTTTATCATCCCAGACCCCGGTTCTTCATTTTTCCATGATGAAAGACGAAGAAAAATATCTATAAGAAAATTAAGATTACTCAAAAGAAAAGGCGTCCAATACCATATTCTTACCTTTAAAAACAAGGCACAAATCCTGCTCATCATCTAACAAGGTATTTATAGCTATCCTTTGTCTTAAGTCATTACATTTAGCTTTTGCTAAAAGTGTCCCTTGGGCATTATTTTGTCTGAGTTCAAGAACTCCGGCAGGCGTTTCTGCAAAAATCAGGTTCAAGCTCTTTTTCTCCGATAAACCGGCGACATTAGAAAAAATTAAGTGCGCCTTTTTATCGGTCTGTGCTATGCAAAACCCTCCATCAGCGCTTTCTGTTTTCTTTATACTCACTGCTTGGTAATAATCTTCAGCTTCAATTTTCGCATTGGCATCATAATTAGCAACACCTACACCATCGACCCGTATCAAAGCCATCTCGCCGTTTTTTTTGTAATGGATATAGCTGATAAAGGTATCGCGGAAGTAGCGGTTGCCCGTCTGGCTGATGTCACAATAGGCAAAATACCATTGATTGTGCCACTGGAAAAAAGAACCATGACGTCCTTGACGGAAGCCCGTAGGCCAGGTAGGAGCATCAAAGCCCGGCACAAAACTCTCCTGCTCTATGATGGAGCCTTTGTAGTCAAATGGTCCGTACACATTATCGGCCATGGCATAAAAGCAACCCCAAGACAAATAATAATGCCCGTTATGATAATGCATAAATGGTTTATCATCGGTAGGTTTTTCCTGATTTGTGCCATCCAGATTATAAGGTCCGCGTGGATTAGAGATTTCAATTTTTCGCGGCTTTTCGGCTAATGAAATCATATCCTCGTTAAGCTTGGCAATATAGTAGTCCCACACCCCGAAGACGATATAATACTCACCTGCTTGGTCCTGAACGATACCCAGATCATATTCGTGGGTAGGCGTCATATCAGCTGTAAGGAGTGGTTTTCCCAAGACATCCTGCCAGGGGCCTTCTGGCGAATCGCTCACCACCACCCCGGTGTGCTCATTACCTTCGGAAAAATACCAGTAAAATTTCCCCTTGCGTTTCACAATATCGGTAGCCCAACAGCGGTCAAAATCCGGATCTCCAATGTAGGTATCTTCTGGTTGCAAGGTAGACTCCAACGTCCAATTCACTAAATCATCCGACGACCACAGCCACCAGTCTTCCATAATAAAACGGGGATTATCAATCGAGGTATCGTGAGAAGCCGACAGATAGGCTTTACCGTCTATGATGCGGATGTGCGGATCGTTAGCCCCACGGTTAGGGATGATGGGATTTTTAGCGAACGCTAATTGAGAAAAGATGAGGATAAAAACAAGGTCTAAAAAACGTTTCATCGGTTTAAGTATTTTTCCGATAACAAAAGAACGGATTTAGAACCTAGAATAATTGAAGAAAAACACCGTAAAATTGAAAATATACACCATAATTGAAATTTATGACTATTGGTGCTTACTGAAGTTAAAAGGGTAGCAGAAATAAATTCTACCACCCTTTCAGTTGAGAAGTTTATATCCCCTGATTTATTCTATCATAATTATTTGGGTACTACCCGAAACGTTGAGTACATACAATCCTTTGGCAAGGTGTGAAACATTCATTGTATGATGCAGCTTACTATTCGTGTTATTTATTGATTCCGAAATCAACACTTTTCCTGACAAATCTATAAGTGAGACTTCTACTCTCCCCCGAACACTGGTTTCAAACTCAAAATATCCATTATTCGTCGGATTAGGGTATACCAGTAAATCATGTGCATCCATATTATCGCTTCGTAAAGTAGTAATATCGTCATTTTCCACCATAAAAAACTGCCCGCTGGCTTCTTCTATCGTTTTGCCTGAAATGCTCTGTATATGGGCAAATGAAATAGCATAACCGCCCTTTTGCAAGCCGGACAATGTCAGAACCACACTCATACTATCCGTAGACACAAGAGCACTTTCTACGTTTACATTCTTATTCACAGTATAGTTAGCAATAAGCTCAGCCGAAGTTTTCTCTACCGGTTCAAAGAAGTTTACTTTAAGCATAGCATCCCCCTCCATTTCTACATTTTTTACATAAAACAGCTCTGGCACGGGCAAATCACCCTCAACCAAATGTACGACTTCAGTACCAGCCAATAGAAAATTGCCATAGCCGTATTCGCGTGATTTTGATAATGTTACCGGTTGATCATCCTTAGGCTCATCGGCCACACCCTGCACATATCCTATGCGGCCATCAGTATCCAGAGCAGTCTCCACCAAAGCATTCCAACCTTTCATTACCACAGGCAAGTAAGTGTCTTTATCTAGAAATCCATTATTAATACCCCAAGCCATACCATACACAAAGAAAGCCGTACCGCTGGTTTCAGGACCGGGATAGTAGGTATCATCATCCAGACAAGCATTCCAAAAGCCATCAGTGCGTTGCAATTTTTTTAGTTTATAGGCCATTGCTTTATAGGTATCGATATACTCCTGACGGTGAGCATCATCTTCGGGCAGATACATCAGAGTACGTACGTGTGCTCCAAAGACCCAGCCATTACCCCTTGCCCAGTAACATTTGTATTTTTTACCAGACAGAACGGCTCCGTCGCGGTACCACAAACTATCACTACTATTATAAAGCTGTTGCGTCACTTTTGTGCTGTGGTACATCTCATAAAGTTTATCGAAATAGGTCCCATCACCAGTCCATATGCCGTAACGGGTAAGCGTTGGCATGGCCATATAAAGGGCATCTATCCAGTCCCAATCGTCGGTAGCCGTGCTGCGCGCTACCATAGCACTTACGCTGGCGCCTACTTTGGCTAGCATATCATCGTTCATAGCACCATTAGCGTAGTAAAGATCCATATATACCTGCCCCACACACTGATTATCGGCTTCGCCCTTAGTATTACCTATGTTCCAGCTATTATTTTGCCCCCATTGCATTGCATAGCGCATATTTTCGCGCGTAGGGTGCAACTGAAACAAAGCCGTATGTCCGTTGAAATAGGAACCTTCCAACCATTTAGAAGCCCCTGAATTGACCGTTTCTGTTTCCGGGTTGTTTATCATATAATAGTTGTTGACCTTTTGCAGTTGTGCTAAAATGACGGCTTTTTCTCCGGCCGGACTAACGGTAAGATTAAGCGTAAGTATGCTGTCACAGCCCTGTACATTCATTATCGTATCATAATATACACCAGCAATCGTCAGAGACGCTCCGCCAAATTCGTAGGCATCACCCTCTGTGATATCTGCATATATAATGTCTCCGTAAGAAGTAAAGCAAGTGGAATCCTCAAAATCATAAGGTGCTATTGCGTCCACAATTATAGCATCCTCTATGATTTCTATTGCTGAAGTTTGCTGCCCATCCTTATTATTGACAAAAACGGAACAAAAGCCGGCACTTGCATTGGGTTTTCCTTTGAGGGATGCCCGGTCGCCATAGCCGGTATAGATTGTTGTTACCCCACTTTCGCCTTGCATCTGAGCGGCAAGAGCGTGAGTATTATTAACGGCATCTACTGTTAGCCACAGAGCTATCATACGGTTTTTCTCTACCGCTTTTACTTTTTCGTGCCAATCCCAGGCACCAGCGTTGTAGCCCGCTAGGTGTATGCCACCATTGGTATTCTTAATAAAGTCGAACATACATATAGCCATGGCATCATCCCAGGGTGCAGCCGGCTCGGCCTGATGCAAAGAGACGCCTATATCAGGGCCTGTAGCATCGTCCGTCAGGCGAAGCACAAGGCGAACCGTTCCGGATTGGTTAATAGCACTATCCAGTGGCATTGTTTTAACGATGTCCTGAGCGGCATTAGCACTAAAAAAAGCACTTATAAGAAGTGTAAAAACCAAAAGTTGTTTTATTTTCATGGTAATAATATCAAGGAGTTATACTAAATGTGGCCGCATACTACTATACGACCACATTAATAAGAAAATGTAAACTTGTTTTTTTATTGTATCACAATGACTTTATGATCCAATACGCTGCCTTCTTTTACAATGTTCAGCAGATAAGAACCAGCTCCCAGGCTACTGATATCCATTGAGCATAGCGCTTGTGCTACCGTTTTTTCGGCTACCATTTGACCTTTCATATCGTAAAGCTTCAGACTAACATTGGTTAATACGCTTATGTCAGCAAAGCTTACATTCAACATATTGCTGGCCGGATTAGGAAACACTTTAACCGCGACACTTTCTACGTTAGCATCGTCGATACCTGCAGTTAGTTCGAAAACTAAAGTATCTGTTACTGAAACGTAGGTAGTATCGTATACATCAATGTTAGTATAAGTGGTATCGTTTACGTTTACAAAAGTCGTATCGTTAATGCTAATAAAGGTCGTATCATTAATATTAACTTTAATAGTATCAGTATAGCTATTAGCATCATAAACAAAGGCCATATATGCGGTCATAATGCTATCACACCCCTTACAAGACAAGTATTTTTCTTCATTAACGGCAAACATTTTACTTCCCTCAGAAGCAAAAGCAGTATCAGAAACCATATATTCGGTAGTATCCAGACCAAGCTTATATGTGGGGTATACCATTAAATCAAGAAAGATAAAACTGTCCATATCGTTAGCTGTTTTTAATAAACTTGGATATAAACCAGCTTCAGTCAAAGCTACTCCGCCAAACATATAAGGCACATTATCACAAGTAGATACTTTAGTCGTATCACCAAAAACAGTACCCGCTGTAAAATAAGGCTCTACAGCATCAACAAAGCTTGCACTTTCTACAATACTTGCACAATTAGGACTTGATGTAAATCTATCATTATAGGCCACAGTACAAAAACGTGCAGTATCATTCGCCACACCTTTGGGTAAGGCACGGTTACCATAATCTTCATATACCAAAGTTGCTTCTGTTTGACCTTCCATTTGATAATACAAACTATGCTTGTCC
>DHQI01000032.1:17099-23099 GCA_002408065.1 Bacteroidales bacterium UBA5342
ATGCTTGTCAGTAGTAGCATCAAAAGCCATCCAAAGAGCGATATACTTATTGCGTTCAACACTAACTTCGTCAGCTACTCCCCAAGTAGTAGCATTATAGCCTTTCAATGCAATATTTCCACTAGAATATAGCTGTAACATATTGATGCAAATACCTTGGTTCCAACCAGCAGAAAAAGCTTCTTCTGATACAACGATACCTACGTCAGTATTTTTTCCAGCAGTATTAGAGACAAAGTCATCCGTTAGTTCAAGGACAACACGTACGATACCGGTGGTTTTACCTTCACCTAAATCTGTGCTTTCAACAATAGATAGACCAGCAAAAGCTGTAGAACTAATACTTAACATTAAGACACAAACAGTAAATAATCGGTTAATTTTTTTCATAATCAGGAGTTTTAATTTTTAGTAATTTAATCTTACCTATATACAAAGCAAGGCTAACACTACTTGATAGTGATAGCCTTGACCTTATTTCATATTTTTAAACATTAAGCTTATTTCTTAATGATACGTTGAATAGCAACAGCACCTTCTACAGTTGTAGCTTTTACGAAATAAACGCCTGTGCTTAATTCTGCCACATTTAGTTTGTTGACATTATAGCGTGTCATCATTTCTTGACCGCTAATGTTTAATACAGATACTTGAGCAATAGCCTTTTCAGCTTTTAGTGTGATTTCGTTGTTAACTACCGTTGGGAAAACACTTACTTGTGCTTTTTCTTTTTGATATTTAAGAGCAGCACTTCCACCTTCAAAAGTATAAGCTGCTACAGTTTCTACACATACAGCAGAATCAATAATCTCAACACATCCTTCAGAAGAAAAGCGGTCGTTGAATGCAACAGTTAAATAACGTCCAAATTCGTTTAATCCGCCTTGGTTTACTGCACGGTTAGCATATCCGCTATACACTTCAACAATAGAATCAGAGCCTTCTATTTGGTAATGCAAACCATGCGTATCAGCAACAGCATCGAAAGTTAACCAAAGAGCAATTTGTTTATTACGCTCTACTTCTTTTTGATCTTCAACGACCCAAGTGGAAGCATTATAACCTTTTAATACAACTTTATTTTCTTCGGCAGTAAGTGATTGGAACATACTAATTGCAATACCATCATTCCAGCCTGTAAAAGCGTCTTGGTGAACTAAGATACCTACATCAGTATTGTTTGTTGCATTAGACACAAAAGTATCCGTCAGTTTTATAACAACACGAACAACTCCGGAAGTCTTATCCTCGCCTAAATCCATAGTAGCGACACTTGTCATACCTGCAAACGCAATACTACTAGCACCTAGCATAATAGCACAAATCATAAAGAGTTTTGTAAATTTTTTCATAACATAAAATTTAAAAATAGTTAAACAATTAAAATATTGATATAAAAGTAAATATTCGTTATTACATCTTCTGTCCAATTTTGTGTTTACGTTGTATGCTTATGTCCAAAGACGCCTACCAATTTAACACATCATTCTTTTTGGGGTATAAGTTCAATAATTCCTCATCCGGTCGACGCCTATTTCTAAAGCAAAACTTTCACTCCTTTAGGTGCATCCACTTTAGTTTCTATTTCACCATTTGTCTTTTTTCGGTGCTCAATACTGACAATTCCCTGAGGTGTAGGATAGCTCCCTTTTACCCATTCTAAGTCTCCTAAGTGAGGCTCTACTTTTAATACTTTGCAACCCGGCTCCAGCACCTGCACGCCCAATACATATTCGCTCAGCCAAGCTGTAGGCCCTGAAGCCCATCCGTGGCAGAGGCTGTGGCGCAATCCTTCGTAACAATAGCCACCATAGCTGCGGTGAATATCCACCTTATCGTCCGGTACTATTTCATCGATACGCCCGGCATTGTCCCCCCAGCTGATATCAAAATCTTCCCAAAAGGTAGTAGCACCTAGATCCAGCATAGCCCCCCAATATTCCGATATAAAGTCTATACCTGCCTGATAATCTTTGGATGTTGCCAGAGCATTCAACACATAAAAACCATAAAAGGTAGATAGATCGCGTACACCATCGGACAAAAGTATGTCCTGACTAACAGCTTCGGGATCAGCAAGCCCCGACAAGGCCATAAGAGCAGCCGGTGATTTGCGGCTTGGCATCGGCGGTTGATAAGTACGCAGTTTGTTGTATACAGCCTGATATTCTGAGCCCTTTGTTTCTGCGTTTAGAACAGTGGCTAACTTGATGGCTACATCAAAGGTCATAGTCATAAGGGATTGTAAACCGGCATGAACAGCCACAGGATCTGCCTTGGTAGGCCAATCAAGGAAACGTACCCCGTTTAATTTTTCTTTACCGTTTTCATCAATAAAGGTGGAGAGCCGATCTAACAGTTTGAAAAGGTAATCTTTATTTTGCTCCAGATAAGCCAAGTCTCCCCCTCCCATATACCATTCGTACTGTATAATAATCCACCACATAGAATAAGAACTGATATTATTCATCCATTGACTTGGTGGTGTTATTTCTTTAATAAAATCGAGTGATGTCGGCACTACTTCGTTAGCCCCAAATACCGATAAAATTGTTCTTACCTCGGGATGCATATCGCCTACCCACACCAAACGATCGCGCTTAGGGCCATCCCACAGATACTCTTGCATATTGAGGTGAACGGTACGGGCACCTGTCATCCAGATGTCATTCAATCGCTCGTCGTTACAAGTAAAACTACCCGCATATTCGATATCACGCTCTATAGCTACAGCGCTGAACTCTAAAAGTTTTAGCTCAGCATCATCATCCAAGAGTTCGAGTGACACAAAGCGAAAACCAGAGTTTCCTAATTCTATCTTGCCGCACCAAGGTAATACCTGCACCCAATCTCTAATCGCGTGATCATTGGTAGCATTATCTTCTTTTCCAAGCTCTGACATCGCTTCAGAAACCGATTCCCCAAGGCGAATACGTACTCTTATTGGTGTCTTGGGCTGGCTCATTCCTGTGATGATAGAAACAGCTCCGTGTAGTTCCTGCCCGAAATCAAGCATAAAAAAAGCACGTTCATTGTTGTCATTTTTCAATAAACAAAAATTTTTATTAACGGTATGAGATTGGTTCTTTCCGGGTTTCAGCAAGTACTTTATATCCTTAACCTGAGCTGTCTGAGTGACCACACGAACAGGGGTAATATAACGACGTTCGATCTTTCCTGAGTAAGCTGTGTTACTGATTTCTGAATTTTGATGCCGGCAAGCAGTAAAAAACAGCACAAAAAGAAGAGTAAAAAGTATGTTTAATTGTTTAATTTTCATCCAATAAATATTTTTCTTAAAACTTCACAATACAACGGTAGTTAAATCGACGGTTAGGTGCAGTATCCCCGTTATTAAAAAATGTTACAAAATCTGATAGTTCCCCGGGATTGTCAGCCCATTTAAAATCAAAGCTAAATGACGATTTCTTGATGCCTAATGCCTTACGGTCTATTGATAACTCCAGTTTGTTTTCCTCATATGCATAAGCGACATCTTCGTAGAACATCCATTGATTATTCTTGTATTGATAGAGTCTGGCTTTTGTATCATAATCTTTGATCATAAAGTCATAGCCCTGCCATCCGGTCTCATAGTTTTGATCGGCATCAATCAATAAAATCATCCACTTTTTATCCGAACATGGTGTAAGCTTTTCTGCAGTTTGCACATAAAAAGCCACATTTATGGCATTTACAGCTACTTTAGACATTACAATATCATTGCGCCCCGATGTGTTGGAATAAAATCTATTACCAAAACCCTTATGATGGCGATGCACCACATCGCCACGGGTATCGCGATATTCTGTTTCTACCTTATCCCAATCAGCAAAGCGACCATTAATATTTATCGTATGTTGGTCGTTCAAAACGGGAATAGCACGCACTCCTTTATAACGGCGGATGTTTTGTGCCATTTGCATATAATAATTATCACTATAGCCACCTTTCATGGGCTGTACAGTCCGGTTAAACTCAGCATTGTATTGATCTACAAAAACGAGATTCCTTTGGCTATTAAGGAAGTGAGCTTTTCCATCTTTTTGTTTTATACTTAATTGTTCGGGTCGGAACTTAATGGCGGTCCATTCGTTCCAGTCATTAATATATATAAAAGATGGATCGGCAGCGATGGCTTCATCCCATCGTTCTTGAAAATAGATACCATAGCCTGAGGGCTCGTATACCTCCTTACCTAGCCAAGGTACATAAGTGGGCAGCGGCATATCCTTATCATCAAGTTTCGGCTGTCCATGTTTCCGCGACCAACTTTTGCCTATAGCTGATACGGAGTGTTGAGCCGGTGTAACCGCTGCTTGTTCACATTTGCCCTTGAATGGAGCCACTAGCTCAATGGCAGGCTTATTTCTTACGACCGGATGCCCCAAGTCATAACCAAAACTCCAATGTCCTTCAGTTCCAACATAAGGTTTACCCTTCCACCTATGATAGCCCCACCACATCATCCGTGAAGTAAAATAGGCTTTGACCTCCTGCGTATAGTCGGTATAATACTGTTGTGAATAATCCGGATCTCCATAATGGGGATGCTGAGGATCGCTTATAGCCAGTGAATCGAAATTATGATTTAAGTTGCGATTCTTGGTGTTTCGGGTGGCATCCTGCATCGGATTATCATTCCACAAAATCAGAGGTTTATCCTCCCAATAAAACCAAAGTTCTCTATAGTTCTCGTGTTTATAAATCTTTTCATACAATTGCTGTACAACCGATATCACCGGTCCGTTAAAGGCCCAGAAACAAAACTGAGGTACTTTATTGCCCTCAGCTTTCATCTGTTGCATCACTGCAAAAGTAGTTTCCCATTCTTCCCAATACATCACAGCATTAGTAGCATCCATTATGATAACATCCACTCCGGCATCAGCCAACATCGACATATCCTTTCTTATCACCCAAGGGTCGTCACTCAAAAAATACCCCATCTCCGGTTCTCCCCAGTGATGATATCCTTTTTGCCAAGCCGGATGTTGTCCGTCATTGCGGGCTTCGGGATATTGTTCTAATATTTTGCTGACATCGGCCGTATATTCCTCGTTTGGAATCCGGTTATTCTTGTTGTGCCAGCTGACGTAAAAAATGCCAACCGTACGTTTTTTGTCTTTCTTAAACTCCCCTACCTGATGCCTGTTGGGCATAGAGCGCCCCAAAGCATCAGTGCCCACCCAGGTATCGGCATATAGATCATACTCCGGTATCAAATTCTTTTCGGTATGACACCCTGACGTGATAGCAAGAACAAGTATTAAAACCAGACACTTCCTCACCTTACACAATTAGTAAACAGAAGTATCCGGCACAATAAAACCATCAATCTTAGCGTAATCAAAACCTTTAAGATATGGACGTGGACTTTCGTCGAAAAGCGGAATCGTTTTTACCTCCCACACATCGGCACTGAAGGTTTCAAAAGCAGATAAATCAGCCCATTGATCTGTAGCTAAATCAGTCACGACCCCATCATCAGACAGTTTTACCGTAGTCGTAGCATAAGCACCACTTTCGATACGCGTCTTACCAACTACCGAAGCGTCAAAGTAAAGTCCTTCGGCGACGCTAATGTTAGAACTGGCAAGGCCACCAGTAAACACATTGTTTTGGCTTTCGCCCAGATTGATTAAGTTTTTCAAGGTATGAGGTCCCGTAATGATATGTCCGAAAAAGCTTGATGATGCACCTTTATTGCCCGCTTCGCCATTGTTATTACAGTCTACAATAGAGAAACAATCCTGCATTAAAACAGCCCCTCTTATGCGTCCTACAAATGCACCTTCTTGTTTTGCCAGCTCTTTCACTCCCTGTACAAAACAACGCTCAATAGTACCACCATCGCCGGATTTACCTCCGAGATAAGCAATGAGAGTACCCCCTTGACCAGTCCCTGCTGACGTGTTATTAACAAATACATTAACAAGACCCAGATTTTGCATTGTCCCCCCCAGGTAATAGTGAAACATGGTGGATTGGAAACTCACA
>DHQI01000096.1:0-43547 GCA_002408065.1 Bacteroidales bacterium UBA5342
TTTGCTAAATAAATTTATCTTTTTTCCTTCTTCCTTTCAGTTTTGCTCAGGGCTATGGGGTAAAAAAAATAGTGATAGACGCTGGCCATGGTGGCAATGATCCTGGTGCTACAGTGGGTCAGTGTAAAGAAAAGGACATTGTTTTGAGTGTGGCACTGCTGGCCGGTGCTTATATCGAAAAGTATATTGATGGTGTAGAGGTGATTTATACCAGAGACGATGATACTTTCGTAGAATTAAATCAAAGGGCTAATATTGCCAATAAAGCCAAAGCAGATTTATTTATCTCGATACATGCCAATGCGGCAGGTAGCATGAATGCTTATGGTACTGAAACGTTTGTATTAGGAACTAACCGTAATGAATCGAACCTGAAAGTAGCACAGCTGGAAAACTCTGTTATTGCCTTTGAGGATAATTATGAGGAAAATTACCAAGGTTTTGATCCCAACTCACCGGCTTCTTATATTATATTTAATATGATACAAAATGCTTATTTGGAGCAAAGTACTACTTTGGCTGCTTTGATACAACATCAGTTTACCAAGCGGGTGGGGCGCAAAAACCGCGATGTGCAACAGGCGGCTTTTTTGGTGCTTCATAAAACCTCAATGCCTTCTGTCCTGACGGAGCTCGGCTTTATTACAAATGCAAAAGAGCGTCAGTTCTTAATGTCGACAGAGGGGCAGGAGTTTATGGCTTCGGCTATATTTCGTGCTGTGCGTGACTATAAAAAGGAAATTGATGCCAAACAAAGCCTGACCATGAGTGAGGCTGAAACGGCTCATCAGTTTGTAGAAAACCCAAAGTCTGAACCTGTAAACATTGGGCCGAGTCATTTTGGCGTGACTTACAAATTGCAAATTTTTTCGTCATCTAAAATCTTAAAACTGGACCACCGTTCTATTAAAGATTTAGATGCTGTCGATTATTATGTCGATGGTAGTTTGTATAAATATACTATAGGGTATTCGTCAGATATTGAGGAAATAAAAAGGCTTAAAGAGAAGTATAAAAAAGAATACAACGGTTGTTTTATTGTGGCTTTTCAGAATGGCAAACGCATCTCTATGGCTGAAGCCCAAAAGCTACAGTCTGGTGGACAATAATCCTTTTGTCTTAAGTCAGGAATGTGCACTAAAAAACGTACATTTGCAAATTGTAAGCAGCAGATATCTATTATCACTTTTAACAAGTTAATATTTTTCATTCGCTCTAGGTGAGCGTTAATAGATTTTTATATGATTTTTTCAGAATTAGATTACAAAGTAGCGGACATCAGCTTGGCTGATTTTGGCCGCAAAGAAATAGAATTAGCAGAAGCTGAAATGCCTGGTTTGATGGCTCTTCGTGAGAAATATGCCGATAATAAACCTTTGGCAGGAGCCCGCATAATGGGGTCTTTGCATATGACCATACAAACGGCAGTGTTGATCGAGACCCTGGTGGACTTGGGGGCAGATGTGAGATGGTGTAGTTGTAATATTTTTTCTACTCAAGACCACGCAGCAGCAGCTATTGCGGCAGCCGGTGTTCCGGTGTTTGCCTGGAAAGGTGAAACTTTAGAAGAGTACTGGTGGTGTACCTTACAGGCTCTTGCCTTCCCGGGAGGAAAAGGACCTACCGTTATCGTTGATGATGGCGGAGACGCAACAATGATGATTCACGTAGGGGTGGATGCCGAAAAAGATGCCAGCATTTTAGATGCTAAAGTAGACGCAGAGGACGAGCGTCAACTGTTTGCTACTTTGAAAAAAGTATTGGCTGAAAAGCCAGATTATTGGACTCCAAATGCTAAGGAAATACGTGGAGTGTCTGAAGAAACCACTACAGGGGTTCACCGTTTGTATCATATGCATGAGGAGGGCAAATTGCTTTTCCCGGCTTTTAACGTCAACGATTCGGTTACTAAATCTAAATTTGATAACCTTTATGGGTGTCGCGAGTCTTTGGCTGACGGCATCAAACGCGCCACTGACATTATGGTGGCCGGTAAAATTGTTGTTGTGTGTGGTTATGGCGATGTAGGAAAAGGCTGTGCACAGAGTATGCGTGGTTTTGGTGCCCGCGTATTGGTGACCGAAATAGATCCTATCTGTGCCCTGCAAGCGGCTATGGAAGGTTTTGAAGTCACTACTGTGGAAGAAGCATTGGCCGAAGGCGATATCTACGTAACTACTACCGGTAATAAGGATGTATTGCGTATCGAGCACCTCAGTAATATGAAAGACCAGGCTATTGTATGTAATATTGGTCATTTTGATAATGAGATTCAGGTTGATGCACTGGAAAATTTCCCTGGTGTTAATAAAGTAAACATCAAGCCTCAGGTAGATCGCTATTACTTTGAAGATGGCAGCTCAATTATTTTATTGGCCGAAGGTCGTTTGGTTAATCTTGGTTGTGCTACTGGTCACCCCTCTTTTGTGATGAGTAACTCGTTTACGAATCAAACTTTGGCACAAATAGAATTGTACAATAAAAAATACGAAACTGACGTTTACCGTTTGCCAAAGCATTTGGATGAAGAGGTGGCCCGCCTCCATTTGGCAAAATTAGGCGTTAAGATGACCACCTTGACACCGGAGCAGGCGGCTTACATTGGCGTTACTGTTGATGGTCCTTACAAGCCAGAACATTATAGATATTAAGATTTCGGATTCCGGATTTCGGATTTAAAATTTCAATAACGTTGGATTTTGAGTTTTAAAAATTGAAATTTATGTATATCAGACTTGCAAATATAACGGATTTACCTGCTGTGTTAGATTTAATGCAGCGGGTAGTTCCTTTTATGCAAGCTGAAGGAAATGAACAATGGGATAGCGAATACCCGTCTGAAGCTGTTTTTACAAAAGACATTAATCAGCATGATCTTTTTGTTGCTATTCTGGATGATCAGTTGGTAGGAGCTGTAGCTATTAATGCTTTTTTGCCTCCGGAATATAGTACGGTTCCCTGGAAAACGAGTCCCAATACCTATACCTTTCATCGTATGATGGTGGATCCGGACATGCAAGGGAAAGGCATTGCTACCGCTATTTTTCAGTTTGTTGAACGCCGTGGACGTAATATGGGGCTTATGTCTTTGCGTGTAGATACAAATGAGAGAAATAAAAAAATGCGCTCGCTCTTTGAGAAGTTTAGCTACAGCTATGCGGGTACAGTGCATTTCAGAGGAAAAAAATCCAACTTCCTTTGTTATGAAAAAACACTTTTCTAATTCAAATAAGGATGAAGCCTGCCCTTCTTGTTGTTAACCCAGTCTCCGGTAATAAACGTGGTTTACGTGTAGCTAATCTTATAGCCAAACGTTTACGCCCATATTTCAAGCTTACGATTTTTGTAAGTAATGCCCCCGGCGATGCTGCAAAGGAGGTAGAGAAGCAGAAGGATGTAATTGAAGTCGTATTTGTAGTAGGAGGAGACGGAACGCTAAATGAGGTGTTGCAAGTTGTTGTTAATACATCCCTCACTTTAGGTCTATTTCCGGTGGGTTCGGGCAATGCTACGGCTTACGAATTGGGCATCCTGACGATGCAGACCGGCATCAGAAAAATCAAACAAGGGAAAGTGAAGAGCTACGACTGTGGGTGTATCAACGGGCGTTATTTTATGAATATCGCCGGAACGGGCTTTGATACGGCTATTGCCAATGAATTTACAAAAAAAGAAAACCGCGGTCTGCAAGGCTATGTGCGTCTTATTCTGAAGCATTATTTTCGCTATAAGCCACTGATTATAAATATTAATGATGGTGGTGTCAAGTGGCAGCGTGAAGTGTTTGTTGTGAACATTGCTAATATGCGGCAGCTGGGTAATTTTGCTTTTACGGCACCCATGGCTAAACCAGACGATGGTATTCTGGATTTATGTATACTGAAACCTTTCCCTAAGGCCTATACTTCAGATATTATCATGCGTTTGTTTTCCTTAAACCTTGACAAAAGTCGTTTTTACGAGCATACTCCAGTGCGGAATATTACCATAAAGGGTGACTTTACCCATGCCAATGTAGATGGTGAATCCATAGAGGTAAACGGACGAATGGATATTTCTATAGTGCCTCAAAGTGTGAAAATATACTCCTAAAAAAGCGTCATAAAAAGCAGGTGTTGCAAAAGTGCAAATATTTTGCAATATTCTGACATTAAGCGTTTATAGCTGTTATAAGCCTCCTATTTTATCTTTTAGTTTTTTGATTTCGCGCACGTAACCTGAAGCTACTTCCTGCTCGCGTTTGAGTGTGCGTTTACGGTAGGCGTCAAATTCTTCAATTTTTTCACTCAGTTCTTTCTTGGCATGACGCGTCACTTGATTATTACGCTTAAACATCATCAGTAAAACGACAATGCAAGCCAATAGCACAGTCACTAAGGACCAAACCATAAGATTGTACTGATTTTTGGGAATAATCATAGAAAAGATTTCGATACCATCGCTGACCTTTTTAGCATGGATGTACTTTTCGTTTAGTTCAGAAAAGTCATTCTCTTGCTGCTCTATTTGAGATTTTAAATCATTAATCTCTTTGGCCGAATTATCTATCAAAGTAGTCTTGCGTTTATCTACGCCCTTGATATTAGTAAAGTGGGCATCCATTACGCGACGTTTCACCACACGGTATTCGGTACCACTTTCCATATATCGGTTAGATGATTCGAATAATGAGTTACATAACGAATCGATCTCGCTATCAGATGCATGGGCATATAAAGATCCGAAAATGAGTGTTAGTGTGAGCAGAAATCTGAATAGCTTTGTTTTCATAAGTATTGTTGGGTTTATTGATAGCAAAGTTAGGCATTCAATATGCTAATACAAATATATTAGATGTTAAATTATAAAATTATTGTTTTAGCGATTGAACATCGGGTGCTTTTTTCTGTTAAAAAAGCAAACATTTATAAAACAGATTATGAGAAAAATTATTGTATTAAGCCTGCTTTTAATAGTTAGTTTATCTTATGGGCAGAGCGGTTTTTACGATTTGTCAGCTACCACTATTGATGGTGAAACTTACAGCTTTGAACAACTGAAAGGGAAAAAGGTGCTAATCGTGAATGTGGCCTCTAAATGTGGCCTTACCCGACAGTATGAGGATTTAGAGGTTTTGTATAAGATGTATGGTGCTAATAACTTTACAATGATAGGTTTTCCTGCCAATAATTTTAATAAACAAGAGCCGGGCACGGATGAAGAGATTAAGGAATTTTGTACTTCAAATTATGGCGTTACATTTCAGATGATGTCAAAAATTAGCGTGAAAGGTGATGATATGCATCCTGTATATCAGTGGCTCACCCAAAAAGGCAAGAATGGGTTTAAGGATTCGGAGGTGAAATGGAATTTTCAAAAATACCTGATTGGTGAAAATGGTCAATTATTTGAAGTGTTTAGTCCCAGGACTTCACCTTTAGCAGAGGAGATTACCAATTACTTGAAGTGAAAAAATGTTTTACGTTAAGCTTTTTCTTAAAATAGTGATGAAATAATATTTATAAAAGGGTGAATATTATGACGATTTATCCATCACCCTTTGTGAGACTAGAAAGACAGCCGGATTACCTGAAAGAGGATTCTCTTGGGTAATTACCGGGGTTTGGTAAACCTTTTCAATATTATCGTAAGTAAGGACTTCGTGGGGAGTGCCTTGGGCATATATTTCTCCACTTTTAATCATCACCAGATGTTGACAAAATTCTCCGGCCAGGTTCAGGTCGTGGATGACCATCATTATGGTTAGTTTTTCTTCCTCATTTAATTTCTGTAAGAGGTTCATTATAGAAATAGCGTGTGAAATATCGAGGTGTGAAGTTGGTTCATCCAAAAGTAATAGGTCAGGTTCTTGTGTTAGGGCACGGGCAATGGCGGCTAGTTGTTGTTCTCCACCACTAAGCTCATTCATCATTTTTTCTTTGAAACGGAAGGTGTTTGTCATTTTCATAAAACGGTGCGCTATTTCAAAGTCCTCTTTACTTTCAACAAAGCTTAATGTCTTCTGAAAAGGCAGGCGTCCCAGCAACACATATTCTTCTACTGATATTGTCGGACTTCCCACATTCTGATTAACAATGGCCAGATGTTGTGCACGTTTTTGGCGTTTTATCGCGTGCAAATTATCTCCTTTGTAGAGGATTTCCCCCGCTATAGGCGATAGTTCACTGGTAATGCCTCTGAACAAGGTTGTTTTTCCGGCGCCATTAGGGCCTATGATGCCACAGAAATCTCCTTTTTGTATACTTATTTCATCAACGCAAATTGAGAATTTGGAGGCATAGCCGCAAGAAAATTTTTTTATGTGAAGCAGTGGTTTCATAGTCTGCAAAGGAAAGAAAAATATGCATAGGATTATTTTCACGCATCAAATTGAAGAGAAATTATAGTTTGTAATGCCAGAAAAATACGCTGGAAGGCACACATTTCAAAGTGTTATGATAGAAAATAGGTGGTGAGGAGAGTTAAAGAATCGTGAATAATTTAACAGATCTTCGTACCAAAATAATGACGACACAATTTGTCTCTTTTTGTTATGTCCTTGTTTTGTCATCTAGCTGGCTAGCTCTCTAAATATTTTTTACCGGAATAAAACCCCACCTCCTCAAAACGCTAAAATTGATAGCGCCTGATTTTTATGGAATACCTTAATGAAATATCCATAGATTAATCATTAAATCTGGCTATATTTGTGCCTCGAAAAATTAATAAAAAACCGATATAAAATGTTACCAAACATCAACCCCACAAAAACACAGGCCTGGAAGGCTCTGGAGACTTATTATGCCGAAGTGAAAGACGTACAGATGAGGGACTTGTTTGCGCAAGATGCTGAGCGCTTTAACAAGTTTTCTGTTACTTTTGAGAATATTCTGGTAGACTATTCCAAAAACCGTATCGACGAAAAGGTGATGAGTCTATTGTTTGATTTAGCCAAAGAATGTGGTCTGGAAGCAGCTATCAAAGATATGTTTGCAGGCGAAAAAATAAATGCCACAGAAGGTCGTGCTGTATTGCATACTGCCTTACGCAATCGTAGCAACACACCGGTAATGGTGGATGGCAAAGATGTCATGCCCGACGTTAACCGCGTTTTGAACCAAATGAAAGATTTTTCAGATAAAGTAATTTCAGGAGAATGGAAAGGGTATACCGGAAAAGCGATCAAGGCTATTGTAAACATTGGAATTGGCGGTTCTGATCTGGGCCCGTTGATGGTGACAGAAGCGTTGAAATCGTACAAGACACATTTGGATCTTTACTTTGTTTCTAACGTTGATGGTACTCACATTGCAGAAACCTTGAAAAAAGTAGATCCTGAAACAACTTTATTTGTAGTTGCTTCAAAAACGTTTACGACACAAGAAACGATGACAAATGCTAACTCGGCTAAATCATGGTTTTTAAACGCAGCAAAGGAAGAGGCTGCCGTAGCCAAGCATTTTGTGGCTTTATCTACCAACGCAGATGCCGTTTCGGCCTTTGGTATTGATACTAATAATATGTTTGAATTTTGGAATTGGGTAGGTGGCCGATATTCTTTGTGGTCGGCTATCGGTCTTTCTATTGCTTGTGGCATTGGTTTCGACAACTATATAGAGTTGCTTGAAGGGGCCCACGCTATGGATCAACATTTCCAGTCAGCAAAACTAGAAGAGAATCTTCCGGTGATTTTAGCCATGATAGGTGTGTGGTACAACAACTTCTTCGGAGCTGAGACAGAGGCTATTTTGCCTTATGATCAATATATGCATCGTTTCTCTGCTTATTTTCAACAAGGTAATATGGAGAGTAATGGTAAATATGTAGACCGTAATGGTGAAAAAGTAGATTATCAAACAGGTCCTATTTTGTGGGGTGAGCCGGGAACGAACGGGCAACACGCTTTCTATCAGCTGATTCATCAAGGTACTAAGTTGATTCCTTGTGATTTCATGGCTCCGGCTATCAGTCAGAACCCATTGAGCGATCACCATCCAAAATTGTTGGCTAACTTCTTTGCTCAAACGCAAGCTATGATGGCTGGTAAAACCCCTGAAGCTGCTCAAGCCGAACTGGAAGCTGCCGGAATGAGTACTGAGGAAATCGAAAAATTATTGCCTTTCAAAGTATTTTTAGGTAATATTCCTACCAACTCTATCTTATTCAAAAAGCTTGATCCGCGCACCTTGGGTGCTTTGATTGCGATGTATGAACAAAAAATCTTTGTTCAGGGCATCATCTGGAATATCTATAGCTTTGATCAGTGGGGGGTTGAGTTGGGTAAGCAGTTGGCTAACAATATTCTGCCAGCCCTAGCTGACGATGGTAAAGTGGATGCACACGATGCTTCTACCAATGGTCTGATAAATGCTTATAAGGCTATGCGATAAGTTAATATGATCTCATAATTCTGAGGTTTTTATAGAATAGTCCCTGTCTGCTTCGGTAGGCAGGGATTTTTGTTGCTACAACAATTTTAAAAATAGGATGTCATCTTAATTATCGGTTATTTTGCAAGCCCAAATAAAAGGTAATGAAGAATAAAAAAATTGAAGATATTAATATCGGAATGGAACAACCCATTCTGACCCCTAATGAGCTTAAAAACATCTATCCTCTTAGCGAAAAGATGATCAACACTGTTTCGCACGGCCAGCAAATAGTTAAAGACATCATAAGTGGTAAGGACAAGCGTAAGCTCGTGGTGGTGGGCCCCTGCTCTATTCACGATATCAAAGCTGCTAAAGAATATGCTTTAAAACTTAAAGGCATGGCTGATATGTATATCGACACCTTATTCATTGTTATGCGTGTCTATTTCGAAAAGCCCCGCACTACTGTGGGCTGGCAGGGCCTAGTTAACGATCCGGATATGGATGATAGCTACAAGATAGATAAAGGCCTGAAGCTAGCACGCGAGCTTTTATCTTATATTGCCGAATTGGGGTTGCCGGCGGCCGGTGAGGCTTTAGATATTGTGACACCTCCTTATATTCAGGATTTATTCTCCTGGACGGCCATAGGCGCCCGTACCACCGAATCACAAAGTCACCGTAAAATGGCCAGTGGGCTGTCTTCTGCAGTAGGTTTCAAGAACGGCACAGACGGCAATATTGATATCGCTATCAGCGCCTTGGAGGCTGTAGCAGCACCTCATAATTTTATAAGTATCAATCCGGACGGCCAAGTCTCCATCGTGCGTACTACAGGAAATGCCGACACACATCTTATATTACGGGGAGGTAACGAGCCTAACTACAGCACTGAACATATTAGGGCCTATGAACAACGCCTGGAAGAGGCCGGATTAAACAAGAGCATTATGGTAGATTGCTCACATGCCAACAGCTGTAAAAATGCCGGAAATCAAAATGTGGTACTGCAAGATGTAGCAACTCAGATCAAAGCCGGTAATCAATCTATTGTTGGGGTGATGATAGAAAGCAACTTGTTCCATGGCAAACAGCCTATTCCAAAAGATTTGTCTGAGTTGAAATACGGTGTTTCTGTTACCGATGAATGTGTAGGCTGGGATGACACAGCACGTATGTTAGAGGCCTTTGTGCAGCATATCAGTTAAGATTATGTAACAAAATCAAACAATAGGTTTGTAATTTAATTCAAAACATTTACTTTTGTCAGCTCAAAATAGCAAATAGTGCGCAATCTTTTTACATATAACTACTTTTATTTTTATTTCTGGCAGAAGTGAAACGGGGTGTTATATAGATAAACGCAAAAAATAATAAGATATATAATCCCGTTCTAAGAGTAGAGCGGGATTTTTTTGTATATGGTTTTCATAACCCAATAAACAATTTAAGATTAAGAACGAATTTTTTAGACTTGATAAAATGAGACAGTGAAGGGCTTTAGAAGTTTGTGATTGTCTTCTTTGATGGCTGTATGATTCTATATTCTACTTGATCTCATATAGGAAATAAAAGAAAATACTTAAAGATGAAAAAAGTAATTATTCAAGGTATTGCCGGAGCTTTTCATGATATAGCGGTAAAGAAATATTTTGGCAACGAAGCTGACATTGTTGAATGTCCTACATTCAGAGAGCAGTTTGCTGCTATGAAGCGTGATCCAGAGCTCTTTGGTATGGTGGCGATAGAAAACACTGTAGCTGGCTCTATATTGTCTAATTACACCTTGCTGCGTGAGTCGGAACTTAAAATTATTGGGGAGCAAAAGATGCATATCGATCAGCATTTAGCTGTGGTGCCTGGTACTAAGATAGAAGACATTAAAACGGTAGAGTCGCACCAGATGGCTCTACGCCAATGCGAGGAATTTTTTCTCCCTTACCCACACATTAAATTGGTAGAAAGCACCGATACGGCAAGTAGTGCTAAGCGTGTAGCGGCCAATAAAAACAAAAGTGTAGCCACCATTTGTGGCGATTTGGCAGCAGATATTTATGGATTGGAATTGTTGGCCAAAAATATTGAGACGAATAAAAAGAATTTTACACGTTTTTTGGTGCTTCAAAATCAATGGGCTAAAGATAAGGTACAAACACAAAAAACGGCCGATAAAGCCTCTTTAGTTTTTTCTTTACCACACCGCGAGGGTAGCTTGTCTAAAGTGCTGACCATCCTTTCTTTTTATGACATCAACCTGACTAAAATACAGTCACTACCAGTCGTTGGTCAAGAATGGCAATATTTGTTTTATATTGATTTGGTATTTGATGATTATCTCCGTTACAAGCAATCGATTGATGCAATTATTCCATTAACCGAAGAATTAAAAATACTTGGAGAGTACAAAGAAAATTAGAGACCGTCGATCAATACATCACGATGATATTTAGCATTATAATTAAAAATTAAAACGAAAAGATGATAATTACAGTAGTAGGTATAGGTCTGATTGGTGGTTCTATGGTCAAAGATATGAGACGCATAGGTTTTGCATCTAAGATATTGGGCGTGGATGCCAATCCGGAGAATGGCCAAAGAGCCTTGGAACTGGGTATTGTAGATGAAGTGGCCACCTTGAAGGAGGCCGTTAGCCAATCTGATCTGGTAATCGTTTCCACACCGGTGGATATAGTCGCTAAAATACTTCCTGAAGTGCTGGATTACGTCAGTCCTACCACTACAGTGATGGATGTTGGGTCTACTAAAGTGAATATTTGCAAAGCAGTAGAGAATCATACCAACCGTTCTAACTTTGTACCTACTCACCCGATGAGTGGTACCGAAAATTCAGGACCGGAAGCTGCACTTGAGGGGCTTTTTGAAAAGAAAATTACAATTATTTGTGATCAGGAAAAGAGTAAGCCAATCCATGTCGCTTTGATTGAAAAAATGTATCATGCTATCGGGATGGGTATTGCCTATATGAGTTCAGATGAACAGGACCACACGACAGCTCATGTGTCGCACCTGCCACACATTGCCGCTTTTGCATTGGCTAATGCTGTTTTAGCTAAGAATGAGCGCGATATTATTTTTGATTTAGCTTCAGGTGGTTTTCGTTCTACAGTGCGATTGGCTAAAAGTTCGCCGAAAATGTGGGGCCCAATTTTTAAGCAAAATGAAAAATATGTGCTCGAATCACTGGATGTTTATATCGACCATTTGCAACAATTCAGAGAGAGCATTGTTAAAGAAGACCAGAGTCTAATGTACGAATTGATGGAAAATGCTAACCGTATACGTCCGGCGCTGGACGGCACCGCTTCTGTGATGAATAAAAAAGAAGAACAAAATATAAAGCTTTATACGAAATAAAAAGAATAATAAACAAAACAATAAATACACACAGCAATGATTGAATTAGATTTACAACCATTTACTCTCCCGGGTTTAGACACCAATCGTCCGATTGTGATTGCAGGACCTTGTAGTGCCGAAAGCGAAGATCAAGTAATGGAAACGGCCAAACAGTTGAAGGCGCAGGGCATTCAAATTTTCCGCGCAGGTATCTGGAAACCACGTACTCGCCCGAATGCCTTTGAAGGTGTTGGCGTGGAGGGTTTAGCCTGGATGCGTCGCGTTAAACAAGAGCTAGGGATGTATGTGGGCACCGAGGTGGCTAATGCACAACATGTATATGATGCTTTGAAATATGACATCGACATCCTATGGATAGGAGCGCGTACTACCGTGAACCCTTTTGCTGTACAGGAAATCGCTGATGCTTTGAAAGGGGTAGACATTCCTGTTATGATTAAAAATCCTGTTAATCCGGATGTAGATCTTTGGATGGGTGCTTTTGAACGCATCAACCAAGCCGGCATCAAACGTTTGGCCGCTATTCACCGTGGTTTTAGTACTTACGACAAGACTTTGTACCGTAACAAGCCACAATGGAATGTACCTATTGAACTGCGTCGCAACTTACGCAATATGCCAATCTTTTGCGATCCGAGCCATATTGGTGGTAAACGCGAATTAATTGGGCCTATCTCTCAGCAAGCGCTTGATCTCAACTTTGATGGTTTGATGATTGAATCACACATAACACCAGACAAAGCCTTGAGCGATGCTTCTCAGCAATTGACTCCTGAGACTTTAGAATTGGTGCTTGATAAGCTTGTTTTAAGAGATTCTAAAGCCTCCACAGAAGACCTAAAGGATTTGCGTAAGGAAATAGATCGGTTGGATGATAGCCTGCTTGAAATGCTTTCAGAGCGTATGCGAGTAGCTGCTCAGATAGGTCAGTACAAAAAGGATCACAATATGACTATTTTGCAAACCGGACGATTCGACGAAATCTTGACACATCGTGCCCAACAGGCTGAACCTTTAGAGTTGAGTGAAAAATTTGTGCGTGAAGTTATGACGAGTGTTCACGAGGAATCTATTCGACGACAAAATGCTATTCTTAATGACTAAGAGCTTGTTTTAAGCATCAAATATCAAATTCCCAAGGTTTAGTTTGTTTGGTGTTTGAAAAACTTGATTACAAAGGGGTGAATTTTTTTAATGAAAATTCACCCTTTGTCTTTTTGTTTGTTCCTTTGTGGTTGATTTGTAATTTATTTGGAATGCTGAGCTAGTTAAGGCTTAAATTATTTTTAAAACATTGAAGTTATGGAAGTAGATTTTTCTTACAATAAGTCGCTCGAAGAGATGGAGCGTATAATGGCTGAGATAGAAACTGACGAAGTTAATGTAGACAAACTTTCAGAAAAGGTAAAACGACTATCGGTACTGATTAAAGAGTGTAAAGCACGCTTGCACGAGACTGAGGAGGAGGTTCAGAATATTATTGATGATCTGATGGATTAAGGCTAAGATATGGCCAATGATGAGTTGTTTGTGTTTTACTGTTCAGGTATTGTAGCACTGAAAAACCTAAAAAGCCGCTGTAGCAAAATGTTACAGCGGCTTTTTTTGTGTTTGTTTTGGTATCTTAAGCTTATTCGTTAATGCCTAACAATTCTACTTCGAAGATAAGTGCTGAGTATGCAGGGATAGAACCTGTTGAACGTGC
Organism: Bacteroidales bacterium UBA5342; assembly: GCA_002408065.1. Lineage (GTDB taxonomy): Bacteria > Bacteroidota > Bacteroidia > Bacteroidales > UBA5342 > UBA5342. The sequence continues at coordinate 13,435 of DHQI01000096.1, forward strand.
ACCATAAGCCAAATCGTAAGGGATGTAAAGTGTGTATTTAGACCCCACTGACATTAATTGAAGGGCTTCTGTCCATCCGGGAATAACACCTGTAACAGCAAAGCTGATAGGTTCGCCACGGTCTACAGAGCTATCAAACACAGATCCGTCAATCAAGGTACCGTGGTAGTGTACTTTTACACGATCTGCAGTGCTTGGTTTGGTACCTGAACCCTCTTTAATAACTTTATATTGAAGGCCTGAAGCAGTAGTAACTACGCCGTCTTTTTTAGCATTTTCTTCAAGAAAAGCTTTTCCTGCTAGTGCATTTTCGTCTGTTTTTGCTGCTTCTTCGGCTTCTTGGGCTGCTTTTTCAGCTTCAGCGGACTGTGCTTTCATCACATAGTCGTTGATATACATTTGTGGGTTTTCCACTTTGATGCGTGCCGAGTCACCTTGGAAACAGTTGACAAAAGCGTCTAGGAAAGCGACCATATTCATTCCGCCAGGGAATGATTCCATGCGCATAGCTGTACCTTCGCCTTCAGCGTGTCCAATCAAATAACTGATACTATCTTTATTGGCTGGCTCAAAAACGGCGCCGGTGGTATCCTTATCCGCTGCTTCTGCCGCTTGTACGTATTCCATATAGAAAGCACGCAGATCATCTACTATGATGTCAGCGCTGTCGCCTTCAAAACCATTAACGAAGGCTTCAAGGAAAGTCTCAGCATTAAGTCCACCCGGGAACGTTCCTAAATTCTGGGACATACCCGAACCGTACTCAGCTCCTAATACATAGCTTACACTGTCTTGTGCTGTTTTAATTTTAGCTTTTTCTACTGATACACCTGTACAGCTGGCTAATAAAGCTACAAGTGAAAGAAATATCAGACTCTTTTTCATTGTTTAATTTGTTTAAGTTTATTGTAGTTACGTTGTATGTTTATACAAAGGCTGCGAAGATAATCAAATTATAGGCGTAATGCAAAAGGCTTTTTGTCGTCTTAAAACAAAAAATCCCCGCTAAATAGCAGGGATTTACTCTGTTTATGTGGTACTATTATAGAACTGAATTGACAGCATCTAAAGCGTTGGCTTCTATGTCAGATACAATTCTGGTAATCAGGCTGAATTCCTGAATGCTACCAGTGACCTCACCACTAGCGCTTAATGTTAATTCTTCGTTAGCTAATAAAACATCGGAAAGAGCATTGATGATCTCGGTGGTGATATTGGCTTGTGTTGCAACGCCAGGTCTGATGTTCTCAAAGCTCTCAGAGTAGATTTCACCGTTGGCAGCGCTAATGCTTATGTTCAGAGAGTTTACCAATAATGTTTCGCTTGATAAAATTTCGTCAATAGTAAATGCCATCTCTTTTATGGTCACGCTGCTTAGGCTGCCAAGGTACTCGCTAAGGCTTTCTTCTGCATTGTTGCCGTTGTCAGCATTATCCATACCAAAAGTCATACTCTCGCTAAATGTATAGCTGAGTTCATCTGTAAGAATGTTTGAGGATTTAGGGATTAAACCTGTTATGTCAAGAGTTTCTTCTATCACAACATCTTCGAACGTGATAGCCAGTTCTTCACAAGCACTAAATGTCGTTAGCGTAAGTAAAGCAATAAAGGGTACAATTAGTTTTTTCATAGTGATAGATTTTTGGGGAAATATAGATTTCGTTTAAATGAGCTTGTAAATATACTATTATACCATGATAAAAGTCAAGTAAATCTACGTTTTATCATGTTTTAATATTGAGTTTTAACGGCGTTATGATTCCATAATAGCCCTTTTTATAAAATCAGATTTATTGGCTTTGTTGATGGCAGTCTTTAATTCAGGATAACTTTTTGACATCATTGGATTCTCTATAATATCTTTTAAAGAGCTTAAAGCAAATGGAATACACTCTTTAAAGTGTGGTTTCTTTTCAATAACACCACGTAGGGAAAATGCTCCAAGAGCCTGAAATAAACGAATCATTGCAAACTGATTAAACAAAGAAAGGAAAACTTCTTTAGGTGTTGTTTTTATTTTATTAAAAGCATCATAATAATGGTCAAGTAAAAGTTTTCTGTCAGTAATACAAAGCTTTATGTTGGCATCATAGAGCATAGAGGCTAAGTCGTAATAAATGCTTCCTTTTCGTCCACCCTGAAAGTCGATGAAATATGGTTTCCCATCCTTAATCATGACATTGCGACTTTGGAAATCGCGAAAGAGAAAGTAGTTACGATCGATTTTATCCAGAGTACTACTCAATCTTTGTATGTCATCCTCCAATGCCTGTTCATCACAAGGTACACGCATGACACGCAGAAACATATATTTGAAATAATTCAAATCCCAAAGCATCGACTGTTTGTCAAACGAATCGCGCGGGTAACAATAACTTAAATCTAGTTTGTCTATTGTTTTAGTTTGAATGGCTAAAAGTTCTTGTAGGGTAAGCTTAAATGTGGCTAATGTTTCTTCAGAAAGCTTTCCTTTACTGTTATAATCGTTTTGGCACAGGTCCCATAGGGTTGTTTTACCCATGTCTTCTACCAAATAGCATTTTTTCGTTTCGCTTATAGCAAGAATTGAAGGTACATTTATGTCTGCATTAATAAAGGTTTCAGAGAATGAAAGATAGGCTTTGTTTTCTTGTAGATCTTCGTTAAAAACCCCTAAAACTGTCTGTTCATTGTCACTAATTCTAAAATATTGACGATAAGATCCTGTAGGTGCTAAGGCTTCAATGTTATCTATTGCGGAATTATATTTTGAGGAAAAAAGCTTGCGGACTTCTTGTTCGGCTAGTGTCATCTTTTACTTTTTAAGTAATTCTTTTAGTTGATTCGGGGTTATGTTTCTTTTCAGTTGTCCGTCGTAAGCAAACGAAATTTCTCCTCTTTCCTCCGAAACAATAATCACCATTGCATCAGATTTCTGTGAAATACCTAGTCCGGCGCGGTGTCTTAGCCCTAGATTCTTAGGTAGATCTGTATTGTGTGAAATGGGAAGAATGCATTGGGCTGCTTTGATTTTATTGTCAGTAATCACCATAGCGCCGTCATGCATAGGGGCATTTTTAAAGAAAATGTTTTCTATAAGAACAGATGAAATAACCGAATTGACCAGTTCTCCTGTTTTAACAATATCTAATAACTCAGAAGATTTTGTAATAATGATTAAGGCACCTGTTTTTGTCGAAGCCAGATTTTCACAGGAATCTACTATTGGGTTGATGTAAATATTCATCATACCCGATTTTTTGTTTTTAGCCAGTACATTATCGAGGTTAAACCAGTGATTAGTGTTGTAACGGCTCCCAAGCGACTGAAAAAGGCTTCGTATCTCTTCTTGAAATAAGACGATTACAGCGATGGCTCCAACACTGACGATAGCATCCAGGATAGAACTGATGAGTTTCATGTTAAGGGCATTAACCAGTAGCCAGGTCAATATCAGCATGAATACCCCGATAAATATATTGATGGCTACCGTACCCCTAATCATTTTGTAAAGATTGTATAAGAGGTAAGCAACTAAAAAAATATCAATAATATCCAGGAAGCGAATGCCTAAAAAGGTCATAATTTGAATTTTGGTTAGTACAAAAATACAAAAATCTTTAGCACTGCCATTTTATTGTGCATTTTCTTATGTACTTCAACAGCATAATAGCATTGATTCCTATCGTAAAAGGTGGTACTTTTGCAGGGTTTTTTCAAAAATATTATGATAGAATTCTTGTCCGAAGATATTGAGCTACCTCAATTTGATACAGTAAAAATAACTCGTTGGGTTGAAGATGTTTGTTTTGATTATGGAAAACAACCAGGTGAAATCTGTTATATTTTTTGTTCTGATGAGTTTATATTAAATGTTAATAATCAATATTTACAGCACGATTATTATACTGATATAATTACCTTCGATTATTGCGAAGGGGATTTGATTTCCGGCGATTTGTTTATTTCCCTTGATACTGTTATGTCTAACTCAACGAAATTTAAACAAAATTTTGAAAATGAGCTTTACAGAGTTATTATACACGGCATTTTGCATTTGTGTGGATTAAAGGATAAAACAGCCGAGGAGGCCCGTCAGATGAGGTCAGCTGAAGAAAAAGCATTAAACATATTACACCATGAAAGTTAAATACGATGTCATAGTTGTTGGTGCCGGTCATGCCGGATGTGAAGCTGCAGCTGCAGCCGCTAATTTAGGTTCAAAAACTCTTCTTATAACAATGGATATGAACAAGATAGCGCAGTTGTCTTGTAATCCGGCTATGGGAGGTGTGGCTAAAGGACAGATTGTTAGAGAGATTGATGCAATGGGTGGTTTTTCGGGGATTATTGCTGATAAAACTGCGATACAATTTCGTTTGCTCAATCGTTCTAAAGGCCCTGCTATGTGGAGTCCGCGATCTCAGAACGATCGTGAACGGTTTATTATTGAATGGAGACGAATTTTAGAAAATACTGATAACCTCGATATATGGCAGGACACTGTTCAGGAATTGGTGTTTGAGGGGAAACAAGTCACTGGTGTGAAGACTCAATTAGGAGTTGAATTTTATTCTCAAGCTGTAGTCTTAACTAATGGTACATTTTTAAATGGTCTAATGCATATAGGAAATGTACAAATACAAGGTGGCCGTATTTCCGAGCCATCTGCCTATCATCTTACGGAGCAATTAAAACATACTGGTTTTGTTACAGATCGCATGAAAACAGGTACGCCTGTACGTGTTGATGGGCGTACCATCAATTTTTCTGCCCTTCAAGAACAGCAGGGGGAGAACGATTTTCATCGTTTTTCATTCAAAGATGTAGATAATTCCCTTAAAAAAAGGAGTTGTTATATAGCTCATACAAGTTCCAAAGTGCATGATGTTTTGCGTACAGGTCTTGATGATTCTCCAATGTATAACGGTACTATACAGAGTATTGGGCCTCGATATTGTCCGAGTATAGAAACTAAAATTGTGACTTTTGCTGATAAAGATAAACATCAGCTTTTTGTAGAACCGGAAGGGGAAGATAGCCAGGAGTTTTATATTAACGGATTTTCTTCTTCCTTGCCTTTGGATGTACAATATGAAGCTTTAAAGGAAATTGAGGGTTTTGAAAATGCTAAAATTTACCGGCCTGGCTATGCTATTGAATATGATTATTTTGCTCCTACACAGTTGTTACATACCCTGGAAACAAAGCTCATTAAGAACCTGTTCTTTGCAGGCCAAATAAATGGCACCACAGGCTATGAAGAGGCTGGTGCACAGGGGCTTGTGGCTGGCGTAAATGCTCATGCTAAAGTCCATAACGCTAAAGAGTTGGTTTTAAAACGTGATGAAGCTTATGCTGGTGTATTAATTGATGACTTGGTCACTAAAGGAGTAGATGAGCCCTACCGTATGTTTACCTCACGCGCAGAATATCGTATTTTGTTGCGTCAGGACAATGCTGATGAACGACTCACAAAAATGTCCTACGATCTTGGTTTGGCTAAACATGATAGGATAGAGGCTTTAGACAAAAAAATAGAAAATCGTAATCAAATTATTACCACCCTTAAAACCGTCTCAGTAAAACCAGAACAGGTTAACGCGCTTCTGGAAAAGTTAAATACTACTCCTTTAAAGCATGGTTTGAAGTTGGATAAAATATTAGCTCGCCCACAGGTAGCCCTCTCCGATATAATTGCGGCTTTCCCTGATAAGTTCAGTCCTAGTATTACTGAAGAGGAAAAGGAGTCCGCCGAAATATCTATAAAATATCAAGGGTATATTGATCGTGAAAAGATGGTTGCAGAAAAATTAACACGTTTAGAACATATTAAAATAAAGGGAAAAATTGATTATAAATCGGCCTTATCTATATCTACCGAAGCGAGACAAAAGCTTGCACAGATAGACCCCGAAACAATAGGACAAGCTAGTCGTATCTCCGGTGTATCTCCTTCCGATATTAATGTACTTTTAGTTCTGATGGGACGCTAATGTTTCCCGTGAAACATACTACATATTGAAGTTTTCAGATGAAATATTGTCTAAGGTTAAAGATGTCCCACTGTCACCCGGTGTTTATCAATATTATGATAAAAATGGGAAGATGATTTATGTGGGTAAGGCTAAATCATTACGCAAACGTGTAGCCTCCTATTTTAGAAATGATGTTTATGGTAAGACGGCCGTCCTCGTTAAGCAGATTAGGGATATCTCTTTCGTTGTAGTGGATAGTGAACATGATGCTTTGCTTTTGGAGAATTCATTAATCAAAAAACATCAACCAAAATACAACATAAACCTTAAAGATGATAAAACATATCCCTGGATTTGTGTAAAGAATGAGCCTTTTCCACGTGTGTTTAAGACGCGTAATATTGTAAAAGATGGTTCACAGTATTATGGCCCTTATTCCTCGGTTTACGTTGCCAATACGATCTTGTCTTTTGTTAAAGAATTGTATCAAGTTCGAACTTGTTCCCTTAATCTCACTCAGGAAAATATTAAATCCGGTAAGTTTAAGGTCTGTTTAGAATCTCACATTGGCAATTGTAATGCCCCATGTGTTTCACGTGAAACAGAACAGGACTATCTAAAAAATATTGCCAGTATCCGTAATATTCTCAAAGGAAATATTAATGATGTGAAAAAGCATTTTTCAGAACAGATGAATGCTTATGCCGAGAATTTAAAATTTGAGAGAGCAGAAGCTCTTCGTAAAAAAATTGCCGCTATCGATGCTTATCAAAGTAAGTCGAAAGTCGTAAGTAATACCATAGGCAATTTAGATGTCTTTGGGTATCTGGGTGACGAAAAAGAAGCGTTTGTTAACTTCTTTAAAGTGGTCAATGGTTCTATTGTGCAATTTCACACGGTAGAAGTCAAGCAGAATATTGAAGAGAGTCAGGAGAATATTCTCGAATTTGCCATTTTAGATATGCAGGAGAGGGGTATTTCTACATCGCACGAACTTTTGGTACCATTCCACATAAAGGGCTTTGAGAATAACAAAATTACTGTTCCGCAGCGAGGCGATAAGAGAAACCTTATAGATTTGGCCGAGCGTAATTTAAAATATTACCGTATAGAGCGTCTCAAGCGAAAAGAAAAATTGAACAGAAAACAACGTGATGTGCGTGTGTTGAAAAAAATGCAGGAAGAGTTACGCTTGGAAAAGCTTCCTATGCATATTGAGTGTTTTGACAATTCAAATATTCAAGGAACAAATCCGGTGGCTTCCTGCGTGGTTTTCAAAAATGCAATTCCGTCAAAAAAGGATTACCGTAAGTTTAATATAAAAACAGTTGTTGGACCAGATGATTTTGCCTCTATGGAGGAGGTGGTTTATCGCCGTTATAAGCGCTTGTTGGACGAAGATCAGCCTTTGCCTAATCTTATTGTTGTAGATGGGGGAAAGGGGCAATTAGGGAGTGCTGTGAAGACTTTAGACCGTTTAGACTTTAAGGGAAATCGACCGGCCATTATTGGTATTGCCAAGCGCCTGGAAGAAATATTTAAGCCCGGCGATCCAGTGCCTATTTATATTGATAAGAATTCGGAGACGCTAAAAGTTATACAGCATTTACGTAACGAGGCTCATCGTTTTGGCATTACTTTTCATCGCGATCAGCGGTCTAAAAATTTTATTAAGTCAGAGCTCGAATCCATTAAAGGCATTGGTGCAAAAGCCGAAGAAAAACTGCTTTATTATTTTAAATCTGTGGAGAAAGTAAAGACGGCATCCCTGGATGAATTGAGCGAAGTGATAGGACAGGCAAAAGCTAAAGTTGTTTTTAATTACTTTAAGGCTAAGAAATCTTAACATTAATATATATTATGTTAAAAAGAAGGCTTGAGGAAATATTAGGAAAAAGCATTATTAACACCTCGGGGCTGGGAGGAGGATGCATTGCTAATGCACAAAAGGTGGAGACCGCAGACGGAGGGTGTTATTTACTGAAAAGTGGTGGGCTTTATGGTATGTTCCCTAAAGAAGCTAATGGATTAAAAGAAATAGCAAAAAGTAGAACAATTGCCGTTCCTGATGTAATTGCAGCTGATGATGACTTTCTCTTACTCTCCTACATCCAATCAGGACCTATATCTCCGGACTTCTTTCGTGACTTTGCTTTTTCTTATGCACAAATGCACCGTTATACAAATGGTCAATATGGTTTCTATGAAAATAATTATATAGGAGAAACGAAGCAGTTAAATATTCCATCAGATAAAGAAGCCAATGACTGGACACGGTTCTTTTTTAATAAACGCCTTTTATATCAGTTCAAATTAGCCGAATCAAATGATTATGTTAAACAAGAGATGCGTCAGGCTTTCTCTAAAATTGAAGATAATATTGATTTGATTATTGGCACAAGCAAAGAAGCCCCTTCATTACTTCACGGCGACTTGTGGGGTGGGAATTATATCGCTGCTCAAGGTGGTAAAGTGGTTTTGATAGATCCTGCGGTTTACTACGGTCATCGCGAAGCTGATTTGGCCATGACAAAGGTGTTTGGAGGATTTCCGCCAGCGTTTTATCAATACTATAACGAAGCTTTTCCTTTGCTCGATGGATGGGAGTATCGTGAAAACATATACCGTCTTTATCACATTCTTAATCATCTTAATCTTTTTGGATCAAGTTATTATTCAGAGGCTTTGCAATTAATGCGTTTTTATGATTAAAATAAATGCTTGTAACGTTCAGTATAATAGTGTATAAGTGGCCTTTTTATCCAATGTTTTAAAAGCTGAAAATTTTGTGGTAATAATGTATAGATATTTTGTATTTTTGCGCCTCTCAAAACAGCTCATTTAACAAACTATAAATAATTATAACTATGACTAAAAGTGCTTTACAGGTAGCCAGAGCTGCATATGCTCCTAAGTTACCTAAAGCTCTGCAAGGCGCTGTTGCCATTGCAGAGGGCGAGAAGACGCAATCGGTAGCCGATCAGGCTGAGATTGAAAAGCTATTTCCTAACACTTATGGTATGCCTTTGCTGACTTTTGAATCAGCTAAAGAACAAGCCGATTTGCCACAAGTAAACGTTGGTGTTATTCTTTCCGGTGGTCAGGCACCTGGTGGACACAATGTGATTTCAGGTATTTATGATGGACTTAAAAAATTGAATCAAGCTAACAAGATTTACGGATTTTTAGGTGGTCCTGGTGGATTGGTTGACAACGAATATATGGAGTTGACTGACGAGATTATTGACGAATACCGCAACACTGGTGGTTTCGACATTATCGGTTCAGGCCGTACTAAGTTAGAAGAAGAATGGCAGTTCGACAAAGGGGCTGAGAACTGTAAGGCGCTTGATATCAATGCAATTGTTATTATTGGTGGTGATGATTCCAATACAAATGCCTGTGTATTAGCTGAATATTACTTGCAAAAAGGAAATGGAATTCAAGTTGTGGGTTGTCCTAAAACTATTGATGGTGACCTTAAAAACGAAATGATTGAGACATCATTTGGTTTTGATACAGCGTGTAAAGTATACTCTGAATTGATTGGTAACATTATGCGTGATGCTAATTCAGCCAAGAAATACTGGCACTTTATTAAGTTAATGGGCCGTTCGGCTTCTCACATTGGTTTGGAATGTGCTTTACAGACACAACCTAATGCGTGTATTATTTCTGAGGAGGTAGAACAAAAAGCTCAAACATTAGGAGAGGTTGTTGATGACTTAGCAAAGGTGATTGCTAAGCGTGCTGCTAACGGTGAAGATTTTGGTGTGGCATTGATCCCGGAAGGCTTGGTTGAGTTTATTCCTGAGATGAAAACCTTAATTGCTGAGCTTAATGATTTGTTGGCTGAAGGTACTGATAAGGCTGAAACATTTCAGGCATTGCGTAAGTCAGAGCGTTTGGCTTGGGTAGCTAAACACATTACTCCTGAATCCGCAGAGGTGTTTACTTCCCTTCCTGAAGGCATCGCTACTCAGTTGACATTGGACCGTGACCCGCACGGAAATGTACAAGTATCAAAAATTGAGACGGAAAAACTATTGATTGAAATGGTAGAAAAACGTCTTAAGAAAATGAATAAAGCCGGGGAGTATGTTGGTAAATTTTCTGCTCAGAATCACTTCTTCGGTTACGAAGGACGTTGTGCGGCTCCTTCCAACTTTGATGCCGACTACTGTTACTCTCTAGGTTATACTGCTTCAGTATTGTTGTCTGAAGGAAAATCGGGTTATATGTCATCTGTACGTAACACTACAGCTCCTGCTGAAGAGTGGATTGCTGGTGGTGTGCCTGTAACCATGATGATGAATATGGAGAAACGTCACGGTCATATGAAGCCCGTAATCCAAAAAGCTCTTGTGGAATTGGATGGAAAGCCTTTTAAAGCTTTTGCTGCAAAACGTGACGAGTGGGCTGTAAAAACCAGCTTTGTATATCCTGGTCCTATTCAGTACTTCGGTCCTACAGAAGTATGTGACCCAACGACTAAAACATTAGAAATTGAGCAAGCATAAGCTTAAAATCTGATTAACATAAAAAAGGCTCGCTGTATGGCGGGCCTTTTTCAATAAAATACATTTGAGGTTTAATAGCAAATGATAATTTACCGTGTAAACAGCCAAGAATTCCCTTTAGACTCATTAGCATTATAACTATAGCCTTCAATATTAAAATTCTTTATCTCTTCCGGGTTTGTTAAGGCATTTTCTATGATATAACGTGCCATCATACCGCGGGCCTTTTTGGCATAAACCACTACAGTGCGGTATTTGTCACCTTTCTTTTCTTTAAAAATAGGGGTGATGATCTCTGTTTTAAGTTGTTCTTTATCTAAAACTTTGTAGTACTCGTTGGAAGCAAGATTGATAAGAGGACCGTTGTTGTTTGCCAGATCTTGATTAATGGAAGAGCTTAATCGTTCTTTCCAGAATGTATAGAGTGACTCTTTTTTGAGCTTTGAGCCCATTTCCAAACGGTAAGGTTTTATAAGGTCGTAGGGACGTAAACTGCCATAAACTCCCGAAAGTATACGTAGGTGATCTTGGGCAAAATCCAAGCTTTTTTCATCCAGACTGATAAGGTCCAGGCCGTTGTAAGCTTCCCCTTTAAAAGCAGCACCGGCCTGTTTCATCTCCACATCGCCGCTCTCCCAGTTCTTGAAGCGTTCGTAAGTGAGTTCTGCCAGTTTTTCACTCATTTGCATCACTTGTAATAGCTCGTCCACACTGTAGCTTTGCATCATTTTTACAATGGTGTCAGCTTCGTGCTTAAAGCGTGGTTCTGAATGTGAATCAGAATCAATCCGCCGCGAAAAATCGAGTGTTTTAGCAGGTGAGAGGATGATAATCATAAAACAATATGTTAAATACCAAGACGTAAAAAAAGCTGCCTGTTAAAGCAGCTTGTTTTATTATTTCTCGTCTTCTTCTTTGACGGCTTCTTCTACTTCTTTCTTGGCTTTCTTAAATTCGTTCATCCCTTTGCCAAGGCCTTTCATTAGCTCCGGAATTTTTTTTCCACCAAAAAGTAGTAATAACGCAAGAATGATTAGAATCCATTCGTAACCACCCATAAATCCTATAAGATACATTGATAACATAATCTGCTTTTTTTATGTAGAAATGCAAATGTAAGAAAAAAGCTGAGGAATCCCTGCAATTGAGAGGTGATACTAAAGCTTAAGCGTGTTAAGAATTATTAAAGTAGCCTTAAATCAATAAGACATTTAGCTAAATTCGTAATTTCCTTCACAAATCAGTACATTTGCAGCGCTTTGAAATAGGCTATGTAACTAATAAAATAACATCATAATATGCAAATCGATTTCACAAAAGGTGATGGTTTGGTACCTGCCATTATCCAAGACAACAAAACACTGAAAGTATTGATGCTGGGCTATATGAACCAAGAATCTCTTGATAAAACCCGCGAAATTGGAAAAGTAACATTCTTTAGTCGCAGTAAACAACGTCTTTGGACGAAAGGTGAAGAGAGTGGTAACTTTTTGGAGCTTGTGGATATACAGAGTGATTGTGATAATGATACTTTATTGATCAAAGTGAACCCTGCAGGTCCTGTATGTCATTTAGGAACCGATACTTGTTGGGCTGAAGAAAATACACAAGGCGTTCAATTCTTGAGTGTTTTGCAAGACTTTATTGATAAACGCAAAGAAGAAATGCCGGAAGGCAGCTACACCACTAAGTTATTTAACAAAGGGGTGCGCACGATGTCGCAAAAAGTAGGTGAAGAAGCGGTAGAAACCGTGATTGGCGCTATGGCAAATGATGACGAAAACTTCCTGTACGAAGGTGCGGATCTTTTGTATCACCTGATTGTATTGTTGACAAGCAAAGGTTATCGTATCGAAGATCTGGCTAAAGAATTAGCATCACGTCATAAATAAGACAGCTGTATGGGTTCAGTAAGAGCAAAAAAACACCTGGGTCAGCATTTTTTAAAAGATGAAAAGATCGCCAAAAGTATAGCTGATGGTATTTCTTCTATGGCATGGCCATTACTGGAGATAGGTCCCGGTACAGGTGTTCTGACACAGTATTTTTATGATAAACCCAATTTCTACGCGGCTGAGGTAGATGAGGAATCTATCGAGTACTTGCGTGCTACCTATCCACAGATGAGTTTGCGGATACTGGAAGGTGATGTGCTTAAAATGAACCTTAAGAAACACTTTGAAGGGCGATTTAACATAATAGGTAATTTCCCCTACAATATTTCAAGCCAGATTTTCTTTAAAGTGTTGGAATATAAAGATCAGGTGGACGAGGTCGTGTGTATGATCCAAAAAGAGGTAGCTGAACGCATTGCCGAAAAACCGGGGACTAAAACGTACGGAATCTTAAGTGTCCTCTTGCAGGCCTATTACGATATTGATTATCTTTTTACGGTACACGAACACGTCTTTGACCCGCCCCCTAAGGTAAAATCAGCGGTCATTCGTCTTAAACGAAATAATGTTGAAGCCTTGGATTGTGATCAAAAAGCTTTTTTCCGCATTGTGAAGATGGCTTTTGGACAACGGCGCAAAACCTTGAGAAATTCCTTAAAATCTCAGATTGCCGGCAGAACAGAAATTGCTGAGATGGAAATTTTCAATTTAAGACCAGAACGTTTAAGCGTGGAAGATTTTGTGCTCCTGACACAGATTTTGTCAAACAAATAAGCCGCACATCTGTTATAAAGCAGGAGAAAAAGAGTGAGGATTCTCTTTTTATGCAATAGCTTCACAAAAAAAATACACCAATGAGCAATAGTAGTTTTAATACTTTAATAAAAAGCATAGAACAGGCTCATTCGCATTTGCAGCAATCGGCAGTAAAGGCCCTTAATCAGGCTTTAACGATGCGAAACTGGTTTGTTGGTTATTATATTGTAGAGTTTGAGCAAAATGGAGACGACCGCGCTAAATACGGTAAATACCTTCTAAAATCATTAGCCGGTAATTTAGATAGCATTAAGGGGATGGATGAGAGGAGCTTAAGGCGCTATCGTCTTTTTTATCTTTACTATCCACAGCTTTCAGAACCAATTCAGGGGTTGCTGACCCCCGAATCTCATTTAACTCCAATTCGGGGGTTGCTGACCCCCGAATTAGAAACCAATGCTAAGGGTGATTCTATTTCTCAGAAAAATAGTGACTTATGTGTGCCGGGTGAAAAAATAATTTCAAAACTATCATATACGCATATTGAACAACTCTTAAGTATTAATGATCCATTAAAAAGAACTTTTTATGAGATTGAGAGTATTAAATCAACCTGGAGTGTAAAAGAGCTTAAGCGCCAAATTCGAACATTATTATTTGAAAGAAGTGGATTCGCTGATAAGCCTGAAGTTGTTTTAGAAAAGGTTAATCAAAAGCTAGAACCTCAAAAAGCTGATGCTTTGGTAAAAGACGTATATTCTTTTGAGTTTGCCACGTAATTTAGCAATTGAAGAAACAGAATTAGAAACAGCACTACTGGATCATTTACAGGAATTTATTCTTGAATTAGGAAATGGGTTTTGTTTTGAAAGTCGTCAGAAAAGAATACTAATAGGAGAGAAGTACTATTTTATTGATTTGGTGTTTTATCATCGTATATTGCGCTACCACGTTATCATAGATCTTAAAGTAGAAGATTTTGAACATGCAAATGCTGGTCAGCTTAATACATACATTAATTACTATAAGAAGAATATGATGAAGGATTTTGACAACCCTCCTGTAGGAATTCTTATGGTTACAGATAAAGACTCAGCTTTGGTAGAGTATGCTACGGCAGGTATGGATGAGAATCTTTTTGTTAGTCAGTACCTGTTGCAATTCCCAGATAAGGAGACTCTTGTGGGTTTTGTTACCAATGAGTTGAAAGAACTGTAGTGTCTTTGTTATAAAAATGAATTTAAACCAATGTTTGAATTAACAAAAGAATACATAGAAGAATTAAAAGAGGTCATCTTGGTAGAAGATGCAGTGAAGGCATTGGAGATGATTGAGCCTTTACACGCTTCCGATATTGCAGACCTATATGACAGCATTTCTTTGGAAGAAGCTAGGTTTCTGTACCTTTTGTTGGATAGTGAGATGGCTTCGGATGTGTTGATAGAGCTTGACGAAGATGATCGTAAAAAGCTCTTGAAAGCTCTCCCGAGTGATGTGATTGCAAAGCAATTCATCGACAATATGGAATCTGATGATGCGGCTGACATCATTGGTGAAATGGAGGAGGAGCGTCAGGAAGAGATACTTTCGCACATCGGCGATGTGGAACAGGCCGGCGATATATTAGACCTGTTGCATTACCACGAGGATACTGCCGGTGGTATGATGGGTAAGGAGTACATTGCCGTGAATGCCGAGTGGAGTATGCCTACGTGTATAGAAGAGGTGCGCAAACAGAGCGAAGATGTAAAAGAAATCTATTACGTTTATGTCGTGGATGATGATAATATCCTGAAAGGGGTATTGCCGCTAAAAAAACTGATTACTACTCCATCCGTTTCTAAGGTGAAACATATTATGATGACTGACCTTGTCACGGTGCAGCCGGATATGGACAATGAAGAGGTCGCTGCTGTTATTGAGAAGTATGATTTGATTGCTATTCCTGTAGTGGATAGTATTGGCCGTTTGATTGGTCGTATTACGGTGGATGATGTTGTAGATGTTATCCGCGAAGAAGCCGAGAAAGATTATCAGTTGGCTTCAGGTATCACCGACGATGTGGAATCAAGCGATAGCGTGGCTAAATTGACCCGTGCGCGTTTGCCCTGGCTCTTGATAGGCTTGATGGGGGGTGTTTTTGCCGCTCAGGTATTAGGGCTTTTCGAGGGCAATTTAGGTGAGCACCCTATTTTAGCGGCATTTGTTCCGCTCATAGCAGCCATGGGAGGGAATGTAGGTATTCAGTCTTCAGCTATTGTGGTGCAAGGTTTGGCGTCCAACACCCTGGAAATAGGTGGTTCTTTTCAAAAAATACTTAAGGAACTTAGCGTGGCTATGGTCAATGCGTTTATTTTAGCTTTGGTCATCTATCTTGTCACATATTTTTGGATGGATGATATGGCTCTGACTCACACGGTATCTATTTCTTTATTCTCGGTAGTGATTTTTGCCGCTGTTTTTGGTACTACCATTCCTTTGGTGCTTAACCGATTTAAAATAGATCCAGCCTTAGCTACAGGCCCTTTTATTACGACGGCTAACGATATTATCGGACTGTTTATTTATCTTTACATCAGTACGCTTTTCTTTTAGGGTGCCTCTGTATATAAAAAAAATCCCCGACCATACTTTAATTTCACAAGGTACAGACGAGGGATATTTATGTTAAACTAATGTTAAGGTGCTATTCAATGATCTTTATTTCAGAGCTCATTTTCATGACTTGCCTATAGACTTCATTTACTCCACAGTATTGATCTTGCGACAGCTTAACAGCTTTTTCTAACTTTGCTAAGGGTAAATTTTTTCCCTTAAACTCGTAAGTCACATGCATAGCGGTATACACCTTAGGGTCTTCTTCTCTCATTTCAGCATCGACTTTTATATTAAGGTCATCAAAGTCTACACGCATTTTCTTAAGAATCATTACGACGTCCATGCCGGTGCAACCAGCTAGTGCTGACAACATCAGTAGTTTTGGACGAGGTCCGCGGTCTTCTCCTCCAACCTCAGGAGTAGCATCGATGGTTAGCTTATGGCCGTTAACTTCTGATTCAAAGGCCATATTCTCTAACCACTTAGTATTTACAGTGTGTTTCATAGTTGAGTCTTATTGTTTTGTTTTGATAACAAACTTCGCATTAATGGGTTCATTTAATGGTCTGTTTTTTCATTTTTATGTGACTATAGCCACACAATGCCAGAGAATAAGGATTGGTAACTGTAGGGAGACCTTAGTGAGGTGACTGAATCTTAGCGTTGTTTAACGCTCTTTTACTCAAAAAACGAAAAATTTACACTGCCATAATGCTTATGCAGTATAAAGCGGGGGTGGGCTGAGAAATCGTAGTCGCGTGGATGTTCCAGAACCAACATACCTTGCTCTTTTAGTAGTTCTTTCTCAAAGATAAGATCCGGAATGCTTTCCAGGTTTTCGAGCGCATAGGGCGGATCGGCAAAGATGATGTTGTATAGAGCGCGATTGTCCTCAAGGTATTTGAAGACATCCATTTTTATTGGGGTGACTTCCTCTATTTTCAGTTTGCTAACAACTGTTGTAATATAGTTGAAGTGCTTGAAATCTTTTTCGATGGCGGTAATGCGGGCACAACCACGCGAAGCAAACTCGTAGCTTATACCGCCTGTGCCGGCAAAGAGGTCCAGAATCTCTTTACCTTCAAAATCAAAATAATTAAAAAGAATATTAAACAGGCTCTCTTTGGCAAAGTCCGTTGTAGGACGCGCTGTAAAACCGCGCGGATTGGGCATCCGGCGTGTGGCGTATTTTCCTTTTATTATTCGCAATAGGATAAAGCTAAGAGGTTTGAGTAATAGTGCTCTGGCGCTGTTATGGCTTCAGCAAATGAAAGATCTGTTGGTTTTTTTGAAAAGTTTACCTGTTTGATGTATTCTTTTACAACAAGTAATGCTGAATGGTCAGCATCAAGCTCGCCATCTATTAATACTTGTGCCTGATATTGGTCAAATTCAAGTTCCTGAAACACCAACAACAAATAGTAGGTGAAATCTTCTAGTGTAATCAGCGTGAAACAGTTGTGATATATCAGGCTATTGTTACGCAGGGCTACGGCACTAAAATGTTCTCCAGCATAGGATATAAACAGCTGTTCACGGGCTTTCTCTTTATAAGAGTGGGCTATGCTTAGCTGGTTTGTCAGCTTATGGATGAATAGAATCTTCTGAAAATTCTTATTGAAAAACTGATACAGTTGTTGTGGTACGGGGAACAAAACTTCTAAGTCATAAGCTTTAGAGCTATTGCTTATGACATATTCTTTGAGCCCGGCATCTGCATTTAATGCAAAGAGCTGATCAATATAATCTTCGTTGTAAAGGGAGGATGGGACGCAGGTTACTTCGGGAAAATCAATCATCACCCGAACTTCTGAGAAGGGATAACTAAATATTTCTTCCGATTGCAATGAGGCAAGAGCACTTGTTATAACATCTTGGTGAGGGGCTGTGTTAAAGTGTTTAAAAGCAGCAACCTTATTATGTGTTACGTCAAGTATAAAAAAAGAAAATCCATTCGGCGCTAGCCGAATGGATAGGGTATGTTGTTTGGCGCTTATATCGTCAAGGTGTAACATGACGAAAAGCTTATTCCCAGTTACCCGCGTTGTTATTCGCTTCAGATAATGAACCGACTTTCAAACCAGGGTATTTTTCAAACTTAATTGCTTTAGCACGCATATTATCGATCTCTTGTTTATTAAGACCAGACATATATACTTGGTAAGGCACTTTGGCTTCAAATACTTTAATAGGTACATTTGACCCGGTGCGTACTGTTGTGGCACCCAGTTCAAATTGTTTTCCATCTGTAAAAGGAATAATGCCCAATTCATCAATAGGGTAGTTTTCACCAAAAATCTCAGTTAAAGCGGGCACATAAGTTGTATCACGAATAATAATACCTAATTTTATAGCCTTCTCTTCTGTCATGCCTGCCTCAACCATAGAGTCTGTCAGGTAACCTTCTTTCATAACATTAGGAAGAGAGTCCGTTTTGACAAAAGCAATCAAGGTATCAAATCCGGCGGTATACTCACCGTATTTTTCTTTATATTTTACTTGTGCTGTACGAATGTCTATCAAATTTTGAATGATAGCTTCTTCACGCTTCTCACGTTCGTTCTCAAAACGCACTTGCTCCAGCGGACTATCAACTACAAAATAAGCAAGAACAATAATTACCGCCCAAAGCAATAATGACAATACTCTTTTCATCTGTTTATTCTTTATTAATAAAGTTTGATTTTAGATTTCTGCAAAAGTAGGAATTTATTTTAAACCATAGGAATCTTATTGAAAAAAGGCGCTTTTTATTTTAATATTTTTTGTTCCTTTTCTGAGCCGTAAAATATGGGTCAAAAACTTCCGTGCCTTTATTTAACATAATAAAGCGAGAATTACGTCGTTTTTTTACACAAATCTGTAGGGTACTGTGTTTGGCAAAATTCTAATCGCTATAGAAAAGTAGACTGTCTTTCTTAAGTATCAGAATAATAGGAGTTAAGGCCTGTGGTGTTTGATACGGTTAAATATTTGCGATATCACATATTTCTACCTGCTTACCTTTAGTTATGATAATTCCTTCTTCGTTGAGTTCGGCAATGACTTTTGCTAAAGCCGGACGACTGACGCCAAAAAGTTCGGACAGCATCGTTTGGGTTTGAGATATCTGAAATTTTTTTAAGCCGGTCTTTTTATGGATACCTAAAATAAAATGCAGGTATTTTTCCCGAATGGTTTTAAATGAAAGGAAATTGATTTTTTCAGCAAGAAACTGGGTGCGGCCGGAAACAACATCGAGATAGTTGGATAGTATGTTGGAATTACTTTGCATCAATGCTATAAAATTAGCTTTGCTAATAAAGAATATTTTGCAATCTTCATTGGCAATAATATCGACAGGTAGCCGGCTGTTTTTCCCAAAAAGAAAAGCGGGAGCCACCAGTTTAGGGCTTTGTATGTTTTCGATGGTTATTGCCTTGCCGGAGAAATCCAGCATTTCACCTCTCACACTTCCTTTTAATACTATAGAAATACCTTTGAGCACATCACCACTCAAGCCAATGATATCCCCTTTGCGGTGAGTCCTGATTTTGTAGTTAGCAGTATCAAGTAATGATACGATTTCTGCTTCCGAAATATTCTGAAAGAGAGCGTTATGGACGAGTGTTTCAATCATACGATATAAAATGTATATTTGTCATAAATATTACAAGATAGAACAAATATAAGCCATTTATTTGCATCATTATTAATAAATGAGTGTAGACAAAATAAAAACGGACAAATATGTTGAGAGATATTGTAAAGATTGATGAAGATTTGTGTAATGGCTGTGGTGTATGTGTACCTAATTGTGACGAAGGCGCTTTGCAGATAATTGATGGTAAGGCCAGGCTAGTGAGCGATTTGATGTGCGATGGGCTGGGCGCTTGTCTGGGGCATTGTCCTCAGGGCGCAATCACTATTGAGAAGCGCGAAGCCGAAGAGTACAATGAAGCTAAAGTGATGGCGTTGATGTTGGAAAAGGGAAAGGCCACAGTGATAGCGCACCTTAAGCACATGAAAGATCATAATGAGATGGAATACCTGAAAGAAGGTATCAACGTTTTAAAATCTTTGGGTTCTCAGTATGGAATAGATCCTAATGAGGTAATGAAAGCAGTACATAATAGTGGTAAAGTATCACCGGAAGTGACTCCAAGTGCTTGTCCGGGCTTACAAGCTCAGTGTTTTAAACCCGCATTTACGGCGCCGGTAGCAGCAGCGCCTGTGCTTGCCAAGTCAGCGTTGCAACATTGGCCGGTGCAGATGCATTTAATTAATCCATCTGCTTCATATTTTAAGAAAAGTAACTTACTTTTGGCGGCAGATTGTGTGGCCTTTTCGATGGGGAATTTCCATCAGGATTATCTTAAAGACAGAACTCTTGCCATTGCTTGTCCGAAACTGGATACCGGTAAGGAGGTTTATCTGGAAAAATTGATTGCTTTGATTGATGAAGCACAAATAGACACACTGACAGTAATGATAATGGAGGTGCCATGTTGTGGTGGTATGTTAGCTCTGGCTAAGCAAGCTGTTACAATGGCAACACGTAATATACCTGTAAAGAAAATTCTTGTTTCGATAAGGGGCGAAGTACTATCGGAAGATTGGGTATAAATGTGTGAAGGTTTAAATAGTTACCTTCCAATCCATATAAAGGGTTTTGTCTTTACGGGCAAAACCCTTTTCTGTTATATCAATGCACTTCCCTTGCGTTAATAGTCCGTTAATCTTTTTATTTGTCAGATTTTTAGATGCTTATTGAAGCTTTTACGTTTGCTGAATTCCGCTGCATATCAGTGTAACATTGGAATTTGGTATTTTTAATAGCTTGCTGAGCTTGCAGTCACTGAGTCTGTGGGCACAGCGCTTATCGAAGGTGTCTAAGTATTGAAGTTTAGCGAAGTGTTGTTGCTTTGTTTACACAATTTTATTGTTCTTTTGTAGTTAGTATCAAAAGCCCCGCTATGAAAACGTCTTTTTTTCAATTATTATTTTTTTTAGTCTTTACACTGAATATAGCAGCACAGTTTTCTACTCAACCATTGTCTGATAAAGTCAAAACTTTGCAAGTAAGCAGGGCCGGGTGGAGTCTGAGTTATCCTGTTATATATTTAGATCGTCCTACAGATGCTATAGCTATTAGTTTCGACTATTTGGAAGCAGAAATGCGTCAGATTACTTATTCGCTTATTCATTGCGATGCTAATTGGCATGTTTCAGATTTATCGGTGAATGAATATATGGATGGTTTTCAGGGATCTTATGTGGAGGATTTTGCCTATTCACGCTCTACCAATATCGACTATGTCAACTATCAGTTAAGCCTACCGAACCAAGATGTTGCATTGCGGCTTTCCGGTAATTATGTCGTTGTTTTTTTTGATGAAGATGAGCAAGATACGCTAGCTACTGCCTGTTTTTCTGTGGTCGAACCTTATGTGAATATCAACGGTACGGTATCGGGGATTTCTACCAGAGGAAGCTCGGGCAAGAGTCAACAGTTGAATTTTACGGTAAGCTATACGGATTTGACCATTCAGCAGCCATTGGTGGAAACAAAGGTGGTAGTGATTCAAAATAATGATGATAATACTAAGGTAGTAGAAAATACGCCAACATATATTCATTCTGACCGCTTGGTATATGAGCAACACCCTGATTTTAGCTTTCCCGGTCGTGGTGAGTATCGTCACTTCGAAGCCTCTTCGGTAAAATATGCCAGTAGAGGTGTCGCTGATATTTCTTATTATTCACCTTTTTATCATTTCAATTTAAGGCCCGCAGACTTGCGTCAGTTAAGCAATTATGAATTTGATGAAGATATTAACGGGAAGTATGTGGTGCGCCGGCAAGAGTCAGAGAATGAGGATGCTGCCACAGAGGCCGATTATATTGTGGTGCATTTTACCGTTCCTATGACACAGCCCATCTGGGATGGCAAAGTATATGTTGGTGGAAATTTTCTTTACAACGCTGTTGATAAGACTAGTCAGATGACCTATAACACAGAGCGCAAATGTTATGAAGCTAGTATCATGCTCAAGCAAGGTTATTATAACTACCGTTATTTTGTACGCTCTAACAGGGATGGTAGTATTAAATCTGCTCCAATAGAAATGGATGCTTTCCAAACAGAAAATGATTACCAGATCTTTTTTTATTATCACGAATTAGGTGAACGCTATGACCGTTTGGTGGGTTATCAGCTTATAAATTCATTAAATTATTAACACAGCTACTGTTTTGCTTATGTTTGTTTCCTTGAACACCTGAAAAATCAATTCTGGTGGTCATTAATGGAGGCTTAGTATAAAACATATTAACAACTTGTTTGCAATATCAAAAACAATGTATATTTTTGCAAACGCTAAAAAATAGCCCTTTTTACAAAGCATTCTGAAAACGATTGAAGACAGTATGTCGATTTGGGTATAGCAACAAAATCTGAATTAAAGAATTTGGACATATTAAACATTAAGTGTTTGCATCGTTAGCCATTGCAAAACAGCTTGTGTATAGAGATATCACCTATTTTATTGGGGTATTAGCTCAGTTGGCTAGAGCGTTTGACTGGCAGTCAAAAGGTCAGCGGTTCGACTCCGCTATACTCCACCAAGAATCAGAGCAGGGGCTTGTCCCGGTTTCAGGAGAAGGCCTGCTCTGTTCTTTTATTTTCAAGATAAATTAAACATAACGATTATGTCAGAAAAGAAAGGACATCACGAGGGAGAGCAGTTGGAAAGTATAGAGCATGTACTCTCTGATTCCGAAAAGTTTATTGAAAAAAATCAAAAGATGATCACCAATGTTGTGTTGGGGGTTATTGTGGTGGTTTTGGCCTTTATGGCTTATAACAGATATGTTGTAGAACCTCGCGAAGTAGATGCTCAGTCGCAATTGTTTGCAGGTGAAATGCTTTTTGAAAAAGATTCTTTCCAATTGGCGATAGAGGGTGACGGTAACTTTATGGGTTTTGAATATGTAGTGGACAAATATGGTGCTACTGCTTCAGGAAATCTGGCTAAATATTATACCGGCATATCTTATTTTAAATTAGGAGATTACGAATCAGCCATTAAATATCTCAATAAGTTTGATGCTGAAGGCCAAATGATGCCCCCTATTAAGGCCGGTGCCATTGGCGATTGTTATGTAGAATTAGGTGATTTGGACAAGGCTATTTCCAACTTCAAGAAAGCCTCATCTTACGATAACAGTTTTACTGCTCCTATTTATATGAAAAAGTGTGGTGTAGCTTACGAGGCTAAAGGCGATTATGCCAAAGCTTTGGATTGTTATAATGAAATAAAAGCTGATTACCCGGCCAGCACTGAGGCTTCTGATATAGAGAAGTATATAGCACGTGCTTCTGAATTAGCAAAATAATTAAACCGACATATCGGTCATTAGAATATAACGCCGGGATTCCCGGCGTTTTTTGTTTATCTTTGGACAACAATGCTCAATCGTTTTCTTGAATATAACTCTTCGGCAGTCGGGATTTTCTTTTTTGTAGCCCTGCTCAAGGTCTTGCTGTATATTGCAGGTATTAATGATACCGTGCTGTATGAGGCCTCGCTTTTTCGTCTGTTTCAGCCCGACACACTTTGGAGTGGTATATTGGCGGCTTTGTCCAGTGTGCTATTGGGAGTGCTTATTCTATTCAATAGTGAGAACCATGCCAAGCGGACTGATTTTTCTTATTGGTTGGTGCTCTTTTTTGTGTTGCAGCTTAACTTTTATGGTTTCTATGGTTTTACAGTAGAGTATTTGGGCTTGTTTGCTTTTGTTTTGAGTCATTATTTCTTTTCTCAGGGCTTGGCTGATGTGGATAAAAAACGCTCTATTGTTGATTGTTTTAACTTGGCTTTTACGCTTGGAGTTGGGACTATGTTTACACCACATTTGCTTTTTGTGGTTCCTCTCTTTTGGATTAGTCGAATGGCTATTGGTATGGCAAGTGGGCGTAGTTTTTTTGTGTCTGTGCTTGCTTTTGCTCTTCCTTTTGTAATAGCTGACACCTTTATCTTTGCTTTTTTTAGTGATAGAGCACAGTTTACGCACCTTTATTTGTGGGAGCAGCTACAGCACGGCAGTCATCTGAACCTCTTTAAATATATCCGTTGGGAACAACTCTCTAATGTGGGCCCCTTTCTGATGTTGGTGATCAGTCTTTATGCAACCTTTTCAAAGGCTAATACTTACAAAACAGTCGTTCGGAAATTTAACACTATAAACCTGATTGCTCTTGTATATATTGTACTTGCCAATTCTTTGAGTCTGTTGCCAAGCCATCTGGGAATGATGCTTTTGATGGTGCCGACGTCCTACTTTTTTTCTAATTTCCAAAGTGATGCTTCTCCAAGAGCGCGAAGTCTTTTTTTGAGTGCTTTGCTTGTATCAGGATTGCTTTCTTACCCGCCGTTAATGAATTCCATTATTTCTCTTATAGAAATGCTCTTTTAATAAGTCTTTGAGCTTTTCTTTTTCGTATTTTTGCATAGAAGTTGTTTAAGTGTCAAATGGACTTTAAACCGTTTCATAACATAAAACACATTATGCAAAACAGGTTTTCTCACGTATATTTTATTGGCATTGGTGGAATAGGAATGAGTGCTTTGGCACGCTATTTTAACACTCAAAACTTTTCCGTTTTCGGCTATGATCGTACCCGGAGTACTTTAACCCAAAAGCTGGAAGATGAAGGGATTGATATTGCCTATACTGATAGTGTTGATGTCATTCCTGAAGCTTTTAAAAGCAAGAATAAAACCTTGGTCATTTATACACCGGCCATACCTAAAGATGCTGTTATTCTTAACTGGTTTCGTAATCAAGGTTTTGAAGTGATGAAAAGAGCCGAGGTACTTGGTTTGCTAACGCAAACGCAGCAAAGCATCTGCGTGGGGGGCACTCATGGTAAAACGACCATTTCTACCATGATAGGTCACTTGCTTTATTCTTCAGAAGTCGGTTGTAATGCCTTTCTGGGCGGAATATCTCAGAACTATAACAGTAACCTCTTGGTTAACGCGCATAGCTCAAAAGTGGTCATTGAGGCGGATGAGTTTGATCGCTCTTTTTTACATTTACACCCTCATACAGCAGTTGTTTCTGCTATAGATGCTGATCATTTAGATATTTACGGCACGCATGACGAGCTGATAAAAGCGTTTCAGGACTTTACTTCCCAAATAGTACAAGATGGTATTCTGCTATATAAGCATGGTTTGGATTTTACTCCCCGTGTAAATGAAGATGTCGAAGTGCTGACTTACAATGTCGAAGAGGGAGATTTTCACGTGGAGAAGTTACATTTAGTAGATGGTTTTTATCATTTCGATTTTGTGACGCCTAATGGTGTTATTCCAAATATGGTGCTGGGGGTTCCCGGTCGTGTAAATGTTGAAAACGCTGTAGCAGCGCTAGCTGTAGCTTATATGCATGGCGTTGATCTTGATGAGCTGCGTTATGCTCTGGCTTCATTCAAGGGTATTCACCGCCGTTTTCAATACCATGTAAGGCAAGAGGGGCTTGTGTACATTGATGACTATGCGCACCACCCCGAGGAGTTGAGGGCTACCATCTCTTCAGTCCGTAGCATATATCCTGATAAGAAAATAACCGGTATTTTTCAACCACACCTATTTAGCCGTACGAAGGATTTTGCGGTCGGTTTTGCTGAGTCATTGGCGCTTTTAGACGAGTTATGGTTGATGGATATTTATCCGGCACGTGAAGAGCCTATCCCCGGAGTGACTTCAGAACTGATTTTGAAAGAGGTAGCTTGTCCGGCTGTGTTGGTAACTTGTGAACAGATCGAAGAAAAACTCAAAGAGGCTCCGCTTCAAGTTTTACTAACTTTGGGGGCTGGGGACATAGATCGCTTGGTGCCTAAAGTGAGAGACTTGCTGATAAACAGAACGATATAATACTTTTCCGTGAAACGCATTAAAAACATTATAGGCTTTAGCTTGTTGGGGGCTTACATCGTAGTGATGATGAGCTTTGTCAACGTGGCTTATAATGAGAGCTATTGCAGTGCTGTGGATATTGTGATACTGGATAGCCTGGAAACACGTTTTGTGCAAACCAGAGACATTGATCAGATATTGAAGGATGGTAATTACAAGCTTTTGACGAAGCTGCCATCTCAGATTAACCTTCATGAGATAGAAAATCGTATCAAAGGTCATTCTTCCATCAAAGATTGTGATTGTTATTTTTTGGCCAATAAAACGATGCGTATTGAAGTGAGTCAGCGTCGTCCTATAGCTCGAGTGCTAACCGATAAGTACAATTTTTATATTGATGAGTTAGGCGGAGAGATGCCACCGTCTAATTTTTACACTGCCCATGTACCAGTCATTACCGGTAAGGTGAAAAGCGAGATGGTGAGTGGTGATCTATTCAAAATTGTTGACATCATTACGCAGGACCGTTTTTGGGAAGCCCAGATAGAACAGATTCATGTAGAACATAATGGCGAATATACATTAATTCCGCGTGCCGGACGCCAGCGCATTGAATTGGGAACGGCTGATAATTTAGAGGTGAAATTCAAAAGCTTGAAAGCGCTCTATTTGCAGATTTTTAATAATAATTCCTGGAATAAATATAAAACCATCAGTCTAAAATATGACGGACAGGTGGTGTGTACTAAGAAATGACCGATGACGAAAGACCAATGACAGATGTGGTTCGTCTGTCATCCGTCATCCATCACCCGACAGAATAACAGCATATGATCTACAGTAACTTTACAGCAGCACTTGATATTGGTAGCGCTCAGATTTCCCTGGCTATCGGGACTAAGACCACCAATGGAGTGATTAACATTATCGATTACGAAACCCTACCTTCGTCTTCCGTCAAATACGGTAAGATTGTTAATGAATCGGTCGTTGCCAAAGAGATTCAATCTTTGATTCTGAAAGTACAGCAGCGTCAGAAAGTCATTATCGAAAAGGTGTATGTGACCACTTCAGGCACGGGTCTCTACAGCGAACGGGTAAGTGTGAATAAAGCTCTGGGCGAAGGATCTATTGTGACTGCTGAGGTGCTTAAAAGTCTGGATGTTTCGGATGAACTTATTTCTAAGTCGGCCAAAGATGAGCGTTTGCTTACGCAGGCTTTGGTATATCGTGTAGATGGAGAAAAAGAAGAACAGGTGGTAGGTAAATCCTGTCAGCGCATTGAGGCCGACTATCTGACGGTGAATGCTGACGGTGAAAGTATCGACCGTATCAAGAATACTCTGAAGCTCGCTGAGATAACGATGGCCGACATGTTTTTATCGCCTTCCACGGTAGCTGAAGCCATCCTCACCCAAGAGGAAAAGAAAGCCGGTGTAGCGGCTATTGAAATAGGTCATGCCAGCACGAAAATTGCGATTTACAAAGAGGGAAAACTGCAGTTTGTCTCCACCATGCCTTTGGGGTGCCGGATGATAATTAATGACCTGAGCTCTTCGTTAAATATCTCTTATGCCCTTGCTGAGAGGCTTTTGCAGAACAATCAGTTTGGGGCTGTTTGTGCCAGTCTGGTCGAAGATGCTGAGATGGAACTCACCACTAAGAGTGATATCAAGAAGATTTTTCCTACCCGTTTTATTGTCGAGGTTATCGAAGCTCGTTTAGAAGAGATTTTGCTCAATGTAAAGCATCAGTTGGAAAAATCAGGCTTTATGAATCTGATGATAAGTGGTTTGGTGATGACTGGTCATGTGGTTAATATCAAAAATCTATCACATTTTGTGACCATTAAGACCAATTTTAATGTGCGGGTAGCTGATATGAAAGCTTGTTTGTCTAAGGATTCTGTACATCAACTGACCCATGCCGATGCTGAAATATGTGGTTTACTTAAATTGGGCAAAAACAACAGCAAAAAAGAAGAAAAGAAAGAGAAAAAGGTGGAAACGGTGACACCACAAGACAGCGCACCGGAACCTAAGGAGAAAAAAGATAAGAAAAAGATATTTAGGGGAATGCGTGATATGTTCGAAGGCCTCTTCGACGAAGAAGACGCAGCCCTTAAATAATAATGAGTAAAGAAGAAAACCTTGAATGCTTAGTTTTTCCGGTGAATACCGGGTTTAGGCAGGGCCTTTTTTAAGCTTTTCATTTTTAATTTTTCATTTGAAAACTATGAGTGATTTATTGGAATTTGCAACACAACACCATTCAGCATCAATCATAAAAGTCATCGGGGTAGGTGGCGGCGGTAGCAATGCCGTTAATTTTATGTATCACCAAGGTATTAAGGATGTTGATTTTGCCATCTGTAACACCGATTATCAAGCGCTTGAGAACTCCGATATTCCGGTTAAAATACAGCTTGGAGCAACTCTGACTGAAGGATTGGGAGCTGGTAGTAAGCCAGAGCGTGGTCGGGAAGCAGCCATCGAGAGTATGTCTCAGATAGAGGAGTTGCTTACATCGCAGACCAAGATGGTTTTTATCACTGCAGGAATGGGGGGAGGTACCGGAACCGGAGCAGCGCCTATCATAGCACAATCTGCTCAGGAGCGTGATATCCTGACTGTGGGTATTGTGACTATCCCTTTTAAATTTGAGGGGCCACAGCGTATAAAACAAGCCATTGCCGGTTTGGAGGAGATGCAAAAAGTAGTGGACGCCCTTTTGGTGATTAAAAACGATCGCCTGAAGGATATGTATGGTGATTTGGGGGTGAGCAATGCCTTTGGTCATGCCGATAATATTTTGGCTATTGCTGCTAAAGGAATTGCAGAAATCATTACGACACACGGCCATGTTAATGTCGATTTTGCTGATGTAGAAACCGTGATGCGCTCTAGTGGTGTTGCTTTGATGGGCTCCGGCCAGGGCAAAGGAGAGGACCGTGCGGTAACGGCCATTAAAAATGCCTTGCTCTCGCCATTGCTTAACGACAATGATATACGTGGTGCAAAAGACATATTGATTAATATAACCTCAAATCCCGCCAAGGAAGCGACCATGGGAGAGGTTGATGATATACAGGAATATGTGCTGCAGCTGGCAGGAGAAAATGCCTCGGTTATTATGGGGCTCGGGAGTAATGAGCAATTGGACGATGAAATTCACGTCACCATTATTGCTACCGGATTCTCAACATCAAATTTAGCTTTACACCAAACCAGCCGTAAAATCTACCGTCCGGATGCTGCTGCACCAGAGCCTCAAAGTGCTTCGGGAGCCCGTGTGATTGATTTTGAGAAGCTGGAAACAGAAAAACAACAAAAGATCGATAACCTTTATAATAAAACAGCTCAATTGCCACAAAGCAATCAGGATGTGCCATTTGGTATAAAAGGTCAGTTGGGAAAGAGCGACTTTGAAAACCTTGAATTTATGGAATTGTTTGAAAAGATTCCAGCTTATATTCGTAAGCAAAAAGAAAGTAATTAAGACTTCAGAATTTTAGATTTATAGACTGCAGACCGTGCCTGGGGTCTCATCGTCTCATATCGTTAGGTTTATTTTTTTTTATGCAAAACAAAACAGCCATCGTAACGGGAGCCTCTAAGGGCATAGGTTTAGCATTGACCCGAATGCTAATAGAGAACGGCGTAAATGTTGCCGTATGTGCCCGTAATATACAACCTTTAGTTGATTTGTTTTCTGTTAAGGGTGTTGATTCCTCGCAATATTATGTTAAGTCGGTTGATGTGAAAAACGAAGCTGAAATACTGGCTTTTGTGGATGAGGTGGCAGATAAATTCGGCAGTGTCGATTACCTGTTCAATAACGTAGGTATGAACACCGAAAAAGGCGAGATATTTAACATAACTACAGCGGCTTTTGATGATATGGTGGCCGTTAACCTGCGTGCGCCCATGATTTTTACCCGCGAAGTCAGTAAGTTGATGATAGAACAAAAAATCAAGGGGAGTATCATCAATACCCAAACCACCTGCGACTTGTTTTCTAACCCTACTACGGGCTCCTACACAGCTACCAAAGCCGGTTTTGATGCCTTGAGCAAAGTGTTTCGGAAAGAATTGCGCGATTATGAAATAAAAGTCATGAACGTTTATCCCGGAGGCACTGATACCCCTTTCCGCACCAACGACCGCGATGATTATTTACGCCCGCTAAATGTAGCCGAGGCCATCATCAAGCAGTTGACTTTGGCCGATGAAATCTACCTTGACGATATTGTGATACGTCCTTTGGTGGAGCGTAATTTCTGATAAAGCCCAAGGCTCCAAGTGCACTGAGGTTTTCTTTAGGTATAAATCACAGTTAGATTAAGTGTGCCTTAGGTACAATGGTTATTGAGAACTAAAATAGTTGACCTGATAATTCAAAAAACGATCATAATAATAGCGTGACCGCTAATTTTTCATTTTTCATTTTAAGTTTTTCATTACAAAGATAGCTATCTTTGTA